>JBEKAO010000034.1:0-41882 GCA_050015855.1 Opitutaceae bacterium | reverse complement strand
CGCCATGCCGACGCCCTTGACGGGGACGTCGACGCCGAGCGGCCATTGAGCCCCAAGGGATTCCGGCAGATCAAGCACATGGCGCGGTTCCTGAATGAGTCGAAGGCCCTGGATCTTCGCGAGGTCTGGCATAGCCCGCTCGTACGGGCCCGGCAAACCGCGGCCGGGCTCGCGGAGGAACTGGGCCGGGGGGCCTCGCTTCGCGAGATGAAGGGGCTGCTTTCAGATGATCCGCCCGGTATGATCGCCGCGCGGCTGCGCGACGCGGAGCTTCCGCTGGCCCTCGTCGGGCACAATCCCCACCTCGAGGTGCTTGGCACACTCCTTGTGAGCGGTGCGGTGCATCCGTGCGCATTTGTGCTGCGCAAGTGCGCGATCCTCGCGCTCGAGCCCGTCCGCGGGCAGGGCATCGGCCAATGGGCTGCGGCCTGGCAGCTGGCGCCCGAACTCCTGTGATGAGCGCCCTCGAGGTGCTGCCGGTGCGGATCGCCGGCGCCGCCGAGAACATGGCGGTCGATTTCCTGCTGTTGCAGCGCTACCCGAATGCCGGGGTGGCGCGCATGCGCCATTACGGGTGGCGCAGCCCGTCGGCCACGTTCGGCTACAGCCAGAAGATAGCATGGGTGCGCTCTAAGCTTCCCCCCGGGGGGCCTTTTGACCTTTGCCGCCGCCCGACCGGTGGCGGAATTGTCGATCACCGCGATGACTGGACCTACTCCGTTGTAATACCGCGGGGCCATCCTCTCGAGAAGGAGCCCGCGTTGCGAAGCTACAGGGCGATCCACGAATGCCTCGCTGAATCGCTTCACCGGCAGGGGGTTCCGGCCGAGCTGAGTCCGGCGGGGACGCCGGATCCGGGAGCGGTTCTTGCGCCCGGCATCTGCTTTCAAAGGCCGGAGCCAGGCGATGTCCTCCACTCGCAAACCAGGGCGAAGATCGCCGGAGCCGCCCAGAAGCGAAACGCGCGCGGGCTGCTTTTCCAGGGCTCGATCTCGCGCGCCGCAACCGGACCGGTGGCGGTCGATTGGGACGCTTTTCTTGAGGATTTTGCGGCGCGCCTCGGGACCGCGCTCGGCTGTCCGGCCGAGGCCAAACCATGGCCCGAATTGGATGAAGAAGAGCTGGGGGCCTTGGTGGAGAAGTACTCCTCGGCGGAATGGATCGAGTTTAGGTGAGGGGGTTACGCGGCGCTCACCGGGCCAGCGTGACGACACATTCGAGGTGGCGGGTCTGCGGAAAAAGGTCGAAGGGCTGTATCCGGGCCGGCCGGTAGCCTGCGGTTAGAAACGGGCCCAGGTCGCGCATCTGGGTCGCGGGATCGCAGCTGACGTAAACGACCGCCCTAGGCTTGAACAGAAAGAGCTGGTCGAGAAACGATTCGTCGCAGCCCTTGCGGGGTGGATCTATGACAACCACGGTGTCCGCCGCCGGAAAATCGAGACCGGAAAAGACGTGAGCCGCGTCGCCCGCGACAAAGGAGGCGTTCAGGATCCCATTGGCCGACGCGTTCTCGCGCGCGCAGGCGATGCTCGTCTCGCTGATTTCAACGCCCGCGACGCGTTCAAACGCCCCGGCCGCCCCCAGGGCGAACAGCCCGCTCCCGCAATAGGCGTCGACGAGATACCGCGCGCCCGTGGCCGCCGCCTCCGAGCGGACGTGCTCGATGAACGCGGGGAGGATGAAGGGGTTGTTCTGGAAGAAATCGCGCGCGAGAAAATGAAGCCGAAGCCTGGCTGAAGATGGCAGGGCGATCTCCTCCGTGACCCGGGCCTCGAAGTCGGTCGCCACCGAGCCGCCCGCCTCGCGCAGGATGAGCGTGGCGCCGCGCTCGAACCCGCCCGCGGCGGCCCGAGCCCGGACTTCCGAGCGCAAATCGTGCAGCTTCGAATTGATGCCCTCAGTTGCGATCGGGCATTGGGGCACGTCGATGATGTCGAAACGGGTGCCCTGGCGCAGAAAACCGATGGGGAACCCGCCCGCCTCCCCCGGCCTCGGCGAGTTGAAGTGCGGCGTGATCTTTGAGCGGTAGCCATATTCCCGGGGCGAGCCGACGGGCGGATCGACGGGAAACGAGATTCCGGCCATGTGCTCGAGAAGCTCGGCCACCTGCCGGCGTTTCCAGGCCAACTGGGCGGGGTAGTTGAGGTGCTGGTACTGGCATCCGCCGCAGCGGCCGAAGAGCGGGCAGGCCGGGGCGACCCGCTCGGGCGAGGGCGCGAGCACCTCGACCAAATCCGCCTCGGAATAGTTCTTGTGGTTCCGGAATACCCGCGCCCGGACGCGCTCGCCCGGAAGGGCGAAGGGCACCATGACGACCCAGGACTTGTCTTCGGGTTCGAGGTTCGAAATCGAGACCCGTCCCAACCCCAGGCCCAGGTTCGTGAGCGTGGAAACCTCCAACTCTATCTCCTGGTGGTACGCGAAAGGCCGGTCGTTGAATTTTTTCTTCCGGGACACGAGTGGGAAACTGTTTTCAATATCGACCCCGGCTGCGAAGTCCACACCCGCGATTTTCGGATGGCATCGCCCGGAATGGGGGGCTTGTCTTCACCGTGCCGAATTGCGCGTCTGGCGGATGAATAATATTCCTCAAACGGTCTCCCGCCCCCGCCAGATTCTTGCGGCCGCCGTGCTGGCCGGAGTCGTCGTCGCAGCGTACTTCAACTCACTGCACGGCGCCTTTGTCTGGGATGACATTCCCACCATCGTTCAGAGCACTTCGCTGGAGCATCTTTCATCCGTTCTCGACCGGCCCGCGGCGGTCAACACGACCAGCGGACGACCGCTGGTCAGCCTGTCCCTCGCCCTCAACTACGCCCTCGGCGGCCGGAATCCCGTTGGTTTCCATATCTTCAACGTGCTCGTGCACGTGGCCGCGGCGCTTGCCCTCTTCGGCTTCGTCCGCCGGCTTGCACGGCTGCCCCGGTGGGCCGGGCGGTTCGAACCGCACGCCACCGGACTGGCCTTTGTCGTGGCTGCGGTGTGGGCCCTCCACCCGCTGCAGACCCAGGCGGTCGCCTATGTCATCCAGCGTGCGGAATCATTGATGGGCCTGTGTTATTTCCTGACACTTTGGCTCTTCCTGCGGTCCGCGGATTCGCCCCGTCCCGGGCTCTGGCGCGTGCTGGCCGTAGTCGCCTGCGCCCTTGGCATGATGGCAAAGGAAGTCATGGTCTCTGCGCCGGTCGTTGTGCTCTTGTTCGACCGCACGTTTCTTGCCGGTTCCTTCCGCCGGGCATTGGCTTCGAAGAGACTGTTTTACAGCGCGCTTTTCGGTACCTGGCTGATCCTGTTCTGGCTTGTGGCCAGTCTGGGCGGTGACCGCGACGGCAGCACCGGTGGATTCTCCGCTCATGCCGCTTGGATGCCCTATTGGCTGACGCAATTTCCGGCGATCGCCACCTACCTCAAGCTGGCCTTCTTCCCCCATCCCTTGATCTTCCAGTACGGGACTTTTTGGCTGCCGAACGCGGCGGCCGCCCTGCCCACGGCGCTGGTCGTCGTGCCGCTGCTGGCATTGACCGTTGTCGCCCTCGTTCGCTGGCCGGAGATGGGGTTTTTCGGTTTCTGGTTCTTCTCAATTCTGGCCGTCACTTCGATTGTTCCCGGCACCGTCGACATGATCGTCGAGCACCGGATGTATGTTGCGCTGGCGCCCTTGTGGATTCTCGTCGCCGCGGGGCTCTACCTGTGGCGGCCGCGCCCGGCGCTCGTCGTCCTGGGCATCGCGGCCCTGGCCTTTGCGGCTCTGACCGTCGCCCGAAACCGCGACTACCGGAGCACATTGGCCCTGTGGACCGACAACGTGGCGAAGCGGCCTGGGAACGCCCTCGCCCGTTACCACCTTTCGTACGAGCTGCTGGGCGGGCCCGGGGGCGCCGCCAAGGCCCAGGCCCAGCTCGAAGCCGCCGTCAAGCTGGATCCCGACTTGTACGTGGCGCAATACAACCTGGCGGCCTTGCTGTCGCTGCAGCCCGGCCGCGAGGACGATGCGATTGCCCACTACAAGGAGGTGATCCGCATCGCTCCAGGCTACGCCGAAGCGCTGACGAATCTCGCGGTGCTTTACTATCGGCGCGGGCGGCTGCCGGAAGCCACCGCCCTGCTGAGGGAGGTGGTGCGCCAACGGCCAAATTCCCCGAGCGCCCACTTCAACCTCGCGCGCCTGCTCGCGATCGATCCGCAAACGCGCCCGGAGGCGCGCGCCGAGGCAATGAAAGCACTTGCGTTGGATCCCGCTTTCCCTGGTGCGCAGGCCCTGCTTGAACAATTGGGTGCCGCGGGAAGATGAACCCCCTTCCACCAAGATAAATGACAAATACAATCCCACCAAGCACGTCGCGAACCTTGGATGAACAACGCCGCGAATTTGCGCAGCGCCGTGGCTTGGCGATGCCTCTGGCCGGAGCCGTTGCCTGGACGATAGTCGGCGTGGCGGGCCTATTCCTTCCGCCCCGCCTGGAGGTCTGGGTTCTTTTTGGAGCCGTCGGTTCAATCCTCTATCTGGGCATTTTCCTCTCCCGTTTTACAGGGGAGAATTTCCTGGACAAGCGGCGGCCCAAAAACGCGTTCGATGGGCTGTTCCTTCGCACCGTTGGCGAGGCGGTGCTGGTTTTCGCCATCGCCATTCCATTCTTTCGCGCAGACTACACCTCGCTGCCCCTATCGGTTGGCATTCTCAGCGGTTTGATGTGGCTGCCGTTCTCCTGGATAATCGGACATTGGATCGGCACCTTCCACACCCTGGCGCGCACAGCCCTCGTGACAGCAAGCTGGTATCTGTTCCCCGGTTTCCGCTTCACCGCAGTGCCGGCAGTGATCGTGGCCGTTTACGCGGTGACCATCGTTGTCCTTGAGACCCGTTGGCGGCGCGTCGATCGCGCCTAGCGGGCGAATTTCAGAGCCCCTTTTGCAAAATGTGCCATTATAACCCCACCACCCGTCATGGCTCGCTTGGTGTCCGTCTCGGCGCATTCCTCCAACGGCAAATTCAATGGGTGCGAACGACCAACCCATTCTGCTTCATCTTGGTATATACCGTATATACCATGACCATCGCGACCGCAAAGGTCTTCAAATCCGGCCATTCCCAGGCAGTCCGTATTCCAAAGGCGTTTCGGATTTCCTCCAACACCGTAAAGCTGATCAAGATGCCGGACGGGTTTGTGGTGAAGGACGAACTGGCTCAAGCCCGCCGATCAAAGGCATTCGCCGCCCTGGCCGGCAGCTGCCCCGATTTCCCGGAGATACCCGCCAACATGGCGCCTAACATCAAGCGCGTTTGGGAATGATCTATCTGCCGGACACCAACGCCTTTTCGGCGTATTTGGCCGGCCGCCCAAAACCGCTGGTGGAGCGGATGACGGCTGCGTTTTCTTCAGGAGAACTGCGGCTATCCGTAATGGTCGCGTCCGAGCTGGAGTTTGGGGCGGAAAAGGCCCGCGCAACGCTCGGTGAAACGAAATTTGCGCGCAGGGTCGCCGATTTGCGGAAGCAGCTCGAGATTGAAGGACTTGGCGCCGAGTTTCCGAGATTTTACGCAATGGTCAGAACGAGCCTTGAGGCGGCCGGACGAAGAATCGGGGATCGCGATACGATCATTGCCGCGCATGCTTTGGCCATCGGAGCAGTCATGGTGACCGCCAATGTCGATGAGTTTGTCCGCGTGCCTGGATTGAAAGTTGAGAATTGGCAATTGACGAAGCCTTCCGGCGAATAGCATCGAGGCAATCGACGCATGGCCAATGATTCCCGCGCGCCGGAGCGGAACCAACGACGGGACGGTGGCTCGCGCCCCAATAATTTCAAGAGAAGGGCTGACCTCGTATTCAAATGCTGCCTGAATGAACCCATGAAACCACGATCCCTGCTTTTGCTGCTGCTTTCACTTGCATTTGTCAGCTTCGGCCGCGGCCAGGACTTGGCGAGGATGGACCAGGTCGTCCAATCCTATGTCGCGCGCGGCCAATTCATGGGTTCGGTGCTGGTCGCCCGCGGCGACCAGATCGTGCTGAGCAAGGGCTATGGGTCGGCCAATCTGGAATGGAATGTTCCCAATGATTCCTCGACCAAATTTCGGCTGGGGTCGGTGACCAAGCAGTTCACTGCCGCTTCAATCCTGCTCCTTGGGGAGCGCGGGAAGCTAAAGGTGGACGACCCGGTGAAAAGCCACTATCCGGATGCGCCCGCCGCCTGGGACAAGATCACAATCTTCAATCTGTTGACCCACACTTCGGGCATTCCGAGTTTTACCGAATTTCCGGACTACGCGAAAGGCGAGCCCTTTCCCGCCACGCCGGAGGAACTCGTGGCGCGTTTCCGCGACAAGCCGCTGGAATTTGAACCGGGCACGAAATGGAGGTACAGCAACTCGGGGTACGTCCTGCTGGGTTATCTGATCGAGCGAATCAGCGGGCAAAAGTACGCCAAGTTTGTCCAAGAAAACATCTTCCAGCCGTTGGGAATGAGGGACTCGGGATACGATTCGAATGATGCGATCATCCTGCATCGAGCCGCCGGCTACGCGCCGGGGAGCGGGGGACCGCGAAACGCCGGATTCATCGACATGAGCATTCCGTTCTCGGCCGGGTCCTTGTATTCGACCACGGAAGACCTGTTGCGCTGGGAGCGCGGCCTCTTCGGCGGAAAGGTGCTGTCGGACGCATCCTTGCGGAAAATGACCACCCCGTTCCTTGGCAACTACGCCTTCGGCCTGATGGTCGAATTCAGGGAGGGGCGGCGAGTGATCAGCCACGGCGGCGGCATCGAGGGCTTCAACACCTATCTGGCGTACTATCCTGAAGACCAGGTGACCGTGGTGGTGCTGGGCAATCTGAACGGCCAGGCGCCCGAGGCCATCGGCGGCCTGCTCGGAGACCTCGCTCACGGACAACAGGTCCAATTGTCATCTGAAATAAAGTCCGTCGAAGTCCCGCCGGAGACATTGGCACACTACGTGGGCGCCTACCAAATGGCCCCGGGTTTGAACATGCTGGTCACGCTGGACGGAGGCCAACTCTTGATAAAGCTGGGGAATCAAAAGGCGGTCCCCGTTTTCCCGGAATCCGAGACGATGTTCTTTGCGAAAGTGGTGGATGCAAAAATCGAGTTCGCGAAGCCCGACGCCGAAGGAGTGCCAAGCCAGCTGATCTTGCATCAGAACGGCCGGGACCAGGCGGCGAACCGGCTAAGCGAAGCCGAGTTCAGGCAGATCGAGACAGAGACCAAGGAAATTGCGGATGCTGCTGCGGCCGCCATCCAACGATTCAAAGGCCAGACACAGGATCCCAGAACGGAGGCCGCGCTGCGCCGCGACATCGACGAGCTCCGGCTGGGGCAACCGAAATACGAAAAGATGAGCTCGGGCCTCGCCTATGTTACCCGCCAGCAGCTGCCGCAACTCAAGGCCATGATGGCCCGGCTTGGCGCCGTGGAATCCGTTACATTCAAAGGCGTCGGTCCGGGCGGCGCCGACATTTATGAGGTGAAGTTCGAGCACGGGTCGACGGAATGGAGAATCCTGATGCAATCGGATGAGAAGATTGCGAGCGTATCGGTCCGCGCACAGTAGGGTCTTGGCGCGGCTTGGCATAAAGTCCCGGATTCGTGTCAGACGCGCCGATTGTGCGGCATCGGTGCCATTTTCGCCGTGCTCTCCGCGGGGGCTGTGATCATATGAACGCCCATGCCCGTTGAAAAGATCTCAAGCCCGCAAAATCCCCGGGTGAAGCAGCTCGTGAAGCTGCGCGACCGCCGGTCGCGCGACGAGGCGGGCGTGTTCCTGGTGGAAGGCTATCGGGAAATCCGCCGCGCGATTGAGAAGGGAGCGAAACTTAAGGAACTTTATTATTCGCCGGACTGGTTTCTGGGCGCGAATGAGCCGGAGCTGATTTCCCGGGCCGCCGCGGCCGGGGCGGAGCCCGTCGAACTGTCGAAGGAAGCGTTCGCGAAGGCGGCTTACCGGGAGCGGCCGGACGGGCTGCTCGCGGTCGCGCCCCAGTGGAAGACCACCCTGGCCGAATTGGGAGCATTCCTGCCGCCGGATGGGGCGGCGCCTCCTTTTCTTCTGGTTGTCGAAGCGATCGAGAAGCCCGGCAACCTGGGCACGATCCTGCGAAGCGCAGACGCCGCCGGGTGCCACGGAATCATCGTTTGCGACCCGGTGACGGACCTCTTCAACCCGAATGTGGTGAGGGCCTCGACGGGCGTCCTGTTCTCGGTGCCGTGCGCGGTGGCCGAAGGCCCCGAGGTCTCGGCATGGCTGCGCGGCCGGAAGATTCGAATCGCGGCGACAACACCTGCAGCGGAGCTGCCCTACACCGAAGCCGACTTGCGCGGCCCGCTGGCGGTCGTGATGGGCAGCGAGCAATACGGGCTGAGCGAATTCTGGCTTAGGAACGCCGATCTGTGCATTCGAATCCCGATGGCCGGCCAGGCCGACTCGCTCAATGTGGCAATGGCTACGATCATCGCACTGTTCGAGGCGGTGCGCCAACGGGTTAAATCCCCGCGGCCTTGATCCACTCTACGAGCTCGGCCGTTCCGGCGGCCATGCTGATGCGGGGGAAGTACCCGAGGTCCCGCCGGGCCGCGGAAATATCAAACCAGTGTTCCTTGGCGAGTTCGGCGGCGATAAAGCGGGTGAGCGGGGGTTCGCCGGACAGCGGCAGGATGCGCCAGGCCGCCTCGCAGGCCACGCCGGCCGCGGTCGCCACCGGCAGGGAGATGCGACGCGTGACCGGCGGTCGGCCGAGTGCGGATAAGAGCTCGTTGATCCAGGCCCAGAGGGATACGGGCTCGCCGTTTGTGATGAAGTAGGCGCGGCCGCATGCAGGCGGCGGAGGCACGAAACCCGGTCCGGAAGAAAGGGTCCCGGCCAGGGATGCCTCGGCGAGAAGGTGGGCGTCCACGGCGTTCTCGACATGAACCAGGTCGACTCGATTCTGGCCGGATCCGACGATGCGGAGGCGTCCGGAGCGCGCCCGCGCAAGCAGGCGGGGAATCAAGTGGGGGTCCCCGGGACCCCAGATCAGGTGCGGGCGGAGGGAGATCGTCTTAAGCCCGGGCGAATTTGCCGCAAGCACCTCGCGTTCGGCGATCGCCTTGGTCAGGGGGTAGGGGCTCGGACACCTTGTCGTCAGCGGTAGAGACTCGTCCGCCCCGGCGAGATCCCGCCCATTGTAGACGACGCTTGGGGTGCTCGTATAGATGAGCCGGGGGACACCCGCCTTCCGGCACCCGGCCACAACAGCCCTTGTTCCCAGGATATTCACACGGAAATAGTCGGCGTAGCGGCCCCAGACGCCGACTTTCGCTGCGACGTGAAAAACGGTGCCTGTCCCCGCGCAGGCGGACTGGACGGCGTCCGCGTCCTCGATCGAGGCGCGGATGAACCGCACTCCGCGCGCTTCGAGGTCGGGGGCGGGGGTCCTCGCGAGGACGCTCACGGGGCGGCCCTGGACGAGAAGGCGCTCGACGATTCGCCGGCCGAGAAAACCGGTTCCTCCGGTCACGAGGACCGGTTCCCGGGGAGAGGCGGCGGGCGGGGGCGCGCTCATTCGTCGGGCATCGCCGGGGATCGCCGGGCGGCCCACCGGGCCAGGGCGAGCCGGTGGATCTTCGCATTGTGGCGGACATCGACCGGGAAGCGGGGGCGAAAATAGAATCTGCGAATCTTCGATGTCAGCGGGTTTCCGAGGGCCAGCTTGCGGAGCTCCCTGGCGATGGAGGCCGCCTCGCCCCGACTCCCGGGCGCCGTTTCCGCAACGATCGCAGGTTCCTGCCGCCCCGGCGGGCCCAGCCCGATCAGGGCGCAGCGCCCTGCGCGGGGATGGCCCCGGAACACCTGTTCGCAAGGCTCGGTAAAAAGGGTTCCCTCGGCCGTCTCGATCCGCTCGGCCTTCCGCCCGCAGAACCACAACCGCCCGGAATGATCCAGGTAGCCGCAATCGCCCATGCGATGCCAGGTGACGTCGCCATCCCGGATCTTTGCCGCCGCGGTGAGCTCGGGCGGCCCGTCGTATTCCCGGGTGACGACCGGGCCGCTGACGATGATTTCGCCGATCGTGCCCGCCGGGAGTTCGTCGGCCTGCGAAAGCGCCGGGATGGAACGGTCGGCGATCGCGATGATCTTTACGCCGATTCCGGCGACCGGTTTCCCGACGCAGGCTCCGGGCGATGGTCCGAGCGACTCGCGCTCGTCGGCCGCGATGGATGTGACGGGCAGGGCCTCCGTTGCCCCGTACGGGCTGTGCAGCCTTCCGTTCGGCAGGAAGTCCCGGGATGAGGCCCACAGCGCCGCGGGCACCGGGGCGCCCGCGCAAAGAACCCGCTTCAGGCTCGGCAGGCTCGTTCCCCGCTCCCTGCAGTGGTCGGACACGATTCGCCACAGGGTGGGGGAACCGAATGAGTTGGTGACCCCTTCCTGCCGGATTGCCTGGACGATGCGGGAGGGGTCCGCCGCGGCGGGCCTGCGCGGGTCGATCTCCGGCACCACGGTGGTCATGCCGAGGGCCGGATTGAAAAGGGCGAAGATCGGCAGCAGCGGCAGGTCGATCTCACCGGGCTCGATGCCATAGGTCTCGCGGATCAGCCGCACCTGGGCGTCGAACATCCCATGCTCGTAGCGGACGCCCTTGGGCGCTCCGGTGGAACCACTTGTAAAGAGGATCGCCGCGAGGTCGCCCGGCGCGTTTTGCGCGATTTCCGGGCCGGCGGGCCGGGACGGGCCGCCTTCCCTGTTGAGCCTCGATGTCAGCGAGGAACTGACCGGAACGCGGACTTCAACGCTTCGAAAGGCGCCCCGGAGGATGCGGCTCAGGGCCTGGGCGAGCGGTATTCCGACGAGGGCGCGCGGCCTTGTCCCCGCGACACACCGAAGGAAGCTTGCAAGCCCCATCCCGGGATCGATGACGACAGGCACAGCGCCTGCGCGAAACAGGGCAAATGCGCAGGCGATCAGCGGAAGGCCGGGGCGCACCATGAGAAGCGTGCGGTCCCCGCGCCTGAGCCCGCGTGCGCCGAGCCGCGCGACCCAGGCCGACACCTCCGAGTCGAGTTCGGAGAAACTGAGCGTCAGGTAGTCGATCCCGCCCGCGCGCGTTCTCCCGCGCGGAACCTTAAGGGCGGGAATCTGCGACTGCGCCGCCGCCATCGCGCCCAGGTGGCGGGCGATATTGGAATTGGGCGTCAGGTCGCGGTTCACTCCGCCTTAATCGACGGCTGCTTGCGCAGGAGTTCGGCCTGCCAGGGGAGAAGGAGGTCGTCGAGCCTGCGCGGATCGCGCGCAATCTGGGCAAGCTGCGAGCGGTTGGCGATCAGGGTGGACTCGATCCCCAGGCGCGCCGCCAGGGCATCGCGCTCGGTCTTGATTCTCTCCATGCGGGCGATGTCCGCCTGGGAAAGCGGTATGTGGTTCGGATCCCGCCCCGGCCGGCGCGGGAGCGTTTGGGGATTGCGCTCCAGGCCCGCTTTAACGGCCGCCTCGAGCGATTCGAGCAGCCGGTTGTGGCGCTTGCCGAGATTGATCCCGCGCAGGACGGACTCCGGGGAATTGTTGCCCTCGGCCGCCCCGGCGATCTTCACAAGGGTGTCGTTCGAGCAGATTTTGAACGGCGGGGTGTCGATGCGCTGCGCCTGCTGTTCGCGCCAGTGCCAGACGGCGTGCAGCACCGTGAGGCCGCGCCCGCGGAGCCACTCGGATTTTCCGATGCGCCAGTCGTTTTCCCCGTGTTCGGAAAAACCGTCGGTCCCGGCCTTGATCTGGGCGCGGCACTGCTGGTCGAGCCAGTCCATCCGCCCCAGGCGCTCGAGATCGCGCGTCAGCAGATCGCGCAGCGCCGGCAGGTACCAGACGTCCAGGGCCGCGTAATCGAGAAGCTTGGGCGTCAGCGGCCGGCGCGACCAGTTCGCCTTCTGGCCGTTCTTGTCGAGCTGGACGTCGAAATGGTCCTCCAGGAGCGAAGCCAGCCCGATGCGCTGGCGGCCCAGGAGCTGCGCCGCGAGCATCGTGTCAAAGAGGCTCTGCGCCCGGAAACCGCAAAGGTCGTGGAGCAGCCGGAGGTCGAAGTCGCTGCCGTGCATGATCAGGTGCTTGCGCGCGAGGCGCGGCCAGAGCGGCTTGAGGTCCATGCCCGACACGACGTCCACGAGATAGACATTGCCGGCCACCAGAAACTGGAGCAGGCACACGCGCACCCGGTAGTGGAACATGTTGTCCGCCTCCGTATCCAGGGCCACCTCGTCCACGCCGTCGATCGCCGCCAGAAACGGACCTAGCTGGCCCGGTTGGTCGATCAACTCGTATGAGGGGGGGCGCCCGCGGGTCTTCACGCCAAGAAGGCGGCGGACCGGATGCGGCAG
Organism: Opitutaceae bacterium; assembly: GCA_050015855.1. Classification (GTDB taxonomy): domain Bacteria; phylum Verrucomicrobiota; class Verrucomicrobiia; order Opitutales; family Opitutaceae; genus Palsa-1447. Next base: position 29,522 of record JBEKAO010000034.1, on the reverse strand, counting down.
GAATCGGGAAATCATTTCAACAGTCACACAGGTTGGACAATCGACCCGCGGAGGGCGATTCTTAAACGGTTTGCCGAATTCCGGGGAGGGTCCTTTCGGCTTTGCGGCCGGCAATCGGTGCATCCGAATTCATTCGCGGGTCCAGCCGGTGAGAAAGGCGTCGATCAGGAGCGGCAGGTCCTCGCTGTAGCCGCCCTCGAGGATCGCGGCGGCCGCGAGACCGCTCGAGTGAAGCCAGGCGCCCAGTTCCGCGAAATCCTCCCGTTCGAGGGTCATCGAGGTGATCGGATCCCTTGCATAGGCGTCGAAGCCGGCCGATACGATGACCAGGTCGGGGCGAAAGCCGACGATCGCATCCCAGGAGGCCCGTAGGGCCGCCATGTGGTCATGCCGCGGCGCGAGCGGGTGGATGGGCCAGTTGCGGGAATTGCCAATGTCGCAGGTGCCTGTCCCCGGATAGGCCGGATACTCGTGAACCGAGCAGTACAGGAGCCCGGGCTTGTTCATGAAGATGGCCTCGGTTCCGTTCCCGTGATGGGCGTCAAAATCCCAGGCGGCGATCCGCACGGCCCCGAAATCGCGCTGCGCCACGAGCGCGGCCACCGCGACCTGGTTCAGGTAGCAGAAGCCCATCGCCGCGTTTGCGGTCGCGTGGTGTCCCGGCGGCCTCATGAGCGAGAAAACGGGCGCATGCCGGTCGAGCGCGTGGCTGACCGCCTCGATCGCCGCCGCGACCGACCGGCGCGCGTGGGCGGCTATGCCTGGAAAGTACGGCGTATCCGAATCGAAGTCCTTTGCCTCCGCCAGCCGCTCGATGTGGGCGGGTGTGTGGGCCAAAAGGAGCGATTCGTCGGAAACCGAAGTCAAGGGGGCCATCCACCTCCATCCGGGATGGGCTGCGCGCAGGTGCTTCGCCGAGCGCAGGACCCGCTCGCCGCGCTCGGGGCGCTCGGGATCGCCGTAATCGGCGCACCGGGGGTCATGAAGGATCAGCATCGCTCACCTCTTGCGATTTTCGGGCATATTTGCGGCGATTGCCATGGTTTGTTTTGGAATTCAATTTCGATACGGGCCATTATTCAAATCATGAAAGTCGTCGTGCTCTGCTCCGGAGGGATGGATTCGGTGACCGCGCTTCATTGGGCGAGGGGCGGGCACGACGCCGTCGCGGCGGTCAGCTTCGACTACGGGTCGAAGCACAACGCCCGCGAGATCCCCTGCGCCGCCTCCCAGGCGGCGGCGCTCGGCGTGCGCCACCGGACGATCGCGCTCCCGTTTGTGAACGAACTCTTCTCCTCGGCCCTTCTCAAAAGCGGCGGCGAAATCCCCGAAGGCCATTACGAGGCGGAATCGATGCGCCAGACCGTCGTTCCCTTTCGAAACGCCATCCTGCTTTCGATCGCGTCCGGATGGGCCGAAAGCGTCGGCGCGGAGGGCCTGGTCATCGCGGCGCACACGGGCGACCACGCGGTATATCCGGATTGCCGGGAGGAATTCATGGTTGCGATGGGCGAGGCGATCAAACAGGGCACGTACGCAGGCATCCGGCTCTTGCGGCCGTTCATCGCGATGGACAAGGCGGCCATCGTCTCCCTGGGGACGCGGCTCGGGGTCGATTTCGGGAACACCTGGTCGTGCTACAAGGGGGGGTCGATCCATTGCGGCCGGTGCGGCACGTGCGTCGAGCGCCGCGAAGCCTTCGCCAGGGCCGGCGTGCGGGATCCGACCGCCTACGAGGCCGAGGACCCGCTCCCGCCGAAGCCATGACATCCAACCCGAACATCCGGCCGCGGGCGTTTCAAGGATCACCGAAAAGGGGGCGTAAATGCTGATTTGCGAGATTTTCAATTCGATCCAGGGCGAGGGCGAACTGGCCGGCGTTCCGTCGGTTTTTGTGCGCACGAGCGGGTGCAACCTTCGCTGCGCCTGGTGCGACACGCCCTACGCCTCCTGGGAGCCGGAGGGCGGGAACCGCGGGGTTTCCGAAATCGTGGCGGAGGTGCAGCGGCACCCGGCGGTCCGCCACGTCGTCCTGACCGGCGGCGAACCGATGATCGCCAAGGACATCCGGGCTCTCGCCTCGGAGCTGAAGGGATTCGGCTACCACATCACCATTGAAACGGCGGCGACCGTCCCGCCCGGCGGAATCGCCTGCGATCTGGCCTCGCTTTCCCCAAAGCTGCTCAACTCCGCGCCCGACGCGGAGCGGCACGCGGCGTGGCGCAGGAAGCACGAGGCGTTGCGCTGGCGACCGGAGGCCGTGTGCGCGTGGCTGGACGGCGGCTACGCCTATCAATTCAAGTTCGTCGTGACGGGGCCGGGCGACGTCGATGAAATCGACGGCATGCTGGCTTCGCTCAAGCGCGAGATTCCGCGGCACAAGGTGCTGCTCATGCCCGAGGGGGTGACCATCGAGGCCATTCGGGCGCGGTCCGGCTGGCTCTCCGAGCTGTGCAAGGAGCGCGGATATCGCTACGCGCACCGGTTGCAGATCGAGTTGTACGGGAATGTCCGCGGGACCTGAGGAAGCCTCACCCTCTTTTCTTCAGCTCTTCCTTGAACCGGTCCGTGGGGCAGCTGCCGCAGCCGCCGCCGGGATGGCGGCGCGCGGCGATCGCCCGCCAGATCAGCCCGCCCAAGGCGGCCGCCACGATCACGAGGGCCATTGCGGTCTGGAGGGTGGAATTCACGGCGAATCAAGCATACCCCGATTTCGCTAGAACCCAAGCGCGCGGCCGGCCTGGTACACAACGAAGGTCACGACCCAGGCGGTGCCGGTCATGTAAATGATCTGGAAGAGGGGCCACCAAAGGGAGTTAGTTTCGCGCCAGACGACGGCCACGGTGCTCATGCACTGCATGGCGAAGACGTAGTAGACCATGAGGCCGAGGCAGACCAGCGGCGTGAAAAGGGGGCGGCCGTCGGGCCAGCGCGCATCGCGAAGCGCGGTCCGCAGCGGAACGACGTTCATATCCTTGCCTTCGCCGACATTCTCCACGTTGAACACAACCGCCGTCGAGCTGACGAACACCTCGCGGGCGGCGAACGAGCTGATCAGGCCGATGCCGACCCTCCAGTCGAACCCGAGCGGCTTGATCAGGGGCTCGATGGCGTGGCCGGCTCGGCCGGCAAAGCTGCCGGCCAGCTGCTCCTGCGCGCTCGCCCCCTGCGGGGCGCGGGGGTAGGCGGAGAGGAACCAAAGGACGATGCTGATCGCCAGGATCACGGTTCCCGCGTTCCGGACGAAGATCCACGCCCGCTCCACCATGTGAAACGCGACGTCCTTGAGCCGCGGCAAATGGTAGGGCGGCAGCTCCATGATCATCATGGACGGGGCGCCCTTCAGCAGGGTGCGCTTGAAAAGCCATGCAAAGCCGAACGCGCCCCCGGTCCCGAGTCCGTACATGAGCATCATGATGCCCACCTTCGTCATCAGCGGCACCCGGTCGCCGGGCACGAGGGCGGCGATCATGATCAGGTAGACCGGCAGGCGGGCCGAACAGCTCATCAGGGGGGCGACAAGGATCGTCACCAGCCTGTCCTTCGCGTCCTCGATCGTGCGCGTCGCCATGATCCCGGGGATCGCGCAGGCGTAGGAGCTGAGCATCGGGATGAAGGATCGGCCGTTCAAGCCCACGCGGCTCATCAACCGGTCCATGATGAACGCGGCCCGGGCCATGTAGCCCGTGCTCTCGAGAAGGCCGATGAAAAAGAAAAGGATCAGGATCTGCGGAAGAAAGACGAGGATGCTGCCCACCCCGGCGATTGCCCCGTCGGTCAGCAAATTGCGAAGGTCGCCGGGGGCGAGGGACGAGCGCACCCATTCGCCGAAGGCGGCGACATGATGGTCGATCCAGTCCATCGGGTACTCGGCCAGGGTGAAGATGCTGAGGAATACCAGGGCCATCACCGCAACGAGGATGATCCAGCCCCAGACGGGGTCGGTGACGGCCGCGTCGATTCGGTCGGTTGCGCTCGATCCTGCGGGGCGGCGCTGCACGACTTCGGCCGCCATCTTTCCGATCGAATCGTATCGCGATTGAACGAGGATCGCCGCCCAGTCGGTCCCCTCGCTTTCCCAGCGGCCCTGCCATCCCTTCAGGATCTCCGAAGTGCGCCTGCTGAGCGGCGTGGAGCCGCTCACCCGGACGGCATCCTGGTCGGTGAGAAGGAGGAGGGCCTCGGCGCGCGCGCTGAGCGGCGGCTTGTTGTCGTTGTCGACGAGCGAGGCCTGGAGCTCGGCTACCGCGGGGGCGATCGCCTTGGGCACGTCCCAGGCATGGCGGGACAGGGGAAGGTCGGGCCGGCTCATCGCGAGCTTGAGGTCGATCAGGCCCTTCCCGTTGACGGCCTCGCACGGTATGACGGGTATCCCGAGCTCCTTTTCGAGCCGTGCGATGCGCAGCGCAATGCCGCTCTTCGCCGCGATGTCCATCATGTTGAGGACCAGAATCACGGGCCGGCCGAGGTCCAGCACCTGGTGGACGAGATACAGGCTGCGCTCGAGATTGCTCGCATCGACGATGCAAATGATGCGCTCGGGCGTCGGCGTGTCCGACCGGCGGCCCAGGAGGACATCCCGGGTCACGGCTTCGTCCGGGGAGCGCGCCGCGAGCGAATAGGATCCCGGCATGTCGATGACGGTCATCGGCTGGCCGTGCTGGGAGTAGGCCGTGCCGACCTTCTTTTCGACCGTCACCCCGGGGTAATTGCCGACCTTCTGCTTGAGGCCGGTCAGGGCGTTGAAAAGCGTGCTCTTTCCGCAGTTTGGGTTGCCGACAACCGCAAAAACGCGCGGCGTGGCCGGGGCCGGATGCAGGGAGGCCATGGGTCAGAGGCGCTCGACAACGATGTGCTCGGCTTCGCTTTTGCGCAGCGTGAGATTGTATCCCCGGACCTTGATCTCGATGGGGTCGCCAAGGGGGGCGGTACGCACGAGAGTCACCGGGGTGCCCGGGAGGACGCCCATTTCCCGAAGCCGAAGAAAGAACGCGCCCGATTTCGGGTAGGCGCGGACGATCGCGGAAGCCCCGACAGAAAGTTCGGATAGCTTTGCTTCAACCGGCACGGGCAAGCCTCAAACCACCTTGCGGATCGATTCCACGACGATGTGGTCGGCGGCCTGGTCGCTCAAGGCGATGCGGATCCCGCAAAGCTGGCAAAGAAGGGTCCTTTGCCCCGCGATTTTCTCGATCACCGCCGACTCACAGAAGCCCATCTCCCGCAGGCGGGCGCACGTCCCCGCCTCGCCGTCAAGGCTAAGGACCCGGCCGCTCTCCCCATTCGGGAGCTCGGTAAGCCTCATTTGGCAGGGTTTGGGGGTGGTCTTTTTCGAAGGCATCGGCGGCTGGAATTGGGTGCGGCTGGATCTACTTGTACTAATGAATGAGACTCAGTTTCATTTGTCAAGGGAAGGGGCATTTTAACCCCAAAAAGCGCAAGTTACGCCGAAACAATGACAATAAATGACGATTCGATGGAGTGGACCCCCCTAAAGGGACAGCCTCGCAATGGGGACAGCCTCCAAGAAGGGACAGCCTCGTTAAGGGGACAGGCACCCCGTAGGGGGCGGGCAGGTGGTCCCTAGCCGGAGGGTTGGAGGTCTGAGGCGCCGGCGGCGATCCAATCCTGGATCCGCTTTATATCGTCCGGGGAGAGGGGCTTTTTGCCGCCGCTGGGCATGGCGTCATCGTCGTCCGGCGGGAGGGTGATCCGGCGGTAAAGCTCGCTTTTTTGGGGCAGCCAGGGGGCGATCACGAGTCCGTCCTCGCCCCCTTTTATGAGTCCCGCATACGAGTCCAGGCGCAATCCGCCCTTCACCTTCTCGGGCCCGTGGCAGGAGACGCAGTTGCGATTGAGAATCGGGGCGATCCGGACCGCGAAGACCGTGGCGGAGGCCGGGGATGGAGCGGCGGGCACCGGCTTTGGCCGCGGCCTGGCGATGCCGAGAATCGAACGGAGGCTGTCGGGCATGTACTGCGTGAGAAAAGTGTCGCCGTGGGTGAGCTCCCCGCCCTGGTGGCTCGTCCACAGCATGAGAAGAACCATCGAGGCGAGGAGCAGGCGGTAGGCCGCCGTCCACGGCGGCCTGTCGGGGGAGATTCGACGGACTCCCGCGGCCGCGACGCAAAGCGCGGCGAGGCTTATCCCGCCCCACATGTGGCGGGTCACCGTGCGACCGGAATAACCGCCGCTCCATGCGAGGAGCCACCCGTCGATGGCGGCCGCCACCGCCACGGCCGCCGCAAGCCCAAGGACCAGGCCCGCCGCCTGGCGGAGGTGCCCGCCGCGCGGGAATGCGCCGGCGAGTTCAAGGATCGGCACAAGCAGGATGAGCGCGATCGGGCCGTGGACCAAGAGCGGATGAAAACGGCCGATGAACTGCGCAAGCGCCCCGTGATCGGTTCCGTCCGGCGGACGCCGCAGGGCGACGCAAAACAAGACGGCGAGGGCGACGGCCCCGATCCAGGTCAGGGCGGCGCTATAAAACGGTCTCTCCTTTGAGGGCGGCACTTTGCTCAAGCGCGGCCAAACGACCCGGCCTCAGACTTCGTAGGGCGGCAGGACCTTGTCCACCGTCACCCTGTCCAGGCGCGCGTAGTTCGGAACGCCGTTGTCATGCGGCACGACGATTTCGCCCTGGATGAGCGGCTGGACATAGCGCAGGAACTGGAAATTCATGCTGACGCCGTCCTCGTTGATCCACTCGCGCGGCAGCTTCTTCACCCCGTTCGCGATTTCGCTGAGGGGGACAAGCCCGGTCTCGCAGGTGTAATGGTCGGTTTCGCCCCGCACAAGGGTCACCATCTTGTCGGTCTCGCCCGCGATCGCGGCGCGCACGGCCGCCTGGCCCGCCAGGAAGGCCTCGTCGGAATCCGTCTTTGACGCGCAGTGGGCCGCCGAGCGCTGGATGAGGCCGGGCCGCGCCACGCGCACCTTCACGCCCGGAATATTCGCCTCGATGATTTCGCCGAGGGCGTCTCCGGCCCCTCCGAGACGGGCGTGCCCGAAGGCGTCGGTCGCCGCATCCGCCGCAAGATAATTGCCGTCCGCGTCGACGAGCCCCTCCGCGACGACGATCAGGCAGAACCTGTCGCGCTTGAGGATTCGGCGGACCTCATCGAGCACCTTCTGCTGATTGAAGGGCATTTCCGGAAGGAGGATGATATGCGGGGGGTCGTGGGGATGGTCCCGCCGCTTGGCCAGCGCCGAGCCGGCAGCGATCCAGCCCGCGCTCCTGCCCATGGCCTCGATGATGGAAACCAGGTCCCCCTGGCCCATGGCCTCGTTGTCGCACGCCATTTCGCGGACCGCCGTCGCCAGGTACTTCACGACGCTCCCGTAGCCCGGGCAGTGGTCGGTCACGGCCAGGTCGTTGTCGATCGTCTTTGGCACGCCGATGACGCGCAACTCATAGCCCTGGGTTTGCGCGAGCTTCGCAATCTTGTCGGCCGTATCCTGGGAATCGCCTCCGCCGAGATAGAAGAAATAGCGGATGTTGTGCGCCTTGAAGACGTCGAGGATCCGCTCAAAGTCCTGCTGTTTCTTGAGCTTGTAGCGGCACGTGCCGAGCGCCGCCCCGGGGGTGTAGCGAAGGGCGCGGATCTGCTGCTGGGATTCGGAGGCCAGGTCGATCAGGTCTTCCTGCAGAATCCCCAGAACACCGTTCAATCCTCCGTAGATCTCTTCAATACAGCCGTGGTTGAGGGCCTCGGTGACGATGCCGGCCACACTGGCGTTGATGACGGAAGTGGGGCCGCCGGATTGGCCCACAAGGACGTTGCCTGCAAGTTCGGTCATGGGAGAGTGTCTTTGGGATCGAGATTCGAAAAGGCGTGAAGGGCAAATGAAGCCCGCGCCGCCTTGCGGTGGCAAATGAAAATTACAGCAACTGGGCCGGCCGGTACTCCGCGGCGCCCTTGAACCTTCTGGCAAGCGGCTCCACCTCTGCGACAAACGCATCGACTTGGTGGGGCGCCGCCCCAACGAAGCGCGCGTTCTCGGAAAGGATGGCCTGCAGGGCCCTTTTCCCGAGGCCGATGCGCCGGTCGGCGGCCAGGCGGCCCAAGAGGTCCGCCGTACCCGTCCCCGAGCGCATGGCTTTTGCGGCATCAAGCGCGTGCTCCTTGATCGCCGAATGGGCCGTCTCCCGGCCCGCGCCATTCTTGACCGCCTCCATGAGGATGGTCGTCGTCGCAAGGAACGGCAGGTTGCGCTCATTCTCGGCGAGGATCGCGGCCGGGAAAACTTCCATTTGCGAGAGAACGGTCAGCAGGGTCTCATGGAGCCCGTCGCTTGCGAGGAATGCGTCCGGGAGGGCGACCCGGCGCACGACCGAGCAGGAGACGTCGCCCTCGTTCCACTGGTGCCCGGCCAGGCCGCCGGTCATTGTCACGTAGCCGCTGAGGATCGTCGCAAACCCGCAGATGCGCTCGCAGTTGCGGGCGTTTACCTTGTGCGGCATGGATGAGGACCCCACCTGGCCGTCCTGGAAGCCCTCCGTGAGCAGGCCCGCCCCGGCCATGAGCCGCAGCGTGGTCGCAAGCCCGGCCGGCGCCGAGGCCAGCTGGTACAGCGCGGTCACGACCTCAAAGTCGAGGCTGCGCGGATAGACCTGGCCGACGGAGGCGAGCGAGGCGCGGAAGCCAAGGTGCTTGAGGACGCGCGCCTCCAGGTCCGCCACCTTGCCGGCGTCGCCGCCCAGGAGCGTCAGCTGGTCGAGCTGGGTCCCGACCGCCCCCTTGAGGCCCCGGACCGGATACCGGGCGATCAACTCATCGAGACGGCCGAATGCGGCCAGGAGCTCCTGGCCGAACATGGCCAGGCGCTTTCCCAGGGTCGTCGGCTGCGCGGGCACATTGTGCGTCCGGCCCGTGATCATGACGTCGCGGTGATCCGCGGCGTGCCTGGCAAGCGAGAGAAGCGCCGCCGCGGCCTTGAATTGGACCAGCTTCAGCGCCTTCAATATCTGAAGCTGCTCGACATTTTCCGTCAGATCGCGGCTGGTGAGGCCAAGGTGGATGAATTGGCGCTGCGCGAGATCGGAAAACTCCTCGATCCGCGCCTTCACGTCGTGAAGGGTCGAACGCTCCCGCTTCGCAATGGAGGCGAGGTTCACCTGGCCCTTGACCCGCTCGTAGTCGTGAATCGCCTCGGCTGGAATCGGGACGCCCAGGTCGCGCTGGGCCTTCATGACCGCGATCCAGAAATCCCGCTCGAGCCCTATCCGGCCGGTCTGCGACCAGATGTCCCTCATCGCCGGGGTCGCGTAGCGCTCCGCGAGGACATTGGGAATCGTGGCGGCGTTTGGAGGCGTTTCGTTCACGGCAGGGACGAGTGAGTAAAGTCCGCCCGGGCGTTATAGCGAACGGAAATTGAGCCGGAACAGGGTCACGCCAGGCAGCGCACCGCCATGTCCCGCAGGACTTCTTCCTGCTCGTTTGGCCGGCGGATGATCTCCTCGAAGGCCGAGATGAATTCCTGCTGGTTGTCGATCAGGCGCTTGAGCGCGGGGGGCGTGCTGACGGAGAGCTTCCCAAGGTAGAAAGGGTGCTGCGTGAAGACATTGTAGGAGCTCTTGGTGCCCGCCGCCTCGGCGTATTTCGAGTTGTGGGCGGCCGCCGCACCCGAAAGGCCGTCCACGCCCCGGGAACCCAGCCGGATCTCGCCCGAATCGAGCAGGGCCCGTATCTGAAGGAGGAGGCGGTTGCGGTTTTGAAGGGCCGCGATCACGGGGCGGGCGTCGCCCCCGGCGAAGAAATGGCGGTGCAGGGCATCCAGGGTCCTCGGCAGGTCGCCGGAAAAGAAGGCCTCCGCAGCCTCGAAGAAATCGCCTTCGGCAAAATTGGGCGTCAGTTCCGCGACGGCCGCCCCGGTGATCAGGGCGTGGCCGCCGGTCCCGCCCGAGTAGTTTGCAAGCTTTCGCACCTCCTCGACGAGGAGGCGGGTGTTGGCGCCGACCTTTGCGATCAGGAGCTCGAAAGCGCCGGGCTCCGCCTCGGCCCCGAGGCTGCTCGCCTCGGCCTCAGCGATGGCGACTAGCGCATCGGCCGCGTTGCCGTCGGAATCGGTGAGCACATAATCGGCGTTCCTTTCGCACCACTTGAGAAAGGAGCGCCTGCGATCGACCGGCGCCGCCGTCACAAGGGCGCCGACCTCGGCGGGATCGATCGCCTCGAGGACCTCCTGGAGGTCCCCGACAATCTTCAGCGTGCTCTCCGCCCGGCCCGTGACCGTGTCCGCGAGGAAATTGACGTCCTTCAGCCAGACCACGCGCCGGCCGCCGAAGAGCGGGACGGTCTGGGCCGCCTCGCGAAACCGGTTGACCGCGTCGGCGACCTCGTCGACGTTTCCGGCGAAGCCGCTTATGATCTCGCGCGAGAATTCATCCGCCGTCTTGGACGCCATCGCGTCGAACCTTTCCTGTCCGACCCGGCCGACGAGATAGTCGTCCTGACCGCAGACGAACGTGAACTTCCAGTGCGCGGGCATGGCGGCCGCGATTTGACGATTCGCGCGGCCCCTCGTCAAGAACCTCGGAGCCAAAATCGCGGCGCCGAGAAAGGTTGCCGTCACCGCCTCCAGGCGGTTTTGAATGGACCGCAATGAATTCGGCACCCCCCGACACGGCCTGGTCGCGCGACCTGCTCGGGCTCACGCTGCTGTTCGGCTGCCTCTTTTTCTTCCTGCTAGGGCGGGCCCCCCTGGACAATCCCGATGAGGGGCGCTACGCGGAGATTCCGCGGGAAATGGTCGCAAGCGGCGACTGGGTGACCCCGCGGCTGGACGGGGTGAAATACTTCGAAAAGCCGCCGCTCGGCTACTGGGTGGTCGCCGCCAGCATTGAAATCCTGGGCCCGAGCGAATGGTCGGTGCGGGCCGCTCCCGCCCTCTTCGGCCTGGCCGGCGTCCTCATCACCTATGCGACCGCGCGCCGGCTCCACGGGCGGGCGGCGGGCCTGGCTGCGGCGATCGTGCTAGGAAGCTCCGCCTTTTATGCCGCCCTGGCGCGGTTTCTGAACATCGACATTGCCGTCTCGGTCCTCATAAGCGGGACTTTATGCGCCTTTCTTCTCGCGGTGGGGGAGCCGCCCGGGGCGCGCCGCCGGCGGCTTTTCTACGCAGTCTACGCGGGTGCGGCGCTCGCCACCCTGACCAAGGGCCTGATCGGCTTCCTGCTTCCCGGGGCGGTGATGCTCCTCTGGCTCGCGCTTTGCCAGCAGTGGCGGCGCCTGCGGCCGCTTTATCTGCCGAGCGGAATCCTGCTCTTCCTGGCGATCGCGGCCCCGTGGCACCTGCTGGTCGCCGCCCGCAACCCGGGCTGGGCGCGCTTTTATTTCGGAGACCAGCAGTGGAGCCGCTTCACGACCACCGCCCTCGGGCGCTACCATCCCTGGTACTATTTCATCCCGATCCTGCTCGGCGGGCTGTTCCCCTGGCTGGGGTTCCTCGGTGCGGGAATCGGCGCCGCCCTGCGCGGCGGATGGGCCGCCCGGCGCGAGAACGCCAGCCGGTGGTTCTGGGCCATCTGGGCCGCCTTCATCTTTTTGTTCTTCAGCTCCTCGGATTCGAAGCTGGCGACGTACATCCTGCCGGTGTTCCCGCCGCTCGCGGTGCTGATCGGGCTTGTGGCGGCGCCAGCCTGGCAGGCCAATGCGATCGCCCCGATCCGCGGCGCGGTGCGGGTCTTCGCCGCCTGCTCGTTCCTGATTGCGATCGCCGTCCTCACAGCCGTCACGATTCCGGGCCGCTTCCAGATCGAGGCGGAGCGGATTGAAAGTGCGCGGCCGTTCGCCTTTGCGCTCGCCGCGGTCCTGGCGGGCGGCGCGGCGGCGGGCCTCTGGGCGGCGGCCCGCGCCGACGTCCGGGCGGCGCTGGCGGCGATCGTGGCGACGGCCTTCCTGTTCATCGGCATTCTGGCGCCGATCACGGGAGAATTCTTCCACCCGAGCACCAGGGCGGTGGCCCGGTGGGCGAAGGAGAACCTCCGGCCCGGGGACCGGATCTTCTTTTACGCCGATTTTTATCACGATTTTCTGTATTATTCGCAGCTGCGCGTCGATGGCGTGGGGGTCCACACCGACGAGGTGGAGCTGGTAAACGACCCGCCTGAGCGCCCGCGCTTCATCGAGAAGCCCGAATTTCTCCGGGAGTGGGCGAAACCCGGCCGGATCTTCGTCCTCGGGCAGAAGTCCAACGAATTCGTCGAGCAGCTGCGGACCGACCCAACCTTCCATTATCATTTGCCCGTGCAGTCCCGGGACTTTTATCTTTTCAGCAACCAGCCCTGACATGTCCGCGACCGCCGCCGAACAACCCCAGTCCCCAGCAAAGCCCGGCCCGCCGTTCCTTCCGTTCACGCGGCCCTCGATCGACGAGGCGACGATTACGGGCGTTGCGGAGGTGCTTCGCTCCGGCTGGATCACCTCCGGGCCGCAGGTGAGGGAATTCGAGTCGCAGGTTTCGAAGCACTGCGGGGGGCGCCCGGTGAGGGCGTTCAACTCCGGAACGTGCACCATGGAGATCGCCCTTCGAATCGCCGGAGTGGGCCCGGGCGACGAAGTCATCACCACGCCGCTTTCCTGGGTCGCGACGAGCAATGTCATCCTCGCGGTGGGGGCCCGGCCGGTCTTCGCCGACATCGATCCGGCGACACGCAATATCGACCTCGGCAGGATCGAGGCCGCGGTAACGCCGAAGACGAAGGCCATCCTGCCGGTCGACCTCGCGGGGCTTCCCGTGGACCGAGACCGGCTCTATGGGATTGCGCGGCGCAACCGGCTGCGCGTTGTCGAGGATGCCGCGCAGGCCTTTGGAAGCCGGTTTGGCGGAAGGAAGATCGGGAGCATCGGCGACCTCGTGTCCTTCAGCTTTCATCCGAACAAGAACGTGACGACGATCGAGGGCGGCTGCCTCGTCATGAACGACGAGACGGAGGCGAAGCTCGCCGAGCAGTACCGGCTGCAGGGCGTCGTGAGGACGGGATTCGACGGCATGGAGGTGGAACGGGCCGGGGGGAAGTTCAACCTGACCGACGTTGCGGCGCGCGTCGGGCTCGGGCAGCTTCCGCACCTCGACGAGTTCAACCGGAAGCGCGCCGACCTGGCGCGCGCCTATTTCGAGCTACTGGCCGCCCCGGGGCATCGCGGCCTTGGGCTGCCGATCGCGGATTTCGAGAACTCAAACTGGCACATGTTCCAGGTCGTGCTTCCCGAGGAGCGGCTGACCATCAAGCGGGCCGATGTCATGAGCCTCATGCACGCGGCCGGGATCGGGACGGGGGTCCACTACCCGGCGATCCATCTTTTCGCCCTGTACCGGAAGATGGGCTGGAAGGACGGGGATTTCCCCCGCGCGGAGTACGCCGGCCGCAATATCCTGACCCTGCCGCTCTTCCCTGCGATGGAGCGCTCCGACGTCGTCCGCGTCGCGGAGGCGCTGGGATCCATCCTGGGGAGCCACAGGAGGCGCTGATCCGGACCCGGCCCCGATTCGTGATTTCATTCCGCCAGGAGAATGCCATGATCTTGCATCCATGAGCGCCGCCCCGCAGCTCTCCGTCGTCATACCGGTCTACAACGAGGAGCCGAACCTTCCTTCGCTCTTCGCCCGGCTGTACCCCGTCCTCGACGCGCTCGGGCGGCCCTATGAGATCGTGTTCACCAACGACGGAAGCGCCGACAAGTCGTACGCGCTTCTGAAGGCCCAGTTCGCGGCCCGCCCGGATGTGACGCGCGTCATCGATTTCAACGCAAACTACGGGCAGCACATGGCCATCATGGCTGCCTTCGAGCGGGTGAGGGGAGAAATTGTGGTGACGCTGGACGCCGACCTGCAGAATCCCCCGGAGGAAATTCCAAAGCTTCTGGCGCTGATCGACGCGGGCCACGATTACGTGGGCGGATTCAGGCTCCAGCGAAAAGACAGCCTTTTCCGCACGTTCGCCTCGAAATTCATCAACGGCGTCCGCCATCGGACGACGAACATCGAGATGACCGACCAGGGTTGCATGCTTCGCGCCTACCGGCGGCCGGTCATCGACGCCATCGTGCGCAGCGGCGCGATCAATACCTTCATCCCGGCGCTGGCGTACAGTTTTTCGGGCAACCCCACCGAGGTCGGCGTAAGGCACGAGGAGCGCCATGCGGGCGTGTCGAACTACACCTTCTACCGGCTGGTCCGCCTGAACTTCGACCTCATCACCGGCTTCTCGCTCGCGCCATTGCAGGTCTTCACGATGTTCGCGCTCGCATGCTCCGCCGGCAGCTTCGTCCTCGTGGTGTGGCTCGCGTTGCGGAGGCTCATCATCGGGCCCGAGGAGGGCGGCCTGTTCACGCTTTTTGGAATCCTGTTCTTCCTCATCAGTGTCGCGATGGTCGGCATCGGCCTGATCGGGGAATACGTCGGCAGGACCTACCTCGTCGTGCGTGTCCGCCAGCGGTATCATGTGAAGGAGATCCTGGAGCGGGCGTCGGACCGATGACCGAGCGCCCCCGAATCCTGTTCTTCGGCTACAGCGAAGTTGGCCACGACTGCCTGTCGCTCCTGATCGAGCGCGGGGACAACGTGGTCGCGCTCTTCACGCACGAGGACAATCCGGACGAGAAGCTCTGGTTCAAGACGCCGGCCCTCGCCGCGCGGACCAAGGGCATTCCGATTTTCACGCCCCGGAAGCTCGGAACGCCGGAGTGGATCGAGCGCATCGCCGGGCTGAAGCCGGACCTCATTCTCTCGGCGTACTACCGGAACATGATCGGAATGCGGATTCTCGACCTGGCCCCGCTTGGCGCATTCAACATGCACGGCTCCCTCCTGCCGAAATACCGAGGGCGGGCGCCGGTCAACTGGGCCGTCCTGCACGGTGAGCCGCGCATCGGAATGTCGCTTCACCGGATGGTTCGCGCGCCCGACGCGGGCGCGATCGTCGACCAGGAGGGCGTGGATATCGGCCCCCGCGACACGGCCGCGGAGGCCTTCATGAAGGTCCTGCCCTGCGCGCGCGCCGTCCTCGCCCGGCAGATCGACGCCCTGCTTTCAGGAACCGCCAGGGAGACGCCGCAGGACGAGTCCCAGGCGACGTATTTCAGCGGCCGCACACCGGAGGACGGACGCATCGCCTGGCGCGAGACCTCGGGCCGGGTCTTCAACCTGATCCGCGCGGTCACCGACCCCTATCCCGGCGCGTTTACCGACATGGGCGGATCCCGCCTGATGGTCTGGTGGGCCGAGACCGACTCGCCCGCGGCCCGCAACCGGCGGGGCGCACCCGGGGAGATCCTCTCGGTTTCGCCGCTTGTCGTCGCGACGGGCGATGGCGCCCTGGAACTCACACGCACCGAATGGCGCGGTGCGCCAGCGCCGGAGCTGCGCGTCGGTCAGATCGTGTGATCTTGAGATTGCGCCACCCCATGTCTCTTGGCGAACGGATGCACAAAATGACGAAGGCGCTGCCGGCTTGTCTCATGATTTTCGGCTTCCTTGCCGGGCTCCCGGGACCCTGGTCCGCCATGGCCGAAGGGCTCCCAGGCAGCCGCGGCTCCGCGTCCCGCTCCTCCCTGGAAAAATATCTCAGGTCTTTGGCCTATTATCCGGTTTCGTTGACGGAGGTTGGCCGCCAGCGATTCATAACCGAGGCGCGGATCAACGAGAAAACCGTGACCCTGCTGGTCGACACGGGTTGCCCATTGACAACCCTTGATGTCAGGAGAGTGCCGAACCTGAAGAGCCTTGGCCAGTTGCAGACCAAGCTGGCGGACAGCCGGCTTGGGCAAGTATCGGACCCTTCCATTCTATTGATCAATAGGCTTTCGATTGGCGGCGCTCAGTTTTCAAACCAGCCCGCCCGGGGAGCAGAACTCGAAGCCGACTATGTTCGGCTTAATTTTGACGGACTGTTGGGACTGGATTTTCTCCTCAGGAACTTCTGCGTCATCGATTGCAACGGAGAGCAGATCTTTTTTCGCGGAGCGCGGCCCGCGCCCGCGCAGGCCAGCGCAATGGCGCAAAGCTTCCAGGCCAGCGGCTTTGTTGGAATTCCGATCCGTTGCACCAATCGCCTGGTGGTGAACGCAATCACCGACGGCGAACCTCTCGGATGGATGATCGACACCGGAGCCAATTACAGCCTCCTGGAAGAATCCGAAAGGGTGCTGTTGAACCTAAAGCCCGTGGAGCGGCCGTCTCTCGGCACTTTCCTTCCCAACGATGCCGAAGGACGGGGCAGCGGCTTGAACAGCCGCGGACTCGGCACCCATGATTTGAAGGTCGTATGCCTGCAAACCCTCAAGGTCGGACCGCAAACCTGGCGAAACCTTTATGTCGGCGTGGAGGATATCAAAATCTCGAAATTGGGCGACAGCGGAAGATCAATGGCCGACGTTCATGGCATCCTTGGGGCCGAATTGCTTGTGGGTCATGGCGCGGTCATCGACTTTTCCAGCCTGACCCTCTGGCTCCGGCCCGACAGATGACCCAACGGCAGGCCGTCAGGCCGAGTTGAGCGCTTCCTTGAAATGCCGGCGGCAGACCGCGACGTAACGGTCGTTTCCGCCGATCTCCACCTGCGCTCCAAACTTGACGGCGCGGCCGTCGGGGCCGATGCGAAGGTTCATCGTCGCCTTGCGTCCGCAGTGGCAGATCGTCTTTAGCTCGATCAGCTTGTCGGCCACCGCCAGAAGCTCGGCGCTTCCGGGGAACAGCGCCCCCTGGAAATCGGTGCGAAGGCCATAGCAAAGGACCGGGATCTGCAGGATGTCGGCGATCTCCGTCGCCTGGCGCACCTGAGCCCGGGTGAGGAACTGCGCCTCGTCGATGAGTACGCAGGCCACCGGCAGCGCCGCGTTTTCCGCCCGCACCTGCGCGAACAAATCGGCGCCCTCCGCGAGCGCGATCGCGTCGGCCGCGAGCCCGATGCGGGACTGAATCCGCCCGACTCCGGCGCGGGTGTCGATGATCGGCATGAACATCAGCGTTCGCATCCCGCGCTCCTGGTAGTTGTAGCTGGACTGAAGCAGAGTCGTGCTCTTCCCGGCGTTCATCGCCGAGTAGTAGAAGTAGACCTTTGACATGGCGAAACCACGCTTGGATCTTGCGGGCCGAAACGCCAGACCGGTCTTGGGCTCGCTGCTGGCTCGCCTTTGCGGCACCTTGCGCTCTAGCGTCTGTCTCCCTCCCTCCATGCCCCTCAAAGTTCTCATCCTCGGCGCAAACGGATTCATCGGCAGCTCCCTCACCCACGCGATCCTCAAGCAGAAGGACTGGGAGGTGTACGGAATGGACGTCGGCGAACACAAGCTGGGCGATTCGATCGGCAATCCCCGGTTCAAGTTTGTCGAGGGGGACATCACCATTTCCGGGGAGTGGATCGAGTACCACGTGAAGAAGTGCGACGCGGTCCTGCCGCTTGTCGCGATCGCGAACCCGGTCCAGTACGTGAAGGACCCCCTGCGCGTCTTCGAACTCGATTTCGAGTCCAACCTGGAAATCGTCCGCAAGTGCGCCAAGTACCGGAAGCGCATCATATTCCCCTCCACCTCCGAGGTGTACGGGATGTGCCCGGACCGCCAGCTCGACGAGGAGACGAGCCCGCTCGTCTACGGCCCGATCGAGCGGCAGCGCTGGATTTACGCCTGTTCGAAGCAGCTCCTCGACCGGGTGATCTACGCCTACGGGGTCCGGGACGGCGTCGATTACACGCTTTTCCGGCCATTCAACTGGATCGGCCCGAAGCTCGACAACGTGTTCGAGCCCAAGGAGGGCAGTTCGCGCCTCTTCACGCAGTTCATCTCCAACGTCATCTTCGAGAAGCCGCTCCAGCTCGTCGACGGCGGGAAGCAGGGGCGCTCCTTCACCTATATCGACGACGGTGTGGACGCGCTCCTGCGGATCATCGAGAACAGGAACGGGCGCGCATCGCGGCGGATCTTCAACATCGGCAATCCGGCCAACAACGTGAGCGTGGCGCAGTTGGCCCGCCTCATCATCGCCGCCTTCAGGGAATACCCGGAGTACCGGAAGCAGGCGGCCGCGGCCAGGACCGTGGTCGTGCCCTCGGCAAAGTACTTTGGGAAATACTACCAGGACATCCAGCGCCGGGTGCCGGCGATCGGGGCGATTCGAAAACAGCTCGGGTGGAAGCCCAAGGTCGACCTCAGGACCGCGATCCGCAAGACGCTCGATTACCATCTCTCGCACAAAGGATATCAGCTCGAATGACCGCGCGCCTGGCGCTGAAGATTGACGTCGATACCGACCGCGGGACCCGCATGGGGGTGCCGAATCTTCTCGCGGATTGCCGGGAGATGGGGGTGTCCGCGGCGTTCCTTTTTTCGCTCGGGCCGGACCAGACCGGCCGGGCGGTGACCCGGGTTTTCAGGCCGGGATTCCTAAGGAAGGTCAGCCGCACAAGCGTCGTCTCGATGTACGGGATCCGCACCCTCCTCAATGGGACGCTCCTGCCGGCCCCCCACATCGGCCGGCGCAACGCCCCGGCGATGCGCGCGGTCCGGGACGCCGGTTTTGAAACGGGCATTCACTGCTACAACCACTACCGGTGGCAGGACCACGTGCAGCGGATGAGCCTCGAGACGGTGCGCGCCGAGTTCATCGCAGCCCGCGCCGAATTCCTCCGTGTCTTCGGCCGGGAGGCGCATTCGGCGGGCGCCGCCGGCTGGCAGAGCAACGCGCGCAGCCGGGAGGTGTACGACGAGGCGGGGCTTCTTTATTCCAGCGACACGCGCGGCACGGGCCCGTTCCTCCCCAGGATCAACGGACGGGTGTTCAAGACCCTCGAAATCCCAACCACGCTGCCGACCCTCGACGAACTGCTGGGCCGCCCCGAGTATCCGGACGAGGCGATCATCCCGCACTACCGGTCGCTATTGAAGCCCGACGGTCCGAACGTCCTTACGATCCACGCCGAAATCGAGGGGATGGGAAAGCGAAGCCTCTTTCGCGCCCTCCTCGCCGCCCTGCGCGGATCCGGCGTCGAATTCATCCGCCTGGACGACCTCGCCCGGGAATTACTGGCCAACAGAAGCGCGATTCCCGTCTGTGATCAGGCTATGGCCGAGATTGACGGCCGCTCAGGCCTGGTGGCTGTGCAATCGGACCACTAACTTACGCCCGATCTATCCGGCTAAAGAGCCAGATCCCCACGCCCATAATTATCAGATTCGGCGCCCAAAGCAGGAGGTCGGGCCGGTATTCGGGGTGGCGGTCGAGCCAGCCGACCATCACGGTGAGGAAGTAATACCCGAGCGCGAGAACGACGGCCACGCCCAGGTTTGCGCTCGTCTCACGGCGGGAGACCTTGATCCCGAGGGGAATCCCGACGATGACAAACGAAAAGGCCGCCAGGGCCGTGTTGAACTTGTCCTGGATCGTCATCGCGACCTTCATCTGCGCCCCGGCATGTTCCTTCGCGTCGGCTGGAGCGACCTTCTCGGAGGCGAGCCGGGTCTGCTCGGCGCGGAGTTCTCCATACGTCATCCACGCGAGCTTCTGCCGGGGTCCGACGCGGCCGAAGATCCGCTCGAGCGACAGGCGCGTGGGTTCGACCTTGCCGAAATACGCGATTGGGTTGGCTTCCGAGAAATCCTCCGGGTCCTTTTCATTGCGCGTCTCCACGTGGGCCTGGGTGAGCGTGAGTATGAGTTCGTTCCGGGCTTCGTCGTAGGTGAGGTGCCCGGTCGCCGCGTGCACGAACCGGGTGACGCGGCGATCGGTGTCGAGCTGCCACAGCCAGACGTCCTCGAGTTCACTGCCTTTCTTTGCGCTCACGTAGGCGACGAAACCCGGAAAATCGCGAATGAAGACCCTGGGCGCCACGAGGCCGATGGGATCGGCGCGCAGCGCAGCGCTGAGCTCGCGGTCGTATTGCGTGCGCGCCCGGGGCATCGATTCGAAATTGACGGGAACGCCGACCGCCGCGCCCAGGACGCCGAGGACGATCAGGGGAAAGGCGATCCGGGGGAGGCTTATCCCGCAGGTGCGCATGGCCGTGATCTCGCTGTCGGCCGACAGGCGGCCGAGGGTCAGCAGGACCCCCGTCAGCATTCCCATCGGCAGTCCGTAGGTGATTCCGAGCGGAATGAGGAGCAGGATCAGCCGGCCCGTGGCCTCCATGGATATCTGGCCGGAGAGCCCGGGTCCGAGAAGGTCCCGGACGATGTTGCCCGCCACCAGCATGAACACAAACAGCGCAACGGCGGCAAAGCACGTGAAGAATGCGCTCTTGAAGATGTGACGGTCGAGGATGTTCAAACTTCAGGGTTTGTTTACCCAGCCGCCAGCCCCGGTGCCACCCCAAATTCGAGACTGTTTGCTTCCGAACATCGTTCGAACCAGCGTGTCCCAGTCGTTTCCAATCCCATGCTCCATCGACGCCCGGCAGCGCTTTTAGGTTCCATCGCGGCACTTATCCTCGCCGTCCCGCGCCCGTGCCTGCTCGCCCAAAGCGAGACCATGCCCGAGCGGGAGCTCAGGCAGATCGTCGGGCGGCAAAAGATAATCCTCGATCAGGCGGCCAAGGACGGCGAAAAGGCGGACGACGAGAGCCTGCGCGTGGAGCTCCAGGAGATCTGCCACGATTACGAGCTTTTGCTCCACGACAGCCCGAATTTTGCGGCCGCCTACGCGTCCTACGGCTACCTCCTGAGCAAGATCGACATGCGAAAGGAGGCAGCGGCCATGCTCCTCAAGGCGAACGCGCTCGATCCGAATATTCCCCTGGTGAAGAACGAGCTCGGAAACTACCTGGCCGAGGACGGAAAGCCGATCGAAGCGGTCAATTACTTCATAGCCGCGATCAAGCTCGAGCCGAACGAGCCCCTCTACCACTACCAATTGGGGACGCTCCTCTACGAGGCCCGCGACGACTTCCTGAAGAAGGGGGTCTACACCCGCCCGCAGATCGACGAGGCGATGCACAACGCCTTCAAGAAGGCCGCTGAACTCGCCCCGGACCGGATCGAGTTCACGTACCGGTATGCCGAGTCGTTCGCGGACGTGGAAAAGCCGGACTGGGACGGGGCGCTCAAGGTCTGGGCTTCGCTCGAGGACAAGGCGCAGACGCCGATGGAGCGCGGAACCATGCGCCTCCAGGCGGCCAATGTCCTCATCAAGCAGGGGAAATTCGATCACGCGCGACTGTTGCTCGCCATGGTGACGGAACCCGGCCTGGAAGCCCAAAAGCAAAAGCTGGTTGCGCAGCTGCCCGAAAGCGCAAAGAAGTGATCCTCCCGCAGCCGCATGCCTTTCCTAGAAAAGTTGGAGCGCCTTTTCGGACGCTTCGCCATCCCGAACATCACGCTCTACATCGTCATCGGCCAGGTGTTCGTATTCGTGACGGCGACGCTCGGCGTCCTGAATCCGGAGCTTGTTGCGTATTGGCCGTTCCTGGCCTTCCACGGGCAGTGGTGGCGGATCGTGACCTTCATCGCCGAACCCCCGAGCCTGTCCGTGAGCCCGCTGAACGTCGTGGGCCTCGCATTTGGCTGGTGGATCTTCTATTTCATGGGGAGCGCCCTCGAGGGCTATTGGGGGGCCTTCCGATACAATCTCTTCCTGGCGACCGGTTGGGCCCTCACGATCGGCGTGTCTCTCCTCCAGCCCCTGTCCCCGGTGTCGAACATCTTTCTGGGGGCCTCCGTGTTTCTCTCCTTCGCCTATCTCCACCCTGAATTCGAGATATACCTGTTCTACATCCTGCCCGTCAAAATCCGGTGGCTTGCGCTGGCGACCTGGGTCTACGGGGCCTTCGTGTTCATCCGGGGAAGCTGGCCGGCCCGCCTTCAAATGGCGGCTGCCGTCGGAAACATCATCCTGTTCTTCGGCCGCGACATCTGGCTTGCGGCGGGCCGGAAGAGCCGGATAACGGTGAATCGGGTGGCGCGCAGCACCCTCCCGGAAGAGCCGCGGCATCGCTGCCGGATCTGCGGGAAGACCGACCTGTCCAACCCGGAGCTCGATTTTCGCTACTGCTCGAAATGCGCGGGCGGGCAGTGCTACTGCCCGGAGCATATTTTCAATCACGAGCATGTCCTGGGCGAGAATGAGGGCGCCAAGCGGTGATCTCTTTGCGGGCGCCGGCGCGCTCGGAAGCCTGGGCGCCTGGCTCGCCTTCGCCGAACGGCTTTATGAGCGCGAGGGCCTGGCCGTCGGACAGGTGGCGGCCCATCCGCACGACGAGGCATTGTACCTTTTGCTGCGCGCCCTCGGCCTGCCCCTGGACAGCGATTCCTCGGTTTTGGACAGGAGGCTGACCACGTCCGATCAGTCGAGGATCCGGGCCATCCTCCGCAAGCGGGTCGCCGGGCGGGTGCCCGCCGCCTACCTGACGCGCGAGGCGTTTCTCGGCGAGCACCGGTTCTACGTGGATGAGAGGGTCATCATCCCCCGCAGCTATTTTCTGGAGCTGATTCCGCGCCTGCGGAGGCTCCTCGGCCTGAAAGCCCCGGCTCCCGCACGCGTGGCCGACGTCTGCACGGGATCGGGATGCCTTGCGATCCTGCTCGCGCATGCGTTTCCCAGGGCGGAGGTCGATGCGATCGACATTTCCAAGGGCGCCCTGGAGGTCGCTCGGATCAACATCCGGGCGCACCGGCTCGGGCACCGCATCCGGCCCCTCCTGAGCGACGGTTTCGATTCGGTGCCGCCCGCCCGCTACGACATCATCCTCAGCAACCCCCCCTACGAACCCAGCGCCCGGGTGGACGCCCTGCCTCCGGAGTTTCGCCGGGAGCCCCGCCTGGCGCTCGACGGGGGCGCCGACGGGCTTGCGGTCATCCGCAAGCTTCTGGAGCAGTCCGGGGAACGGCTCTCGCCCCGGGGGGCCTTGCTGATCGAGGTCGGCGGGCTCCGGCCCGCGATGAAAAGGGAGTTTGCCAGGCTTCGGCCGGAATGGCTTCCGACGCAGGACGGGAGCGACTGCGTTTGTATGATCCGCGCGGACCGCCTTTTGCCTCAGCGCGTCAGGTCGTACAGGGCGTAGCCGGCCAGCAGGTTTGGCAGGGCGGGGCAGGGCCTTTTCCAATCCCCGAGCAGGTGCACGCAACGGGCGATTCGCACGCCCTTTTTCCCGCAGAAGTCCTCGAAATCGGCGATCGTCACCGGATTGGCGGGCCGGCTCTCGAACCATTCGGTGGGATACACGGCGTTCCGGACCTTGCGCCCGCGCATGAGGGTGTTCAGCCGGTTCTTCCAGAAGCCGTGGTTGACGAAGCCGACGGTGAGGGAGCGCCCGACCCGGAGGGCCTCCAGGATGACTTCGGAGGGATCGTTGAGCTCGTGCACCGTGCGCGAGCAGATGACGCGGTCGAAATGGCGCTCGGGAAATGCGCGCATGAAGTCGGTGATGTCGCCCTGGTAGGCGTTCACGCCGCGGCGGACGCAGGAGGTGATGCGCGAAAAATCCAGGTCCACGCCGACGCCCGAGACCTGCTTTGTCTGGGCGAGATAATCCAGGAGCTCGCCGCGGCCGCACCCGAGGTCGAGGACGCGGGAACCCGGCTCAACCCAGTCCCCGATGATCTGCATGTCGATCGTGCGCTTTTCGACGGGCTTGCTCATATCGTGAAGTCGAAGACCACTTCCTCGCGCTCAAGAAACGCGCGCACGAGCGCGTAAAGCTCCTCGCTCTCGAGAAGAAAGGAGTCGTGGCCGAGGTCGGTCGCGAGCTCGGCGTAGTTCGCCCGCTTGCCGGCCCTGAGGAGGGCCAGCGCGATGTCCCGATTCTGCTCCGGGGGAAAAAGCCAGTCGCTTGCGAACCCGACGACGAGGGTCTCGGCCAGGACGGGGGCGAATGCGTGCTCGAGGGATCCGTAGGCCTGGGGCAGGTCGAAGTGATCGAGCGCCCGGGTGATCGCCAGGTACGAGTTCGCGTCAAAGCGGTTGATGAAACTCTGGCCCTGGTAGCGAAGGTAGCTTTCGACCTCGAAGGGCGCATCGAAGGCGTCCGGGGCCGCGGCGCCCCGGGCCGGAGCCCGGCGGCGCCCAAACTTCCTGTCCATCGAGGCGTCGCTGACGTAGGTGATGTGGGCCATCATGCGCGCGATGGCGAGGCCCACGCGGGGTCCGCCGTCCCGCGGGTAGTCGCCGCGGTTCCAGGCCGGGTCCTGCATGATCGCCTGCCGGCCGACCTCGTTGAAGGCGATCGCCTGCGCGCTCTCGCGGGCGGTGCTGGCCATGGCGATGACGCGGTGGACGAGGCCGGGGAATTCGATCGAGAACTGGATCGCCATCATTCCCCCCATCGATCCGCCGATCGCGGCGTGCACCTCGGAGATTCCGAGGTGGTCGAGGAGAAGCTTCTGCGAGCGGACGATGTCGCTGATCGTGACGAAGGGGAAGGCGATCCCGTAGGGCCTTCCCGTCGACGGGTCCGCGGAGGAGGGCCCCGTCGACCCCTGGCAGCCCCCGAGCACGTTGGCGCAGATGACGAAGAAGCGCCGCGTGTCGACGGCCTTGCCGGGCCCGATCAGGTTGTTCCACCAGCCGGGCTTCCTGTCGTCGGGCGAATGCCAGCCCGCGCAGTGATGGTCGCCGCTGAGCGCATGGCAGATGAGGACGGCGTTGTCGCGGGTGGTGTTCAGCGTCCCGTAGGTCTCGTAGCGAAGCGTGAATCCGGGCAGCGTCTGGCCGCTCCGGAACGTGAAGGGCCTGCCGTGGACAAAGTCGCGCGGCTGCGCAAGCCCCACATCGTCGGGACTGAGGTGGCGGGGCGTGGAGCCGGCCGCGGGCGGGACCTCGACGTCGTCGGTCATGGGTGCAACCCTAAGTCCGCCGCCCGGCGCGGGGCAAGGATGTCGTCGGCTTATGACGCGGCCGCGTCACTCCCGCGCCGCAGCCTCGGCGAGTGCGTCGTCCATCTCGTCATTGGAGAACACCTGCTGGACGTCGTCCAATTCCTCAAGGGCGTCGTGGAGCTTCAGGAGGGTGCGGGCCGCCGCAAGGTCGGCGACCGGAACGGTGCTCGAGGGGATGTACGCGATTTCCGCGCTCTCGGTCTTGATCCCCTTCTGCTCGAGGGCCTGGGCGACGGCGTCGAACCGGTTGACGGCGCAGCGCACCTCGTAGCCTTCCGCGGTTGTGATGACATCGTCGGCTCCCGCGTCGAGCGCGATCTCCATCAGGGCGTCCTCGCTCGTCGCGCTCTTCGCGATCAGGAACTGACCCGCGTGGAGAAACTGGAACGCAACGGCTCCCGTGCCCGCCAGGTTTCCCCCGAATTTTGTGAAGACGCTGCGCACATCCGAGGCGGCGCGGTTCTTGTTGTCGGTCGTCACCTTGACTATCATGGCGACGCCGCCGGGCCCGTAGCCCTCGTAGGTGATCTCCTCGAAAACGACCCCGGGGAGTTCGCCGGTGCCCTTCTTGACCGCGCGGTCGATGTTGTCCGCGGGCATGTTGGCCTCGCGCGCCTTCATGAGGATCGTTCGAAGCCGCGGATTCATCGCCGGATCGCCGCCTCCGGACTTGGCTGCGATCGTGATTTCGCGCGACAGCCGGCTGAACACTTTCCCGCGCCGGGGGTCCTTGACGGCTTTGATCCGCTTTACCTTAGCCCATTTGCTATGGCCTGCCATGAGGCGTCATTTCCTTTTCTGGGGCGTGACATTCTTGATCGCCTTGCCCGCCGCTGCGCCCGACGCGGCCTTGGCGGAGGCGGGGTCGCCGTCATCCCTCATGCGATTGATGATGAGCTGCTGCGCTATCGTGAAAAGTCCGTTCGTCGTGGAGTACAGCGAAAGGGCGCAGGAGAAGCTGTAGCAGAATATGAGCATGATGAGCGGGGTGAACATCATCATCTTTGCCTGCGCGTTATCCACGGTCGGCTGCGGCGAGATCTTCACCTGCACGAACGAGGTGGCCGCCATGATGAGCGGCAGGACGTTGATCGCGATTCCGAGCCCGGGCAGGTGGCCGACCGTGTCTGGCGCGGAAAGGTCGGCCGCCCACAGGAAGTGCGCGAAGCGCAGGTCCGCCGTGCTCCAGAGCATCGAGTAAAACCCGAAGAAGAACGGCATCGTGATCAGCATCGGAAGGCACCCGCCCAGGGGATTCACCTTGTGCTCCTTGAACAGCTCCATCGTCGCCTGGTTCTTCTTCTGGGGGTTGTCCTTGTACTTCTCGTTGAGCGCCTTCAGCTGCGGCTGGATCTTCTGCATGCGGCGCGAGGAGCGGAGCGAAGCCAGGGTCGGATAGATGAAGATCGTCTTGAGCGTGAGGGTCGTGAGGATGATGGACAGGCCCCAGTTCGGCACGAAGGAGTGGATCCACGTCATCAGGGTGAGCAGCAGGGCGCTGAAAAACTTGAAGAAGCCGAACTGCATCACCTGGTCCTGGTCGAACTTGAACACGTCGGCGTTGGAGAGGCGGCGGTACTCCTTTGGGCCCGCGTAATAGTTCGCGCCGATGGTCGCGGTCCCGCCCGGCTTCAGCTCCGGCACGCTGAACAGGGCGGTGTCGGTCACGCCGTAGTTGTAATTCTCCGGAACCACCCCGTGAAGCAGCTGGACGCGGCGCGTGCTCAGGCTCGCGCAGGGCGCGTCCGGGGTCAGGATCCCGACGAAAAACTGGTTGCTGACGGCAGCCCAGGCAATCGGTCCCGGGGTGTCGATCGACGGCGCGGCCGGGTGGGCGCCGAGGCCGAGGCCGAAGAAGCCACCGCTCGCCTCGAGGCGGGCGCGCGGAATGCTGGATGCGCTCTTGCCTATGGCGTACCACGCCGCGAGAAACCGCCCGCTGTCGAGGTCGTTTACCGGGGCCGACGTTCCGACCACGAGCCCGATTTGCATCGGCTTTGCGGGCGCGGCGGACAGGTTGCGAAGGGTGGTTTCGGCCCGAAGCTGGTACGGATCCGTGTTGTCACCCGAATCGGGCGCCAGGACGTAGCGGCGGGTGACCTCGATCACGCCGGGAATCGTCGTCCGATAGACGACCTCGTTGTCTGATTTTGACACGAGCTGATACTGCGTGTTTTGGTCCAGCCCGGGATAACCGACGATCGAAAGCGCCGGGTCGGTGTTTCCCCCATCGTTGAAGACGAATGGCTCCGGCTCGTTGTTGGCGCTCGGGTACTGGTACAGGCCGCTGCGCAGCTTGTGCTTCAGCGCGACGTCGCGAATCGCCCCGCCGTTATCGCTGAAGTGAACCTCGATGAAATCGTTGTGAAGCTCCGGGTTGACCTGCGGTCCCAGCCTGCTGACGCCGGCCGGGACGATCACCGGCGGCGGTGCGGCGGTCTCTATCGAGGGCGGAGTGGACGCGGACGGCGCCTGCTGGGCGACAGCCTCGCGGAGGGCCTCCTGCGTCGGCCGCTGCATCGAGTTGCGGCTGCCGACGTACATGCTCACAATGGCCGCGGCGATCAGGAGGACTCCGATGACTGTGTTTTTCTTGTCCAAGAACGGAAGATTAAGGGTGGCAGCGGACGCAGCGGGGGCGGTGGGAGGCGCGGATTGCCGAGCCGCCCATTGAAGCCTTATGGGTGCCGGACGGCCCGGCGAGCGCTTTCGCCGGGGGAACCGGGTCGAATCCGCCTGGATGAAGCGGGTTGCATTTGGCTATCCGGCACGCCGACAGCCAGGCGCCCCGGACGGCCCCGTGCCGGGTTACCGCTTCGGCCGCGTAGGCGGAGCAGGAAGGCTCAAAGCGACAGCCCGCCGACGACCCCAGAAACACGGGAAGCATCGGTGAAACGAGGCGCCGGTAACCGTGTATGGCGGCTAGCAAACCCTTTGAGGGCAGTTGGATCAATTGTGCGCGGACGTCGCTCACGGGACCTTTGTTTCGGCGATTCTGCGGCAGGCTTCGAGGAATCTGCGCTCCAAATCCGCAAACGGGCGGCGATTCACGGCCTGGCGGGCGACGATCACAATATCGGTGTCGCGCGGCAGCACGTCCTGGTGGCGGCGGAAGACCTCGCGAAGCCTTCGTTTGGCGCGGTTGCGCAGGATGGCGCCCCCGACGGAAGCCCCGGAGGCGACCACGCAGAGGCGGGGAAGCGCCTCGCAATCCGGTGCGCCGGACGGAGGTTGGTTGCGCCTGAGGTGCCAGACCGCAAATGCCTGGCAATCGACGCGCGTCCCGCGTTCCCGGGGGGCGCGAATCTCGCTCTGGCGGCGAAGATGCTGCTCAGGGCGGAAACGCATTTGGGTAAGGCGCGATTCTTGTCTTTTCAGGCGACGGTCAGGCGCTTGCGCCCCTTGTGGCGCCTGGCGGCGAGGGCCTTGCGCCCCCCCTTGGTGGACATTCGGGCGCGAAATCCGATCTTACGGACGCGTTTCTTGCGATGCGGGCGGAAGGTTGGTTGCATAATTCTTAAGTGGTCAAGAGGCGACGGAAGTGCCGGATTGGGGCGGGAGTGTCAAGGGTGGTGTCGCCGGGGTAGTGGTACAGTTTGAACGGAGATTTGCCGGAAGCCTGTTGCCGGTCAAATACGTGCGGGATGAATAAGACAGAGCGGCGTCAACTCTTGACGCACCGATTTAAGGCGCTCGGCGGCATGGCTTATTGGGCCGAAAGCGCGGCAATGAAGGACCCGCGAACATTGCCCCTTCCGAATCGCGGGCCAGGACAGCCGCTATGCGTATTCTATGGACCTTCTGCATGTGAGAGACCGTCCGAATGGATCGGAGAGCCTGACCCCAAATCAGACCATCCTATGCCAAAAGCAGGGCATCGGCATGAGCCGCACCCCTTGGAGAAGATTGCGGCCAAGTGGCGACCATCGCCGGGGCAACACTGACAATTCCATCGGCGGTATGAACCGTCTAATGGATTCACTAAAAGCCTTCTTCTTCAAATTGGGTTATCGTTTGCCCCGCTATCCTTTAAAATGTCCCGGATGGATTCGCTCACTTCGGGATGCCTATCTCCAAGGTCGAGCACGAGCCTTTCAAGATTCGTTTGAAAAGAATGTTCAAGAGCTTGAACAAAAGTGTCCCTCTGTTTTTGGTCCATCGCGCTCGCTAGATAGGCTATTAGCGCTCTGTGCCGTGCCCGCTGCGCGTAAAGCTGCGCGAGAATTTGGAACTCAATCTTAGGCGTTTCGTTGTTCATCTTTAGGCGGCAGCTTCTTGCGCGGTATCGAGCAGGGCGATAATTTCTTCCAAGCTCCAAACGTGATCGGTGATTCCGGCCTCCATTGCTGGAGTCACGCGCAAAGATTGGTGAATTCGGCAAAAGTTGTAATGCATGTAATGCAAGGCCACCGCGTGCTCGTGGTTCTCGACCTTTTTGGAAAACGCATTCGTTAGCCGCGTGAATCGGCGCATCTGCATCCGCATTGTGAGATTTTGGCGCTCAACGTAACTCGTGGAAACATGATCCGAGTCGGGCGAGCCGGAGATTTTAGCAATCCGCGTTCCCATGCATTGCGCGGGGCTATATCGCGCTTCCGTCTTCGGCCCTTCGCCGTAAATCTTGGTCAAGGTTGCATAGTCGATTTCGTCGCCAAAGGCATCGGCAACAGCGGTCAAATAGGGCTTGTGGCCATCCGTGGTAAGTTGCACGCGATTGGC
>JBEKAO010000033.1:0-58010 GCA_050015855.1 Opitutaceae bacterium | reverse complement strand
CTCAAGGATGCGGGCGCGCAATTGAGCGCGGTCCTGTTCCGCGGCGATGCCGCGCGGCAGAAGGTGCCCCTGCGGGACGGACTCCAGGTGGTCGCCTACGGGGAGCTCAATGTGTACGAGGTCCGCGGGCAGTACCAGCTGATCGTCCGTGCGGTCGTCGAGGACGGGGTGGGGCGCCTCCAGCTCGAATTCGAGGCGCTGAAAAAACGCCTCGCCGCCGAGGGGCTTTTCGCCCCGGAAAAGAAGCGGAGGATCCCCAGCCTGCCAGCGACCGTGGGGTTTGTCACCTCGCCGACCGGGGCCGCGGTGAGGGATTTCCTGCAAATCCTCACCCGGCGCGGCTGGCGGGGCCGCGTCGTCATCCTGCCGGCGAAGGTGCAGGGCGCGGAGGCCGCCCCGGAAATGATCGGGATGCTGGAACTCGCGGCTGGGCTCGGCATCTTCGACCTTTTGGTGATCGGGCGGGGCGGAGGCAGCATCGAGGACCTTTGGGCCTTCAACGAGGAGGCGCTGGTGCGCGCCGTCGCGGCGTGCCCGGTGCCGGTCATCTCGGCCGTGGGCCACGAGATCGACTTCACCCTGTGCGATTTCGCGGCCGACGTGCGGGCGGAGACGCCGAGCGCCGCCGCCGAGCTTATATCGAGCGAGTTCGTCGCCTGCGCCGAGCGCGCCTCGCGGGCGGCCGATTCCATTTGCGCCGCCGCGGACCGGAGCCTGGCGATCTCCGTCGAGCGCGTCGGGCATGCCCGGTCGCGCCTGCGCCTGCTCGCCCCCGCCGCCCAGGTCGAGCGGGGCTGGCTCCGCCTGGACGATCTCGCCAACCGCCTCGCCGCCGGCCTGCGCTCGGCCGTGCACGCCCCGCGCCAGCGTCTCGTCGAGGCGCGCAACCGGCTCGAGCGCGCCTCGCCCTCCCAGCGCATTCCGCTCGCCGCGCAGAGATTGGAGTCGATGCGCAAGCGCCTTCAGGCGGCGAGCCCCGCATCGGTGCTCAACCGCGGCTTTGTCGTCATGCGCGACGAACGGGACAGGCCCGTCGTCCGCCGGTCCGGCGCGAGGCCGGGCCAGCGGCTGTCCGCCGAATTTGCCGACGGAAGGGCGTCCGTGCGGGTCGAGAAATGACGCTTCATCGGCCGCCTTGCGGCGGCCGGAATGGGGCATTTGTTTTAGCTCGCCCGCGGTTTCGGTTTTGGCATGCATGAACTCCCATGGCCTACGCACCCGCACCGACCCGCTACGATAAACCGGCGCTTTACCGAACAAACGGCCGCAGCGGGCTAAAGCTGCCGGCCCTCTCCCTCGGCCTTTGGCACAATTTCGGGGCGGAAGGCGATTATGCAACCAGCCGTGCGCTCGTCCTTCGCGCGTTCGACCTGGGGATCACCCATTTCGACCTGGCCAACAACTACGGCCCGCCTCCGGGTTCGGCCGAACTGACGTTCGGGCGGATATTGCGGGAGGACCTCTCCGCCTACCGCGACGAACTTGTCGTCTCGACCAAGGCGGGCTATCCCATGTGGGACGGTCCGTACGGCGACTGGGGCTCGAGGAAACACATTCTGTCCAGCCTGGACCAAAGCCTGCGCCGTCTCGGCCTGGAGTACGTCGACCTGTTCTACAGCCACCGGCCGGATCCCTCGACTCCGCTCGAGGAGACGATGGGTGCGTTGGCCAAGGCCGTGTACGCGGGAAAGGCCCTGTACGCGGGCCTCTCGAATTACGGCCCGGAAGCGACCGAGCGCGCCTCCTCGATCTTGCGCGAGATGAAGGCGCCGTGCCAGATTCACCAGCCGCGCTACCACCTTTTCGACCGGACGCCGGAGAGGGGCCTGCTCGAGGTGCTGGTGAGGGAAGGCATCGGCGGAATCGCGTTTTGCCCGCTGGCCCAGGGGCTGCTCACGAATCGCTACCTCGGCGGAATCCCCGCCGACGCGCGCGCATCGCGCGACCCGCGCTTCCTGAAGCCGGAACAGATCACCGAGGAGAAGAGAACCAAGATCCGGGCCCTCGACGGCCTCGCGCGGGCCCGCGGACAGTCGCTTGCGCAGATGTCCCTCGCCTGGGTCCTGCGGCAGCCCGGCATCACCTCGGCCCTGATTGGCGCGAGCAAGCCGCAGCAGATCGAGGAAAACCTCGGGGCGATCGACAACCTCGCCTTCAGCCCGGAGGAGCTGGCCGCGATCGACAAGATCGTCGGGCCTTGAGCGCTTCCCGGTGAATCTGATCCTGTTCGAACCGGCGGAGGCCGCACGGGCCCTGCCGCGTTCGGATCCCCGCGCCGGGCACCTCCTCGAGGTCCTGCGCCGGCGCCCGGGCGACGAATTTGACGCCGGGCTTGTCGACGGGCCCCGCGGGAAGGGAACGCTTGTTTCGGTCGGCGGGTCCGCTCTCGAGCTTTCGTTTGTCTGGGGCGCCGAGCCGCCCCCGCCGGACCCGCTGACCCTGGTGATCGGGCTGCCGCGCCCGCAGACCGCGCGAAGGATTCTGCAGGAGGCGGCGGCCCTCGGGGTCGCCGCCCTCCACTTCGTCCTCACCGAAAAAGGCGAGCGCGGCTACGCCCAGAGCACGCTTTGGCGGACCGGCGAATGGCGGCGCCACCTGATCCTGGGCGCGGAACAGGCTTTCTGCACGCGGCTGCCCGAGGTGACCCACGGCCGCCGCCTCGGGGATGTCGCCGGCGGGAAGATGCCCGCCGGGACGAGGATCGCCCTCGACAACTATGAGGCGGGCCGCGGGCTTTCCGGAGCGGTCCAGGTCCCGCCCGTCTGGATCGCAATAGGACCGGAACGCGGATGGTCGGCGGGGGAGCGCGATCTTCTGCGGGCCCAGGGATTCGGGATGTTTCACCTCGGACACCGGGTGTTGCGAACCGAGACCGCCTGCGTGGCGGCCGTGGCGATCGTCAAGGCCGGATTGGGCCTGATGTGAGGAAACGCACGAACTCAGCGGGGTTCCTGCGCAAAGAAAACCGCGGTCGGCTGGCGGGCCCCCTTTCCCAGCCGCTTGATATTCCGCCAGCCGGCCGGCGAAAGCTCGCATGCGCCGGGCATTTCAAAAACGACGAGAGCCATCGGCCGAAGCGCCAGCAATTCCGCAAGGCGGGCGAACAGGGGCGCCGCCGCGGTTTCAATGAGCTCATAGGGCGGATCGACAAACACCAGGTCGGGCGGCGCTCCGAAGGCCGGGGCCGCCGTCGCGTCCCCCGGGACGATCGCGATATCCGTCCGCTCGTCGCGTTTCATGCTCTTGCAGACGGCGGCAAGGTTCCTTCGCAGGCACTCGATCGCCTTTGAATTGCGCTCGACGAATACCCCGCCGGAGGCGCCGCGGCTGAGGGCCTCCAGGCCGTATGCGCCGCTCCCTGCGAAAAGGTCCAGGAAGCGCGCCCCGGCGATTCGCGCGCCCAGGCTCGAAAACACCGACTGCCGCAAACGGTCGGTCGCCGGCCGCACGATCTCCCCCTTTGGAACGATCAGGGGGATGCCCCTCGCAACTCCGCCGCTGATCCTCATGGATCCTTTCGCTGGGCGAAGGGCCGCGCCGAATCCGCCGGCCCGGGGAATCTACCGCAGTCAAATGACGTGCAATGCGCGTCTCGCATGAAATATGAAAGAAACATATTGAGCCGGATGCAGTTACAATTCATTTCTTTTCCGATTATCCGGAACTTGCGTCCGGCAAAGGGGTTTTATCTGTCGGGCGCGCGTTGCCGCAGCTCCGTCGTGAGGCACTGGATTTGCATATATGAAGGATCCGGCTAGACCCTAGTTCAACAAACCAATGACCCTCCAGGGTATAACCGTTTGCGTGTGCTTTTCGGCGGCGGTCTTGGCCAGGGGTGTGCGCGGCTCGGAGCAAAACGACTGGCCGGGCCCCGTGACGAGGACGGATGCGGCCGGCCATGTCGAATCGCGGGATGCGCTGGGGCCCCTTGTTTTCCAGGAACCGTCGCCGGAAGGCGGCCGCGTGGCCGGATTCCGGCCTTTCTACGTCCGCCGGGCCAACCCCGGGGGCGAAGTGGAGGAAACGACCGTCCTTTATCCTCTTTTCTATTACAGAAGCTATGGAGACATGTACGAATGGAGCGTCTTCAAGCTGATCAACCGCTTTGGAAAGAAAGAGGGGACCGCCCCGAGCGGAGATACCCGCACATTTGACATCTGGCCCTTTTACTTTTCCCGCGACACGGGCGATCCGGCGACATCGACGCGGGGGTTTCTGCCGATCGCGGGGACAACCGAGGGTCATTTCGGCTACGAGCGGATGTCGTGGACGCTGTTCCCGCTTTACGTGAAAACGCAGCTTCGCGGCGCCACATCGACCTTTGCGCCGTGGCCCGTCATCCGGGTCACGCGGGGCTCCGAGCAGGGCTTCGCCCTCTGGCCCCTGTACGGCCGCTTGGAAAAGCCTGGCGTGTCCAAAAGGGAGTATTTCCTGTGGCCCCTGGCCTGGAACAACACGGTCGAAGCCGCGCCCGATTCCGCTCCGGGCGCCGCTCCGGATCGCCAGTTCGGAATCCTCCCGTTTTTTTCCGCCGAACGCTCGCCCGCCCGCGTCAACGAGACGGTCCTCTGGCCGTTTTTCGGATACACCGACCGGACCGCTCCGGATCGTTATCATGAAACCCGGTACTTCTGGCCGTTTTTTGTCCAGGGCCGGGGCGATTCGCTCCTGGTCGACCGCTGGGGCCCCTTCTACACCCATTCGCTCGTCAAGGGAATGGACAAGACATGGTTTGCCTGGCCCCTGGTGCGGCGGATGAAATGGACGGACGGCAGCATTGCGCAGGAAAGGAATCAATTCCTCTATTTTCTGTACTGGAATCAGGAGCAGAGGGACCTGCGCCGGCCCCAGGCTCCGCCAGCCCAAAAGACCTGCCTGTGGCCGCTTTTCTCCACCTGGGACAACGGCGCGGGGCGCCGGCAGGTCCAGGTGCTGAGCCCCTTTGAGGGCCTCCTGGCGGACAATCCGCGCGTCCGGGAGGCGTGGTCGCCCCTATTCGCACTCTGGCGCTACGACCAGCGGGCCCCCGGCGAGACGAGGACCTCGCTCCTTTGGAATGCCGTAACCTGGGCGAAGAGCGCGAGCGAGGGCAGCTCCGAATTCCACCTGGGACCGCTGATCGCGGTGCATCGCACACCGGCTTCGAAGCGCGTCGCGATCGGGGGCGGCATCCTCGGGTTTGAGCATCGCGCGGACGGGCGGGGCTGGCGCCTGTTCTGCCTGGAGTTTGGCCGCGCCTCGCGCAACCTGTACGCCGTCTCGGCACAATGAACCAGCTCCGATCCATTCTCGAAGGCGTGGGCAGCGCCGTGCAGCTGTTCGCGCGCGCCCTCTCATACGCGCGCAGGCTGCCAAGCAAGTTCGAATTCGCCCGCTTTATCGAGCAATGCTACATAATCGGCTATACGACGCTTCCCATCGTTTCGATCCTGTGCTTTGTCATCGGAGGCGTGCTCGCCCTGCAGGCCGGGTATTCGATGGAGGACTTCGGGGCGCAGCAGTTCATCGGTTCGCTCGTCGGCCTTTCCATGGTGCGCGAACTGGGGCCGATGATGGTTGCAATCCTCCTGGCCGGGCGGGTGGGTTCCGCGATCACGGCTGAATTGGCGTCGATGTCGGTGTCCCAGGAAGTGGATGCCCTGGTCACGATGAACATTCCGCCCGCCCGCATGCTTGTCCTGCCCCGCCTCGCCGCGGTGCTCGTCATGATGCCGATCCTCACGATCATCGCGAACCTGGTCGGCTGGTTTGGGGGCGCGATCGTTTGCAAGTATACGGGCTTTATCGCCGTGAATCCGGATCAGTACTTCGCAACCCTGCGCAAGTACGTGATATTCAAGGACATTTTTGACGGCGTCGCCAAGGCCGAGGTCTTCGGCCTGTTCGTCGTCCTGGTGTGCTGCAGCATCGGCCTCAACACGCGCGGCGGCTCGCGGGAGATCGGCTCGGCCGTCACCCGGGCCGTCGTCGCCTCGCTGATCCTGATCCTCGTCCTCGATTATTTCGTCACCAAGCTGCTCATTTCGATTCCAGGAATCTGACCGCCATGCCCGCCCGCCGCCCGCCCCCCCGCAGATTCTTCTCCCAGGAGGAGAGCCCCGCCGTCGGCGTCACGGTGGAGAAGATTTCGAAGAGCTACGGAAAACTCGAGGTGCTTAAGGATTTGAACTTTACCGTCAATCCCGGCGAGATTTTCGTCCTCATGGGTCCCAGCGGGGCGGGCAAGAGCGTCCTTCTGCGGCATATCATCGGACTGGAGGCGCCGACGGGCGGCCGCGTCCTGATCAACGGCCATGACGCCATGGATGAGGACTTTCGCGATCATGTCCGCATGGCGCTTGTCTTCCAGGCGGGCGCCCTCTTCAACTCGCTGAGCGTCTATGACAACCTCGCCCTTTATCCGCGGGAGCACCGCGTCGGCACCGAGAAGCAGATCCGCGAGAGGGTGATGATGCTGCTGAAACTGCTTTCGCTCGATGACACGGCTGGGAAGTTCCCCTCCGACCTTTCCGGCGGAATGAAAAAGCGGGTCGCGATTGCGCGGGCGCTCGTCATCGAGCCGCAGCTTCTTCTCTACGACGAGCCGACGAGCGAACTCGACCCGGTCATGTCGGCGACAATCGACGAAGTCATCGCGACGATTCCGAAGCACTACCACACGACGACGATCGTCGTATCGCACGACCGCGATCTGGCGCTCAGCATCGCGGATCGCGTCGGAATCCTGATGGGAGGGCAGCTGATTCACGTAGGCACCCCGGAATCGCTCAAGAATCCGCAGGACCAGCGCGTGGCCGATTTTCTCAATCCGCGAATCGATCTTGAGAATCCCCGCTTCAGAAGGAACTGATTCCGAAAACCAGAGGCTTTTTATGAAAACATCACAACAATCCGTGCGCGTCGGCCTGTTTTTCCTGCTCGGCGTGGCCCTCATCTGGGTGACCTATGAAACGTTGAGCGGAAGCAAGGTTTTCAAGGCGAACGGGTACACCCTGATCGCCGGGTTCCCGAGCCTCCAGGACCTGAAGGTGACCGACGAGGTCCGGATGGCCGGGGTGCTGATCGGGGCCGTCTCGGAGACCCGCCTGGCGAACAACCGCGCCGAGGCGGTGCTGCGGATCGATCCCAAGGTCAAGGTTCCCTCCGACGCGACGGCGACGGTCGCATCCGCGGGAATCATCGGAACGGATTATGTATCGATCGACCTTGGAACCCCGGGGGCTCCCCCGCTCGCGCCGGGCTCTGAGATCCACACGCGCGTGACCCCGGACATATCCACCATCATGACGGAGCTCGGCGATCTCGGCCAGAAGCTCGACGGCGCCCTGAAGACGATCAACACCGCGTTTGGCGGAGATGAGAAGGGAGGGGGGCTCTTCCAAAAGCTCAACAGCCTCGTCGGGGACAACCAGGTCAAGATCAACGAAACGGTGTCCAATCTCCACGATATCACGGGCAAGCTGGACCGCGGCGAGGGGACCTTGGGGAAGCTGATCAACGATCCCCAGCTGCACGACCAACTGCTGGCCGCCGTCGGCGAGTTCAGGGCGACCGCGGGCCAGGCCAAGGAATTCATCGCCAACGCACAGGGAATAGTCGCACAGGTGAAGGCGGGCCAGGGCGCCCTGGGCGTCCTCGTCTACGATCCGCAGTCGGCGCAGGACTTGAAGCAGGCCTTCAGCGACGTTCGGATCGTTTCCGACAAGCTGGCGAACGGGCAGGGGACCCTGGGCAGGCTCATCAGCGACGACAGCCTCTATTTCGGCGTTCAGGGCACGCTCAAGAAGGCCGACCGGGCCATGGACAGCCTGAATGACTCCGGACCCATGACGGCGGTCGGAATCCTTGCGAACGCGCTCTTCTAGGCGCGGCCCGCCTTCGCTCAGGGTTTCGCGTCGGGCGGTTGCGACCCGGCCGGGGCGGCCGCGGGCAGCGGCGGGTACGGCGCATCCTGGTAGCCCTTGACGGTGAGCGTTCCGATATCCACCCGGCCGTCGGGAGTGATCGGCAGGATAAGCATCTTCGGCCGCGCCGTCTCCCGTCCGAAGAGCGGTCCGCCCGCCAGGATGAGCGCCGGAAGCGCCCCGTCGATCGTGACGCCGGTTGACGGAAGGCTCATCTTGGCCTCCCACAGCAGGACCTTTTTGTGCTTGTTCACGTAGGTTTTGAAATCGAAGGCCGACAGAGCGACAAAGTAGCGGTCTTCCTCGGCCCCCTGCATGACCGTCTCCCGGTCGAAATCCAGGTCCATGTGCTGGAGGGTGTTCCCTCCGACCAGGGCCAGCATTTGCCTCTCGTTGAAAAACACCTTCGTGCTCGGATTGTTTCCCGGGTCGAAGTTTCCGATTTCCGGGTTCAGTGTGCCCCATTGGATCAACAGGATGAGCGAGGGCGTGGACTCTTCCTTCGAAACCACAAGATAGCCCTGCTTGGCCAGTTCCACGGCAATCTGATGGACCACCCCGACGGCGGGCGGCGGCCTCGTTCCAGCCACCGCCTTGCCCATTTCCCTGTATCCGCGCACGAGCGGAAGGTAATAGGCGGGCTTCGCAGGTGACGGAACCTGCACTTTCCTGCCCTCGGGCGTCATGTCCACGACAACGTCCACCCGGGCCTGGTTCGTCGATCCGTGGCCGGCCGGGGCGGCCAGGGCGCCCAGGAACAGCGCCGCAATGACTTGAGTCTTCATTTCTTCGGGGGATCGCCGTGGTGCGCCTTGTGGGCCGCGTAGGCTGCCGTGTCGGACAGCATGGCCTCGATTGCGGCCGCCAGCGGCTCGGCGCGCACCAGGCCTGAAAACACCGCCTTGTCGCCGATCGGATCCTCCAGGATGAAGGCGGGCCGCTGGCTGATCCGGTGTCCGTGAAACTCGGCTGTGCTGGCCTCGACCCTCGCCCTGACCGGGGCCGACTCCGCGCGTGCGCGCAGCTTCTTCGGACTAATCCTGCCGGCCTTGGCCGCGACGGCGACCGCTTCGCCCATGTCGCCTATCTTGCGGCCGCGCCTCAATGCCGCGTTGGCGAGCGCGAGCCGGACGGAATCGCCGGTGACGCCCAGATCCCGGGCTGCCTCGGCCACGAGATTCGGGGCGTCGTAGCGGCCCTTTCGTCCCGCCTCGAACCAGCCCGCGTCCAACATGTAAGGGGAATGCATCGTCGTGCCGCCGCTTCTCCTGTAAAACCATTCGCACTGCTCCCGGGACGCCGGAAAGTCGGCGGGATTCATCAGGACGATCCTCCAGTCAAACTGGACGCGGCCCTCATAACGGCGCTTCAGCTCGGCCCAGGCAGGCTCGGCCCAGTGGCACCAGGACGAGAGGATTTCGAGGTAGTAGGTTATTCTCATTGATCGGAAGGCATCATTTTTTTCCGCCGAACAGATTCTCGATGTTCTGCCTGGCCGCGGCACCCATCGTTTTGCCGATCTTGCCCGCGGCCTCGGTCGTCGCAACGACAACGCTTTCCGACATGGCGCGCATGAGCGCGACGGCTATCTGGCTCGCAGGAACGCCGCCCTGGCTCGTCCCGATGTCCTTCACATCGATCGGCGGCATGGGGATCGTCAACGCGTGGGAGCCGACTCCCAGGGTGACGCGGCCATTCGTGAGGCGGAAGTGCCGGATCTCGAATTTCATCTGCTTGCCGCCATTATTGGCCGCGGCGTCCGCCTTGCCGCTGCTGGAGGTTCCGCTGATGTTATTGAGCAGTTCGCCGATGTTGCTCGACACCATCTTCGTTTCATACACGAAAACCGGCCTGTCGATCGTGAGCTCCTTGACGACGATGTGGTCGCCGAAGAACGACCTCGGCGCGACCTCGACGTGGATCTCGTCGAACGAGAACGCCTTGTCCGACTTCCAACCCGCGGGATTGCCAACGAACAGCCCGGTGAGCGTGCCGCTTCCGCTCAGGGGAGAAATGTGGGCTCCTTCGAGCGTGACTTTCGTCTGTGTGAACCCGGGGCCGAACCGGTTCACGCCCTTTGTGACGATTGCGCCGAGGAAGAAATCGGCGCCTATGTAAGCGGCAATGGCCGCCACGATGACAACGACGCCGGACGCCAGGAGTATCTTTCTTTTCATCGCGTGTGGAGGGGATCGAAGAATATTCGTGAGCCGTCAATCGGCAAGTGCGGAGGATGGCGTCCTTATTTGACTTGTCACGGACCGCTCCGGCCGGACGCTGAAGACAGTTCCCATGGCCTCCGAGTACAACGAAGCAAGCATCAAGACCCTGTCCTCGACCGAGCATATCCGGATGCGGCCCGGAATGTACATCGGCCGGCTGGGCAGCGGCGCCCACGCCGAGGACGGAATTTACGTCCTTCTCAAGGAGACGATCGACAATTCCGTCGATGAGTTCGCCATGGGCTGCGGCCGGCGGATCGACGTCGAGCTCGGCGACCGGTCGGTGCGCGTCCGCGACTACGGCCGCGGCATTCCGCTCGGCAAGCTCCTGGAGTGCGTCTCGGTCATCAATACCGGCGCCAAGTACGACAGCGAGACGTTCAAGAAGGCGGTGGGCCTGAACGGCGTGGGCCAGAAGGCCGTGAACGCCCTCTCGGTCGCGTACCGGGCCCAGGCCGTGAGGGACGGCCAGGCGAAGGTGGTCGAGTTTGTCCGCGGCAAGCTCAAGAAGGACCACAAGATCGCGAAGACCGGCGAGCGCAACGGCACGCTCATCGAATTCACGCCGGACGACGCCCTTTTCGGGGCTGATTTCCGGTTCCGCCGGGAATTCGTGGAGGACATGCTCTGGACGTATGCCTTCCTGAACCGGGGGCTCACGCTGAACCTCAACGGGACCCCCTTCAGGTCGGAAAACGGGCTGCTGGACCTCCTGCAAAAAAACCTGAGCGGCGACATTCTCTACCCCATCATCCACCTGGACGGGGAGGACATCGAGATCGCCATGACCCACGCCTCGCACTACGGCGAGGAGTACTTCTCGTTCGTCAACGGGCAGCACACGACGATGGGAGGGACCCACCTTTCCGCCTTCCGCGAGGCGCTCAGCGACACCCTTCGCAACTTCTACAAGAAGGAATTCGACGCGGCGGACCTGCGCCAGTCGATCGTCGCGGCTGTGTCGATCCGCGTCATCGAGCCC
This sequence comes from Opitutaceae bacterium, assembly GCA_050015855.1. Taxonomy (GTDB): domain Bacteria; phylum Verrucomicrobiota; class Verrucomicrobiia; order Opitutales; family Opitutaceae; genus Palsa-1447. The sequence goes on along the minus strand of JBEKAO010000033.1, from coordinate 46,902 downwards.
GTGTTCGAGTCGCAGACAAAGACAAAGCTCGGATCGTCCGACATGGGGCCCGGGGGCCCCTCGATCCGCGACTTCATCGGCAAGTTCGTCCAGCAAAGCCTCGACGCCCACCTGCACAAGAATCCGGAGACGGCGGACGCCCTGCTTCGGAAGATCCAGGAGAGCGAGCGGGAGCGCAAGGAACTGGCCGGCATCCGCAGCCTCGCCCGCGAGCGCGGAAAGAAGGCCTCGCTCCACAACCGAAAGCTCAGGGACTGCCGCCTGCACCTGGGCGACAAGGACGCCCGCTCGGAGGGAAGCACGCTGTTCATCGTCGAGGGCGACTCCGCATCGGGTTCGCTCACCGCCTGCCGCGACGTCCAGACGCAGGCGGTCTTTGCCCTCAAGGGGAAGCCCCTCAACACCTACGGCCTTTCGAAGAAGGTGATCTACGAGAACGAGGAGTTTCATCTGCTTCAGTCCGCGCTGGACATCGAGGGGGGGCTCGACGGCCTGCGGTACGGCAGGGTCGTGATCGCGACCGACGCCGACGTCGACGGGATGCACATCCGGCTCCTCCTGATCTCGTTTTTCCTCCAGTTCTTCCCCGAACTGATCTCGTCCGGGCGGATCTTCGTCCTGGAGACTCCGCTCTTCCGCGTGCGCAACAGGAAGGAAACGATCTACTGCTACTCCGAGGCCGAGAAGCAGGCGGCCGCGGCCAGGCTCGGCCCGGGCGTCGAGATGACCCGCTTCAAGGGGCTGGGCGAGATTTCGGCGAACGAATTCAAGGACTTCATCGGCGAGAACATCCGCCTCGAGCCGGTTTCCCTGGCCCACCTCCATCACAGCGATGAATTGCTGTCGTTTTACATGGGGAAGAACACCCCGGAGCGCCAGGATTTCATCATCGAAAACCTGAAGGTTGAAAAGGACCTTGTCGAAACCTGACACCGAATTGAGGCATGCCTGATCGAAAATCCCCCCGCAGGAAGGCGGGCCACAAGGCCCCCGAGGCGCCCCTGGCGGCAAGCTACCGCGAATGGTTCCTCGACTACGCAAGCTACGTCATTCTCGACCGCGCGGTTCCCCAGATCGACGACGGGCTGAAGCCGGTGCAGCGCCGCATCCTTCACACGCTCTGGGAAATGGACGACGGCCGCTTCCACAAGGTGGCCAACGTGGTCGGCGCCTGCATGCGCTACCATCCGCACGGCGACGCCTCGATCGGCGCGGCCCTGGTCGGAATGGGCCAGCGCGGCTTTCTCGTCGAACCCCAGGGGAATTTCGGAAACGTCCTGACGGGCGACGAGGCGGCCGCCCCGCGCTACATCGAGGCCCGCCTGACCGCATTCGCGCGCGAGGTCGTCTTCAATCCCAAGACCACGACCTGGCAGGCGAGCTACGACGGGCGCGCCCGGGAGCCCGTCACGCTGCCGGCCAAGTTCCCGCTCGTCCTCCTGGACGGCGCCGAGGGCATCGCGGTGGGGCTCGCGACAAAGATACTTCCCCACAACTTCAACGATCTCTGCCGGGCCGCCGTCAACCACCTGCAGGGAAAGCGCTTTCGAATCGTCCCGGACTTTCCGACGGGCGGGATAGCCGACTTTTCGGAATACAACGACGGCGAGCGCGGCAGCAAGGTGAAGATCCGCGCGAGGATCGAGATCCGGAGCAAGCTGCTCCTCGCGATCACGGAGCTCCCTTTTGGCACGACGACCGAGTCCGTGATCGACTCGATCCTCGCGGCGAACGCCAAGGGCAAGATCAAGATCCGGCACGTCGACGACAACACCGCCGACTCGGTCGAAATCCTGGTGCACCTGCCCCAGGGCAGCGATCCCGAGCAGGTGATCCAGCAGCTCTATGTCTTCACCGACTGCCAGGTGGCGATCTCGCCGGCGGCGTGCGTCATCGTGAACGACCGGCCTGAATTCCTCGGGGTCTCGGAAATCCTCAAGCGGAGCGCCGACCGGACGCTGCAGCTTCTCAAGCGCGAGCTGGAGATCCGGCTCGCCGAGCTCGAGCAGCAGTGGCACTGGGACTCGCTCGAGCGGATCTTCATCGAGGAGCGGATCTACCGCAGGATCGAGAAATCGAAGACATGGGAGAGCGTCCTGTCGGAAATTCGCGAGGGCCTGAAGCCGTTCACGAAAAGCCTCCGCCGCGCGGTCACCGACGAGGACATCGCCCGGCTGACCGAGATCCGGATCAAGCGCATCTCGGCCTACAACCGCTTCCAGGCCGACGAGGCGATGAAGAAGACCGAGGACGAGATCAAGGAGGTGAGAAACCAGCTGAGGCACCTGACGGATTACGCCATCCGCTGGTTCGAGGCTCTCGCCGAGAAGTACGGCAAGGGCCGCAAGCGCCGGACCCAGTATGACGAGATCGAGCAGATCAGCGCCGCCGAGGTCGTTTCCGCCAACCAGCGGCTCTACGTGAACCGGGCCGAGGGCTTCATCGGCCTCAACTGGCGCCAGCACGAATTCATCCAGGAGTGCACGATCCTGGACGACGTCCTTTGCATCATGGCCGACGGCACGATGAAGGTGGCCAGGGTCGGCGACAAGGTCTTCATGGGCCGGGACATCATCCACTGCGCCGTCCTGCCCAAGGACGGGGATTCCGCGTTCTACGCGATGATTTATCAGGACAAGGCAACGGGGAAGGCATTCGCGAAGAAGTTCCAGATAGGCGGCGTGACCCGCGACAAGCTCTACCCCCTGCTCAAGTCGGACGGATCGCGGGTCGTCTATTTCGAGCGCTTCGCGAAGGAGAAGGAGATTCCGGCGACCCTGCACATCTCCCTGGACGGACGCAGCCGGGCCAGGGTGCGCGAATTCGACTTCGAGATGTCAGCCGTGTCCGTCAGCCACCGCGCGGCAAAGGGCCTGACCGTCACCAAGTGGCCGATCAAGGAAGTGAAGCGCCCCGAGCCGGCCCCGGCCTGACGGCCCCGGCCTGACGGCGCCGGCCGCGGTCTGGCCGGGGGTGAGTTGCATAAAAACGGCGCTATCGCGCGTGGATAGGTTGAAGATCAAGCCTGGACACCGCTCGGCATGACCCACGACGCAATCGAGTTGCTCCGCGCATTTTATGCCGAGGAACGCCAGCACCTGTACACGTATGCCGTATCGATCACCAGCAACCGCGAGTCGGCCGAGGATGCCGTTCACCAGGCGTTTCAGCATCTATTGCGGCGCCGGAACCTGCCCGCCGATCTCCGGCCCTACGTTTTCCGCTGCGTCCGCAACGCGGCGATTGACGCTATGCGGCGGACCCGCTTGCGGCGAGACACGATCTTCAATGAAAGCGCAGACAACGATCCGCAGGCCCCAAATTCGGCGCTCGGCGAGGATCTCGCGGCTCTGCTCGGAGAACTCGGTTCGGACGAACGCGAATCCATCGTCCTCAAGATCTACAACGATCTCACGTTCCAGGAGATCGCTGTCCTGCGCGGCGTCCCGGTCGCGACGGCGGCTTCATGGTACAGGCGAGGGCTCGAAAAGATGAAAACGCTGATGACGGAGACACCCCATGAAAGAGCCTGAAGACCTGTTCAAGAAAGAGCCTCTGGCCCGGCCTTCGCCTGAACTCGACCGGCGGATGGAATTGCTATTCGCAGCCGCGTCGTCCCAAACGTACCGGGCGGCTGGTTGGCGCAGATACTTGTTCCCCGCAGTTCTGGCTGCGGTGGGCGTAGCGGCGGGTGTTGCGGATTGGATCCGTCTGCAGTCACCGCTTGGAAACGAAGCGGCAGCGCAGCACCTAATCTACAGACTGCGCGCAGAAGGCGACATGCAGCGGCTGCTAGTGGCACCGTATTCCGCACAAGGTCCTGCGCCTGTTTTCCATGTGACCGTCGTAACCCATCCCCAGTAATCCGATGAAACGAATTCTTGCGTTGTTTTTTTTCTGTGCCCGGCTGGCGCCGCTTTTCGCAGCCTCTTCATCCGGCGACGCGATCCGAATCGACACCGAAATCTATGTCTTGAACAAGGCCGGCCTCAAGACATCGAGCGCGGAGCCTGTCGTTAAAATCATGGCGAATGCTCTTGGCGTAACCGGCAGCCAGTGGCCCCTATTCGAAGCGCCATTGAGCATGCAAATCGGCCAAGAATCTGTGGAACTCCAAGACTCGCGATTCGTGCGGACAGGCACCGCCGCTCCGCCGTCGCGGCTTTCGCTTGCATCCGCCAATGTCATTATTGTCCGTGCCGGACAGACTGCCGAAGTTCTGATGAACAGCCCTGCCGAGTATTTCGAGAAAATGCAGGATGGATTGTTCCGCCTTCACCGCAGCCCTGAAGGATCGCCTGATGGGCCGCACTACGATATGAAATTATCGGCCCGGCCCAATTCCGAACATGCCGCTGATTATGAGATCGATTGCACGGTGGATGCAGTCGTCGTCGGCGGCAGAGAGAAGATTCCGGGTGTGGATTTGGATGTGGGCAAACCCGAGCTCAAGGCCTTTAATGGCAAGCTGTCATTTCAAGCCGGAGCGGGCAAGTGGCTATGCCTCTTCGACTCCGTCCCAAATGACAGCGACTACCAGCTGATCATCGTGCTCCGGGCACGGCCGAAGCAATCAGGCAAATGATTCGCCCGTCAGCGCGTTTCCAGGGGGCTGCAGCGCAGGAGGGCGGCGCTGGCCGCCGGGACCTGCAGCTCCGCCGCGCCGCGTCCCACGGATACCTCCTCGAGCGCACCGGCGGTCCATGTGCCATCCGGTGAGACCCGGGACCCCGCCAGCGTGACCTGATCGGCGCTGTCCACCGAGGGGGCGCTCAGGCGGAACAGGTTCGCCCCCACATAGCCCGGCGGCAAGGCGATTGCAGCCAGGGCGCTGCGCAGCAAATCCTTGTTGATGATGGCGAGCCAGAGAATGCCGTGCGGATCGTCGGTCGCATAGGCGGTGAGGTTCATCCCCGGGTTCTCCAGCCGGAGGTGGATCAACCGTCCGTTCCCCGCCAGCGAGAATGCCAGCATCGCGTAATAACTCGGCCGAGCGATCAATCGGCCGGAATCGTCCCGATAGATCGGCGAATAATGGCTGACCCATCCCAGGTGGTTGATGTCCGTCTCCAGGTTGACGCCCCTGCATTCTTCCGAAGCCAAACGGAAAAGGTAGTCCAAACACCAAAGTGCCGAGCCGAAGCGGTCGCTCACGCCCGGCTTGCCTCCGCCGTAGAATGAATTCGTTTCCACGATCCGATAGTCCACGGAACTGCTTCGGCCCGCCTGCCGAATCGCCTGGAGCTTCGTTTCCAGGGAAGGGTCGCTTTGCAGAAGCGCCTCGACCGTCGCATTGGGGCTCCTGGCTCCGGTGCGATAATAATGCATCGTGACATATCTCAAATCGGCCGCTTCCGCCGCGGCGAACTTGGCCGCCCAATCCGCATGGGAAGCGACATCCGGTCCCGAAAATGTCGCCGACGGCAGGGCTGCGCGGATCGCCGCCTTGTACTCCAGGAATGCGGCATGATAGGCGTCGTAATCGCCGTGGAAGCGGGGCAGCTGGTCGACCTCGTTGCCGATTTGGAAACAATCGAGGCGGTCTCCCAGGGCCGTGCTCACCGCCAGAGCCTCCTCCACCGCCTCCTGGGGCGTGCCCGTGCCCAGATTCAGCCCCCAGATCGCCTTCCAGCCGGTTGCGCGGAGGAATCCGCCGAAATCGAGGAGCGACTGCCGATTGATGACGGTGGTCTCGGATTGGGGCCGCGCCGCGGCCGTGCTGTCGGCGGCATACCGGGTGTGATCCGAAACGTTTCCTCCGATTCGAACGAGGCCGTGCGTGGTCAGCGTGCAGTAGAGCTGCACCAGGGTCTTGTTCGCCGGACTGAAGTAACCCTGGCGGGCGACGGCGGAGGATTCATAGCCAAAGCCGATGAAATCCTCGGGAATGTTCTCGATCACCTCGCCGGGATCGACGCTGATCGACACCCGGACCGGGGCGACCTCGCCTCGCGCCAGCCCGCACAAGCCCAGTCCGCTGAGCATGCAGCCGAATAAGAATCTGCCAGGTGTTCGCACGGCGAAAACAATTGGAGGTTACATGCGTCAGAAGGTTGCGCGCAAGCCCGAGGCACCTACCGAAGGGCGCGGCGAACGAGCCCGAAACCGAGGCTCGCGGCGACACCCAGGCCCAGGGCGAAGCAGGCCACGGGGAGGATGCCCAGGCTAAGGCCGGGCAACACAAGGACCGGCCGATCGATCGAAAATTGAACCTGTGCGAGGAGGCCGGGCAGAAAGCCGGGACCCGCGAGGAAAAGGGACAGGGGGACGGAAAGGAGGAGGGAGGCGAGGATGAGGAGGCGGCGCCGGTTTCCGGCGATGCGCCGGTCGCGGGGCAGGGCGGCCATCACACGAGACGTGAACCCGGAATCCTCGATGTACTCGGTTTTGCGGTTTTTCATGAGCTGGCTCAGCTTCGAATCGTCGGCGTCCATGGGTTGAAGGGTTTGGGACTTCTCAGGCATAGGCATCCAGGAGGGAGCGAAGGCGCGCCTTGGCCCTTAGGATATGGGTCTTCAACGTTCCCAAGGGGCATCCCATGAGTACGGCGGCTTCCTCGTGGGAGAGCCCCTCGCGATAGCAGAGACGGAGGGCGGTCTGCTCCTCGGGGCGGAGGGTGGCCATGGCTGCGTCGAGATCCTGGCCGATGTCCGATGACGGACGCGGATTGGAGGTGGCGCCGTCTGTCGGTTGATCGATTTCAAGGGACATATCCACCGGCTCCTCCCGGTTGCGGCGCATGTGCCCGCGAAACCGATTGTAGGCGATTCCGAGGAGCCAGGTGTTGAAAGTCGAGCCGCCTTCGAATTTGCGAAGGCTGCGGTAAGCCTCGATCAGCGTCTCCTGGGCCAGGTCATCCGCAAGGGCATGATCGCCCTTCGAAAGGCCGCGAAGGAATCCGCGCAAGGACGACTGGTTGCGCTTCACAAGCTCCGAGAAGGCGTGCCGGTCGAAAAAGACCAGCACGCGCGCAATCAGATCGGCGTCGGACAGCGGCACAAGGGGTTATGCCTGACTCTTGTCGTTTCCTTTTCCGCGGCTATCGAAAAACCAATTGATGAGCATGGCAACGCCGATAAGGCCCGGAAGCAGGCCCGCCCAGCGCGCGCTCTCGATGATCGGCTTGCCGGTCGCGCTGCCAACCGCCGACAGCAGAAAATAAAAGGCCGCGCCGGTGGCGATCAGGATGAGGCCTTCCCTGCGGTCGTTGGGTTTGGATTTCTTCTCGGCGTTCGCTGGCATGTTGAGCAGTTCCGCGGGCAGGGGCTGGCCCTTCTCCAGCGCCAGCCGGATTGTCTCATGGTGAAGCTGGGTCTTCTTTCGACTGTTGAACATCGCTATGGCTACGATCGTGGCGACGAACGCGAACGGAACGATGATTGCGATTATGGAAACAAGCAGTCCGCCCAAAGGAACCAGCTGGGGGGCCAGGTCGGCGAGGGGAAGCAGGATAAGGTTGTTCATCAGGTTTTGGGTTTACACCGATGAGTGGCCGCGAGACGGCGATTTGGATTCAACAAACGAATCTTTATTGCCAAGGGACGGCGCCGGCCGCCGCCTGCCAAGACCGGCTCAGGAGGTTTCGAGGCCGGCGATCTTCAGGGCGTAGCCGTGGTCGCAGGGCTTCTCCGGCGGCAGCTGGACGACGAGCCCTCGTTCGTCGTGCGTCCATTCCAGTTTTCCGGAGTGGCCGAGCAGGGCGACATCCTCGATCTTGCCGACGACGTTCGGGCTCGTGGTCGCCAGGGGCGCAATGACTGCCTCCTTTTCCGGCCAACCCATGAAGAATGCGTACAGGGTCCCGCCCTTGGTGGTGAAGCGCACCTCTTCGGAGGTGAAATCCTGGCGGCTGTTTTCGTTGAACTGCTGTCCGGGCACATTGCGGATCACCGAGCCCGGGCCGGCGCCGAATATCTTCCATGGGCGGGTCGCGTAGATCGCCTCGCTGTTCACCGCCATCCAGGCGGTGATTCCCTCGACCACCTTGAGCTCGGCGGGGTCGGGCCACCCGGCGTTTGGCAGCGGAACATTCAGGAGGAGGTTGCCGTTGCGGCTGACGATATCGACCAGCATGTCGATGACGCGCTTCGGATTCTTGTACCTTGCGCGGGTGTCGTAGTGCCAGTTGCCGATGCAGGTGTCCGTCTGCCACGACCGGGGCCAGATCGAGTCGACGAGGCCGCGCTCGACGTCGAGGATGCACATGCCCTTGGCCGCGTCGGGCCGGCTCTTGCTCGTGTAGATCGCCTCGACCCGGCCGCCGTGGCGGCGGGCGCTCGTATTGTAGAGGTGGGCGACCAGGGCGAGGCCGTACTCCTCGAACGGAATCCCGCCGTCGGTGTAGAGGAGATCGGGCTCGTATTGGGTCACGAGGTCCTGGATGCGCTGAAAATAGTTTTCCCGCCACGAATCGGGTCCGGTGCGGCTCATCGCCATCCCGCCCTTCGCGGGCCCGTTGACCGCCTTGTCGACCCAATCCGAAGGCATCTGGCTGTAATCGTGGTAGAGGTCCGAATACCGGGGATCGGTCCCGTCATAGGCCACGCCCGCGAGGGGGCCGGTCTTGTCGCTCCCGTGCGACGGCCCGAACCAGGCGAAGCTGTTCGAAAGATGCTCGCTGACGCCGAAGCGCAGGCCGTGCTTCTCAGTCGCTTTCTTGAAAAGCCCGACGATGTCCTTGCGCGGGCCGCTGGCGACCGCGTTCCAGCGGGGCTGGTACTTCGAATCCCATAGGTCGAACCCGTCGTGGTGCACGCCCATGCTGACGAAGTATTTCGCGCCCGCCTTCTTGTAGAGGCCGATCAGGGCGTCGGCGTCGAACTTGTCGGCCTTCCAGCTGGCGATGACATCCTTGAATCCCGATTTGGACGGGTGGCCGTAGTGCTGCAGGTGGTGGTTGTACTGGGGCTCTCCCTGGATGTACATCCGCCGGGCATACCAGTCCCCGTACTCGGCCGCGGATTGCGGACCCCAGTGGGCCCACATTCCGAATTTCGCGTCGCGGTACCAGTCGGGGCAATGGTACGCGTCGAGCGATTCGCGCGAACCGGCGAAGGGACCGGGCGGAATCGAAGGGCCGGCGTCGGCCTGGGCGGCCCGGAGGAAGCGGGCGGCGCCAAACACGGGCGCGGAGGCGGCGATCAGCTTGACGGCGGTGCGGCGGGAGATGTTCATGCGGGGGTATCGTGGCGGCCCGGCTCATTCCGGGGGCGCGAAGTCACATTTGCACATTGCTTCGCGGAGCTGAAATGGCGAGGGAATTGGGCGGCGCCCGGATTGGAACACCGCCGAAAGCTGCGTATGTTTGCAGTTGCCCGCGTTCCCAAGGGTCGATCACTGTTTCCTCCTGATTATTCATGTATCTTAAGGCTCTCACGCTTCGCGGCTTCAAGTCCTTCGCCGATTCCACGACCCTTCGATTCGAACCCGGCGTGACCGCGATCGTCGGACCCAACGGCTCCGGCAAGTCCAACATCGCGGACGCGATTCGCTGGGTGCTCGGCGAGCAGAGCGCCAAGGCCCTGCGCGGCGGCAAGATGCAGGACGTCATCTTCGAGGGCGTCGACACCCGCAAGCCGGCCCAGCTGTGCGAGGTCGCGCTCCTGCTCACCGAGTGCGAGAAGCAGATGGGGAGCGAATTCCACGAGATCGAAATCATGCGCCGGGGCCACCGGGATGGCGAAGGCGAGTACTTCTTCAACGGCCAGCCCTGCCGCTTGAAGGACATCAACAAGCTTTTCATGGACACGGGGGTGGGGCGCACGAGCTATTCGATCATGGCGCAGGGGCAGATCGACCAGATCCTCTCGTCCAAGCCCGACGAGCGGCGGGCCGTGTTCGAGGAGGCCGCGGGCATCACCAAGTACAAGAGCCTGCGGCGCGAAGCGATGGGCAAGCTGGCGCTCACCGAGCAGAATCTGGCCCGCGTGACCGACATCGTCGGCGAGGTCGGCCGCCAGATCGGAAGCCTCAGGCGCCAGGCCGCCAAGGCGATGCGTTACAAGCGCTTGAGCCATCGGCTGCGCCACTTGAGCCTGGCCTGGAGCGCGCGCCAGCACGAGATTCTCTCGGGCATCCTGGCGGAACTCGAGGCCGCCGTCGGCGGGCTCCGGACCGCGGCCGCCGATCGCCGGGCGAGCCTGGAAGCCCAGCAGGAGGGCCTCGAGTCAAAGAAGACGCAGCGCAGCCGGCTGAACCAGCGCATCCAAGAGGCCCAGCAGGCGGCCTTTGACCTTCGCTCGGAGCGCGAGCAGGCGGAAAATGCGGCCAACATGGCCCGGATCAAGAGGAACAGCCTCGAGGAGCGGATTTCCTCCTCCAAGGACAATTTGGGCGAACTCGAGATGCAGCTGCGCGAAGTGGCCACGCAGGTCGACACGGGCGCCCAGGACAAGCAACTCCAGCTCAATCTCCTCGGGAGTTCGGACGCGGTCTTCCAACAGTGCAACCGCGAGCTCGCGATCGCGGATGGAAAACTGAGCAAGGCCGAGGAGGAGCTCCATCAGGCGAAATTCGACCTGCTCCAGGTAGAAAGCACGGTGGCGCGCCTCCGATCGGACTGTTCGGGGTACGAAGTGGAGCAGCGGACGAGCGCGCACAAGCACGAGGTCGTGAATCGCGACCTGGCGGGCGTGCGCGAAGAGCGGGCCGCGGCCGGCCGGGCGGTCGGGGAGACCGACTCCCGCGCCGAGGCTGCGCTCGCCGAGAAGAACCGCGCCCAGGACGAGGCGGCGGCCGCCCAGCAGGCGCTCTCCGATACGACCCGGGATTTCCGGGAGGCGCAGCGCGGACTCCAGGAGATCGACCGGCAGCTCGCGCAGCGCAGCGCAAGGCTGAAGCTTCTCCAGCAGTTGCAGGAACGCTGGGAGGGTTTTGGCGAAGGTGCGAAGGCGGTGCTGCAGGGCCGGCTCGCCTCCGTGTTGGAAGGGCAGCGGGCGGAGCCCGTCCTGAAAGGGCTGGAAGTCGCCCCGGACTGCGGAAGGGCGATGGAGGCGCTTCTCGGGATGGCGGCCGAGGCGATCCAAATCGCCGATGTGGCCACGGCCCGGCGGATCCTGGCCAAGCTTGAGGCGGATCAAATCGGCTCGGCCATCCTTAGGATCGGGGAATGCGCCGCGCGGGAAACGGCGGCCGGCGGGCTGCCCCCGGGCCTCGTTCCGGCGACGGCGGCCCTGGCCAATCCCGATCCGAGCCACCCGGTTGTCGCGCTCCTGGGCTCCTGCTACCTGGCCGACGATCTCGGAAGTTTTCTTGAGTTTTGGAAGGCCAATCCCGGTTTCAGTTTTCTGGCAGTGGCGACCCGCAAGGGCGAGGTCGTCGACCGGAGGGGCCTTGTCGCCGGCGGGTACGCGAGCTCGAAGAAATATGCGAACAGCTTGGTGCAGAGGGAGATCGATGTTCGCGAGACCTCCCGTGCGATTGCGGACGATCAAAAAAAGCACGAGGGACAGAAGGCGCTCATCGACAAGCTGACCGCGGCGCTCGCATCGGCCGAAAAGGCCCTGGAAAGCGGCCGTGAGCGGGTCCTCGCCGCCACGCAAAGCGCAGCCGCGGTGCAGGCCGAACAGCGCAACGCCCAGCGGGCCCGGGACGATGTCGAAAACCGCTTCCGCCGAATCGAATCGGAGCTGGCGGAGCTCGAACAGGCGCGCAACGAGGCGCAGGCGCGCTGGGTGAAGGCGCAGGAGGCGCTGGCGCAGGCGGAAGCCGGAGCGGCCGCCCTGCGGGGGCAAATCGAGAGGCTCGAGACGGCGATCGCCGAGGCGCGGGCCGACCGGGACGCCAGGCGCGATTCGCTCGCGCAGGCCCGGCTCGAGCTCGCCGAGCGGCGCCAGAAGGTCGAGGTCCTCGACCGGGGTCTCGGCGAGATGGAGCGCCGCAGGCAGCAGCTTCTCGAACTGCTGGAGCAGCGCCGGCACGAGATCGACGCGTGGAACGAGCAGGCGGCCGGGCTGGAGAAGGAGGCCGCCGTCCAGCGCGAGCGCGCCGCCCGGATCGCGGAGACGCTCGGCGTCGCCCAGGACGGGGTGGAGGCGATTCGCAGGGAGCTCGTGGCGATCGAGGCAGAGATTGGAGCCCTCGAATCCGCCCAGGCCCGGGTCCGCGAGGAGGCCGAGGCGGCCCACGACGAGTTGAGCTCCCAGGAGGTGAAGCTGGCCGAGCACCGCCAGCGGGCGCAGTTCCTGGCCGAGGAGGTGGCGCGCGAGTTTTCAGCGGAGATCGCGGGCCTGAACTGGAGGCTCCTTTTGTGGCACGCGGAGGACGAGCCCGAGGGGCTGAAGGAGCTCGATTTGGACGAGGAGGAGGCGGCCTTCGCCGAGGGGGCCCAGCCGCACGAGGGAGAGGCGGCCGGGGCCGAGGCCGCCCGCCCGGCGCGGACCCGCCGCCGAAGGGAAAAGGCGCGCGGGGAGCCGTCGGAATCGGACCTTGCCGCCATGGACGCAACCTCCTGGGACGAGATCAAGGCCCAGGTGGACGCCCTTCGGCAGCGGATCGGCGCCATGGGCGCGGTGAACCTGGTCGCGATCGAGGAGTACGTCGAACTCAAGCAGCGGCACGATTTCCTCAAGGCCCAGAGCGACGACCTGACCAGGGCGAAGGCGGAGCTCCTGGCCGCCATCGACGAGATCAACCGGACCTCGGTCGAGCAGTTCTCGGTCACCTTCGAGCAGATCCGGAGGAATTTCTCGTACACATTCGAGACGCTTTTCGGGGGAGGACACGCCCGGCTCGAGCTCGTGCAGGCCGAGGATGTCCTCGAAAGCGGCGTCGATATCGTCGCCCAGCCGCCCGGCACGAGGTTCAAGAACATCAACCTCCTTTCGGGCGGCCAGAAGACGCTGACCGCGGTGGCGCTCCTCTTCGCCCTGTACATGGTCAAGCCCTCGCCGTTCTGCCTGCTCGACGAGCTCGACGCGCCGCTCGACGAGTCGAACATCGGCCGGTTCACCGACCTGCTCCGGAAATTCATCAAGGACTCCCAGTTCATCATCATCACCCACAACAAGCGCACCGTGGCGGCGGCCGCCGTCATTTACGGCGTGACCATGGAGGAGCGAGGCGTCTCGAAGACCGTGTCCATGCGGTTCAATGCCGAGCACGGGCATGCCGAGGCAAGCCTGCCGAACATCGTGGAATCCGTGACATCCGCCCAGCCGGCGGTGCCCGCGCCTGCCTGAGATCCGCGGGTCCGCGGTGCCCATGAAAGCGCTCCTCATCGACGGGTTCAATCTCGCCTACCGCTGCTTCTTCGCGATTCCCGAGCTGACTCGAAGCGACGGGTTCCCGACCAATGCGCTTCACGGCTGGGTCAAGTCGATCTGGAAGCTGGCCGACCAGGAGAAGCCCGACGCGACGGGGGTCTTCTTCGACTTGGGCGGCTCCCAGGACCGTCTGGCCCTCCACCCCGAGTACAAGGCCACGCGGAAGGAGATGCCCGACGCCCTCGTCCTGCAGCTCCCCCACGTCAAGGCGCTCACGAAGGCGATGGGCTTGAAAAGCGTCGAGCAGCGCGGGGTCGAGAGCGACGACCTGCTCGCGTCCGAGGCGGTGTCGCTGGCGCGCGACGGCAACGAGGTGCTGATCGTCAGCTCCGACAAGGATTTCGCGCAGATCGTCGGGGAGCGCATCCAGATCATGCTTCCGCCGCCCACGGCAAACCCGAAGCTCGGCTGGCGCCGCCTCGACGCGGCCGGCGTGATGGAAAAGTACGGCGTTCCGCCGGCGCAGATCCCGGATTACCTCTCCCTGATCGGGGACACCTCCGACAATATCCCGGGGGTCGGCGGCGTCGGCCCAAAGACCGCGGCAAAATGGCTGGCGGCCTACGGAAACATCGGGGAGGTGATCGCCCGGGCCGCGGAGCTGGAGCCGGAGCGGTTCAGGCTCCTGGTCGCCGCGGCGGCCGACCGCCTCCGGCTGAACCTCAGGCTCACGACGCTCAACCTGGCGATCCCGGTCGTTCCGCTGGAGAAGCCAGCCCCGCAGTTCGCGGAGCTTGCCCGCATTCTCGAGGAGATGGAGATGCGCTCGACCCTCGCCGAGGCCCGCGAGCGCTACGGCCAGCCGGAACTTTTCTAGTCCGCACCCCCCCCGCCAAGAAGTCCGTGACATCCGCGCCCTCCCGGGTTTCTACTAGCCCTTGTGTCCGATCCAAAACCACTGCTGATGCTGGGGCTCCCCAAGGGCAGCCTTGAGGAATCCACAAAGAGTCTTTTCGCCAAAGCGGGCTGGAAGATCACGACAAGCTCGCGCTCGTACAAGCCGGTGATCAACGATCCCGAGCTCGACGGGCGTTTCATCCGGGCCCAGGAGGTGAGCCGGTACGTCGAGACGGGGTTTTTCGACTGCGGCCTCACGGGGCGGGATTGGATCCAGGAGAACGGCTCGGACGTGGTCGAGGTGTGCGACCTGATCTACAGCAAGGCATCCGTCCAGAAGTCGCGCTGGGTGCTCTGCGTGCCCGAGGGATCCAAGGTCCGGCGCGCGGAGGACCTCGCCGGAAAGCGCGTGGCGACCGAGCTCGTCCGCACGGTGAAGCGGTATTTCGAGGCGAAGAAGATTCCCGTCGAGGTGGAGTTCTCCTGGGGTGCGACCGAGGTCAAGGTGCCCGACCTGGTCGATGCGATCGTCGACATCACGGAGACGGGCAGCTCCCTCCGCGCGAACAACCTGCGCATTGTCGACACGCTGCTCGAGACGAACACGAAGCTGATCGCGAACCGGGCGAGCTGGGCCAATCCGGCCAAGCGCCAGAAGATCGAGATCATCGCGCTCCTCCTGAAGGGGGCGCTCGAGGCGGAATCCAAGGTCGGGCTGAAGATGAACGCGCCCAAGGCCTCCCTGGCCGAGATCATAAAGGCGGTGCCGTCCCTTCGCAATCCGACCATTTCCCCGCTGGCCGACACGAATTGGGTCGCGCTGGAGACGATCATCGACGAGAGCGTCGTTCGGGAGATCATCCCCCAGTTGAAGCGGCTCGGCGCCGAGGGGATCGTCGAGTACCCGCTCAACAAGGTCGTCTATTGAGCGAACCCGAATGTCCAAATCCGGTTTGAACGGGCCGGCGCCCGCGCGCGCGGGCCGCAAAATGAAGACCGTCAGGATCGGACTCCTCCAGCACGCATGCGGGCGCGAGCCCGGGGCAAACCTGGCGAAGGCCCTCGAACTGGCGGAGAAGGCGGTGAAGAAGGGCGCCCGGATCATCTGCACCCAGGAGCTGTTCCGGTCCCGGTATTTCTGCCAGGCGGAGGATTACCGGAATTTCGCCCTGGCGGAGGGCATCCCGGGGCCTACGTGCCTGGCCTTCCGGAAGTTCGCGAGGAAGCACGGGGTCGTCGTCGTCGCGGCGATCTTCGAGAAGCGGGCGAACGGGATCTACCATAATTCCGCGGCCGTCATCGACGCCGACGGCTCGCTCTTGGGCGCCTACCGGAAGATGCACATCCCGGACGATCCGCTTTTCTACGAGAAGTTTTATTTCACGCCCGGCGACACCGGTTTCCGCGCGTGGAAGACGCGCTACGGGACGATCGGCGTCCTCATCTGCTGGGACCAATGGTATCCCGAGGCCGCCCGCCTGACCGCGCTGCAGGGGGCGGAGATCCTTTTTTATCCGACCGCGATCGGCTGGCATCCGCGGGAGAAGGCCGAATTGGGCGGCGAGCAATACGGCGCCTGGGAGACGATCCAGCGCGCCCACGCGGTTGCCAACGGCTGTTACGTCGCGGTTTGCAACCGGGTCGGCCTGGAGCGGCCGGAGGGCGGGGACGGAATCGAATTCTGGGGGCAGAGTTTCGTCGCCGGAACGAGCGGGCAAATCCTTGCAAAGGCCGGGCAGAAGAGGGAGGAGGTCCTGGTCGCCACGGTCGACTTGGGGAAGGTCGACGACACCCGAATTCACTGGCCGTTTCTGCGCGACCGGCGGATCGACGCCTACGGCGGCCTGTCGAGGCGGTTCATCGACTGAGGGGAATGGGCTTTCCCGTGCCTTTGCCGCCGAAGCAAGAACAGCCGCCGCGAAGGCGGGACGACAGGCCCGCGGACCTCGGATACCGCATGCCCGCCGAATGGGAGCCCCAGGAGGCGGTCTGGCTGTCCTGGCCGCACCGGCGCGCAACCTGGCCGCGGAACTTCCGGCCCATTCCCGCAAAGTTCGCCGAGATCGCGGCCCTGGCCAGCCGCTTTGAGAAGGTGCGCATCAATGCCCCGCAGCCGTTGCAGGCCCGCGCCCGGTCGCTTGTCGAGCGGGCGGGGGCCGAGGCGGCGAACGTGGAGTATTTCAACCACCCAACGAACGACGCCTGGTGCAGGGATCACGGCCCGATCTTTGTCAAAAACGATTCCACGGGCGATGTGGCGGTGACGGACTGGCGTTACAACGCGTGGGGAGGGAAGTATCCCCCCTTCGGCGCCGATGACGCGATACCGGGACGGATCGCCCGAAAGCTCGGGCTGCGGCGGTTCAGGAACGGCATGGTCCTCGAGGGCGGTTCGATCGATGTCAACGGGCGGGGGCTTCTTTTGACCACCGAGGCGTGCCTTCTGAACCGCAACCGCAATCCGGGGCTCACCCGCGCCGAAATCGAGCAAAACCTGCGCGACTTCCTCGGCGTGCGCACGATTCTCTGGCTGGGAGAGGGCATCGCGGGCGACGACACGGACGGGCATGTGGACGACCTCAGCCGTTTCTTTTGTCCGGACGGAATCCTGGCCGCGGTCGAATCCGACCCCCGCGACGTCAACTACCGCGCGCTCCGGGATAACCTCGACCGCCTGAAGGGGATGAGGACGCCCGAGGGTCGCCGCTTCCGCGTCGTCGAGCTTCCGATGCCCCGGGCCTGCGCCCGCGGCGGCCGCAGGCTGCCCGCCACCTACGCCAATTTCCTCGTGATCAACGGCGCCGTCCTCATGCCCGCCTTTCGCCAGCCCCGCCGCGACGCCGCCGCGGCTGAAATCCTGGCCGGCTGCTTCCCCGGGAGGCAGATCGTCCCGGTCGATTGCTTGGAACTTGTTCTGGGCCTCGGCACTCTGCATTGTATATCGCAGCAGCAGCCCGTTTCTGCCAACTGATGCCAACCCAAGCCCTTTCTCGCCGTCCGGCGGCCGCCGGACGCAGGTTCCCGCTCCGCCTCCTGGCCCTCCTGGGCTTGCTGCTCGCCGGATGCGAGCAGATGCCCGAAAGCCTGCGCGACCGGATGCCGGGAGGGAGTGGAGCCCAGCCCCATGTCCGCGACTTCCCAGCCGACCCAAAGACGACGTTTGCCGCGGCGCGGGCCGCCCTGGACCAGATGGGCTACCGCGTCACCGGAGGCGGGCCCGCCCAGGGCCGGATGAGCGCCATGAGCGATGTTTCGCGCGGCGACTGGCCGGGAAGTTCGCACCAGTATTCGCTTCAGGCGGAGTTCCATCCGACCCTCGATGGCTCCGGCACGGAGGTCAGCGTCCGTATGACGGAAGTGATTGAAGACGATTCAGTTAATCATCAGGGCCAGGGTACGGAAACGGCGCTCATGGACACTCCCCTTGTCGAGGTGTTTTTTCACGGAATTCAGCAGAATCTGCCGATCCAGGGCGCCCCGCCGCCCGCCCCGCCGCCCGCCCCGACTGGGTGAAATGTCCCGAAAATTCTGCTTGCGGGAGGGGGACCGTGGATGAGAATCTGACCCTTCGCGGCGTTTTTACCGGTCAGGATGGCGTCGCCGCGATGCTCCCGCCGTCCTTTCCCGTTCGCTTAACCATCAACCAACGGTTCCTCCTGGCCCGCTTCGCGAGCTTCGGAGGAGCCAACATCGGCTGGCTGGATGCCTTAGGAGCAGGCGTTCCGCCGGCCGTTTTCGCTCATGAGTTCAGTAATGCAAGACCTGCTCGCGCAGTCCACCTTCGACAAATTGAAGGAGGGCGCGATTGTCCCGGGCACAATCACCGAAATCCGCCAGAACGAAGTCGTCGTTGACATCGGCGGAAAATCCGAAGGGGTCATCCCCGCGGGAGAATTCATCGACATCGGCGACCTGCAGATCGGTTCCACGATCGAGGTCCTGGTCGAGAAGCTCGAGGACAAGGACGGCAGCCCGATTCTATCCTTTGACAAGGCGGAACAGAAGAAGAACTGGGACAACATCCTCACCAAGTTTCCGGAAGGCTCCGTGGCCACCGGCCGCGTAAAGGCCAAGGTAAAGGGGGGGCTGATCATCAGCATCGGGGTCGACGCATTCATGCCGGCCTCGCACATCGACGTGCAGCCGCCGAAGAACCTCGATCAGTACGTCGGCCAGACCTACGATTTCAAGGTCCTCAAGATCAATCTCGACCGCCGCAACATCGTCCTCTCCCGCCGGGAGCTCATCGAGGAGCAGAGGACGGCCAAGCGCCGGGCGCTTCTCGACTCGATCCAGCCCGGCCAGATCCGCCGGGGCGTCGTGAAGAACATCACCGATTTCGGGGCCTTCATCGACCTCGACGGAATGGACGGCCTGCTCCACATCACCGACATGAGCTGGGGACGCATTTCGCATCCCTCCGAGATGCTCAAGCAGGGCGAGGAGGTCCAGGTCATGATCATCGAGGTCAACCGGGAGAAGGAGCGCGTCTCCCTCGGCCTCAAGCAGACGACCCGCAATCCCTGGGACGAGATCGACCGCAAGTACCCGGTCGGCGCCAAGGTGCACGGCAAGGTCGTCAACCTCGTCCCCTACGGGGCGTTCGTCGAGCTCGAGCCCGGCGTCGAGGGGCTCGTCCACATCACCGAGATGTCCTGGACCAAGCGCATCACGAAGCCCTCCGAGCTCCTCAAGGTGGGCCAGGAGGTCGATGCGGTCGTCCTGGGAATCCAGAAGGAGGAGCAGAAGATTTCGCTGGGCCTGCGCCAGCTCGAGCCCAACCCGTGGGACATGGTCCGCCACAACTACCCGATCGGCGCCCGCGTCCGCGGCAAGGTCCGCAACATGACGACCTACGGGGCCTTCATCGAACTCGAGGAGGGCATCGACGGGATGGTGCACGTATCCGACATGAGCTGGACCCGAAAGGTCAACCTCCCCTCGGAGGTCCTCAAGAAGGGGGACGAGGTCGATGCGATCGTGCTCGACGTCGATCCGCAGCAGCAGCGGATCAGCCTCGGCATGAAGCAGCTCGCCGTCGATCCATGGTCGGACATCGACAGCTTCTTCAAGATCGGGGACGTGGTCCAGGGAACGGTGACAAAGGTCACATCCTTCGGCGCGTTCGTCGAACTCAAGGACGGCATCGACGGGCTGGTCCACATCTCGCAGATCAGCGAGGAGCGCATCGACAAGGTGCGGGACCATCTCAAGCCGGGGCAGGCGGTCTCCGCCCGCGTCATCAAGATCGACCGCGAAGAGCGCAGGCTGGGCCTGTCCATCAAGGCCGCCAACTACAGCTCCGAGCAGCTCGCCGCCGAGACGGCGACCTACGAGGCGCTGAAGCGCAGCGCGGACAACGACATGATGAACCTCGGCGACATCCTGGATGAGGCGTCAAAGAAAGAGGAGGATCCGAAGGAGTAGGCTTCGTCCCGTTTGTGAAAATCGGCTTCCTCGGCGGGTGCTTCGATCCCGTGCACTTCGGCCACCTCCTGGCGGCGCAGGATGCGTTCGAGCAGTTCCGGCTGGACCGGCTGTTCCTCGTGCCCGCCGCCCGCGCGCCGCTCAAGTCGAACGAGCCCCAGTCGGCGCCGGCCGACCGGCTGGCGATGCTGAAGGCGGCGGTCGAATGGGACCGGCGCTTTGAGATATCCGACATCGAGCTGCGCCGGGGGGACGTGAGCTTCACGGTCGACTCGGCGCGCCACTTTCGCGCGCTCTATCCCAAGGACGACCTTTACTGGATCATCGGGGGGGACCAGCTCCCCCAGTTGCACCAATGGAGGGAGATCGAGGAGCTCGCGCGCCTCGTGGAGTTCATCTTCCTCGAGCGCCCCGGGTATCCGGTCAGGGCCCGGCCCGAAATACCGGGCCTTCGCCTGCACCGATGCGACGGGCATCTGCTGGCCGTCAGCTCGACCGAGCTCCGCGACCGCGTCCGCCGCGGCCTGTCGCTCGATTACTTCGTGCCCCGCAAAGCAATTGTTTACATCCAGGAAAAGGGCCTGTATCGCGCATCCAAGTGATGAAGAAAGGAACCAAGCGCCCGATCGAACTGCTGAAGCTGTGCTGCAGGACCCTGGCGGAAAAGAAGGCGGAGGATATCCGGGTCCTCGACGTGAGCGCCCAGTCCTCGATCACCGACTTCCTGGTGATCGCGACGGGAACGTCGGAGCCCCACTTGCGGGCGCTGCGGATCGAGCTGACGCGCGTGCTGGCCGAGGTGCGGACGCGCCTGGTCGGGATGGAGACCGCGCAGGAGAGCGGCTGGACGGTGATCGATGTCTTCGATGTCATGATCCATCTCATGAGCCCCGAGAGCCGCGATCGTTTTCGCCTGGAAGGGCTGTGGCGCGACGCGGTCGATGTGCCGGTCGACGGGCTTCTCGCGGCGGGCAAGCCCAGGGCCAAGGCCAGGCCCCGCAAGCGGATCAAGCGGCCCGCGGCGGGCTAGAGCCGGCGGCTCTCCGAGAATTCCCTTGCCGGTTCGGGGAAAAGGGGTTGAATTTTTAACATGAAGCGGATGCGCGAATACATCCGGGGGTTTACGCTGGTCGAAGTCATTATCCTCCTGTTGATCATCGCCCTCCTGCTCGCGATGGCGCTTCCCGCCCTGCAGAAGGTGCGCCAGGCCAAGTGGGAGCGCGCCCAGTCCTCGGAGGCCCCCCCGCCCGCCGCACCGGCCAGGCCCTAAGGCCTACCGGAACAGATTGTACTTGAAGATCGCCCAAAGGGCGCGAATACCGTCGCGCCATCCGATCTTCTTGCCGTCGGCGTAGGTGCGGCCGTGATAGCTGATTCCGACCTCGTAGATGACGACGCCCAGCTTTGAAAGCTTCGCCGTGATCTCCGGCTCGAACCCGAAGCGATCCTCCTCGATCGTCAGCTTTTGAAGGACTTCGCGGCGGAAGACCTTGTAGCAGGTTTCCATGTCCGTCAGGTTGAGGTTGGTGAGCATGTTTGAGAGGGTTGTCAGCACGAGCTTGTTGCCGATCATGTGCCAGAAATAGAGCACGCGGTGCGGTTCCGCTCCGATGAATCGCGATCCGTAGACGACGTCGGCCTTCCCTTCCAGGATGGGCTGGAGCAGCTTGGGGTACTCGGCCGGGTCGTATTCGAGATCGGCGTCCTGCGGAATGATGATCTCCCCGGTGGCCGCGGCGAATCCCGTCCTCAGCGCCGCGCCCTTGCCGCGATTGACATCGTGGTAGATGACCCTGTCCACCAGCGGGGCGATCTGGGTCCGCAGGACGTCGCGCGATCCGTCGCGCGACCCGTCGTCGACGATGATGATCTCCTTGTTCGGCACCTGGGACGCGCGCACGCGATCGACAATCGTGCGGATCGTCCGGGCCTCGTTGTAACAAGGGATGACAATGGATATGCGCATCTTCGGGGGAGGAGCGTTCCTACAATGCCCGCCGTTCCTTCCACAAGTCGAGATCGACTTGCGCCCAATTTACCGGCTCCGGCGGGGCCGCGCCCCGCTCCGCCACCCGGGCCAGGACGAGACCGAAATAGACCGTTTCCCAGAAGGCGTACGCGGCCCGGTCCTGCGGCGAATGCCTCGGCACCTCGGGGCGGCGGACCCCGGCCGCGGCCAGGCGCTCCCGCATCCACCCGAGGACATGCGTGTCGAGAACCCCGTGCATTGCGCCGGGGCGCGAGTGGAGAACGAAGAATTTGGCCGTCTTTATCCCGATTCCCGGAAATCGCGTCAGCTCCTCCCAGGGACATTTCCGCAGATCGATCCCGGCGCGCGCGACCTGGCGGAACGATTCGCCCAGCAGGCGGTACTTGCCGAGCCTGACCCGCTCCAGGCGCTCCTCGACCCCGCCGTTCGCGCCCAGAGAGCGGATGAAGGCAAAGGGCTCGCCACCCTGGAGGAACGCCTCGAGCTTTCGGGTCTGCTGGTCGGCGTTCTTGCCGGCGACGACGATGCAGAAAAGAAGGAACTCCTCGAGCTGGCGGCCGGATCTCGCGGTATCGGTGACGTCGTTCGGGTCAATCATGGTTTCCCGAAGGCTTCGACCATAGAAAGCTCTCGGCGGCGGCGAGCGAATGGCCGTCGGCCGAAAGCAACTCGAGCCGCCAGGCCACGAGATGGCCGTGCGGACCGGTCCAGTCTCCGCCCGTAAGCCCAAGATCGAAGAGCTGCTCGCCCGGCGGGGCGTCGGCGTTGAAGGTTTTCTCCTGGGGCTCGGGCGAATCGCGGGCGATGAAATGGAGAACGAACCGGGCCCCGGCCAGGTCCACCCGCGGGTGCTTCACGCGGACGAGGAAATAGTATCCGCTGCGCACACCCGGCTGGCTGCGGCGGATGACAAGGCCGCTCGGATTCTCCACGTTGGTGAAATACTCCGAGATCCGCTTGAATGAATCCGCGTCCTGCCATCCCGGCCAGACGCGGACGAACTCGACGTCCGCCGCGCGGGCGGAGAGGCAAAGGACGGCGGCCAGGGCTGCGGCGGACAGGCTTCGCATGAACGGGGAGAAGGAACCCCTAAACGGGACGGGTGGGAAGTTCAAACATAAGCGTCGCACCCGGTGTTGACCAGGAGCCGGTCCTTTCTGGAACGGCCGCCTCAGCGCGGGTTCTCGGATTGATTATGGGCGACGGGGGCGCAGAATCGAACCCGGAGGACTTCCTCCCCCGATGGCCCACGCGCTCAATTTCGAAACCGGTTGGTGGCTGATCCTGACGGCCTTCGTGACCGGCGCCGGGATCGGACTCGGGTTTCACAGGGAGGATTTTCTCGGCGGATACGGCTCGTTCCGCCGCCGCCTGGTCCGACTGGGGCACATCGCCCTGGCCGCCCTGGGAGCCCTGAATGTCGTCTACGGAATCTCGCCAGTTCCGGCGGGGCCGGGCGCCGTCGCGTCGGCGCCGGGATATCTGCTGATCGCCGGGGCGATCGCAATGCCATCCGTCTGCTTCCTGTCCGCCTGGCGGCAGCCCTTCCGGCACCTGTTCTTCGTGCCGGTCAGCCTGCTGATAGCCGCCGTCGCGCTGATCCTTTTCGCCATTTCACGATGAAAATCGGGCTCCTCGCGATGAGCGGCGTGCGCGCCCACGACAAGAAGCTGCTCGAGCTGGGGCTCACCCTTCCCGGATTCGTGGAGCGCAGCCGGATCATCGCCTCCCTGCCGAGCCTGGGGCTGCTCTATCTGGCTGCGGTGACTCCCCCCGGGCATGACGTGCGCTATTTCGAGGCGGAATCGGACGGCGGCGAACCCCGGGAGCTTTACGCCTTCGAACTGGTCGCGATCAGCACGTTTTCCGCCCAGATTTTTGAGGCGTACGCGATCGCCGACCGGCTCCGAAAGGCGGGCGTCAAGGTGGCGCTGGGGGGACTCCACGTTTCGGCGCTTCCCGACGAGGCGGCGGAGCACGCCGACTACGTTGTCGTCGGCGAGGGCGAAAACACCTGGCCCGCCGTCGTCGAGGCGGCCGCCCGCGGCGATCCCCCGCGGGTTTTCCGCTCCTCGGATTTCGAGGCCGTCGACGTCGAGCGCCTTCCCGTGCCGAGATTCGACGTCCTCGGGGACCGGCCGTACAACCGGTACACCGTGCAGACCACCCGGGGCTGCCCCTGGAGATGCGATTTTTGCGCCTCGACCGTGATGCTGCAGAGGCCTTACCGCCGCCGGTCGGTGGATCATGTCCGGCGCGACATCGAGTGCGTCCAGCGCCTGCATCCCCAGGCGTTCATCGAATTCGCCGACGACAACACATTTGTGGACAAGTCGTGGGGAAAGGATCTTTGCCGGGCCCTGGCTCCCCTGAATGTGAAGTGGTTCACGGAGACGGATATCAGTGTCGCGGAGGATTCCGAGCTTCTGGACCTCATGGCGCGGGCGGGATGCCGCCAGGTTCTCGTGGGCCTGGAAAGCCCGAGCGCCGGCCCGCTTGACGGCATCGAGCAGCGGGCCAATCGCAAGGCCCGGTGGGCGTCCCGTTACGCAAGGGCCATCCGGGCGATTCAATCCCACGGAATCACGGTGAACGCCTGCTTCATCCTGGGCCTGGACGGGCAGACGACGGATGTGTTTCGGGAAATCATCGGGTTCGTCCGCGATTCGGAGCCCTTTGACGTGCAAGTGACGATCCTCACCGCGTTTCCGGGGACCCCGCTCCATGAGCGCCTGCTTCGGGAGGGCCGGATCCTGGAGGCGCGAGCCTGGCATCTATGCACGCTTTTCGACGTGAATTTCCGGCCAAGCGGGATGACGCCGCAGGAGCTGCGCGAGGGCATCTATGAACTCGGCGGACAGCTTTACAGCGACGAGGCCACCCGGCAGCGTCGAAAGGGATTTTTCAGGCAATACGACCGTCATTCGCAAACCCCAGCCTAAGTGTCCGGAGCCGGCGCCGGAGGCGCCTCATTCGAAAACCAGGAGCACCCCATGAAATCACTGTCATCCGTCCGAACCCTTTTCGGGATAGCCGCCGCCTACGACGGCCTGCTCGGCCTCGCGTTCCTGGCCGCAGGTCCGGGAATCTACTCCCACTTTCAGATCACGCCTCCCAACCATTGGGGCTACGTGCATTTTTCGGCGGGGATCCTTGTCATCTTTGGCTGGATGTTCCTCGAAATCGCGCGCAAGCCGGTTGAAAGCCGGAACCTGGTTCCCTACGGGATCCTGCTCAAGATCTGCTACGTGGCCACGGTCGCCTGGTATTGGGTGAATGGCGACGTTCCGGCGATGTGGAAGTGGTTTGCCGCCGCCGACGCAATCTTTGCGGTCCTCTTCGTCTGGAGCCTTCGGGCCCTCAAGCTTGGAACCGCGCAGGGGAGCGCGCGGGAAGGCGCAGCCTGATCGAATCAATCGGGCTTCCGGCGGGCCTGGCTACACCCCAGGTTTCACGATAAACCTGAATATGGTCAGCTTTCGCTGCTGGAAATCCGAGTGGTGCACGCCGATCCTTTGCGCGCCCATCTTTTCGTAGAATCCATCCGCGTGAGGATCGGACGTGAAGACCAATTCCCGGCGGCCGGTTCCGGCGACATGGCCTGCGGCCCGGGCAAACAGGGCCTTTCCAACGCCATTTCCCATGCATTCCGGCAGGATCCAAAGGTGATCCAATTCCGCGCCTGAATCCATTTCCTTGACGGCTGCGAATCCGACCGGCGACGAATCGATGTCCGCCACCCACACGCGGTTTGCCCGCACGTAATCGGCCGACACGGCCAGGAAACCGTCGAGCCAATGGCGAAGCTGCCCTTCCGAATAACCCCAATGGCCCTTGGACTTCAGCGCGATTCGCGTCAACTCGCCCGCCTCTTCCGGCCTTGCCGCCCGAATGGTGAAGTTCATTCCGCCCCCCTTTTTCTCCCGGGAATCAGGCGGATCTCAGGCGCCCGGCAAGGTAGCCCGTGGCCGCGGCGATATCGATGTCCGCAACGAGCAAGCCCTCTTTGCCGTAAGGCTGGAAGGCCAGGAGCGTGCCGTCGGGCCGCGCCACGGCCGATGTCGTCGCCGATCCTGCTCCCGCACAGTTCACGCTCGCAAAATAGCACGTGTTTTCCGCCGCGCGGCAAAGGATTGCCTTCTCATGAAACGTGTTCGCCGGATCCGCGAACGAACGCTTGTATTCGCCGGGCGGGTCTTCGTCGAAATGCGGATGAAACACGATGTGGGCGCCGTGACGCGCCGCCCAGCGGACGGTCTCCGGGTAGCGCCAGCCTTCGTGGCAGATCACGATTCCAAATGTGAGGGGTCCGGTCTGGAAGATCCGTCTTCCCGAACCGGGCGAATAAACGCCCTCCTCCGAGGGATCGAGCTGCGCCTTGTCCTGGAATCCGGCCGTCGTGCCGTCACGGTTGACAACCAGCGCGGAGAGCAACCGGGCGCCATCGGCGACGCGTTCGGTTCCCAGGACGACCGCGACTTCCGCCTTCGCCGCCGCTGCGGCGACGGCCGACCAGGCGCGTTCGAGAAACAAAGGATCCGGCGGGCGCGCCGGCTTTGCCGCGACGCGGTAGCCGGGGACGAAGCATTCCGGAAAGCAAACGAGTCCGGCACGCTCATCAGCCGCTTGGGCGATCGCCTGTTCGGCCAGGGCAACCGATTCGTCTGCAGTCCGGGGAATCCGAAGGTTGGCGAGTGCGATTCGAAAGGCGGTCATTTGCTTTTCATGAACGGCAAAAAGAATCGCTAATCGGGGCCGTTGGGAAGTTCAAAAATTAGCGTCGCGCCCGGCGGCCGTATCGGAGGGGAGAGGGGCCAACACCCCATTTCACCCGGCCCCTCATTGGGATAGGGTGGGTTGTACTGCAACGATCCAACCACGAATCCAATTCATGAAAAAGCTCATCATCCCCGGCCTCGTCATCGCCGTCCTTTTCTCTTTAGCAGCCTGCGCAACCCAACCTACGGAAAGCACCACGACGACGTCGCAGCAAACCACGACCCCTGGTCCCACCACGACGACAACGACGAATACCCAGTCTAAATAGGATCAGCGAAGGGGTCAGGTTGAAAAAGTTGCGGTGTCAGATGGCTGGTCAGGATCCCAAATCCAGGCACTGGGCGAATCGTAAAAAAGGGGCGCGATCGGGGCTTCATCGAGAAGCCGCGCCTCGGCCTTTTGAAGGATCGCGTACCGCCGGCCCGGGTCGAGCGTCCCCTTGGCCTCGTCGTCCAGACGGTCGTACTCGGGATCGGCCCAGCCGGTCTGGTTGTTTCCGCTGTCGCCCCGGAAGAGATCGAGGTAGGTGCTGGGGTCGTCGTAATCGCCCACCCAGCGGGAGCGGGAGACCTGGTAGTTCAGGCTCCTCTGGTTGTCCAGCCAGACGCGGAAATCCAGGGACACGAGGGACACCGATATCCCGAGCTCCCGGCGCCACATTTCCTGGATGGCCTCGAAGATCTTCGTATTGACGGTGTCGGTGTTCATCTGGATTTCGAGGTGGGGGAAATTCCGGCCGCCCGGGTAGCCGGCTTCGGCGAGCAGGCGGCGGGCCTCGGCGAAATCGGTCGGAACTCCCGCGGCCGGAGAATATCCGGCCGTGCCCGCAGGCGTGAGGGCGGATGCGGGGGTGCGGCTGCCGTAAAGGACGTCGCGGGCGATCGCCGCGCGGTCGATCGCGCGGGCGAGCGCCTGTCTCACGCGCTTGTCGGTGAGGGGAGGGCGCGTGACATTGAAGCGCACGAAGAAGGTGTCGCTCAGGGGATCGATTCGCAGGAGCTGCGGGGCTGTCTTCCGGTAGTGCCCGATCCGGTCCGGGAGGACCTCCCAGGTGATGTCGAGCTGGCCCGATCGAAAGTCGCTCTCGTCGGTCGCGATGCTGTCGTTCGGAAAGAATACGACGCTGTTCAGGCGGTTTTTCGACGCATCCCAATAGCGGGGATTCTTGACGACGACGATGCGCGCGTTGGGGGTCCATTCGCTGAGAAGAAAGGGCCCGTTCCCGACCAGGTTTCCCGGCCGCGTCCACGCCGTGCCGCGCCGCTCGAATGCGTCGAATTTCTCGATGGTCGGCCGGTGGACCGGGTACCACGCCTGGTGCGCGGCCAGGGCGGGAAGATAGGGGCAGGGATGCTCCATGTCCAACCGGAGCGTCCGGGCATCCATTGCGCGCACGCCGACCTTGGAGAAATCGGTGATCTTGCCGGTGTTGAACGCCTCGGCGTTCTTTATCGCATAGAAAAGATACGAATATTCGGACGCAAGGCGGGGCGAGAGGGCGCGGCGGATCGAGTACGCAAAGTCCTCCGCTGTCAGCGGATCCCCGTTTGACCAGCAAGCCCCGGCCCGCAGGTGGAAGGTGTAGGTGAGGCCGTCGGGGGAGGCGGCCCAGCTTTCCGCGACGCCCGGCACCGCCTGCGATGTGTTTTCGTCGATGCAGGTGAGGCCCTCGAAGAGGGAGATCAGGACATTGTAATCGCTGTATTCCGTGCAAACCTGGGGATCCAGGTCCTGGGGTTCGCTTCCGTTGCCAAGGAGCAGAGTCCCCGTTCGGATCCCGGCCTCGACCGCGGTCTCCCGGCGGGCGCAACCGGTTACGAAAGCCGCCGCCGCGGCGAAGAGAAGGGCGAGTCGCAAGCCGCTCGAATTCATTTGGATGAAGATTCCCTGGATTCCAGGTGCGGCCGGAGGATCGGCCATAGCGCGTCGGCGATCAGGGCATGGCCCGCGGCGTTCGGGTGCATGCCGTCGGCCTGGTTGTACTCGGGCCTTCCGCCAACGCCTTCGAGGAGGAATGGGATCAGCTCCACGTGCTCCTCTTTTGCCGTGGAGGGAAACAGCGCCGCGAAGCGCCGCGCATAGTCCGCCCCCATGTTCGGCGGCATCCGCATTCCGGCGAGGAGGATGGTCGCCCACGGGTACCGGGCGCGGACACGGCCGATGATTGCCCGCAGATTTGCCTCGGTCACCTCGGGCGGGATGCCCCGGAGGCCGTCGTTTGCGCCGAGGGCGAGGACGAACAAGTCGGCCGGCTGGCGGAGCACCCAGTCGACCCGGCGCAATCCCGCCGCAGTCGTGTCTCCGCTCAGGCCCGCGTTGACGACCTTCCAGGGAAGCCGCCCGGCATCGATCTTTCGCTGAATCAGGGCCGGGTAGGCTTCGTTCGCAGGGTCGTCCAAGCCGTACCCCGCCGTGAGGCTGTCCCCGAAGAAGACGAGCGTGCGGGTCTCCTCCGCCCCAACCCTCGCCGGAGCGAAGAGAACCGCGATCAACGCGGCTGTGAGAACAAGTTGCGCTTTGCGCATGGAACAGGCTTCTTGGAGGATTGTTGCGCGACATCCAATGAGTGCTCAAAGTCCACGCAAAGTCGAGGTGACGCGTTGAACTTCGTTCTGAAGATGGCCTGGCGGGATTCCCGGGCGTCGCGCCGCCGGCTGATCCTTTTCTCCCTTTCCGTCGTGTTCGGAATCGCCGCCCTGGTCGCGCTCGGATCGTTCAGCGTGAGCCTGACCGCGGCCGTCCGGTCCCAGATGAAGGGGCTTTTGGGAGCCGACCTGATAGTCTCCTCCCGCCTCCCGCTCACTCCGGCCGTGCAGCGTTACCTGGATTCGCTCGGCGGGCGGCAGGCCCACGGGGAGGCGTTCACCTCGATGATGTCCTTTCCGGGCTCCGGGGGCATAACCCACCTGGTGCAGGTGAGGGCCAGGGAAGGTGGGTATCCGTTCTACGGGGAATTCGTGACGGATCCGGCGGATGCGGCTTCGAAGTGGCAGGAGGCCTCGTCCGCGGCGCGCGCGCGGACTCCGGGCGATGCGGACGTCGTCATCCTGGAGGACACCCTGATGAACGAATTCAACGTCCGGGCGGGCGACTTCGTGAAGCTCGGAAATGCAAACTTCAAGGTCATCGGCGCCCTGAAGAAGATCCCTGGCGAGTCGATCGCGGTCGCGATGCTGGCGCCCCGGGCATTGATCCCGCTTCGGGCCATGCCGGGGCTCGGCCTCGCCGGCGCGGGCAGCCTCGTCAATTACTGGGTGGCGCTGCAACTCCCGGAGGGGCGCGATCCGGAGGCGCTTGTGCGGGACATGCGCGAGACCTTCGCCGCCGACCGGCTTTCGTTCGACACCGTGGCGGGGCGCGAGCGGGAACTTGGCCGGACGATCGCCAACGTCGACGGATTCCTGAGCCTGGTCGGATTCATCGCGCTCCTCCTCGGCTCGATCGGGGTCGCAAGCGCGGTCCACGTGTACGTGCGCCAGAAGCGGGCGACGATCGCCATTCTCCGGTGCATGGGCGCGAGCGCCCGGCAGGGGTTTTCCGTCTGCCTCGTCCAGGGTATCGCGCTCGGGGTTTTCGGCGCGGTGCTCGGCGGGATCCTCGGTGTGGGGGTGCAGGCGGTGTTTCCCGCGCTGCTGAAGGGCCTCCTTCCCTTCGCGGTTGAGTTTTCGATCTCGTGGCCCTCGGTTGCGCGGGGCATGGGCGCGGGATTGGTGCTTTGCATGCTGTTCACCCTGCTCCCGCTCTTGGGTGTCCGAAACGTGCCGCCGCTCGAGGCGCTGCGTTCGGCCGACGCGAGCCTCGTCCCGCCCCGGCGCCCGTTCGACCCCTGGCTCGGAATCGTCGCCGCCTCGATCATCGCCGCCGTCGCCGGGTTCGCGATCTGGCAGACAAGGAGCGTGCGGCTGGGCCTGGGATTCGCGGCGATGCTCGCCTTCAGCCTCGGCGTCCTCGCGGGGCTTGCCAAGGCGACGGCCTGGGCCGCGCGGCGCGGGTCGCCCCGGCGCCTGCCGTATGTGGTGCGCCAGGGAATCGCGAACCTTCACCGCCCGAACAACCGCACGGTGCTTCTCCTTCTTTCCCTTGGACTGGGGACCTTCCTGGTCCTGACGCTTTTCCTCACCCGGACGACGCTCCTTCGCGAGCTCGCGACCGTCGGCGGGGGGGACCGGCCCAACCTGCTTTTTTTCGACATTCAGGACGATCAGATCGCGCCCTTGAACCGCCTGCTGGCCTCCCTCGGCTCGCCCGTCCTCCGCCAGGCCCCAATCGTGACCATGCGGATCGCCGCCGTCCGCGGCCAGCCCGTGGCCGATCTGCTCCGCGACCGGTCCGAGCGCGGGCCCGCCTGGAGCCTGCGCAGGGAATACCGGTCCACGTACCGGCCGGCGCTGAACGACCTGGAGAAGGTCGTCGCCGGGGAGTTTGTGGGGCGGGTGGAGCCTTCGACCCGGATCGTCCCCATCTCCGTCGAGCAGGGCCTGGCGGAGGAGATGCGGCTGAAGCTGGGGGATGAAATCGATTGGGACGTCCAGGGCGTCACCATCCGCTCGCGGGTGGCCAGCCTGCGCGCAGTGGAATGGCGCCGGCTCGAGCCGAATTTCTTTGTCGTCTTCCCGGAGGGGGTCCTGGAGAACGCCCCCAAGTTTTACGTGGCGGCCGCACGCGCGCAGACCGGGGCCGCCTCGGCGGCCCTTCAACGCGCCGTCGTCCGCGACTTTCCCAACGTGACGGCGATCGACCTGGCGCTCGTCCTTGCAACGGTCGACGGAGTCCTCGCCAAGGTGAGCTTCGTGATCGAGTTCATGGCCCTGTTCACCCTGGCGACGGGCCTTCTGGTCCTCGCCTGCGCCGTCATCAACGGGCGGTATCAGCGCCGGCTGGAGACCGTGCTTCTTCGCACACTCGGCGCCACGCGCTCGCAGGTGGCGCGCATCCAGCTTGTCGAGTATGCGGTCCTCGGCGGGCTCGCGGCCTCGGTCGGAGCCCTGCTCGCGCTCGTTGCATCCGGGCTGCTCGCCCATTTTGTCTTCCAGACGTCGCCTGCCGCCCCGCCGCTGGCGCTCGTCCTTTCGGTTGCGGTGGTTTCCGGGCTGACGCTGCTCGTCGGCCGCCTCGCCGACCGGGGCCTGCTCGAGCAGCCCCCGCTCGAAGTGCTGCGCGCGGAAAACTCGTGAGTTTCCGCCGAGGATGCATACCGTGGTACTTCCATGAAAGCTCTCGGAATCGATATCGGAGGTTCGGCGGTCAAGGGTGCGCCCGTCGATACGGCGACGGGGCGCCTCCTCGCCGAGCGCTTCCGGATAGCCACGCCGAAGGTCCTGACTCCGGCGCAGATGGCCGGGACAGTCCGCGACATTGTCCGACATTTTGGCTGGAAGGGGCGGGTCGGGATCGGCTTTCCGGGAGTCATCCACGGGCCGAGGATTCTCACGGCGGCCAATCTTCACCCGAGATTCGCCGGGTGCGACGGGGCCAGGCTTTTTCAAAAAGCCGCGGGCCGGCCGGTCGCGCTGGTCAACGACGCTGCGGCGGCGGGGCTCGCCGAGATGCGGTTCGGCCAGGGGCGCGGATTCGAAGGGAAGGTGCTGCTCCTGACCCTTGGGACGGGCGTCGGATCGGTGATCGCCTATCGCGGAATGGTCGTGCCGCTGGAACTGGGGCACCTTCTTTACAAGGGGAAGGACGCCGAAAGGGTCGTCGCGGCGTCCGTCAAGGCGAAGAAGGGCCTGTCCTGGGAGCAATGGGGAAAGCGGGTGGGGCGCTACATCGCCGTCCTGGAAGCGGCGATCTGGCCTGAGATGATCATCATCGGCGGCGGGGTGAGCGCGAAGCACGACAAGTTCTTCCGCTATATCCGCCCGCGGGCCCGCCTTGTCCCGGCGCGATTCCACAATTCGGCGGGCATAGTCGGCGCCGCGCTCTGGGCGGTTGACGAATAGGCGCTTTCGGGGAACCGTTCGTCGCGCAAAACCGGCGCTTCGTCGCAAAATGGGATTCATCGAGCCGGGTCAAGGTGTAGTGTCACGACGATAGGGCCGGCGCTCGCGGCGCGGCCCACCCCTTTGCAACCGAACTTGCGGCGTTTCTCATCAAGGCATGCGTAATCGTTGGACCAGGATCGCGCTTTTCTTTGCAGGCTGGGCCATGCTGGGCCTCGTCCTGACGACCGAGCTCTATTTCAACGGCCGCGCGAATGGGATGGAGGTCGCTTTCGTCGATATTGCGGTTTCCCAGTTCGGCCGGGCCCTGATGTGGGCGATCCTGGTCCCGGCGATCCTGAAGCTGCGGACGAAGGTTCCGCTCCGCTCCGGTCGCTGGCTGGGCGGCATCGGTTTTCATATGCTCATGAGCCTTTTGCTCATGGCCGCCTACTACCTCGGCCGGCTCTGGCTGTACCTGCAGTTTTTTCATCCCAAGATGGAAACCCCCGGATTCTGGAGGGAGGCGTTTCTCGGCTTCTACGGCCATAATCTGGTCGACATGGCCTACTACTGGGGGGTCCTCGCCTTCGGCCATGGCCTGGAGATCTATCAAAAATACAAGGACCAGGAACTCAAGGCGGCCCAGCTTGAGGCGAGGCTCGTGGAGACGGAATTGAAGGCTTTGCGCGAGCAGCTCCGCCCCCACTTCCTTTTCAACACGCTCAACACCGTCGCAGTCCTCGTGCGCGAAAACAAAAAGGACGAGGCCGTCGCCCTTCTCGCCCACCTGGGGGCGCTGCTGCGGCTGTCGCTCGATCCCGAGCGCTCCGACGAGATTCCGCTGCGCGAGGAGATGGCCTATCTGGAGCGCTACCTTGAAATTCAGCGCACCCGGTTCACCGACAGGCTCACCGTCGTGGTCGATGTCGAGCCCGGGGCGCTTTCGGCGAGGATTCCGAACCTGCTTCTTCAGCCGATAGTCGAAAACGCCATACTCCACGGGATTGCGCCCAAGGCGGGTCCCGGCCGCATCGAGGTGAGGGGGCGCGTGGCCGAAGGGCGGCTGCATCTGGAGGTGCGCGACGACGGGCCGGGCCTTCCTCCGGGCGCCTCCAAGGGAGACGGCATCGGCCTGTCCAACACGCGCGAACGCATGGCCAAGATCTACGGATCGAGCGGAAGCCTCGCGCTGAGCAGCGCCCCCGGGGGCGGAGTCGCCGTCCACATCGTCATTCCCCACCGCACATGAACAATCCACACGAATCCACGGTTATCCGAACCGTCATCGCGGACGACGAGCCGAGCGCCCGAAGGGGTATCGAACTGCTGCTCAATTGCGACCCCGAGATCCGGATCGTGGGCGAGGCCGCGAGCGGCGAGGAAGCGGTGAAGCTGCTCCGGCGTGAGAGGCCGGATCTGGCATTCCTCGACGTGCAGATGCCCGCGGGGGACGGGTTCGATGTCCTGGAAGCGGTCGAAAAGGAGGCGCTGCCGGTCGTCGTCTTTGTGACCGCGTACGACGAATACGCATTGCGGGCCTTCGACGTGAACGCGGTCGACTACCTGCTCAAGCCCTATGACGACGCGCGCTTCGCGGAGACGCTCAACCGGGCCAAGGCGACCGTGCGCCACCGGCGCGCGGCTCCCGCGGACGAACGCGTCGCACGTTTGATCGAATACCTCCAGCGGGCAGCCCCGCCGGGGGTTCCCGACAGGATCCTCGTGAAATCGTCGGGCGAGGTCTTCTTCCTCAAGCCGGAGGAAATCGACTGGGTCGAGGCGGAAGGCGACTACATGAAGTTCCACGTCGCCGGGCGCTCGCACCTCATGCGCGAGACGATGGCCAGGCTCTCCGGACGGCTTGACCCGAGGCGCTTCGTCCGGATCCACCGCTCGACAATCGTCAACATCGACCGCGTTCACAAGCTCAGCCCCTCGATCGCCGGCGATTACACGGTCCACCTCCGGGACGGGACAAAACTGAGGCTGAGCCGCGGCTTTCACAACGGCCTGGCGGAACTGCTGCGCCAGGCGCGCTGACCCGGCTCGCGCCTTGCGCCGGCCGTCGCGATTCGGCAGCGGTTCGTCGCATTTTTGCAGTTTTCGGGGGATTTCGCGGGTTGGTTTCCCCCGTGAAAACCATCCGTTGCTGGATTTTCCCGTTCATCATCGCGGCCGGGCTTCACGCGAGCGACGGCCTCGGCGATGCGCGGCGCGCCCGGTCGCTCCTCGGCCCGGACGCCTGGTCGCAGGTCATCGAGGTGGACAACCGGACCAGGGGGCGGCGTTTCCCGGCCGAGGTGTATGCGCTTGTCTTCGAATTCGAGCATATTCTCTGGTTCTATACGGACACCGACGGGACGCAGAGCCTCTCGCAATACGCCGGCCGCACCGCCCAGGACAAGGCCGACCTCGGGCCGCTTCTCAAGGCCGTCGATCCGGGCTTTGTCGCATGGAAGATTGTGCCTGACGGCCCCGCCCCGGCCCAGGGGCGTCCCAAGAACGGGTGCGTGATCGAATGCATCGCGCTCTTGCGCCGCCGCATCCTGCTCGGCGCCGCCATCGCCAGGCCGAAGCTCCTGTTTTACTACGTCCGGACGCCCGCCGGGCTCCACGGCCATACGGTCCTTGCGTTCGAAACCGGCGGGGCCTTCACGATCATCGATCCGCAGTTTCCGCGCTCGCCATGGCGCGTTCCCCGGTCCGGTGTCGATGGACCGGGCGCCCTTGCGGGCGCGATGCGCAACGACATCGCCAAGGCCCGATGGCTGCCCGTCGATGACGAGGCGACGGCCTATTCAAACCTGAGGGCCTCGATCGGGTCGAGGCGCGAGGCGCGCAGGGCGGGGTAGAACCCGAACCCGACTCCGATCGCGGTGCAGACGATCAGCCCGATCGCCGCCCAATCCCAGGGGAAGATGACGTCCGCCTGGAGTGCCAGGGCGAGCCCGTCCCCGGCGATGACGCCGAGAAGGATGCCGGCCAGGCCGCCCATGAGCGAGATCGTCACCGATTCGAGCAGAAACTGGGAGAGAATGTTCACCCGGCGGGCGCCGATCGACATTCGGACTCCGATCTCCTTCGTCCGCTCGGTGACGCTAACGAGCATGATGTTCATGATGCCGACGCCGGCCGCGACGAGGGCGATCGCGCTTATCACCAGGGCGCCGGCGCTGACCGCATCGGCCACTTTCGCAAATGCGGCGATCAGGGAGTCGTTCGAGTAAAGCTCAAAGTCGTTCTCGTCCATCGGGCGCAGGCCGCGGACGATGCGCATGGCCGTCACGCCGACGTCGACGATTTGATTGTACTGGGCCGGCGTGGGAGACTCGACGGCGATGTTGACCGAGTAATTCTCGCGGCCGTTGTCATCCAGGAATCGGGTGATGGGGACCATTGCAATGTCGTCCTGGCTCTCCCCGAAGGCCGTGCCCTTGGCCGCGAAGGTTCCGATGACCGTGTAGGTGTGCCCCCCGAGCTTGAACACCTTCCCCAGGGGGTTCTCCGCGGGGAAGAGCTTCGTCACGATTCCCTGGCCGATGATGGCCACGGGCTGGGCGAGATCGACGTCCGCGCCGGTGAAATTGCGCCCCTGGTCGATCGTGTACTGGTTGGCCTCGAGAAAGTACTCGTTCGTGCCCCCGTAGTCCTCGTCGGGCGTCGTCTGGCGGTTTCCATAGGAAGCCAATACGCCGTGATTGAACGCCTTTAGGCAGATGACATCCGCCGTGCCTTCCATCCGCTGAATGAACCGCTGCGCCTGCTCGAGGGTGATGTTGCGCCGCTTGTTTATCTTCGCGCGGTCGGCGCCCGTGACGGAAAGCGAGATCGGCCATTTTGCGAACTGCACCGTGTTCGCGCCGAGGAAGCTCAGGCCGCTTTCGATCGAGCCCCGCAGCGCGGAGACCGCGGTCATGACCCCGATCACGGAGAAGACCCCGATCGTGATTCCCGCCATCGTCAGGAACGTGCGCAGCTTGTGCACGCCGAGCGAGTCGAGGGCCATCCGGATGACTTCCTTGAAGGGCATGACGGAAATCACTCGTAGCGCAGGGCGACGACCGGGTCGAGGCGGGACGCCCCCCAGGCCGGGGCGAACCCCGCGGCGACGCCGGTGCCCGCCGAGACCAAAAGACCGAGCACCAGGAGCGGCAGCGAGAATTCCACGGGCAGGCCCGGCATGGCGAACCGGATCGCGACCGTAAGGGCGCTGGCAACCGCGATTCCGACGAGGCCCCCGATCAGGGAGACGGAAACCGACTCGACGAGGAATTGGAGCAGGATCGAGCGGCGGCGGGCCCCCAGGGCCTTCCTCGTGCCGATCTCCTTCGTCCGCTCCTTCACGCTGACGAAGGTGATGTTCATGATTCCGATCGCGCCGACAAAGAGGGCGAGCCCGGTGACGAACAATCCGGCCATGGCGATGCCGCGCTCGATCGGATCGAGCATCTCCCTGAACGCCTGCTGCTGGTTCACGGAGAAGTTGTCCCGCTCGCCCGGCAACTGGCCCCTGACCCGCCGCATCGCCCCGACCAGCTCGTCGGTCGCCTGCAGGATCCTCGCCTTGTCCTTGACCTTGACCTGGATTTCCGCCCCGGCGCTGTTGCGCCCGCCGAAGTACTTCTCGTAGGCCTCGATCGGAACCAGCATCTGGGCATCCATGCTGAAAAGTCCGAGAAATGAGCCCTGCTTGGCGAGGACGCCGATCACGCGAAACCGGTGGCTTTGGACCTCGACCATCTGGTCGAGCGCCGAGCGGCCCGGGAAGAGGGCGTCGGCCACGTCGCAGCCGACGACGCAGACGGACCTCCCCGCGTCGGCCTCGGCCTCCGTGAAGAACCTCCCGTCCCGGAAGTCGGCCTGGAGAATCCGGCTGTAATCGGCGGTCGTGCCCCCGAGGGAGACGCCGCTCACCGAATTTTCCCCGACTTTCACCGAGGTCGAGCGGCCGATCATCGGCACGGCGAAAGCCAGCTCGGAATTCGGCGTCGCCTCGATGATCCTGTTGAGGACGCGGGCCTGCTCCGGCCGGACGGGCGGCCGATTGGCGTAATTCCACCAGTCCTCGATCGGGCCCCACTTCCACTTTTGGACGTACAGCATGTCGTTCCCGATCATGGCCATGCTGCTTTCAAAACTCGTGTTCATGCCGGCTATGGCCATGCCCATCAGCGTGACCGCCACGATTCCGATGATCACTCCGAGCGCCGTCAGGATCGAGCGCATCTTGTGCGCCCGGATCTGCTCGAATGCGATCCGGACCGACTCGTTCAGCTCGTATGCCACGCGGGTCACTTGGGTGCCGATCAGGCGGCCTGGTCGCTCTCGATCAGGCCGTCATGCAAACGGACGATCCGGCGGGCGTGCCGGGCGATGTCCTCCTCGTGCGTGACGACGATGATCGTGTTGCCGCGCTCATATAGCTCGTCGAGCAGGGCCATGATCTCCTCGCCCGTCTTGGAATCGAGGTTTCCCGTCGGCTCGTCCGCGAGGATGATCGACGGGTTGTTGACGAGGGCCCGGGCGATCGCGACCCTCTGCCGCTGTCCGCCCGACAGCTCATTGGGCTTGTGGTGGATTCGGTGTCCGAGGCCCACGTCGGCGAGCGTGCGGGCCGCCTGCGCCCTGCGTTCCGCGGCCGGCATTCCCGCATAGATGAGGGGCAGCTCGACGTTGCGAAGGGCGTCGGCCCTCGGGAGCAGGTTGAAGGTCTGGAAGACAAACCCGATTTCCCTGTTGCGGATCGCCGCCAGCTCGTCGTCCTGCATCGCGGCGACGTTCTTCCCCGTGAACTCGTACCGCCCCGAGGTGGGCGTGTCGAGGCAGCCGAGCATGTTCATGAGGGTCGACTTTCCCGAGCCGGAAGGGCCCATGATTCCCAGGTACTCGTTGCGGTGAATCTGCAGGGAGACGCCCCGGAGGGCGTGGATCGTCTCGGAGCCCATCTGATACAGCTTGACCATGTCCTCGATCGCGATCACGAGCGGCCCCTTGGGCCGGTTGACGCGGGAGGCGGGCGACGGTGCCGTCGGGGGGATCATCGGAGGCAAGGGGGACGGCCGCGGCGTCAGTTCTGGTCGGCCGGCTTCTTGGGCTTCTCGATCCGGACGGCCATTCCATCCTTCAGCTTGCGGCTGATCTCGGCGTAGGTGCCGGAGACGACCTCGTCCCCGGGCTTCACGCCGCTCTTGACCTCGATCCAGGTGTTGTCCGCGATGCCGGATTCGACTTTTTGCATCCGCACCTTGTCACCCGCCTTGATGAACACGACCCGCTGAAGCTGCTCGCGGTTGCGCCGCGCGTCGTCCTTCTCGGACTGGACGGTCAGGGCGTTGCCCGACTTGTCGGCCGCCTCCTTTTCGAGGCGCTGCTGCACCTCCTCGGTCGTCGCGCCTCCCTCTTCCCGCACGGTGACGCTTTGGATGGGCACCGCGATCGCGTCCTTGACGGTCTGGGTCTCGATGTCGGCCGTGGCGCTCATGCCCGGCTTCAGCTGCACATCGCGGTCGGCGACGCGGATCTTCACGACGAAATTCGTCACCTCGTCCGTCGAGGTGCCGCTGGCCTGTGCCGTGGAGCCGCTGCCGGTCGCGCCCGCATTTCCCGATGAGCTGGCGATCTCCTTGACGAAGCCGTTGAACTTCCGGTCCGGGTAGGCATCGACGCTGATCACGGCGTGATCCCCGACCTTGACGTTCGGAATGTCGTTTTCGTTCACGTTCACCTGCACCTCCATGTTGCCCAGGTCGGCGACGCGCATGATCTCGGTTCCGGCGAACGATGTGGAGCCCTGGACGCGCTCGCCCACCTCGCAGGAGCGGGAGCTGACAATGCCGTCCATGGGCGAATAGATCTGAGTCTTGGAAAGCGAGTCGCGGGCCTGGGCAAGCATCCCTTCGGACATCTGCACATTCGCCAGGGCCGCCGCGTAATCCGCCCGCGCCGCATCCAGGGTCGTCTTGTAGAGGACGTAATCTGATTGCGAGGCCAGCCCCCGCTTGTACAGGTCCTCGTATTGCCGCAGATCCGACTCGGCCTTTTCGACCTTGGCCTTCGAGTCAATCGAAGTCCCGCGGGCCGCGGCGACCCCGGCCGTCTGCTGATCGACCTGGGCCTGGTAAAGGTCGGGCTTTATCTTCACTATGAGGTCGCCCTTTTTCAGCTTCGCGCCGTCGCGGAACGGGAGCTCAACGATCTCGCCGTACACTTCCGATGTGATTTTCACCTCGATTTCGGGCTGGATCTTTCCCGTCGCCGTCACGAGCTGGGTGATCGTGCGGACGACCGCCTTCTCGGTCGTGACCACATCGACCTGGCGTGCGCGCTTTGCGCGCACACCCCATAGGACCGCAGAAGCGATGACGAGGATGGCGGCTCCAATCAGGATATAGAGGAGCTTCCGCTTGGATTTCTTGACGGTTATGGCGCCCTCGGAAAAGGGCGTTGTATGGGTCACGGAGGCGGCCTTCATCAGGGGAACAGGGTCGGTTTGAACTGGAAACGTTAACTCATGCCTGAAAATCCGGGCCTTTTCGAGCCAGAATAAGTGCCTTGCACGCAACAATTATCCCGCGAAACGCCGGCGTTTCGCGGGATGCGATGCGCGGAAAGCGGAGGCATCAGCCTTAGAACACCGCGATCATGCAAAAGTTACATTTTTTTGACGCGCGGCGCCGCCGCCCGACCCCGGCCGGCGGCTAACGTATCTCCGATCCCTGGAAGCGGATCTGGATGTGGTAGACCCGCTTAATCCGGCTCCTCACGAGGCCCGTGGCGGGGTCAACGCGCTCCGGCACCTCGATTTTGTGGATGTCGACGAACGCGTGGTATCCGCGCTCCGAGAAGACATCGATCAGCATCGCGAGCGCGAGGGGCTCCTCGAGCAGGGGATCCTCGGCATTCACCTGCGCGATGCCGGAGATCGCGTGCCGGATGACGATCGGCATCATCTTCTTCTCGATCAGCGTGAGGATCTTTTCGAAAAGTTCGCGGTGCTCGAAGATATAGCCGTCGAGGCGCCGGACGAGCTCCTGGCGGGCGTGGACGACGATTTCCCTCGCGAGGGGTATCGATCGCAGGCGGTCGAAGGTGAGGGGGTCGAGTTCGAGCGAGCTCTGGTACTCGAGCTCCTTGATGATGTTCTTCTCGACCTCCGGTATCGGACCCTGGGCGTCGATGAAGTGGTAGTGGAACGTGCCCTTCAGCTCCTGGAGGGCGTCCCAGGTCTGTTCCTTGAACACGCGGTATCGCCGCCTCGCAAGCGCCTCGTCGAAATCCGTGGCGCGCTCCTCCATCAGTTCCCCGATTCCGCTGCGGCGGACCTCCTCGTTGTGCGAGCGCACCACCCGCCCGCGGCGCAACTGGCGCTCGACGCTCGTCCTTTCATCGACGAAAAGCCCCATCACGTGGACCGTCGGCTGCCGGAAATGCAGGCCGATCGGCGTCTGGGAGAACTCGCGCCGAAGCTGGTGCATCTTGTCCACCAGGAGCTTGAGGCATGCGACCTGGACCTTCGTGCGGGGAAAACCGTCGATGATCACGCCGTTTCCGTACTCGGGCCGGAGCAGTTCGCGCAGCAGAAGGCCGACCACTTCGCGGTCGCCCACCATGTTTCCGGAGTCCTTCAGGCGCCGGGCTTCCGGTGAGTCCAGGAGGGCGCTGACGACAATCGGACCGCAGGTGAGCCCGCGAATCTTCGAGATAAAGGCGGTATTCGTGCCCTTTCCGGCGCCCGGGGCGCCACCCAGCAGGATGATTTCCTTGGGGAAACGAAGCTTCTCGCGGCCGAGGTCCAGCTCCAGGTCCTCCCACACCGAACCGAAGATCAACTGCGCGTCCTTGATCTCCAAGTCCGTGATCGGCGCTTGGGCGGCGGCACCCGATTTGGGCGCGGTTTTTCGGTCGGTGGTTGACGACATGGGGGGAAGCCGACCTAGAAAGTGCTAATACCGCTTCTTGGGCAAGCCTTTGGCGCGGGCCTGCCGGCGGCCCCCGGAACGGCCCAAAAAAGGGCCCCCACCTTGCGGAACCGGTGCTCTCCAATATTGTCCATGTGGACGCAGTTCGCGCGGGCAAAACTCGCGGAACTGCCAAGTTGAAGCTGGACCTGGCGGGGCCGCGAAAGCGGTCCCGCCTTGTTTTTGGGGAGCGGGGTCGTTCCGCATCGGGTATTTGGGATTTGCGGAACTTTGTTCTTCGCCGTGCAATCAGCCCTTGGTAATGCGTGTTCTCATCATCGACGATGAAGCCGGCATCCGGAAGACGACCCGGATCGCGGTCGAGACCGCCGGACACTCGGCGGTCGAGGCGCCGAATGCGTCGCGAGCGCTGAAATTGGCGGAGGAGGAGGCCTTTGACGCCGCCTTCCTGGACGTCAGGCTCGGCGCCGAGGACGGCCTGGACGTCCTGGGGCGCCTGCTCAAGGCCCGCCCGAACATGGAGGTCGTCCTGTTCACGGCTTACGCGAACATCGCGACCGCCGTCGAGGCGATGCGGCGCGGGGCGTTTGATTTCATCCCGAAGCCGTTCACGCCGGACCAGATCCGGGGCGTTCTGGCAAAGATCGGCAAGAGCCTCGCCCTCGAGCAGCGGGTGCGCACGCTGGAGAGCGAACTCGCCGGATCGGCGCCTCCGGTGGAGCTGGAGTCCGTCGAGCCCGCGGTCCAGAAGGCCCTGCAGTTGGCCTTCAAGGCCGCGCCCACGCCGGCCACTGTCCTGCTTCTCGGACCGAGCGGAACGGGCAAGGGCGTCATCGCGCGCGAAATCCACAGGCGGAGCGCGCAAAAGGACGCTCCGTTCGTCACGGTGAGCTGCCCGAGCCTTTCCCGGGAGCTGCTGGAGAGCGACCTGTTCGGCCACGTGAAGGGGGCCTTTACGGGCGCCGTCTCCGATGCCGGGGGAAAGATCGCCGCGGCCGAGGGAGGCACGGTGTTTCTGGACGAGATCGGCGAACTGCCCCCGGAGATCCAGCCGAAGCTTCTCCGGCTCCTCCACGAGCGCGAGTACGAGCGGGTGGGCGACACGCAGGCCCGCCGGGCGAACGTGCGCGTCATCGCCGCGACAAACCGGGACCTCGCGGCGGAGGTCAGGACGGGCCGCTTTCGCGAGGACTTGTTCTATCGCCTGAATGTCATCAGCGTCGTCATCCCGGGCCTCAAGGACCGGCCGGGCGACCTGCAGCGGCTCGCCGAGGGGTGCGCGCGCTTCTACGCCGCGCGAATGGGCAGGAAATTCGAGGGATTTGCCCCGGAGGTGACCGAGGCGTTCCGGCGCTACGCCTGGCCGGGCAATATCCGCGAACTGAACAACGTGGTCGAGCGCGCCGTGATCCTCGCCTCCGGGGGCCTGATCGACACGGTGGATTTGCCGGAGGAGTTTGGAGCAAGGACGGACGCCTCGGTCGCCGTGGGCGCGCGCGTGACGCTTGAGGCCCTGCAGGCCGAGCACATCCGCCGGGTGATGGGAATCAGCCGGAACCTCGACGAGGCCGCGCGCATCCTTGGAATCGACCCGGCAACCCTTTACCGGAAGAGGCAAAAGCTCGGGCTTCATTGAGGGGCCGTCCATGCTCCGGACTCGACTTTACCTCGGCCTCCTTCCCCTCCTTCTCCTTGTCATCGCGACGGGCGCGATCGCGATCGCCGTCTCCCACCGGCTGGCCGGCACGTTTCAGCGGGAGCTCGTCTCGAGCCTGGACGCTTCGCTCGCGGCCCAGCGCATGCGCGTGGCCGCGACGGGCATGGACCACGCCCTCGGCATGGCGCAGCGGGGCGATGTCCTGGGGGCGGCGGAGCTT
This sequence comes from Opitutaceae bacterium, assembly GCA_050015855.1. Taxonomy (GTDB): domain Bacteria; phylum Verrucomicrobiota; class Verrucomicrobiia; order Opitutales; family Opitutaceae; genus Palsa-1447. The sequence continues at coordinate 3,891 of JBEKAO010000033.1, read as the reverse complement.
TTCCGCAGGAACCGCGAGGAGTTCATGAAGGACCTGATGGCGCTGTCGGTCAGCGCCTCGGACACGCCGCGCCGGCCCTCCGTGGGGAAGCTGGACGAGGCCTTCCAGCTCCTGGCCTCCCGCGGCGCCCAAATGGGGGCCGAGGGGATATCCGGCTCCCTGGCGACGCTCAAGGACAACGAGGACGCCGTCTTCGGCGTCATGGCGGCGATCGACGAAATCGAGCGCGACGAGTACGGCCGCGCGACCGCCGAGGCGCGCGCTTCCGTGCACCTGGCGGCGACGACGGTGAACGTGCTCTGCGCGGTCATCGCGGTCGCGGTCGTCATCTGGATAGCGATGGCCTGGAGCCTCGCCGGCTCGCTTTTGCGACCGATCAAGGCGCTGACGGCGTCGGCCGTGGCGCTCGGGGAGGGCCAGCTCGATCGTCCCGTGCCTGAGTTCTCGTCGGACGAACTGGGGCTGCTCGCGCGCACGTTCAACGGCATGGCGGCGAAGCTGCGCGCCTATCGCGAGGCCATGGCGGCCAGGGTCCAGCGGACCCAGCGCACGATGGAGGCCGCGCTCAACTCCGCGCCGGACCCCCTGTTTGTCGTGGGCCGCGACGGCAGCCGGGAGGTGCAGAATCCCGCGGCGACGGCGCTGGCGGCGACGAAGGACTTTGCCGGGGGCTTCCCGCCGGCCCTGCGCGCCCGGCTGGACGAGGTGCTGGCGACGGGAAGGCACTTCGTGCCGACCGGCTACGAGGACCTGCTCACCGCCCGGGTGGGCTCCGGGGAGCGGCACTATCTCCCGCGCATCCTCGCGATCGGCGACAGCCTGACCGGCTTTGGCGGCGCGGCCGTCTTTTTGCAGGATGTGACCAAGTTCCGGCTGATGGACGACGCCAAGAGCAATCTCGTCGGCACGGTGAGCCATGAACTCAAGACTCCGCTCACAAGCCTTCGAATGGCCGTCTATCTGCTCCTGGAGAAGAACCTCGGGGAGCTGACGCCCGGCCAGCGGGAGCTCCTCGAGACGGCCCGGGACGAGGCCGAGCGGCTCCTCCGGATACTCGACGACCTGCTCGACCTCGCCCGGCTGGAGGGCGGCGTGGCCCAGCTCACCCGCACCCCCGTTCCGGTGGCGGGGCTTTTGGAGGACATGGCGCGCGAGATCCGTCCGATCGCCGAAGCGCAGGGCCTTCGAATCGAGGCGAGGCCTCCTTCCGGCCGGGCGAAGGTTTCCGTCGATCCCGATCGGATACGCCATGTCTTCATCAATCTGCTTTCAAATGCGGTCAAGTACTCGCCGGAGGGCGGGGTTGTGACCCTCTATGCGGAGCCGGCCGATTCGGGCTACCTGCGCTTTGGAATTCGCGACCAGGGCCCCGGCATCCCCCAGGAAAGCCTCGGGCGAATATTCGAAAAATTCTACCGGGTTCCGGGCCAGTCCAAAAAGGGAGCCGGGCTGGGCCTGGCGATCGCACGCGAGATCGTGCTCGCCCACGGAGGCTCGATCGGCTGCTCGAGCCGCCCCGGCGAGGGCAGCGACTTTTACTTCCTGCTGCCGGTGGAGACGGGCGCCGTTTAGCCAACGGGGCTTGTCTCTGCCGGGCCAGTCCCGCAATCCTGGGCCCGCCCGCGCCATGGTCACCGAGAACCGCCACCCGCCGCCGCCCGCGCATCGCCTTGCCGGGGACCTCCCCGCGCGCTGGATCGCCCTGCTCATTGTCCTCGGGCCCTGCCGGGTGGCCGCGATGGACGCCTGGCAGAAGGCCACGGCCGACGAACTGTCCGCCGCGAAGCCCGCAATCGAGGCGGACGCGCCGGCCGAGGCGATCCTTTGGAAGATCGACGTCGACGAAAAGGACTATCCGGAAGAGCGAACGATCACCGAATACGAGCGATTCAAGATTTTCGATCCGGAAAGGGCCGGAAAGATTCTGCGCCTGGCCCTGCCCTCCGTCTCCCTGGACGGCACCGAGCTCCGCGATTCGGAGATGAGCGCCCGGCTGACGCTGCCCGGCGGAGAGGTCAGGGAATTCGGGCCCGATTCGGTCCTCGAGCGGACGGTCGTCAGGGACGCGTCGTCGGATTCCGCCCTGCACCGCATCTTCGGATCCGAGGGGCTCGAGTTGAAGGAGAAGTTCATTGCGGTGGGCGGAGCGACCCCGGGGTCCATCCTGGAGTTCAGGCTGCGGATGCGGGAAATGTACCCCAAGACCGCCACGTTCCGCCCGCTGCAGGTTGAATCCGTGCCGGTGCGCAGGCTCGAGTATCGCCAAAGCGCGCCGTCGGACAGGAGCATCTACCGGAACAACCTGTTCATCCTCAATCCCAGGAATGCGAAGATAACGGAAGACCGGCGTTCCGGCGCGGTCCTGGTGACCGCGAGCAACCTCCCTTCGCTTCGAAACGAACCCTTCTCGGGCAGCCGCCCGTATTATTCGACGACCTTGGTCAGCTGCTACACTTCGACCCAGCCGCGGACGGTCAAGGAGGTCCGGGGCAGCCGGCATATTGAAAACGGCCAACCATGGGCGGCCGCCGCCATGATCGAGCGCTGGCATTCGGAGGACCATATCGATGAGACGCAAACGGTGAGGAAGCTTGCGGCCGGCCTCACGCGGGGCGCCTCCTCCGACTGGGAAAAGGCGCGCCGCATCCATGATTACGTGCAGGATCTCCATGCCCGCTTCCTGCGCCGGGAGAGGAAGGACAGGAGCTTCTTCGTCAACTACACGGATATCGTTCCGATGGACGATGTCATCGGTTTCGAAAAGGCCGATCCGCCGAAGCTGCTGGGCTCCGATTTCCTATGGCTGGCCGTGAGCCTGTACCGGGCGGCCGGCATCGAGGCGGATGTTCTGATGCTGCCCAACCGGCGCACGGCCGCCTTCAGCATGGACACCGTCGCGGGCGCGCTGCTTCCGGAGCGGTGCGCGGCGCTTCATCTTTCCGATGGCTGGCATTTCTCGCTGCCCAACGGGACCCAGTCCCTGGCTTTCGACACGCTGCCCTGGGAATTGACCGGACAGGGCGGGCTTCTCGCGCTCGACGACAGCAGGCAGCACTTCATACCGGTGCCGCTTCTGCCCGCGGAACGCTCGCGCATCGAAAACAGCGGAGAATTCCGCCTGGACGGCGATGGAACGCTCAGCGGAGAGTGCAAACTGGTGTTCCGGGGCCACGAAGCCGACGCGATCCGCACCATTCTCAACGGCCGGAGCCGCGGGCAGCAGGCGAGCATCGTCCGCGCCATCCTGGCCCGGGTGCATTCCGGCGCCGGACTGGCCGTCACGGGCCTCGAGAACGCGGACGATCCGTACAAGCCGGTCGAGGTGTCGTACCGGATTCGCTGGCCCGGATTCGCGTCGCTGACGGGCAACCGGATGATATTCACCCCCCTCGTGTTTCGCGCCCGCCAGGATTCGCCCTTCGCCTCCGCCGAGCGGCGCAACAGCGTCTACTTCCCGTACCGCCGGCAGGAGGGCGACCGGCTCACGCTGGCTTTGCCGCCCGGCTACGAGCTTGAGGCCAGGGCGGCGTCCATCTCGATTCCGGGCGATCTGCTGTCCTACCGCGTGAATTTGACGTACGACCCGGGGAAGCGGCAGCTGGGCGTCGAGCGGGATTTCTCGTCCAATCTGATCACCGTGACCGTCGCGGATTATCCGCGAATGAAAAAGTGGTATGACGCGGTCGCGAGCAGCGATCAGCAAAGCCTGGTGCTGGTCAGGCGCTAGCGGTGCCTCCCGTGGCGGATGATGTCCCAGATGACGTACAGCCCGAGGGTCGCCGAAAGAAGGTAGCCGCTGATCCCCAGGAGGGAGTAGCCGTGCACCAGCGGCGGCATGCGCGAATTGACGATCATCGAGGAGCCGATGATCAGGGAGCCGACGATCGTGCC
>JBEKAO010000032.1:0-56887 GCA_050015855.1 Opitutaceae bacterium | reverse complement strand
TCAACACGGCCTGGGGCGGGAGCCAGACCCTGATCAACGCCTTCAACACCGTCTTCGCCCCCGTGTTCGCGACCGGATCCAACGACACGGCGATTTACATGAGCGTCTCGGCAAACGGATCGGTCGGCTATACCGCGGATATAACGAGCGCGACCAGCGGCGGCACCGGGGTGGCGCAGATCGAGGTGGACGACGCCGATGCGTTCAGCGACTACGTTAATAATCCCGCGAGCACGCCTCCCTCGCACCTGATCAACATCTCGACGCACGGCTATGTCGGGGCAGGCGGCGGAGAAACCGGCGTGACGGGCGCCAGCCAATACCAGTACCTGGACGCCGGATTCTATATCTTCGGCGGCAGCTCCCAAACCCTGCTCCTCCGGGCGCTCGGCCCGGGACTGGCAACGAACAATCCAGGCCTGAGCGGCCTGACATTGGCGAGTCCGGAAACGCCGTTTCCCCGGGCAACTCGACCGTGGCGGCTGGGATCCAGCCGGCCACGACGGCGATCATGAGCAGCGTCTTCGCCAGCACGATCGCCCCGGGTTCCACGGACTGCGCGATGGTCGTGACCCTTCCGGCCGGCACGGGCTATACCGCCACGGTGACGAGCGCCAACCACACCTCGTCGGGCATCGCCCTGGTCGAGGTCTACAATATTCCATAGGGGCGCGCCGTTCACCCCATCTTGAAGCTCGCGCTGACCTGAAAGACGGCGCTCACGATGGCAAAGGCGATGAAGCCGACAAAAATGAAGACGCACAGGAGCACCAGGCTTGCGATCACGCCGGTGAACATGTTCAGCCGGTTCGAGATGATCTTCTGGTAGGCGCGCGCGATGTCGCGAAGGCTCGGCACGATGTTGCCCGTGTTTTCACCGACGGAGAGGCGGTCGAGAACAAGGTCCGGAAAGCACCCGGTGCGGGTGATTGCAACCGACAACGACTCGCCCTCCAGGACGCGGGCCGTCGCCTCCCTGAACGCCGCCCTGTGGACGCGGTTGGAAATCTGGCGCTCTGTCATGCGCAGGGCTTCGGCGGCGGTGATCCCGTTCTCGAGAAGCACGTGGAGCGTCTGGCTGAAGGACAGGACGGTCTGCGCGACCACAAAGGGCCCAATGACCGGCAGATTGAGAAGCCAGGCATCGCTGACCGCGCGGCCCGCCTCGGTCGCGCGCCACCGCCAAAAGGCGGCCAACCCGAGGATCAACGCGACGACGACCAGGATTCCGTAGTGCAGGGTGAAGGTCGACAGGGCGATCAGGATGCGCGTCGAGAGGGGCATCGTTCCGCCCAGCGAGTCGAGCAGCGTCTGCAACCGCGGGAGCAGGAAGAACAGGAAAAAGAGGATCACGCCCCCGGCGACGAGAACCATGAAGGCGGGATAGGCAAGCGCCGTCAGGAGCCGGCGCTGCAGCTCCTTCTGCTCCGTCAGGTGCGCAATCAACCGGGCGAGCGTGTCATTGAGCGAGCCGGTGGACTCGCCCGCCTGGATCAGGTTGACCGTGCCCTCGTCGAAAACCCTGGGAAAATCGGCCATGGCCCTGGACAGCGGAGCGCCCTCGCTCACTCGCTCCCAAAGCCCGCCGCACAATTTGCGAACCCGCGGCTCCTTGATGCGGATCGACAGCAGCCGGACCGCCTCTCCCGCGGAAAGGCCGCTCGAGGTGAGATCGCAAAGGGCCTCGAGAAAGGGGAGGCGCTCCTGACGGCGCGGAGTCGCGTCGCCCCCGCCGGAAGGGCTCATCTCGTGCGATCCCGGTCCGGGCGAATCCTTGCCCGCCTTTGGCGGCCTCTTCTCGCCCGCACCGGCGAGGGCGGCCCGCGGGCCGCCTGCCGCTTCCAGGGCGGCCTCGGCTACGCTCACCAGCTGAAGGCTGCGCGACGACAGCATCCGGACGGCGTCCTTCCGGGTCGGCGCCTCGATGTCGCCGCGCTTGAGGGATCCCTGGGGGTCGCGGGCGGAGTAGGCAAATCGGGGCATGCTACTTGTCAGAAACCGTGATGACGCGCAGCACCTCGTCCAGGGTCGTGTACCCGCTCTTCACCTTCGCCCATCCGCTTTGGCCGAGGGTGCTCATCCCGTGCCTCCGCGCGGCCTCGGCCAGCGTGCGCGTGCTCTCGCGCTTGAGCACAAGCTCGTGCAGGTCGTCGTTCAACCGGAAGATCTCGAACAGCCCGATCCGGCCCCGGTAACCGGTTCCTCGGCAGCGATCGCAGCCGACCGGCTGCTTGAGCGATGCGATCTGGTCGGCCTCGGCCCCGTCGCAGCCGAGGATGGCGAGCGACTCGCGAAGCTTGACCTTGTTGACCGGGCCGCTCCTGGAGCACTCCGGGCACAGGCGACGGACGAGGCGCTGGGCGATCACGAGCTCGATCGCGGATGCGACGAGGAACGGCTCGATTCCCATGTCCACAAGCCGGGTGATGGCTCCGGGGGCGTCGTTCGTGTGCAGCGTCGAGAAAACGAGGTGCCCGGTCAGCGAGGCGCGGATTGCGATCTCGGCCGTGTCCCGGTCGCGGATCTCGCCGACCATGATCACGTCGGGGTCCTGGCGGAGGACGTGCCGGAGCGCGTCGGCGAAGGTGAGCCCGATCTCCGGCCGCACCTGCATCTGGTTGACCCCGGGCACCTCGTACTCGATCGGATCCTCGATCGTGATTATGCGCAGGTCGGTCGAGTTGATCTTGCGCAGAAACGCGTTGAGGGAGGTGCTCTTGCCCGAGCCGGTGGGGCCGGTGACGAGGATGATGCCGTGCGGGTAGTCGAGGGTGCGGATGATCTGTTCCTGCTCCTCCGCGCTCATGCCGAGGCGGTCCATCGTGTAGGCCTCCTTCTTCTTGTTGAGGAGCCGCAGGGAGACGGACTCGGCGTAAATGGTCGGGATTGTCGAGACGCGGATGTCGAGCGTCGTGCCGTTGCCCTTGAAGTTTATGCGGCCATCCTGGGGCAGGCGCTTTTCCGAGATGTTCAGCCGCGCCATGATCTTCAGGCGGGAGATGATCGCATCCTGGAACCGCAGGAGGTTCTCGGGGAGCGGCACCGGGACGAGCAGCCCGTCGACGCGGTAGCGGATGCGCAGCTGGCCCTCCTGCGGCTCGAAGTGTATGTCGGTCGCCTGGTCGTCGACCGCCTGGGAGATGACGTCGCTCACGAAGCGGACGACGGCGGCGTCCTCGTCGACGACCTCGTCGGCCTGCCGCTGCGTCTCGGGGGCGACGTAGCCGTCGTCGCTGTCCTCCAGGGAGCCGGAGCCGACGCCAAAATTCTCGATGATGAGCTGGTGCACGCGCTCGGGGACGGCCAGGTGCCAGAAGAGGGGACGCGAGGTGAAGGTCCGTATCCAGTCTTCCATGCCAGCGCAGGGCGGCCATGCGCTTGCGAGGTGGAGCGGGCGCCGGGCGAGCTCGGCGCCCTCCGGCCTGTCGCCGCCGTCCGGGGGCTGCGCGGCCCCGGCCTCGGCCCGCCGGATCGGGATGATTTGGAAATCGTGGACGAGCCTCGCCGGGAGGACGCCGCGCGCGTCCGGATCGGTCTCCAGGTTGAGGGCGATGTCGAGGCCAGCGGCGGCGGCCAGCGCGGACAGGGCGTCGCCCTCGGCGAGGCCGAGCGCCGCGGCGAGGGCGGCCAGGCGCGCGCCGCGCGGGGCGTCGCCCACGGCCTGCCGCTGCTCGTCGCTCAGGCGGGCGGCAAGCGCCGAAGGCAGGGCGTCATCCAGCTGGGCAACCATGCATCAGTCCTGTTTGAAGCGGTCGATTAGATTCTGAGTTTTCGACTCGGTCTGAGGGGTCGGATTCTTCAGGAAATCGTCAATCTGCTTCTTGTTGGACATCCCGTTGATGCTTTGGACGGTGTCGGGCGTCGAGGTGTCGGGCGGAATGATGTGCGGGCGGATGAAAAAGAGCAGCTCCGTGCGCTCCAGGTCGTCGGTGTGCCCGCCGAGAAGCTGGCTGATGATCGGGATTTCAAAGAGAAAACCGATCTTGTTCTGCTGCGTGGTCTTTGTCGTCTTTTGAAGGCCTCCGAGGACGATCATCTGGCCGTCCTTCACGGTCACGTAGGAATTGGCCTCGCGGTTGGCGATGATGGGCGTCTGGTTGCCGTTGAGCGTCTCATAGCCGTCGACGTCGTTCACCTTCTGGTCGATCGTGAGCTGGACGTCGCCGTTGTCCCCGACCAGGGGCGTCACCGTGAGGTCGATCGCGATTGTCTGGTAGCTCGTGGTGCCGGTCGTTGCGAAGCCGCTCACCGTGCCCGAGACGGGAGTCGAAGTCGTGCTGGAACTGATCGGGATCTGCTCGCCTGAAATGGCCTCGGCCTTTTTGCCGTGCGCCGTCACGATAACCTGCGAGGATATGACCTTGGTGAGGCTCTTCCCGCCCGCCGAGGTGGCGTTCATGGCGGCGTTGAAGGCGAGGGGATTGACGATGCCGTTCGTGAAGTCCCAGCCCGCGATGCTGGTCCCAGTGGTGCCGGTGGCGGCTCCCGTCGTGGGGTTGGTCGACGTGCCGCTGCCCGCCCAGTTCAGAATGTGGGTCGCTCCGGTTGAGGACTGCCCGACCGTCAGCCCAAGGGCCGTGATTCCGCTTTGATCCGTGTCGGAAAGCTGGACCTCGGCGATGATCACCTCGATCCGCACCTGCGGCAGGGGAGCGTCGAGCTTATCGATGAGCTCGTGCATGAGCCGGATATCGTCAACGGTGCCGGAGACGACGATCGAGTTGCTCCGATCGTCCGGGATCACGGTCATCAGGCTTGAGAATTCGGCCGTTCCGCTGGCTTCCGCGGCATTGAGGGCGGCCGCCGAGCCCGGCGCGGAAGGAACCCCCTGCGCATTCATCGGCGCCGCGGATTCGCCCGGGCGCACGGCCGATTGCGAGGCGAGCTTCTGGGCGGCGCTTTGCTGGCCGGTGATGAGGTTGGAGAGCGTCGTTCCGAGGTCTTTCGCGGTCGCATGCTTGAGATAAATCACCTCGGTGCGGACGTTCGAGGCGGAGTCGACGTCCAGCTTCGCGATAAGGTCGTTAAAAAAAGGCCGTTCGCGGGGGTCGCATAGGACAACGACCTGATTGGTGCGGTCGTCCGCCGTGTAAACGGTCGTCGTGCTGAACCGGGTCTGAACGGGACCGTTGAGCAGGGCGCGGACCTTGGTCACGAGGTCGCTCGCCTTTGCGTGGTGAAGGGGGAAAAAGATCGGGGGGACGCCTTCGTTCGGCTGGTCGACGGCCTTGATCAGCGTCTCCAGGCGCTGAAGGTTGGCGACCGTGTCCGTGACGAGGGCCGAATTGGCCTTCTCGAGGATCACGACTCCGCCCCCGATCTGCTGGTTGAACATCGACGCCAGGGTCGTGCCGAACAGCTCGTTGGCGCGGAGAAACTTCAGCTGAAAGAGCTTGGTCGCGATCTTGTTGCTGACGGGCAGGCCGAGGGTCGAACCCTCGATGTACTCGGGCGCCTCGGATCGCGCATTTATGAGCGGAACGACCTTGAGGAAATGATCGCCCATGGGCGACACGGCGAGATTGTTCAGCGTCAGGAGGGTCTCGAGGGCGAGAACGGCCTCCGACTTTGGCACGTGGGTCAAGTCGATCGTGAAGCCGCCGGGAATCACGGGCAGGGAGCCCGGATGGATGATGGTCCGTCCCGTATAGGTCTCCAGCGCGTCGAGGACGGCGTCGATGTCGCCGCCGTGAAGCCGGAAATCAACGGTTTCCTCGGCCGCGTCCGGCGGGGGGCGCGCCAGGTTGATCGGCGCCCCGGGGGCCTGCGGGTAAACGGTCGGACGGGTCTGGGCTTGGGCGAAAAGGGTTGAGGCGAAGGCCAGGGAACCGGCGGACAGGCAGGAACGGACAATGCGAGGGATCATGCGGGATGGGGGCGGACGGAAAAGTGGGCTCGCCGGTAGCTGGGATCAGAGGGGAAATTGGCGGACTTGTAAAGGTGTTGGTGGAGACGGCCCGGGGCCTGGGATGTTCCCTCTCTTCTTTTGCTCTTTCCCGCCCGCGCCAACCTGTTACGCCAATGGGACCCTCCCATGCCCAACAGTTTCGGCAAATTGTTCACCGTGACCACCTGGGGCGAAAGCCACGGGCCGGCGGTTGGCGCTGTTGTGGACGGCTGTCCGCCCAATCTGCCGCTGGCTGCGGAGGACATTCAGGCGGACCTTGACCGCAGGAGGCCCGGGCAAAGCGAAATCGTCTCGCCTCGCCGCGAGGAGGACCGCGTCGAAATTCTCGCCGGCATTTTCGAGGGACGGACGACGGGCGCTCCCATTGCGCTCCTCGTCCGCAACGAGGATGCGCGGCCCGGGGCTTACGACGAGATGCGGGAAAAATTTCGCCCGTCGCACGCCGACTTCACCTATCAGGCGAAATACGGCATACGCGACCACCGGGGCGGAGGCCGCAGCTCGGCGCGCGAGACGGTCGGGCGCGTGGCGGCCGGGGCGATCGCCAGGAAGGTCCTGGCCCTGGCGGGGGGCGTGGAAACGCGCGCCTTTGTCCAAAGCGTGCATGCGATCCGCGCCCCGGATCCGGGGCATTTCCCGACGCTCGAGGAGGTGGAGGCGTCGCCCGTGCGCTGCCCTCATCCGGAAACGGCGGCGCGGATGATCGAAGCCATCAAGCAGGCGCGGACGGATGGAGACTCGCTCGGCGGCGTGATCCAGTGCCGGGTGCGCGGCGTGCCCGCGGGCCTGGGGGAGCCCGTCTTCGACCGCCTTGAGGCCGATTTGGCCAAGGCGATGCTGTCGCTTCCGGCCGTCAAGGGATTTGAGATCGGCAGCGGATTCGCCGGGACGCTGGCGAAGGGATCCGAGCACAATGACGCCTTCCGGATGCGCGAGGGGCGCGTCGTCACGGTCACGAATCGTTCCGGGGGAATCCAGGGCGGCATCTCGAACGGGGAGGAGATCTGCTTCAACGTGGCCTTCAAGCCGACGGCGACCATCTTGAGGCCGCAGCTGACCGTCGACATCAAGGGGCGCGAGACGGAGCTTCAGGGCAGGGGGCGGCACGATCCGTGCGTGGTGTTTCGAGCCGTGCCGATCGTGGAGGCGATGACCGCGCTCGTCCTTGTCGACCACTGGATGCGCCATGCGGCGCAGAACCGGACGTTCAAGTTTTGATTTTTGTTCTCCGACAGTTTTTTGAACAGGAAGCCCGGAATCGGGTCCTGTGACTGGGGTGCCAAGCATGTCCATGCCTGAAAAGGGAAAGTCGCTCGTGTATCTGATCCTGGGCGCGGCCGGTTCGGGCCGGCGCGAGGTGCTGGCCGATTTGATCGAGGGGGATTCGGGAGGGGGCGGGACCTCGGCCGTTTTGCTTGAGGAAGGGGAGGCTGCGGACGAGGCCGACGGACGGCTGGGAAGGGTCGGGCGCTGGCGCTGGAGCGCCGGGGGAACCATCGCGGCGGAGCTGCCGGACGGAGGGGCGGACAGGGTTTTCTTTGTCACGAACGGGAGGCTCAATCCGGTCGACCAGGTGGAGGCGTTCAAGGCCTGGCTTCCGTTGCAGGATGCCGAGCTGGGGCGGATCATCTGCGTTGTCGATTGCGGGCTCGCGGAGCGGAGTCCGGCGCTCCTGGCTTGGTATGACGCCTGCATCCACTTCTCGGACGTCGTCCTGCTGAACAGGCGGGAAGGGGTGGCCAACAAATGGGTCAGGGACTTCCAGGAGCGTTACAAGGGCCAGTTCTTTCCGTGCGTGATGGAGCTCGTGCGGGCGGGGCGGGTGCGCAATCCGGCGCTCATCCTCAACCCGAGCGCATTGAGGATCTCGCAGGTTTTCGAGGACGAGCCGGCTTGGATTCCGCTCGGCGGGGACCCGGAGGACGAGGCCGGCGAAGGGGAAGCCGAGGGGGACGAGGAGGTGGAGATGGTTCTGGCCGAGGATCCGTATTTTGCGCGGCGCCCGGGCGGCAGGCGGGCCAGGGAAATACCGGACATCGCCAAGTTTTTGGACGCAAAGCGGGAGGCCAAGGCTCGCGCTGGAAGCGGAGCCTGAACCGATTCCGGGCGCGGGGGCGGTCGCGGCCTACTTGGCCGCCGCCACAGCCGATGCAAAGGCCTTTGCCTTGGCCGTTATCGCGGCCCAGTTCTTTTCCTTCAGCGCTTTTCCCTCGACCAGCGAACTGCCGGCGGCTGTGGCCATTGCGCCCGCCTTGAGGAATTCACCCACGTTTTCCGGATTCACTCCGCCGGTTGGCACAAGGTCGATGTGGGGAAGGGGGCCCTTCAGGGATTTGATGTAGGCCGGGCCAAAGAACTCGGCGGGAAAAATCTTCACGGCGTCCGCCCCCGCCTCCCAGGCGTTGACGACCTCGGTCGGGGTGAGGGCCCCGGAAAAAACGGGGATGGAGTAGCGGCGGGCCATCGTGATGACGTCCGGCCGCAGGGCGGGTGTGACAATGAAGCGGGCGCCGGCCAAAATTCCTGCCCGCGCCGTCTCAGCGTCGAGCACGGTGCCCAGGCCAAAGAGAAAGTCAGGAAGTTCGACCGTCGCCTTTTCAAGCATCCGGATTGCGCCCGGAGTCGTCATCGTAAGCTCGATGCTTGTAAGACCCCCGGCGGCGAGCGCCCTGGCGCAGTCCAGAAGCCCGTCCGGGCTGTCCGCCCGGATAAGCGCGATCACCTTCTCGGTCTTGATCTTCGACAATATGGAGTCCTTTTTCATCGGAGGGACAGCCTAGGTAGGCCGGCGCAAACTGGCGAGCAAAAGCAAAGGGGCCTGTCCCCGTCACCGGATGGCGGACACGGCGTTCTTCATCCTGCGAAGGGCTTCAGCCAGGGTTGCGCGGGAACACCCGAAATTGATCCTGACATGCCTTCCGGGGGGATCCGTGAAATGCGCCCCGTCGCTCAATCCGACGCCATGGGATTCGAAGTGGGCGGCCGGGCGGGGGAGGGCCAGGGCCGCGACGTTGAGCCACGCGAGATAAGTCGCTTCAATGGGAGCCTCAACACGCACCTGCGGAATTTCGGATGCCAGATTGCCGAGAAGAAATTCCCGGTTTCCGCGCAGATACGCCAGCAGCTCCTGCCGCCAGGGTTCGCTTTCGTTGTAGGCGGCTTCGCAGGCGGCATAGCCGAGTACATTCACCTCGGCCACAATGCCAGCCGTTGCCCGGACAAACTGGGCGCGGAGAGCCGCATCGGATATGACCGCAAAGGATGTGCCAAGTCCGGGCATGTTGTACGTCTTGCTCGGGGCCATGAGGGTGACGACGCGGTTTGAGGAGATTTTGGCCGTCGGGACATGGCGTATGGACGGATCCAAAATGAGGTCGCAATGGATCTCATCCGAGCAAAGGACCAGACCGTGTCTGGCGCAGAACTCGGCAATGCGCGCGAGTTCCTCCGTTTGCCAGACGCGGGCAATCGGATTGTGCGGATGGCAGAAGAAAAACATTTTCGTTCGTGGAGTCACGGCCCGCTCAAGCGCCTCCCAGTCGATGAGCCAGCGGCCTGTTCCCGCGGGTCCCGCGGGGACAGCCTCGGTTTGGAGCCTCAGAGGGACAGGCACCGCTACGCGGCCCTGATTTCTTGGGGCGGAAGTAAACGGTGGGTAAACGGGTGTAAGGCAAAGGATTTCATCACCCGGGGCGGCGAAGGCGTTCGCGGTCACATTCAGGCCGCAGACAAGCCCGGGAAGCCAGACGAGCCACCCGGGATCGATGGCCCACCCGTACCGGGTCTCCAAAGCCTTGGTTACGGCCTCGATTGTCGATTTCGTGGGGCGGGCATAGCCGAAGACGCCGTGATCAACCCGTCGGCGAAGGGCCTCGATGACCGCAGGAGGAGAAGCAAAGTCCATGTCCGCGACCCAGAGAGGCAGGACGTCGCGGTCGGCGTATTTTTGCCATTTTTGCGAGTCTGTCCCCCGGCGGTCGGGAGCGGCGTCGAAATCAGATTTCATCGGAGGTGAACAGGAGGCGCTTTTGCCGAACGGCGGCAAAACCACCCACCGCTAACGAGGGTCGGCGTGCGAGGCAAGGCGTTCGGCCGAATCATCCAGGCGGTATGGGAATTTTCCTCACAGTGAATGGCACTTTCTGCGCAAATTTGCCCCATTAATTGAGCCTGCAGAATTCATTAGGTGCTAATCATTAATATCTTATATATGAATCAGTAACCGGCATCACGCATGCATAACCATGGTCACCAACCCAAACAGTCAAAGATCATTCAAAAACAACCTTGGAGGGTATCTACCATGCGCCTTGTTCGTTATTCTAATCCCAATGTTCGGAGTCTCGCTCCGGCTTTCGGCTTTTCCAGCCGAAGCCCCTGGACGGGCCTCGAGGACCAAATCGACCAACTGTTTGACTCCGCACTTTCCGGCCTCGTCGGGTCGTCGCGGACGCAGTTTCCGGTCGATCTTTACGAAGATAAGGAAAACACGTATGTCCGCGCGGAGTTGCCGGGCATCAGCCGCGACGATGTCAGCGTGGAGCTGGTTGAAGGCTATCTGACAATCACCGCGGCGCGGAAGGAAAAGGCGGGTGACGGAGAGGAATCCGTCTCGTTCAGCCGCTCGATCAGCATACCGGAAGATGTGCACTCCGACAAGGTGGCGGCGGCATACCAAGACGGCGTACTGACCGTAACTCTCCCGAAACGGGAAGAGGCGAAGCCGAGAAAGATAGCCATCGAGGTCAAGTAAACCGCATCGAGATTCAATTCACCGAAAGGAGAAAACACCCATGTCACTGTTCAATTCACTCATCCCATCATCCGGGCGTGCCGTTACGGGCTCGGGAAACGGCCATTCGCCGGACATTGGGCCGTCGGTCAAGCCGGCCTATGAAGTCAAGGAGACCGACGATGCCTTCGGGCTGACGGTTTATCTTCCCGGGGTGTCCAAAGACGGCCTCGACATCACGGCGGAAAGCGATCAGCTGCGGATCGCCGGCCGGCGGGCGTGGAAGCAGCCTGAGGGATGGACGGCGCTTTACCGCGAGTCCCCCGCCGTGCCGTTCGAACTCGTTCTCAGCCACGACAACGCGATTCAACTGGAGAAGATCCACGCCGAGCTTCGCGATGGAGTGCTGAGGCTGTCCCTGCCCAAGTCCGAGACCATCAAGCCGCGGAAAATTGCCGTCGCTTGAAGCGCGGATCGGGCGGTGCGATTGCCTGTCACGATGGCCGGGCGCGATAAGCGCCCGGCTTTATTGCCGTCCCGAGGGCTGACTGCGGATGCCTTGCGAGCGGAAGGGGACGCAATAGGCTGTGCCTGTGGACATTTCGCGGCAGCCAATACCCGGCCCGGTTTTGCTATACGACGGGGAATGCGGCCTTTGCAACCGGGTCGTGCGGTTCCTCTTGCGCATCGATAAAATGGGGCGACTGAGATTCGCGCGGCTCCAGGGCCCGCTTGGACAGGACTACCTGAAAGCGCACGGGCTCCCGACGCAGGATTTTTCGACAATTGTGTTTGTTCCTGACTGGGCGAAAAGGGACAGGCCCGATTTTCAGCTTAGCGCCGACGGCATAGTCTCAGCATTGCGAGCCTGCGGTGGATGGGGGGGCTTTCTTGGCGGGATCGTGGGTTTTTTGCCAAGCCGTTTCAATAAAGCCTGTTACAAATTTGTCGCGCGCCTGCGCTATCGGGTTTTCGGGCCTTGGCGGGCCTGCCCCCTTCCCAATGCGGAGTGGGCGAAGCGATTCATTGACTGACAAAGGAGGCGGGGGCCGGGCTGGCATTCGGCTTGGTCCGGAAAGGCGCGAGCCACGCGAAGACCGTCATCCATCAAACGCCATGAGCGTCAGTCGAGCGTCTGCCTGTATCGCTTGATCCCGAGGGCCATTGCGAGGATCACGAACAGAACAATTGGCCAGAGTTCAGGCGCTATCTCGGCGAGGCCGTTCCCCTTGAGCAGGATCCCGCGGACGACACGCAGGAAATGCGTGAGGGGAAGGCAGGTGCCGACCCACTGGGCCCATTCGGGCATGCCCCGGAAGGGAAACATGAAGCCGGAGAGGAGAATCGAAGGCAGGAAAAAGAAGAATGCCATCTGGACCGCCTGCAATTGATTTGTGCCGAGGCTCGAAAAGGTGATCCCCATGGCCAGATTCGCGGCGATGAAAACGAGCGACACAACGTAGAGCAAAACCAGGCTTCCGATCATGGGCACGTGAAACAGCCAATGGGCCGCGAGAAGGATGAGCGTCACTTGGATGTAGCCGACGACTATGTAGGGGATGATCTTGCCAATCATCACTTCCGTCGGCCGCACGGGAGTGGAAAGGAGATTCTCCATGGTTCCACGTTCCCGCTCGCGCGTGATGGCGAGAGCGGTGATGACGACCATCGTCATCGTCAGGACAACGCCCAAGAGCCCCGGAACGACATTGTACTGCGTGACGTTTTCCGGGTTGTACTCCGCGTGGACAGCGAAATTGAGCGGGGAGGGGCCGGCCCTGAGCCGGCCGATTGGGCCCGTCAGATCGCGGTCGAGGACCGTGGTGGCAATCGCGCGAACGGCTGAGATTGCTGGGCCAACGGCGGCGGGGTCTGTGGCGTCAGCCTCGATGAGGACGGTCGGTGCCTGTCCCCGCAGGAGATCGCGCGTGAAATCGGCGGGGATATTCACGACGAACTGCACTTTCCCAAGCTGGAGCAGGCGGGCGGCCTCGGATTCGGAGGCGGTTTCACGCACGAATTCGAAATAACCCGAGTTTTTCAGCGACCATACGAGCGTGCGGGCGAAGGGCCCCTGGTCGGCGTCGCGGATTGCCGTGGGAAGATGCTTCGGGTCGGAATTGATTGCGTAACCGAAGAGGACGAGCTGGAGCAGCGGAATCCCGACCATCATGGCGAACGTCACGCGGTCGCGCTTCATCTGGATGAACTCCTTTAGAATGACGGCCCAGAACCGGTCGAACGAGAAGTGTTTCATGCGGCCGGTTGCCGGGGAAGGTTCATCAGGCTGATGAACACGTCTTCGAGGCCCGGGGAAATCTGCGCCCACTCGTGATCGGAATCCCGGACCCGCGAAATTGCCTCTTCGAGGCGGATCGGATCGTGGCCGGTTACGTGAAGGGTGTTGCCGAAGGCGACGACTTGCTCCACCCCGTCCCGGCCGCGCAGCGAATCCGCGAGCGTGGCAAGCCCTGGCCCCGATGCCCTCCACGTCGTCAATTGCGCGTTCGCGATCACCTCGGCCACGGAACCCCGGGTCAGGATGTCGCCGTAGGCCAGGTAGGCGAGACGGTGGCATCGCTCGGCCTCGTCCATGTAATGGGTGGTGATGAGGGCCGTGATGCCGTCGGCGGCCAGCCGATGGATGACGTCCCAGAAATCGCGGCGCGCCTTTGGATCGACGCCCGCAGTCGGCTCGTCGAGCAAAAGGAGCTGGGGCTCGTGGATCAGGCATGCCGCAAGGGCGATCCGCTGTTTCCAGCCACCGGAGAGTTCGCCTGCGAGCTGACGGGAACGGTCGCGGAGCCCGAGGCGGTCCAGGCTCTCGTCGACCCGCCTCGCGCGATCCTTCAACCCGTAGATGCGCGCGATAAAATCGAGATTCTCACGGATGCTGAGATCCTCGTAGAAGCTGAAGCGCTGCGTCATGTACCCCACATGGCGCTTGATCTCGTCCTGCTGCTTGCGCACGTCGAAACCGAGGCATGTGCCGGTGCCTGCGTCGGGGACGAGCAGGCCGCAGAGCATCCTGATGAAGGTGGTCTTTCCGCTGCCGTTCGGCCCAAGGAAGCCGTAGATTTCTCCGCGCCGGACCTTCAAATCCACCGCGTTGACAACCGTCTTGCCGTCGAAGCGCTTGGTGATGCCGGAGACGTCAATGGCGTGGGAGAGCGGCGCCATGGCGATCAAGGGCCCGCGCGGGCGACATCGACAGGCTGGCCGGGATGAAGATCGCGGGCATCCCGGCCGCTGAACACGGCCTCGATCATGAAGATGAGTTTGGCGCGGTTGTCGCGGTTGTAGAGGACCGGGGGCGAGAATTCCGCCTGGGGAGACAGATACGAAATCCGCGCCTGGATGGGCGCAGCGCCATCGGAAATGAAGACGGACAGGGCATCGCCCGCCTTCAGGCCCGCGAAATCGGTTTCCGGAACGAAAAAGCGGACCTTTAGGTTTTCCGGCGGAAGCAGGGCCACGACGGGGCTGCCCGCGGCTACGTATTCCCCTTCGCGGTAGAGCGTGTCGTACACAAGCCCGGCGCGGGGCGCGGATTGGGTCTTCTGGTCGACGCCCCAGCTTCCGCGCGCCAAGGCTGCTTTGGCCGCCTCGACGTCGGCGCGGGCGGCGGCTATGGCGTCCGCGCGCCCGCCGAGCCTGGCTGTTTCGAGCTCCGCCGTCAGTTCATCGACGACGCGCAGGTTCTCCTGGTGCGTGAGGCGGGCATGGTCGTATTCGCTTTCCGAGATGGCCTGGCTGTGGAAAAGATTCTCCTCCCGTTTCAGATCCAGGCTGGAGAGGGCGGCGGCGGATCGCGCCTGCTCCAGCCGGGCCTGGAGGGCCTCGATTTCCGTCGGACGGGAGCCCTTTTCCAGATCGGCCAGCCTCGCTTCAGCCTCGCCAAGCTGGGCCACAGCCTGGTCCTTTGAGGCGATTTCGGAAACTCGCTCAATCGAGAATAGACGGGCGCCGGCGGCGACCCGGTCGCCTTTTTGCACGGCCAGCGCATCCAGTTTTCCGGCCAAGGGGGACGCGACGTAGACAAACTCGCCTTCGAGGTAGCCCTGCCAGACCGGGTTGGCCGGCCGGCCGCATCCAGCCAGGGCCAGGGTTGTCAGCGCGGCTCCGACCAAGAGAGCATTGCAACGCATAGAATCAATCTTGGACGCCGGGAAGTGCGTTCCAAGCGGAAAGCACAGGATGGCGTGAGCAGGCGAGGGGCGAACCGGGCAAGGCTGTCCCCTTTTTCTCCGCAACTTGACCAATTGGCGCCTGTCTTTCATCCTATGAACAAGTGTTGTTCATGAATCTTCACGATTGTGATTCCCAGCGAGTTGCCGCCGTAGGCCAATGAAATTGTTTTCGCCATGTTTTTTTGCGACGGGATTGGCGATCCTTGGACCCATGGAGCAACCGGGGATGGCGCAGGTTTCACCGTTTCTTCCGCCCAATGCCGCAGGGGCTGCTGGAAGCCGGGGCGATGCCGGCGGTCTCGAGCTGCGCGGGATCATGACGACGGCGCAGGGAACGCGTTACTGCATTTATGATCCGGCCAAGAAGACCAGCAGTTGGGTGGCGGCGAACCAGATCGGTTCGGGGTTTGTTGTCCAGTCTTTTGATAACAAGAATGATACGGTCATTGTAAATCAGGATGGTCGGCGGCTGACCCTGGCTTTGCGCGAGGCAAAAATCGCCGTCGGCGTCGGGCCTGCAATTGCCGGCCCGTCGGTGGCCGGCGGGATCAATGTTCAGCCGGCATTGCTGGGGAGCATGCCCAACCCGGTTCTCAGGCCCACAGCCGAGGATGAACAGAAGAGGCTGCAGGCGATTGCCGAGGAGGTAAGGCGGCGGCGGCTCCTTCGCGAGCAGGGGGCCCAAGCAGAGACGCCGGGCGCCCCCCGGCAGCAGTAAGTTTCCGCTTTCAGGTTCCGGGTCTTTGCCTACGGTGAGACTCCAAATGCCGGAGTCCCCGCCAGTCGCGGCCGCAGGCGATCCTTCCAATTGGAAGCTGATCGTGCGTCTGTTCGGCCTGGCGTGGCGCTATCGGCTGCATTGTCTGGGCGTCCTCGGGATCCAGCTCATCCTGCTCACAATGGGGATGCTCGGCCTCAGCATGACGGGGGTCGGAATCGACTATATCCGCCACAAAGTCGACCATACGCCGCTATCGGCCAACCGGCTTCATTTGGCGTTTCCGGACGCATGGCCGTGGTCCCGGGCCCTCTGGCTCCTTGCGGGCGTGATCCTGGCCCTCGCCGTTTGCCGGGCGGTGCTCAATTACGTGTACGCCGTTTCGGTCAATGTCCTTGTTCAGCAGAAGCTCGTGGTCGATCTGCGCAGCGAGGTCTATGACAAGCTTCAGCGGCTGAGCTTTCGGTTCTTTGACGCGAATACGACCGGTTCGATCATCACGCGCGTGACCAGCGACGTGCAGGCCGTGCGCATGTTCGTCGACCAGGTCCTCATTCAAAGCCTCATCATGGTCATATCGCTGACCGTGTATGTGATCTATATGGCGAGCCTGAGCCCCGGCCTCACGGCGGCATGCCTCGGGACCACGCCGTTTCTCTGGATCCTGGCGGCCAGGTTTTCGCGCCGGATCCAGCCCGAGTACGCGAAGAATCGAACGCTCGTCGAACGCATGGTGCAGGCGCTGACCGAAAGCATCCAGGGAATCGCCGTCACAAAGGGCTTCGGGCGCGAGGCGGAGGATCGCGCCCGCTTCGACAGCGCCAATCGCGCGGTGTTCGAGCAGCAGCGCAGCATCTTCTGGCAGGTCAGCCTTTTTTCTCCGGTGGTGGGATTCCTGACCCGGGTGAACACGGTGGTCCTCCTCGGCTATGGGGGCTGGCTGGTCGCGCACAACCGCCTCCCTCTCGGGGCCGGCCTGGTCGTCTTCGCCGGCCTTCTGGACCAGTTCTCCGGGCAGGTCAACAACGTCGCCGCGATCGTCAATTCCGTGCAGCAGTCGCTCATTGGCGCGCGGCGGGTCTTCGAAATCCTGGACGCTCCCATAGACGTGAAGGACGCGCCGGGCGCCATCCGGCGCGCGCGTTTTGAAGGGGCGGTCCGCTTTGAAAACGTATCCTTTGGATACGATCTCCCTGGCCAGCCGCTCCTCCGCCACCTCCAGCTCGACGTGAAGCCGGGCGAATGCATCGCGATCCTTGGCGCCACGGGGGCGGGCAAGAGCATCCTCATGGGCCTGATTCCACGGTTCTACGATGCGACCGAGGGGCGCGTGCTTGTGGACGGCATCGATGTTCGAAGCCTCCATCTCGACGACCTGCGCAGGGGCATCGGCATTGTGTTCCAGGAGAGCTTTCTTTTCTCGAACACGGTCGCCGCAAACATCGCATTCGGGCACCCGCGCGCCACGGCGGAGCAGATCGAGAAGGCGGCGCGGATCGCCGCAGCGCACGAATTCATCATGGCGCTGCCCAGGGGATACGACACGGTGCTCAACGAAAGCGGCAACAGCCTCTCGGGCGGCCAGCGGCAAAGGCTTGCGATCGCCCGCGCCGTCCTCCTTGAGCCTGCGATCCTGCTCCTGGACGACCCGACGGCGGCGATCGACAGCGAGACGGAGCACGAGATCTTCGAGGCGCTCGACCGCGCCATCAGCGGAAGGACGACCTTCGTGGTGGCGCATCGGTTGAGCACCCTGCGCCGCGCCGATTACGTCATTGTGCTGGAAAACGGCGAGATCGTGCAGCGCGGCACGCATGACGACCTGATGCGGGTGCCGGGCCCATATCTGCACGTCGCCAATCTCCAGCTGGTGGACGGCTATCAGCTCCAGGTCCCTCCCGCCGCATGAAAAGCGCCGACGCCACCGATCTCAGCTTGACGCTCGTCCGGCGGCCGAGGGACGTCGATGACGAAGGGGAGCAATTCAGGCCGCTGGAGTGGGGGCTGATTCGCCGGCTGTTCGGCTACACGCGGCCGGTGAAGCGCAAGGTCAGGCTGCTCGTGGCCTTGACGATCATCCGGTCGGCCCAGCTTCCCGGGCTCGTATGGATCGTGTCGGTGGTGATCGCCGGACCGATCGCGCGCGGCAATGTGGCCATGATCGCCGTGGGAACGGCGTGTTACGCGGCGCTGGCCGTTCTGACGGATGGGATGTTCCACTTCCGCCAGCGCTACGCCCTCGAGATCGGGGAAACGGTGGTGAGCGGACTTCGGGCCGAGATATTCGCGAAGGTGCAGCGGCAACCCATGGCCTTTTTCCATCGGATGAAGCTCGGCCGCATCATCAGCCGCGTGACGAGCGACGTCGAGGCATTGAGAGTCGGAATCCAGGACGTCGCCTTTGTGAGCACGATCCAGTTTGGGCAGATGGTCTTCTCCGCCGCAGCCATGGCCTGGTGGGACTGGAAGCTGTTTCTCGTGGTCGCGGCGATGGCGCCGGTCCTTTGGCTGGTCAACAATCACTTCAGGATGAAGTTCAGCCGCCTCACGCGCGCATCCCAGGACAGCTTCAGCCGGGTTACGGCAACCCTCGCGGAGTCGGTCGGCGGCATGCGCGTCACGCAGGGATTCGTCCGGCAAAAGACAAATTCCGGGCTTTTCCGCAGCCTGCTGGCGGACCACTCCCGGTATAATATCGCGCTCGCGCGGACCTCGGCGATTCTATCGCCGCTGTTGGAAATGAACAGCCAGTTCTTTGTGGCGATACTGCTCATCCTGGGAGGGTGGCGCGTGTTTCACGGCAGCATGGAGGTCGGCGGCCTGATCAAGTTCTTCCTGATGGCGAACCAGTTCTTTTCGCCGATCACAACCATCGGAAACCAGTACAACCAGGCGTTGATCGCGATGGCCGGGGCCGAGCGGGTCTTCCGGCTGGTCGACACGGAGCCGGATTGGGAGGACGATCCGCGGGCGGAGGATTTGCCGAGGCCGCGGGCGGGATGCGTTTCGCCCGGCATGCGGGTGGAGTTCAGCCACGTTTCATTCGGATACGACCCTGCGCGGCTGGTGCTGCACGATGTCGATCTGTGCGCCGAACCCGGGCAATCGGTCGCGCTTGTGGGCCATACGGGGAGCGGGAAGACCTCCATCGTCAATCTGGCGGCCAAATTCTATCTGCCGACGAGCGGCGACATCCTGATCGACGGGCGGGACATCCGGCTGGTCACCAGCCTCTCGCTGCACCACCAGATGGGCATCGTGCACCAGCAAAATTTTCTCTTCAGCGGCACGGTGCTCGACAACATAGCAATGAGCCGGCCCGGGTCGTCGGAGGCCGATGTGCGCGCGGTCGCGGCCCGGCTGGAATGCCTTGATATCCTGGACGCGCTTCCGAACGGGCTGCGCACGGAAGTCGGGGAGCGCGGAGCGGGGCTTTCGGTGGGCCAGCGGCAGCTGATTTGTTTCTGCCGCGCTCTCCTCGCCGACCCGCGACTGGTGATCCTCGATGAGGCGACGAGTTCGATTGATGCCTTGACCGAGCATCGCCTGCAGAAGGCCCTCGTGACCCTCCTTGAGGGGCGCACGAGCTTTGTTGTCGCGCATCGCCTCAGCACGATACGCCATGCCCACGCCGTCATCGTCCTGGACCAGGGCCGTATTGTGGAAAGGGGGACGCACGCCCAACTCCTTGCGGCCGGGGGGCGGTACGCCGCCCTTTACCGCCAGTTTGTTCAGGTGGACGATAACGGATGATACGGGCCGGCGTTTCGCGTTTTTACTCGGAAAAAAGCAAATTTCCCTCTAGAAAAGCATTGCTTTCGGAGGAAAGCGTTCTAAACAAAAATAATCATGGCTAAAAAACCTGCCCGTAAACCCAATGCTAAGTTCATGGCCCCGGTCACCCCGGATGCCACTCTCGCAGCCGTAGTCGGCGCGAAGCCGCTGCCCCGTACCGAGCTGACCAAGAAGCTCTGGGACTATATCAAGAAGAACGGTCTTCAGGACAAAAAGGACAGAAAGATGATCAACGCCGATGCCAGCCTCAAGGCGGTCTTTGGCGGGAAGGGCAAGGTCAGCATGTTCGAGATGACCAAGCTCGTTTCGGGACACGTCTCCTGAGTCTTTCAAAATAGGACTTTTCTAACCGCCGCACCTTCAAAGGGCGGCGGTTTTTTTGTGTTGACTGGATATCTTAAAGATATCATAACGATATTCAGTTCCCACCCATGATCATGAATACCGAAACCCCGGCTTCGCATAGGGTCAGTCGCGAGCGTGACTTCAAAGCCATCAGCGGTTGGCCGCTTCTTTTAATGGAGATCGTCCTAATCCCTCCGGCGATCTGGCTTCTTGTGGTAGCTGCCGACCGCTTGGGCACTACCGAACGTACCGCCGCCATCGGCCTATTGATCTTGATTGCCGTCGTCGCCAAGGGGTTTTTCACCCTTCAGCCGAACGAAGCCGGCGTGCGGCTGCTCTTCGGAAAGTATTGCGGAACGGTCCACGCCAGTGGGTTTCTGTGGACAAACCCATTCGTAAAAATTCAGAAGGTGTCGTTGCGGGCTCGAAATTTCAACGGCGAGAAGCTCAAGGTGAATGACAAGAGAGGGACTCCGGTTGAAATCGCAGCCGTGGTTGTGTGGCGTGTGTGCGACACAGCCCAGGCACTATTCGACATCGACAGTTACGCTAGTTACGTCTCGATCCAGTCCGAGTCGGCCCTGCGCCACGTGGCGAGCAGCTACTTTTATGACGACGGGGGTTCCTCGGAGATCACTTTGCGCGGAGGCGGCGATGCCGTGTCGGCGGCCCTGGTGCGAGAGCTTCAGGAACGCCTTTCCAGGGCCGGTGTTGAAGTGGAGGAGGCGCGCATAACGCACCTGGCCTACGCCCCGGAGATCGCGCAGGCGATGTTGCGAAGGCAGCAGGCGGAGGCCGTCATAGCAGCTCGCCAGAAGATTGTCGCCGGGGCCGTAGGCATGGTGGAGATGGCGCTAAATGAGCTGGCGGAAAAGCACGTTGTGAGCCTGGACGACGAACGCCGGGCGGCGATGGTGTCAAACCTGCTTGTCGTACTATGTGGTGAGGCGGACGCCCGCCCTGTCATCAACGCGGGCACGCTCTATGGTTGAGGGCGTCCCAGCCGCATGAGCCGCTGTGTTGTATGACCACGCCTGCTTGAGCCGCTCATGGCATCCGAAGAGCGAAAGACTTTCCTGTTGCGGATCTCGCCCGATCTCTGGCGGGAGCTTGAAGCCTGGTCCGCCGACGAATTGCGCAGCGTCAACGGGCAGATTGAATTTCTGCTCAGGGAAGCCGTCCGCTGGCGGAAAAAGGCTGCGGTCGAAAATCCGGGGCAACATGAGTCAATTCGGCATTGATCCGCCGTGCAAATCTGAGGCCTCGCCGCCAATCGCCGGATTGGCGAGTCTTTGACCCGTAGCGTGCGCGCGCCGCTATTGGGCGGCCGCCGCTGCCGGAGCGATCGCAAGCGGATTCCGGCGCCGTGGCGAGCACCTAAGGGATGCAAGCTCACCCCAGTCGGTGATCGAGGGAAGGGCTTGGACGGCGGCACCCTCCCGCCTGCCGGTGCGGACCGTGTACGCGTTCAATTGGCCTGCGACAAACGCCCGACTGCCGAGAATGGCTCCGTAGGTGAAATATCGGACTCGACAGCGCAGGACCTCGTGGATCGCGAGGCGGCCGCCTTCGGACGCGACTTTTGAGAAGGCCTCCCAGGATATGCTGGCTCCGCTCCCGCGGGCCTGAACGCCGATGCCGAACAGCCGCTGGCGGCAGGTGGCGTGCGTCTCGTCCCAGGCGCTCCCGCCATAGGCTGAAGCGAGCCCGAGGCGGGCGGCAGAATTGCCGGCGACTGCTTCAGCATAGCCGCAGAACCGGTAGTCCTTCGGGTCGGTGGCCAGGGCGGCGCGCACGCAATTGAGATCGATGTATGCGGCCACCGTCCGCAGTGCCGGCCCGTCGCCGTCCACCAGGACGCTCTTGAATCGCTCGGCCCAGAGCGTTCCGAAGCGATCGTGGGTGCGGTTGAACCAGATTGAAAAGCGCTGCTTCAGGAGGCGCATGAATGCGGAGACATCCCCCATGAGAGCCAGCAGGCGCTTGCGCCTGGCCTCCGCCTCAGGGGCGGACGCATTCAATTTCCGGCGGAGGATGTCGAGGGTGACCAATTGCTGCGGAGTGGGCCTTTGGTAAAGAGCATGGAGGCGGCGCAGAAGCTCCTCATCGCTGATCGGAACGCGCTTCGGGATTTCGACCAGCACGTGAAAATGGTTGTCGAGGATTGCGTAGGTGATGATTCGCACCCCGCAAAACTCGGCGACCTGCCAGAGCTGGCGGCGCAACACCTCCTTGGCGGTGTCGTCGAACAGGCGCTGTCCATTCACCGTTCGGCTCATGCAGTGGTAGGAGGCTTCGGATATTTCCGGAGGCACTTTTATTCGCGGGGTGCGCACGGCATGCATAATAGCAAGGCCGGCGAGCGCCTTGCCGAGTGACCGCTGACCCGACTGGGAGATTCGTCCGTAACGGGCCTGTCCCCCGGATCGAAAAATCCGCCGGCGGACGAGGCTGTCCCTCTTCAGACGTTTTCGAGTATCTTGTAAAGTCGCTGCACCATTTTCGCCGGATCCTCCAGGAGGCCGGCGGAAATCAGGGCATTGTCGAGCACCTGTTCGGCAACGAGACGGGCTTTATCGGGTGCGGAGACGGCCGAGACCGCCAGGCGCTTGATCAGCGCATGCCTCGGATTGATCTCCAGGTTTACCCTGGCCGGGGATTCGGCGCCCTCCTTGTTCAGGGCTTTCATCATCCGGCGCATATGCGGGGACACCAGCTTGTCGGCATTGAGGGCCAGGGCGGGCGAATCGACCAGACGCTCGCTCACCCTGATCTCCGCCACCCGCTCCCCGAGCGTTTCCTTCAGCCAGGCGACCAGGCGCTTGGCGTCTTCCCCGCCGAGCGCTCCCTCCGTCTGCGCCGGCAGCTCCGGCAGCTTGACGTCGGCCTGATCGGCCGCGGCCAGCGTTTTTCCATCGAATTCGTGAACCGTGTTCATCACGTATTCATCGACCCCGTCAAAGCAGAAGAGCACTTCCAGATTGCGCGCCTTGAATCCTTCAATGTAAGGACCGGCCTCGATCGCGCTCCGATTCGGCCCGAGGACATAATAGATGTGCGTCTGGCCCCCGGCCATCCGGGAGACATAGTCGGGCAGAGAGGTCGTCTTGCCGGCCTCGGTGAGCGAGGATTCGAAACGCAGCAGTTTGACGAGCTGATCCTTGTGGGCGAAGTCCAGAACCGCGCCCTCCTTCAGAAACATGCCGAATTCCCTTTGAAACCCGTCAAAGGAGTCCGGCCGGGTCTTAGCCTCCTCTTCGAGGAATTTCAGGAACCGCTTTGTGATCACGCGGCTCAACTTCTCCAGGAGGGAGCGATCCTGCATGGTCTCGCGTGAGATATTGAGGGGCAGGTCCTCGCTATCCACGACCCCTTTGAGGAACCGGAGCCATTCGGGAAGGAGGTTCTTGGGGTGCGGATCGATGAGCACCTTTCGGCAGTAGAGCGCGACCGCGGGTTCGGTGCGCATCATGCCGAGCTTTTCGGGATTCTCTTTCGGAACGAAAAGCAGGGCGTTGATTGAGAGCGGGGCATCCGCGCTGAAATGAAGGCGAAGGCGCGGATCGTCGACCGAGTGGGCCTGGAATTTGTAAAACTCGACGTACTCCTCGTCCTTGATCTCGTTCTTGTTGCGCGACCAGAGGGCCTGGATGCTGTTGATCTTCTTGCCGTTCAAGTTGATCGGGAACGACACAAACGCGCTGTATCGCTGGAGGATCTCCTTTATCCGCCATTCCTGGCTGAACTCGGAGCAATCCTCCCTCAGTTCGACCACGACCTTCGCACCCCGGCGTTCGCCCGAGGACTCCTCGATTGCGTATTCGCCACCGCCGTCGCTCGTCCACAGATAGCCTGATTCGGCAGGTCTCCATGAGTGCGTGAACACCCGGACGTTTTTTGCGACCATGAAAGCCGCGTAAAACCCGACACCGAACTGGCCGATCAACCCGGCGTTCTTCTGCCCGCCTTCTCCGAGGGCCTTGAGGAAAGCCTTCGATCCGGAATGCGCGATCGTGCCGAGGTTCTCGATCAGTTCCGCCTGGGTCATCCCGACGCCAAAGTCCTGGACTGTCAGCGTCCTGGCCTTGTCGTCCGTCGTGATGTTGATCTCCAACGCGAGCCGGTCATCAAAGATTTCCTTCTCGGTCAGCTGGATATGGCGCAGTTTCTCGAGCGAATCGGAGGCGTTGGATACGAGTTCGCGGACGAAGATCTCCTTTTCCGTGTATAGCGAGTGGATGACTATATCCAGGATCTGTTTTACTTCGGCTTGGAACTCGAACGATTGTCGCGCGGCGGTCGGCATGGGTAAGGATTGGATTGAATCGTCTATCTTATCACGCGTCTGCAAAAATCAAGAGCGCGCGAGCCGTTCAGGCCCCCTGGATTGCCGGGGCTGCGCCCGCCCATGACCATCCCCAGGGGTGTGCCGGGCTTTCGCCGGGCCTCGGGAAACCGGACCGCAAGGTTTGCTTTCGGAATGCAGGGTGCGCAATCTACGGCCCGTGAATACGTTTGACAGGCACTTGCTCCGAGAGTGGCTGCAAATCCTCGCGCTGTTTCTTGTGGCCTTCTGCGGGCTGCTGTTTGTCCAGATTTGTTATGACGATTTCCGCGACATGCTGGACGCCGGAACCGGGTTTCCCGAGTTTTTACGCTACATGCTCATCACTCTTCCGAGCTTTCTCGGCGTTGTGCTGCCCATCGCGCTGCTGCTCTCCTTGCTGTTCACGCTGACCAAGCTGCATCGGGCCAATGAATTCACGGCGATGCGAACGGCCGGAATCGGATTCGTGCGCCTGACGGCTCCAATCTGGCTCGTAGGCGTCCTGGCTTGCGGGGCCGTCTGGTGGCTCAATTCCACGATCGTCCCATGGTCGGTCGAACAGTCGCGCCAGTTCGACGCGGAACTCCAGTTCCGCAAACAGGCGAAGGTCCTTCCGCCCGACCGCGTCGGGGCCGTGTACGGCGTCGCGTTTGAGAACCCGGATGCGCGGCGGATGTGGTTTTTCAACCGGTACAGGCAGGCGAGCCCGGAGCGGGGATATGGCGTCTCGGTGTCCGAGCTGGATGAGCGCGGGCGCGAATTGCGCCGCGTGGATGCAGCCGAGGCCTGGTTTGACGCGAGTCGGAGGGGCTGGGTCTTCCAGGCGGGGCGCGAAATCCGCTTCGATGCCGAGACAGGCGAACAGACCGGGTCCTCGCCGTTTGTGGACAGGTTCGAGCCGACCTACAACGAGGATCCGAAGCTCATGCTTTTGACGGACCGCCGGCCGCGCGACCTTTCGTTTTTTGAATTGCGCCGGCTGATCCGCTATTTTTCCGAGGAGGGCAATTCGAAGGGAGTGCCCTATGCGATCCGCTACTACTCGATCGTCGCCGACACGCTGGAGCCGCTCATCATCATCGCGATTGCCATACCGTTTGCGGTGGCGGGCGTGCGCGTGAATCCGGCCGTCGGCGTCTCAAAGGCCATCGGCCTTTTTCTCCTTTATTATGTCTTCGTGAATGTTGCCACCGCGCTGGCGATGAATCAATGGATCGACCCCGTGCTGGCGGCCTGGCTGCCGAACGCGGGGATGGCCGCGCTGGCCGCCTTCTTCTTCGTGCGGCTCAGGTGACGGCCGCACGCCGGCGATCGGCGTGGCGCATCGGGGCAAAGGGAATCTGCGACGCAGCCGGGACGGCGCGATGTCAGCCCAGGGCCTCGTCAAGCGCCGACAGGATGTCGGCAACCGGTTCAGTGCCGACGCACATCCGAAGGAGGTCGGGGTCCAGGCCGCTTTCGGCAAGCTCGGCGCGCCCGTCAGGCGTGTTCACGAGGTCATAGTGGGCCAGAAACATGAACGGGCTGATGAGGGTCTTCTTCATGCCGAAGCTGGGTCCTTTGGGAAGCCGGACGCGGTCGTAAAAAGGAGCGAGCGCGCCCCGCAGGGTGAAGGAAATCATGCCCCCCACAGCCTCTGGATTCCAGGCGATCCGCAGGTAATTGGCGCGTGAAGCCGGCGAGAGCGCCCAAAAGACATCCTTGACCTTGGGATGACCGGCTAGAAACGAGGCAACCTGTGGCGTCGCGGAGGCGATGCGGCTAAGCACGTCTTCCGTCTGGCCGATCTGCGCCGCCAGCCGGGCCAGGTCCCTGGGATAGATCGGTTCAATTTGGGCGGCTACGCGCCGCCGCAGATCCGCCGCATCGGGGCTGGAGGGATTTATCGCCAGGGCGCCGGCCAGGACATCGCCCTCGTTGCCCGTGAATTTTGTGAGGCTGTTCACGATCATGTCGGCCTTTGGAAACAGGTTGACGCTGAAAAGGGAGGCGACGGAGGGATCCAGGATGAGAATCGCGCCGTGCCGCCGGCAAAGGGTCGCCAGGGCGTCGACATCGGGGGTCTGAATCAACGGGTTGGTCGGGATCTCCGTGATCAGCCCGGCCACGCGAGCGCCCTTTTCGGCAAACAACCTTTCCAGGCCGGTGAGGTCGAAAACGTCGCGCAGGTACACATAATCGGCCGGAGTGGCGGTGAATCTCTTCAATATTGCAATCGTATCCAGGTACAGCCACCCGAGCTGCACCCAGATGGTGCGGCCGCGCCTGGCCTGGAGTTCGGCCGCGGACTTAAACGCGGAATAAACAGCGTTGATTCCGCTGTTGGCCAGGAAGATGTCTCCATCGCCGGCGCCGGGAAGCGCGCGGCGGAGATGTCCGCGGACTTCCTCCGCGGAGTCGCCGGCAAAGAGCTCCTCGCGATGTGCCTCCCGCCTCAAGCCGCGGCGCACGAGCTGATCCTCGGCTTCCCTCGATGACATGAATCCGCCCACGTTTTGCAGAAACAGCTTCGCCCGCGCGGAAAGCTCCGCCGTGTCGGCATGCGCCGCCCCGCTGACGCCGCCTTCGGAAAACGGAATAGGCTCCAGTTTTGCGCCGGACTCCCGCCCAGAGAACCGAGACAGATGCCGGACAAGCGCGGCGGATGTCGCCGGGGAGGAGGTGAGCCACAGCCTCCGTCCGGTCAATTGCGCCTCGGCGGAAAGGTGCTCGGCGAGCTGGCGGACGAACGGATGCACAACAAAGCGGGGATAACCCGAAGTCATGCTGGCCAGGATCTCCGGGTCTTTTTCCTCGTAGCCGCGCACCGCCCGCAGGGTCGGCAGGCTGCACGAAACAGCATGTGGAGACGGCGAAATCGGCTGGCCGAGCGGAATGGGAGCAAATCCGGGCATGAAGGGAAGATTGGCGGGAGTTTCCCGCATCCGCTTGAGATTGGCAACGGGAAGCTGGATCGCAGTGTGTCATCGCGCCGTCGTACGGGGACAGCCTATCGCGGGAGGCTGTCCCCTGCGGTTTGGCGCTGACAAACCGGATTGCACGGGCGAGGCTGGCTGGCGCATGAAACTCGTCTCCTGGAACGTAAACGGTCTTCGCGCCGTCCTGGGAAAGGGATTCCTCGATTTTATGGAAGGGTCCGGCGCCGATGTCATCTGCCTGCAGGAGATCAAGGCCAGCGCCGGCGACGTTCAGCATGTGGCGTGGCCGCGCGGCTACCAGCCCATCTGGAATAGCGCCGAAAAGAGGGGTTACAGCGGCACTGCGCTGTTCACTCGTGTGAAGCCGCGCTCCGTTTCGCTCGGCCTGGGCATGAAGAAGCACGACCGCGAGGGCAGGGTCATTGCGGCCGAGTTCCCGGACTTCACGCTTGTAAACGTATACCAGCCTAACTCGCAGCGCGGCCTGACCCGTCTCGACTACCGCACGAAGGAGTGGGACCCGGCGTTCCTTTCATTCCTGAAAAAGCTCGAGAAGAAGGGCAGGCCGGTTGTTTTTTGCGGCGATCTCAACGTGGCCCACACGGAAATCGACCTCGCGAACCCCAAATCGAACCGGCGCAATGCGGGTTTCACGGATGAGGAGCGGGCCAATTTTTCCAGGCTGTTGGACAGTGGATTCGTGGACACTTTCCGCGCCTTCGAGCCGGAACCGGGCCATTACACGTGGTGGAGCCAGATGGGCGACTGCCGGGCCCGGAACATCGGCTGGCGGGTCGACTACTTTGTCGCGAGTGAGAAGCTGCGGGCGGCGCTCAAGCGCGCCCGGATCGACCACGGCGTCATGGGCAGCGACCACTGCCCGGTGAGCCTGGAATTGGCGTGAAACAGGCGCGCGACTTGATAACCCTGATGCTCGGGCCGCCGCGGCGGACGCTGGCCGTGGCGGAAAGCGTCACCTGCGGCCGCCTCCAGGCGCGGATCGGGCGCATTTCGGGGGCTTCCGGTTTCTTTCTCGGCGGGATCACCGCTTATTCGCTCGATCAAAAGTCGCGCCAACTCGGCGTCGATCGCGCGGCCGCCCAGGCCGTCAATGGCGTCTCCTCCGCCGTGGCTGTCCAAATGGCGCGCGGCGTATGCCTGTTGTTCGAGGCGGATATTGGAGTCGCGACCACCGGTTACGCCGAGCCAAGCGTTCTCCCCGCGGTGGCGGAACCGTTTGCCTGGTGGGCGATCGCCTGCCGGGAAACCGGGGGAGGGTTCACCGTTCGAAGCGACCTCATCGATGCTCCCGGGCTGTCGCGCATCGATGCCCAGGAGCGGTTCGCCGAGGCCGCCGAGGCCGCGCTGATTGCCTGGCTTGCGGCTACGGCGACAGGTGCTGCACGTAGTTGATGAACGGCTGCAGCTCCGCGGGCGGCTGGACCCAGTCGCTGTAGGCGAGCTCGGGCAGGGTGAAGTTCGTGTTGTACAGCGCGTAATTCGCGTCGTCGTTTCGTCCCACTTCCGCCGCCTTGACCGTGGCGCCGGCGTAAAGGCCGGCTTCCTTGGAATAGACGAGGACCGGCGCGGACAGGATGGGATGGTTGTCGCTTTCCGTGTCCGCGGCCTTGGGTCCGATGACGGCCTTGGCGTCCACGCCGATGTTGAACCGGTGGCTGAACAGGAGCTTTGGCGTCTTGCTGTCGGTCATGACGAAGATCGTCTCGACCGACTTTGCCCCCAATTGGAGTCCAAGGCTGGCCTCATTGGCTGTCAGAAGGATGGGAAGGCTCCAGTGGCCGCCGGGCCTTTTGACAAGGAGCACCCCGTAACCGCCCTTGACGCCAAAAATGAACCCCGCCTTGAACTGGTTGCAGATGATAATCGCCTGCGCCTGCTGCCACACCTGGGGCGGGATGGCGGTTGCGGGGTCGCTCATGAATTCCTGGAGGATCGCATAGCACGATTGAACTTCAGAAACCAGATTTGCGCGATCAGGCGTCGCACGGGCCACGTCGGCGCCCGTGCCGACCAGGGCAAGAATCAAAAGCGGAAGAAATTTCTTCATGAGAAGGAATGATTTAACACGGTTAAAGGGAGTTGGAAAGTGCGGAATGGACGAGGTTCCTCAATCCAGGCCGCGCGAGGCGACTTGGTCCTCGTCCCAGCCCAGATAGTGGCCGAGTTCGTGAAGATAGGTCAATTGAACTTCCTCGCGGAACGCATCCTCGTCCCGGTCGGAGTAATCCCAGAGGCTATTGATATACAAAATAATCTGGGGCGGGATTGGATTGTCCTGGGCGAGCTCCGTTCCGTGGGGGGCACCCGTGAAAAGCCCCAGGATATCCGGCTCGAAGCCCTCGGCAATGACGGTCTCATCCGGGAGCGGTTCATAATGAACGGGCACGCCGAGCGCCGCCTCCCTTATGTCTTTCGGGAACTTGCGCTGGGTGGACTCGACAACGCCGGCCGCAATGCGCACAAGACTCGAGAATTTCATGTCGCGTGCCGGGCGTCCGTGCCGCCTGCGATCGCCAGGGCGTCGTTCATGATTCAGCCGTGGATTTCGCGGCTCAAGTCGAGCCTTTCAAACCGGCGGCCAAGCCACCAGAGGCCGCACCACAGTTCGCCTGCCAGGATCGCAAACAGCGTGGCTGCGGCTGGAATGAGCGCCACGACCGTCGCGACGCCCTCCTGCGCGAGGAACCCAAGATAAAATCTTCCGGCTATGAAGACGCCTGCTGCCAGGAGCGCCGCCGGCAAGATTGCAATGGCAACGGCGATGAGCTGTCCGAAAACGAATATCAGCCGCTGCCCCATCGTCTCTATCCCGCCGCCCCGGGTCCGCATCGACTGAAACCAGCCGGGGAAAATGACCGCCGCCGCGTTGGGGATGAGAAGCTGCAACGCGCACAGCGGCGGCACGAGAGCTGCCAGGCACGCCGCGCCGACAATTCTTGCGACCGGTTCGAAGGGGGTCCCCTCATTGCCGAGGCGGCCCAAGGCCCAGGTGCTGACGAGGATGGCGAGCCACAGCAGCCCCGAAAGAATTGCCGCCGGCGTGAGAAGTTCCCCCAGCACGATTTGCCATCCGGCAAGCGGATAAGTCTTAAGGATATCCGCATTCGGAAGATCGCTCCGCAGATCCTGGCGGAGCAGCTGCGGGCCGAGAAAAAGCGTGTAGCCGCCCGCGAACAGCGCGCATGCGAGCACTATTTCTGCGTAACCTTCACCAGAGCCCTTCGAGCCTCCGAAATTGCCGGTGGACGCGAACACGGCCGTTGTCGCCAGGACGATGAGGGCCAATCTCAGGTTGAACCAGGATTGTATGGCGAGGAGGTTCTTCCAGAAAAACGCCGCTTCCGGCCTGCCCCGGCTGCCCAGCCGGAAGGGATCGCGGCGAACCGCGCGCTCCTCCTTTGCTCCACGATAGCGGCGGCCGGCCTTCCACGCGGCGCGTATCTCAGCCTGTTTCTCGGAAAGCGCTATGGATCCTTCCTCGAATGGCACTTCCATCCGCACGATCCACGCGTAAAGGCCGGCCGGGATCAAAAGAGCGGGGCCAAGCGCCAGGGCGAACGCCCGCAGATTACCCGCAAGATAGGGCCCGACAACCCAACGGAAAGGCCACAAGAGCCAGTGCAGCAGGCCCACATCGACCGATCGATCCAGATAGCCTGCAATCTCCGAGGGCCCGGCGTTCGGACCAAATGCGGGCGGATGGGCGTGGCTTGCAATCGAAACGACGGCTATCGCGGCCACCGCACCGACGGCGGAAAGGGCGACAAACCGGATCAGGCCCGGCCTTGCCGCGCGGGCGAGAGACTTGGCCACGGCAAGTCCGAACGCCTTCGAGTTCATGCTGAAAGTGGAGAAAATGATCCACCACCCGATTGCGCGGCCAAGGGCGCCCGCAGCGCCCCCGTGCCAGCGATTGAAGAGGGCGGCCAGGATAACCGACGACACGAGAATCCTTATCTGCGAACTGATGAGATTGAAGTGGACCAACCGGCGGCGCGTGAAGGGGGCTGGAAAAAGGAATGCGATTTCCGCTTCGCTAAACCGCAGGCCCGGCTGCGCCGGCGGCGAGATCCAGAAGAACGCCTGGAACAGCAGGAAGAGGAAAAGTACAACCGCCCCTCCAATTGAGGCCGAGCTCTGGGAAAAGGCCTGGAATTGGAAGACAAATGAGTGTGCGTAGTATGGCTGCTGAATCCCGCGGGATTGCGCCGGCTGCCACGATGCGGTCATGGGCCGCAGCATGAAATAATAAACGTAGGCGGCTCCGACCAGGGCGGCGGCGAAGTACTTGGGCTGGCGCAGGCGCGCCGCGCCGGCTGCAATCCGGTTCAGGAGCGATTCGAACCTCAGGTAAAAAAGAGCGCGCAGCACGGTTCAGCTTTCGGATCCGCCCGTCGCCCGAATGAAGATTTCCTCGAGGCTGACATCCGGTTCGCCCGCGCTGAATCGCGCCGCCACCTCGGCCAGCGTGCCGTCCGCGATCTTTTCGCCCTTCTTCAGGATCAGCACGTGCGAGCAGACCTCCTCCAGCAAATGCAACAGGTGGGAGCTCAAAACGACAGCCGCCCCCTCCCTCGCGCGCCGAATGATCGAGTCCTTCATTCGGCGGATGCCAAGCGGATCCAGGCCGGTGAGGGGCTCGTCGAAAAACATCACTTGGGGCCCATGCAGGAGGCCGCAGGCAATGACCAGTTTCTGTTTCATGCCGCGGGACAGCTCATTCGGCAGCTTATTTGCCTTGTCCGCGATCTCCAGCTCCTCAAGAAGCGGTTTTGCGGCAGCCTCGTGGTTTTCAATCCCGTAGATTCGGGCTACGAACGCGAGATGCTGCCGGACCGTAAGGTAGTCAAACAGGCGCGGCTCGTCCGGGAAAAAAGCGAGTTTGCGTTTCGCCCCAACGGGATCGGTTCCGAGGTCGATTCCCCCGATCCTAACGGAACCGCCGCTGCAGGGAATGACACCTGACAGGCATCGAAGGGTGGTCGTTTTGCCGGCTCCGTTCGGGCCGACAAGCCCCAGAACTTCGCCGGCTTTCACGGAAAAGGAAAGCTCCCGGACTGCGGTGAAGTCGCCGTACCGTTTCGTAAGATCTTGGACTTCAATCATGCCAGCCCACAATAGGCGCATGCGGTAGCCGGCGGCAAGCCCGATGGAAATAACGAGCAACTCTTTCGGAGTCCGACCGTCTAGGCAGTTTGAATCCGCATTCTCCCCCCACGGAATAAAAAACTTTGTCAGGGGCTGGTGTGTGCCGCCGCGGTTAGCAGCCCGCGGCGGCCTTTTTTTTGCCCAGGGCAGCACGGGGACAGCCTCGCATGGGAGGCTGTCCCTGTCCCGAGCGTGACTTATTCCGGGGATCGAGTAGCTTTTGACCATGAAACGAGCACTCGGAATCGGTCTGTTCCTGGCGATGGCGGGGTTCTCATTTGCTTCAGACCAGGCACTGCTCCCGATCGAAAGAAAAGTTGAGGAATCGGTAAAGTCGCCGCGAGTCACCGTCGTGCACTTTTGGGCTCCATGGTGCCCCAACTGCAAGGCCGAGCTGGCCGACAATGCATGGAGCCGGTTCGTCAGCTCGAATCCAGACGTCAATTTCATCTTTGTCACCGTCTGGAATGATGCGGACGGAGCCAGCCTCCTGGCCGCAAACGGATTGGGCGCCCAGAAAAACTTTGCGCTTCTCCTGCACCCGAATGGCTCGCGCCGCAAGGCAGACCAAATGAAGACCTTCATGGGCCTGCCGGTCACCTGGATTCCAACGACCTGGGTTTTCAAGGACGGCAAGCTCCGGTACGCGCTCAACTATGGCGAGCTCCGCTTCGACATGCTGCAGCAACTGGTGCGGGACTCGACGAACGACTGGAATCGGTAGGCAGCCCGGCACCCACCGCAATAATAGGACACGTGTCCCAATTACAGCCTTGTAAGGAAATTCGAAATATGAGGCAATCGGAGCCTTAATCCCCATCCGCGCAACCCATGACTTTGATTAATGAGTTCCTGCTGAAGAACAAGCTCCGCATATCCACAAATCCGTGCGTCAGCCCGGACTTCTGCCTGGATTGGCCGGCGCTGTCGGCAAAGGCGATGGGAGGGAAGGCCGCCGCTATAGTCCGCTACCAGCGAAGCGAGTTTGAAACGTCCGCGGGACGTTGGACCCTTTTCGAGGATCCGGCTACCGGCGACTGCGGCTGGCAGTTGGACGGGGCGGGCAACGGCGACCTGCTGGGACTGCTTTCCGATGGTACCGCCGCCGGCCCGGCCCGGGCTTTATTCCCGGCCACCTTTGCCAATTTGCTCAAAATCAAAAATTTGGTTCAGGAGCGCGATCCGGCATCGACCCTATTTCCAACCGCTTCCGAGAGGCTTGGGCGGAGCACGCTAGGGATAGGCGCGCGCTTCACAACCTTGCATTGGCCCGGAGTCGAGTGGGCGATGGCTCACCTCGCGATTGGAATGACCGCCAATCAGAATTCGATTCCCCGGGAGTTGGTTTACGATGTGGACGCCATGCTGGGGGGCCGGCTCGACACCGTTCCCTTTCCGTTCATCGGCACAAGCGTTCCCGAGGGGCACCAGGGCCAGAGCGTGGAGGGAATGAGCCACGGCTGCGTGCTGTCGAAACTGAAAACCGGTTTCCATCGGCGCCGGATTGCCTGGAGTTTCAATGCCGACCACCAACCCATCGGCGGAAAGTTTGACAGCCGCGAAGACCAGTTGGTGACCGGGTGCGTCCTGGCAAGCTACATCACCTTTGACCTTTCCCCGGAGCTTGCGCAGACGGCGGTGCCCTCCGACGCAGGGGCCTGGGTAAAATCCAACGTGCCCGCTGAACTGCTTGCCAGTGTTCGGACGCGCGTCGCGGCAGCGGGACTGGCCATCAACGAAGCCGAGTTCTCGCGCCTTGTCGCATACGTCTGGCCGGCGATGAAGAAAATGAAGCGGCGCGACGAAAAGTACCGCGCCGCCCGGGAGGGTCTTTTCACGACGGCGGTCGGGCGCGAATACCTGCGGGAACTGTCAATCGACGAGCTGCCCGGCCTGACGACCCCGGAAACGACCGCAGTCATGCTCTCCCTTTGCGAGGCGCTCGGGATGAAGATCCACTTCATCGCGCCTGCATTCGGCTTCCAAAAGAACATGCCTTACCCGGACAACGCCGCGCTGAAGGCGTTGATCGAAAAGCAGTGGGCCGTGTGCGAGAAGTTCGGGGCGAGCATCGGGTTTCACTCCGGGTCGGGAAAATCCGCCGAGAATTACCAGGTGATGGGCCGCGTGACCGGCCAGCGCCTCGAAATCAAGACCAGCGGAAGGTACACGTACGAAATGGGCCGCGCGCTCGCCGCCTCGAAAGACCCGGCGGACAAGGCGCTCTGGGGCGACTGGTACCGTTTCACGCTCGAACTGGCCCTTCTCGGAGCCTTCAGCGCGGATCCGACCGAGCAAAAGATGGCGCGCGTATTTGTCAGCGATGCGCTGGCGAAGGCGGGAAAGCCCTCCAACGTGTTCGAATCGCCCGCCGCCTGCCGCTCGGCCCTCGAGGCGCTTCCGGCGAGTCCCGAGCACATGTTTTGGTTCGAATACAATTTTCTCTACGTCCTTGCCGCCGGAGGCCGCGCCGAGAAGGCGGCCCTCGGCGACCACACGCCTGCCGGCTACGCCCAGCGCTCGCGTTTCTATTCCATCAGCGCCGAGGGCCGCCTCCACTACGCGCGCAACGTGGCCCGCTATATTGTCTTCCTCGCGGAAACCACCGGACTCAGCACGGCGGCGACCTGCGCAAAGGCTCGCGCCCGTCTCGACCACTACGCGGACCTGGA
The DNA here is from genome assembly GCA_050015855.1 of Opitutaceae bacterium. GTDB lineage: Bacteria > Verrucomicrobiota > Verrucomicrobiia > Opitutales > Opitutaceae > Palsa-1447. The sequence goes on along the minus strand of JBEKAO010000032.1, from coordinate 22,113 downwards.
GGCCCTGGTCGCCGACATCGGAGCGTGAGGTCCTTAGAGCCCGGCCCGATTTATCCACACCCCGCCCATGTCCTTCATCCACGATGATTTTCTGCTCACGACGCCGGAGGCCCGGGATCTCTATCACGGTTTTGCGGAGAACGAGCCGATCTTCGACTACCATTGCCACCTTTCGCCGGCGCTGATCGCGGCCAACCACCAGTTCGCCGATCTTGCCGAGGTCTGGCTTGGTGGCGACCACTACAAGTGGCGGGCCATGCGCGCGAACGGCGTGAACGAGCGCTTCATCACCGGCGACGGATCGCCATGGGAGAAATTCCAGGCGTGGGCCGCGACCGTTCCCCACACGCTTCGAAATCCGCTTTACCATTGGACCCACCTCGAGCTCAAGCGCTACTTCGGCGTGGACTGCCTGCTGGGCCCCGCGACCGCCGCCGGGGTGTGGAAGCAGGCCAATGCGCAGCTGGCCTCCATGAGGGTGAGCGATCTGTTCGCCCACTCCAGGGTGGCGGTCGTGTGCACGACCGACGATCCCGCCGACAGCCTTGCGTTGCACGAGAAGATCCGCGCATCCGGCCTGAAGACCCGCGTCTATCCGGCATTCCGCCCGGACAAGGCGCTCGCGGTCGGGGATCCGGCGGGCTTTAACGGCTGGCTCGAAAAGCTCGAGGGCGCGGCAGGAATGCCGATCCGGTCCTTTGATGACCTGCTTTCGGCGCTCAAAAAGCGCCACGACGCGTTTCACGCCGCCGGCGGACGGCTTTCCGACCACGGGCTTGAGACGGCGCTTTCCGAACCCTGCACCCTGGCGCAGGCCCGTTCCGTCTTTGAGGCGGCCCGCGCGGGCCGCGTGCCGTCGGCGGAGGACCAGGCGCGCTACGGATCCTATCTCATGCTGGAATTCGGCCGCTGGGATGCCGCGCGCGGATGGACCAAGCAGCTTCATCTCGGGGCGCTGCGCAACAACAACGGCCGGCTGCTCGGCAAATTCGGCCCCGACACGGGATTCGACTCGATCGGCGACTTCCCGCAGACGCGCGCCCTCGCCCGCTATCTCAACGCGCTCGACGCCACCGATCAGCTTCCCCGGATGATTCTCTACAATGTGAATCCCGCGGACAATTACGCCTTTGGAACGATGACCGGCAACTTCCAGGACGGCACGATTCCGGGCAAGCTTCAGTTTGGAAGCGCCTGGTGGTTCGTCGACCAGAAGGAGGGCATGGAATGGCAGATCAACGCCCTGTCCAACCTGGGCTTGCTTAGCCGCTTTGTCGGCATGCTGACCGATTCGCGGAGCTTCGTCAGCTACCCGCGGCACGAATACTTCCGCCGCGTGCTTTGCAACCTGCTCGGGGCGGACATGAACAGGGGCGAAATTCCCCCGGACATGGCGCTGGTGGGAGGAATGGTCAAAAACATCTGCTTTGCAAATGCCCGCGATTACTTCCGGCTCGAACTCGCGCCGGAGTTCGCCGCGGCAAAATAGCATGGCGCGTCCGCGTCCGACCGCCTCATTATCAGGACCGCATGAAAATCTCAGGTGAATTCCGCGCGCGCGCCCTGGCGGGCCAATGGCTGACGGGCACGTTTCTCAATCTTGGCTCCCCGGTTACGGTCGAGATTGCGGGCAACGCCGGCTACGACTGGCTGTTGATCGACCACGAGCACGGGCCGGGCGGGGAGGATGCTCTCCTGCACCAGCTTCAGGCCGCCGCCGCAACGCCCGCCGTCCCGATCGTGCGGATCGCCGCGAACGAGCCGCCCCGGTTCAAGCGGGCGCTCGACGCGGGTGCCCACGGCGTGATGGTGCCCTATGTGAACAACGAGGCGGAGGCGAAGGCAGCCGTTTCGGCGTTCCGGTATCCGCCGCGGGGCCTCCGCGGCGTTGCAAAGTTCAACCGCGGCGCAGGATTCAGCCACGATTTCGAGGAATACTACCTCCATGCCCACGAGAGGCTCGTCCTCCTGGCGCAGGTCGAGACGGTCGAGGCGGTGGCTTCCGTCGATGCAGTCGCGGCCATCGACGGGATCGACGTCCTTTTTGTCGGGCCGACGGACCTCAGCTACAACATGGGAATCCGCGACCAGCTCGACCATCCCCGGTTCATCGATGCGCTGAAGCGCGTGGTCGCCGCGGCCCGGCGCTCGGGAAAGGCGGCCGGGATCCTGGCCCACAACCCGCCCCTGATGGAGAAGTGCCGGGACCTGGGATTCACCTTCATGGCCCTCGGTTCCGACGGGGGTGCCGTGAATTCCGGCCTGCGCCAGAACCTGGCGGCGCTGCGGGCGGCGGGAAAGTGAGCGCCGGCCCCTTCCGGAATATCCCTCCATGGATCCAATTGAAATCAAATTGAAGGAACTCGGGCTGGCGCTGCCGCCGCCCCCGTCGCCCGCCGGCAGCTACGTGCCGTATCGAATCAACGGCAATACGCTCGTTCTCGCCGGAGTCATCAGCTCGGGCGCCGGGGCGGCGCATGCGGGCCAGGTGGGGAAGGACCAGACGGTCGAGTCCGGCTATGCGGCCGCACAGGCGTGCGCGCTCAACGCCCTGTCCTCGATCAAGGCGGCGCTGGGTCGGCTCGACCGCGTCCGCGAGTTTATTCTTGTGAATGGGTATGTCAACGGGGTGGCCGGCTTCGACGGGAGCCCGCAGGTCATCAACGGGGCGAGCGACCTTTTCGTGAAGCTTTACGGGGACGCCGGAAGGCACGCCCGCGCCGCCGTGGCCGTGGCCGGCCTGCCCCGAAACGCAACGGTCGAGATTCAGGTCACCGTGCGCTTCGAGTAAGCCTCATCGCGGTCCGCCCTGGGCGAAATAACGCGCGCGCAGGCGAAGTCCGTTGAGCCGGATGAAGCCGGTCGCATCGCCTTGGTTGTACCAGCTCTTGACCCCCTCCATCGACGCGATGCGCGGGTCGTAGAGCGAGTGCCTCGACTTGCGGCCGCAGGTGATGATATTGCCCTTGTAGAGCTTGAAGCGCACCGTGCCCGAGACGTGGCGCTGGCTTTCGTCCACCAGCGCCTGGAGCGCCTCGCGTTCCGGCGCAAACCAGAAGCCGTAGTAAACGAGTTCGGCGTATTTCGGGATCAACGAATCGCGCAGGTGCATGACTTCGCGGTCCATCGTGAGCGACTCGATCTGGCGATGGCCGTGCATGAGTATGGTCCCGCCGGGCGTTTCATAGACCCCGCGCGACTTCATGCCCACAAATCGGTTCTCGACCAGGTCCACCCGGCCTATGCCGTGGCGGCCGCCAAGCCTGTTCAAGGCTTTCAGCACGCCCGCGGGCGTCAGCTTTCTGCCGTTCACCGCGACGCAGTTTCCGCGTTCGAATTCGAGTTCGACGTATTCCGGCCTGCTCGGGGCATCCTCCGGGGAGACGGATAGCTTGAACATCCCCTTGTTCTCCCTGGACGTGGGGTCGAAGGACGGATCCTCAAGAATGCCCGCCTCGTAGGAAATGTGCAGAAGGTTGCGGTCCATCGAGTAGGGCTTCTTCAGGGAAGCCTCGACGGGAATCTTATGATCCCGGCAATAGGCGATCATCTCGGCGCGGCCGGGAAAACTCTGGCGGAATGCATCGATCCTCCACGGCGCAATGATCTTCAATCGCGGCGCCAGGGCCATGTAGGTGAGCTCAAACCGGCACTGGTCATTCCCCTTTCCCGTCGCCCCGTGCGAGACCGTGTCCGCCTTTTCCTTCCTGGCCAGTTCTATCTGTGCCTTGGCAATCAAGGGGCGCGCGATCGATGTGCCGAGGTGGTACTGCCCCTCATAAACCGCGTTCGCGCGGATGATCGGGTAGATGAAGTCGCGGGCGAACTCCTCGACGAGATCGAGCGTGTAATGCTTTGTGGCGCCGGTCCTGCGCGCCTTTGCGGGCAGGCCGCGCAGCGCCTCTTTCTGCCCGATGTCGGCGGCGAACTATTTTCATATGATTTCGCCATGAAGCTGATTTATTGGCCGAAAATGGAATAAAAAGGAATGAGGTGGCCGCATGTTTGCCGGAGGAAAGATGGTCGATGCGATTTGGACACGCGGACAAGAATTACACCCCGAAGGCGGCAAATTTGCGAGACAGAAGATGAGGCCCTCGAGGCACTGAGCCTCCTGGAGAAAGCCGGGGCAAGGGACTCACCTCCCGAAGCGACACGGCATTTCCTCAAAAATATGTACCCGAATAGTGGAGACATAAAGGCCCTCCAACGCTCTGGGCGGCGGCTTGACCGGCTGGTTGCCTAGAGTTCGCCAGTGAGAAGGTACAATTGCAACAACGCGAGATGTCGTTGAATCCGGGCGTCCATCAGATCCGCATCGGCCTGGCGCAGGTCGGCCTCGGCGGCCAGAGCCCGGCTGGAGAGGGCGAGCCCGTTGTCCACCGACTGGCGCGCCAACTGGGCGGAACGCTGGCGGTAGGTGATTGCCTCTTCGCCCAGCCGAACCAGCTGGTCGGCATAATCGAGGTCCTGGTAGGCAAGACGCACCTCGCGCGTCGCCTCTTCCTCGATTCGGTCTCTTTCGACTTCGGCCTCCCGCCGCTGGACAAGGCTTTTTTGGATGTCGGCGTGGCGACGCCCAAAATCCAGGATATCCCATTTGAGCACGACGCCCACGCTGCCGGAGTTGTTTGGCAGGATGCCAATGCCGTCCTGGGAAGCGCCTGCGGCGAACAATGCAAGCTCGGGAATATCCATTTGGCGGGCCGCGCGCACACCTGCGCCCGCCTTTTCCAGCAAGGCGAGGGCAACCTGGAGGTCGGGGTTCCTCGGCACTCTCGCTAGCCAGTAGTCCAGGGGGTGGATCGCCCGGTCCGGCATCGAGTCGCCAAGGTCGAGCACGGCCGCGCCGGGGCGGCCGACCAGGTCGCCAAGCTGCAGCCCGAGTCGGTGGCATTGCTGATCGCTTCGAGCCAGCTCGGCTGCGGCTTGGGTACGTTCGGCCCGGAGCCCGAGCACGGCGTCGTCGAGAAGCTCGCCGACGGTCTGCGAATGCTCCGCGTCGCGCAGCTGGGCGTCGTGAGACGCCAGCCTCTCCTCGAGGGCAAGGCGCCGCCTGCCTTCGACCAGCAGTCTGGCAAAAATATTCTCGACGGAGAAGCGGGTCTGGGTGACCACCCGGGCCTGCTCGCGCAGGGCTGCGGATTGCGCCGCGCGCGCCGCGTCGATGCCGCTGCCGATCCGCCACTGCTGTGTGAGCGGCTGGAGGAGCACAAGGCCTCCGATTGATACCTCCCGGTTGCCCTCCAGGATGGTCAAGTCGGTGGACGGAAACGGGCCGATCGCCTCGCCGAGCGAGCCGAGGCCAAGATTGGCCGCAGCCGAATCCAGCAGCGGCGAAAGAGAGCCACTCGCCAGCCTGACCTGGTAGGGGTCCGACACGTAGGCTGCCATGCCGAAGGCCGAAAGCGTCGGGTAGCGCTCCTTTTGCGCCCGGTCGAGTCCGGCCGATGCCTCGGCGACCTTGAGACGCGCAAGCTGCGCGGATTTGCTCTGGCTGACGGCAAGGGCGACCGCCTCGTCAAGCGTGAGCGGCGCGGCCGGGGCCGACACGGCGAGCAGGAGAAACAGCGGAGCCGGTATTCTCATGCCTGAGCCTCCCCGGCCGGGATGACAGGCGCTTTCACGCGGTTCATGACAAGCGCATAAACGGTGGGTATTACAAGGAGGGTCATGACCATCGACCAGACTATGCCAACCGAGAATACGCTCGCCAGCGGCGCCCAAAGCGGTGATCCCGAGACGATCATGGGCAGCACGCCGACAGCGGCCGCCATGGACGTGAGGAATATCGGGCGGATGCGCCGAAGGCCGGCGTTGACGGCCGCCTGGGCGGCATCAAGGCCCTCCCTGATGCGTAATTCGTCGGCGTAGTCGACCAGAATGATCGAGTTTCGGATCACGATCCCGACGAGGCTGATCAGCCCCACAGCGGCGGTGAATCCAAGGGTGTTGCCCGTTACGACGAGTCCGGCCATCGCTCCAAAGAACGTCAACGGAATGGCTAGCATCACCAGAAACGTCTCCCGGGTGCTCTTGAACTGGAAGAGCATCACGAGAAAAATGAGGGACAGGCTGGCCAGGAGCGCGCCGACCATATTCCCGAACGTCTCCTGCTGGCCCTCGTATTCCCCGCCGATTTCAAGGCGGTAGCCCGGGGGCAGAGGCATCCGGGCGAGCTTGTCCCGGATTGGGGCAAGCACCATCGAGGGGAGGACGTCCGGCGCAGGATTGGCGCGGACGGTGAGCGTGCGCACGCCGTTGCGCCGGCAAATCTGCGCGGGGCTCCAGGCGGGCGCTATGCGCGCCACTTCAGACAGCGGCATGGTCGACCGGCTCAGGGGCGCGCGGAGCATGAGCGAGTCGAGCGCGGTGTAGGATTCGCGGTGGGCATCGTCCAGCCGAAGAACGATTGGCACGGGTGCGTCGTGCTCCCAAAGCTGTGTGACGGGCAGACCGGAGAAGCCGGAGCGGACCTGCGCCGCGATAAGGCTCGTCGCGAGGCCGAGCCGGTTGGCCACCTCGCTGTTGACCTGAACGTCCACGGTGAAGCCGTCTCGAAAATCGTCGCGCACCTGTGTCGCCCCGGGCGTCCGGGCAAACACGGCGCGGACTTGGTCGCCGAGCTGCCGCAAAGTCGCTAGCTCCGGGCCCACAACCCTCACCTCGACCGGCGCTTCCACCGGGATGCCTTGCTGCAGCCTCATCACGTTGATGCGCACTCCGGGAGCCAGGTCGCGAAGCCGGCCGGCGTAATCGCGGACTAGATCCTCGGTCTCATTCGAGCCGCGTGTGCCGACAAGGAGCATTCCGTAGCTGGACCGGGGAAATTCGGGGGCAAAGCTGTAGTAAACGCGCGGCGCGGCCGTGCCCACGAAGGCCGCGAAAACAGGTATGCGCACATCGTCCTTGAGGCGGCTCTCGACCGCGCGCACCACCCGGTCCGTGGCCTCGAGGCGGGTGCCGACCGGCATATCGACCTCAATCACGAATTGGGCGCGCTCGGCGGCCGGGAAAAACTTCTGTCTTACCGCCAGGGTCAGCAGCAAGCCCGCAGGCAGGGTGAGCGCGGCGCCGAGAATGACGAGGCCCGGGTGGAGCACGAGCGAGCGGATGACCCGGCCGTAAATGCGCAGCACGATGCTGAGCACGGCCGAGCCGAGGCTGCCATGGAGGTCCTTCAGACCTTGCCTGATGAACGTGAAGCAGAGAAGGGGCGTGAGCAGCATGGCGACGCCGAATGAAACCGACAGGGCGACGGCCACCGTGATCGGCAGCGCCACTATGAACTCCCGCGTCGCGCCCGTGAGAAAAAATGCAAGAGGCCCGAAAGCCAGGATGATGGCGAGGGTCGCCGTGAAGACCGGGACTGCCAGCTCGTGGGCGGCGCGCCAGGCGGCATCCCAATGCCGGACGCCCTGATCGAGTTTCTCGACGTAGTTGTCGGCGATCACGATGGCGTCATCCACGACCATGCCCAGGACGACGATTAGCGAGGAAAGGGAAACCTCGTGCAGTTCGACGCCGAGCGCCTGGAGAATCGTGAAGGTGATGGCGATCGTGACCGGGATTGCCATCGCGGCGATGGACGCGACGCGAAAGGGCAGCAGCAGAAGGGTGACGAGCACGACGGCCCCGACGGCGATGAAGAACTCGCTGATAAAATGGCCGACTGTTTCGGAGACGACACCCGGCTGGTCGTTGATGATGTGAAGCGTCACATCGTCCGGCAGCTGCCGGACGGTCTCCGCGAGCCTGGAGCGGAGCGCATCGCCGAATGCGACGATATTGTGCCCCGGCTGCATCTCAACGGATAGAAGCAGCGCCGGATCGTCGCGGCCGTCCACGCGAAGCAGGGAGGTGGGATCGGCCAGCCTCCGCTCGACCTTCGCCATGTCGCCGATACGAACGACGCGGTCGCTGGCCAGGTCCGAAAATACGACCTGCTGGCGCACTTCCTCCAATGAGGAATAGCGCCCGTAGGTATGGACCGGCGCCTCGAGGTCGCCGGCCTTGATTGTGCCGGAGTAAGGAGTGGCATTCTGCAGCTGAAGCGTTGCAGCTGTTTGCGAAAGACTCACGCCGTAGCGCGACAGGCGTTGCGAGTCGGCCTCGACATAGATGGCCTCGTCGCGCTCGCCGTAGCGGACGATCCGCCCAACACCGCTCACGGTGCGCATCGCATCCTCGATGCTCTCGACATAGCGGCGGAGCTCGGGATATGTGCGTTTCGGCGAGGTCACGCCGATCAACAGGGCAACCGATTCCCCGAAATTGGAATTCACCGAGGGGCCTATCGTCTCCTCGGGAAGCTTGCTCTGCTTGAATTCGGCCAGACCGAGGCGCATACGCGACCAGAAACCCTCCTTGTCCCGCACCCATTCGTTGAGCTCCACCGTGACGACCACAATGCCGTCGCGCGTGGTCGACGTGGTCTTGGCGGCGTTGATTTCGGTGAACGAGAACAAGTAGGCCTCCAGCGGGCGGGTGATTTGCTGCTCGATCTCGGCGGTCGTGGCTCCCGGATACAATACGGCGACCAGCGCTTTGTGGACGGAAATGGTCGGCGTGTCCTGCCTCGGCATGGTGGCCAGCGAGTGGATGCCGAGCGCGATCATGATCAGGCACATGATGAAGGTCACCTGGCGGTGGCGAAGCGGCCAAGTGAGCAGGTTCATGGCGCGATATCGGCCTGAAGCGGCATGCCCTCAAAGAGCGTCAGCGGCACGCTCGTGACCACGATGTCGCCCGGCTTAAGCCCGGACGTGATTTCCACGACAGCGCCTCGCAGCTGTCCCGCTTCGACAATCTGGCGGACGGCGGTGTGGCGCTGAGGGTCGATTTTCCATGCGAATAGGGCTCCGTCGGCATACCTCTGCACGGCCTGCGGGGGCAGTGTCACGGCGTGACGCACATTGCCGGTGGCGATCCGGGCGGTGACCACGTTGCCTGTGTGAAGTGAGCGGTCGGCGTTCTCGAGGCGGATTTTGACCGTGAACGAACGCGAAAGCGGATCGGCCTGCGGCAGCATGGCATCGACGGTGCCCGCAAACGAGCGGTCGCCGGCGGATGGCAGAGAAACGAGGACGCTTTGGCCGGGGCGTACGAAGTGCGCCTCGCCCTCGGCGACACCGACGCTGGCCCAGACCGGTGCCGGGGCAAGGACCGTGAAGACGGGAAGGGCGGGCACCACGACCTGGCCGACGGCGATGCCGCGGCGCACAGCCTGGCCGTCAAATGGCGCGCGCAGCTCCGTGTACGCAAGCTGGCGCCGCGCGAGTTCGGCGCCGGATTCGGCTTCGTGGAGCGCGCTTTCTATCTTGTCGAAATCGCTGGCCGTAAGACTGCCGAGGTCGCGCAGGCGGGAAAGGCGCTCGTGACGAGCGCGCACCTCCCCTAGTTTGGCCTCGGCGATGGCGAGGTTCTGCTTAAAGTCGGCGGGGTCGAGCCGTGCAAGCAGCTGTCCTTTGACGACACCCGCGCCATCCTCAACGGGGACTTCAAGCACCCGGCCGGCGACGAGAAATCCAACATCGGCCTTTTCCACGGCCTCAATTGCTCCGGCTGCGGAGATCTCGTCTTGCAGGTCCCGGCTTGAGACACGCACGGCCTTCACCATCGTGACCGAGCTCTGCGTGTTTGCGGGGCCGCGGCTGCAACCTATGCCTGGAAGGAGCCCGGCCATGGCGACCAGCGCCGAAACAGTCAATAAAGCCGGGCCGCGTGATCGGCCTTCAGCGGCGGAGCCGGGTCGCGCGGCTCCGTCGTGCTGGAGCAGGTTCATCATAATTGGGCGGGTCATGAATGTGCGCCGGCTGCTGGCGCGCTTCCAACGCGAGCTTTGCGGTCTCGGAGGGGAATATTTCGCGCCAGATCCGATTCACGGTGTCTGCGTAATCCCAGTCTTTCGAGAGCGGTCGCCAGCCGAATCCATCGCAGGCGGAACCGAATAGCTGCTCATGGGTGGACCAGAGTTCGCCGGCCCACTTGCGGAACGGCGGGTTGCCTGAACAGTACAGGTATAAGCCGCGGGTCGTGCCGAGGAGGCCGAGGAACACCTTTTCAGGCGTAAGCGGCGGTTTCAACGCGAGGTCCCCGGCGACGATCGCATCCCGGATGATTCCCAGCGCTATTCCCGCGCCGGCTTCGAAAAGCGCGTCGCGGGCCGCCCGGCGCTCGGGCGAAACCCTGAAGCCCACGTTGAGGACATTGCTGATCTGCTCCGTGCGCCAGTAATCCGGATACAGCCGGAAGAAGATGTAATCGGCCTTGGCCAGTGCGATTGCACGCTCGCGGCTGCGTCCCCTGAACATTGCGGCGCGCTCCAGCAGCCCGAAGCGCAGCCGCCCGCTTTCAAGACAAAGTGCGGCGAGAACATCCTCCTTTGACGCGAAGTGCTGATAAATCGTCCCCTTGGAATACGGGGTTTGCGCCGCCAGCTTGTCCATTGTCAATCCCTGCATGCCGTTGGCAAGGAACAGCCGGCGTGCAATCCGGAGAAAGTCGGCCTCGCGATTCTCAATTTCAAGCTGCTTGCGGCGGGAATGAGGCATCGGAGGTGCTCTTCTCAAATCTTTACGAACCGTCAAAAAGATACCGAGCGGAGTTCCGTCTGCGAACGATTTTCCTCTGTGCAGACACTTAATTCCTTTTTTGGTAGATCCCATTAGATATCGACATATCGTCAAATCTGCGGAGCTGGCGGCTCCGGTTGGAGTCTCCGAGGTTCCCGGATTAGCGGTATCAGGAGTCGATTGGGAACCGGCGCCCAATTTCCAGGGCTCGGCCGGAAATTCGGCGAGCGTTGGATCGCTCACGTCGCTTTCGCAAGGACCAGCATTTCCGCGAGTCGCGGATCGTCCTCAGCCGCGGCCGGGATCGACTATCAATGATTTGCGTCGTTTGAGGCGACGGCCGCTTAGCCCGGTTGAGTGAAAAACGCCTTGATCAGCGGGCGGTCGTCGGATGACGCGCGTTCCCGCCGCTTCCTGTACTTTCCCCTTGTAGTTCATGCTTTCCCGGGTTCATGGACATTTCTCCCCTCCAAAAACAATACTGGTACGCGGGTTCAACTCCCGCCACCGTGGCCTGCCTTCGCGGCAACTCAGAAACCAGCGATGTATCTGCGGTCGAGATACCGCGCAATAAAATGGAATAATTTTTCTCCTCTAAAGGCGATTTACACAATTTTAATATATTCATTATAAACATATTAAAATGAACCATTCCCCGGGCTGCAAGTCTTTGGCATTCTGCCACAATCGCCGAACGGGAACACGGAGAAACTCGGCCCGGGCAGTCTACTCTCGGGCCGATTCGGCGAGCACGGTGAGAAGCGCCTTCTGGACGTGCAGCCGATTCTCGGCCTCGTCGAAAACGATCGATCGGGGGCTGGCGAGAACCGCCTGCTCGACTTCTTCGCCGGGGTGCGCCGGAAGGCAGTGCATGAACAACGCGTCCGGCTTGGCGGCGGAAAACAGCCTTTCGGTGACCCTGTAGGGCCGCATCCGGGCGATTCGGGCCGAAGTCGCGTCCTCCTGCCCCATGCTGGTCCACACATCCGTATACACGAGATCGGCTCCGGCAACCGCCTCGAAGGAATCGGTCGTGAAGGCGTAATCGACCGGTCGTCCCTCGGATTGCAGCAAAGCCTTGATCTTCGTACCCGGTTCGTGGCCCGCGGGCCCGGCGAGCGTGATCTTCATCCCGAAGATGCTTGCCGCCAGAATCAACGAATTGGCCATGTTGAAGTTAGTATCTCCGAAAAACGCGATTTTTCGGCCCCGCAGGGCGGCGATGAGGTCGCCATCGGGCCCAGCCCACCGCTCCGCAGCGGAAAAGGCGTCCGAAAGACTCTGGCAGGGATGCAGAAAATCGGTGAGTGCGTTGACGACGGGCACGCGGCCTGAAGCGGCAAGCTTCTCCACATCGCCGTGATCAAATGTCCGGACGATCAGGCCGTGAACGTACCGCGAAAGGACGCGCGCCGTGTCCTCGATCGATTCTCCACGACCAAGTTGGATGTCGTTCTTGTTTAGGAATATGGCGTGTCCGCCCAGCTCGTGGATTCCCACCTCGAACGAAACACGGGTCCGCGTGCTCGCCTTCGAGAAAATGAGAGCCCATGTCTGGCCGGCCAACGCCTTGGACGCCTTTCGACCCCGCTCATGCTTGAGCTCCCGGGCAAGCGCGAACACATGCTCGAGTTCCTGCGGGTGCAGGTCGGTCTCCTTGAGGTAGTGTTTCATCGACTGAAACGTTAATACATAGGGCTTTGTTCGGTGCCATACGAGCGGAAAAAGCCTGTCGGGATGAAAGTTCGGCGGTGAGGTTGCGTCGGGGACAGGCCCGCTTTGGGGACAGGCACCCATCGGGGACAGGCCCGTGCGGGAGGCCTAGTGACAAACTGTCTCGACCGGACGAATGGGTTCAAGCCCGCGCCGATAGGACCGAGCGGATGATCTCCACCGAGTCTGCTAGGTCCGCGGCGCTCGCGATCAGGGGCGGCAGCAGCCGCAGCACATTTCCGCTCGCCGAGAGCGCGAGCAGGCCCTTCTCCCGCATGGCAGCAAGATGGGGCGCAGGTTCCCCCGCCATCTCGATCCCCACCATGAAACCGCGCCCGCGGACGCCGCGCACGAGCGCGGGAAAATCCACGGACAACCGCGCCAGGCTTTCGAACCACGGCCCCGCCGCCGCGGAGACGTGGGCGAGCAGCTTCTCCCCTTCAATGACATCGAGGACGGCAAGCGCCGCCGCGCATGCCAGGGGAGTGCCCCCGAACGTGGTCCCATGGCTTCCCGGGTGAAACAGATCTGCCGACCGCTCGCCGACCCACATTGCGCCGATTGGGAAGCCGCCGCCCAGGCCCTTCGCCATGCCGATCGCATCCGGCCGGACGCCCGCATGCTCGAATGCGTAGAACCTGCCGGTCCTGCCCACACCGCATTGGACTTCATCGAGGAGGAGCAGGAGATTGTTTCGGTCGCAGAGGCCGCGCAGGCCCCTCAGGAATTCCGCCGTGCACGGGCGGACCCCCCCCTCTCCCTGGATCGTTTCGACAAGGATCGCCGCCGTCCCTTCGTCGACCAGCGCCTCGAAGCTTGCGAGATTGTTCAATTCGCCGAAAGAGAAGCCCGGCGTCATCGGCCGGAATCCGTGCTGGATCTTCTCCTGCGGGGTCGCGCTCATGCCGCCGAAGGTCCGCCCGTGGAATGCCCAGTTTGCGCAGATGACCTTGTGGCATTTGCCCTCTTCACCGCCCGCTTTGCCCATTCCGTGCAGGCGAGCGAGCTTGATCAGGGCCTCATTCGCCTCCGCCCCGCTGTTGCAGAAGAACACCCGTCCAGGCCCCGCATACCCGACGAGCCGCCGCGCAAGCTCCGCCTGGCCGGGATTGCGGAAAAGATTGCTCGCGTGGACAAGCTCGCCCGCCTGCCGCCGCACCGCCTCCACCCAGCGCGGATGGCAGTGGCCGAGAGCGTTCACGCCGATGCCGGAGGTGAAATCGAGATATCGGTTGCCCTGGTCGTCCCAGACGTGAACGCCGCTCCCGCGCACGAGGGTGAGGCTCGCCCGGGCGTACGTCTTGAGGACGCAGGCGTCGTATACATCGGCCGCGCCTGTCCGAGCCGGGGCCTTCGAATCATCCATGGACGATCTCCGTGCCGATCCCCTGGTCCGTGAAGATCTCGAGCAGGAGGCTGTGCGGGAGGCGCCCATCGATGAAGTGCACGCGCTGGACGCCCTCCTGAAGGGCCCGGACCGCGCTCGCGACCTTGGGCCGCATTCCCTTGTCGATGATGCCCTTTTGCTTCAGCTCGTCGACCTGCCCGATCCGCAGGGTCGAGATCAGGGAGGCCGGATCGGGAGGCGCAGCGAGAAGCCCGGGCACGTCGCTCATGTAGACGAGACGCCTCGCGCGAAGGGCGCTCGCCACCCGCCCGGCTACAAGATCGGCATTCACGTTGTACGGTTTCCCGTCGATCGCTTCCGCCACCGGTGAAATGACCGGCACAAAACCGTCGGCGATCTCCTTTTTGATGAGTTTCACCTTCACCTCGGACACCTCGCCCACGTATCCCAGGTCGATCGGGTTGCCATCGTCGTCGACGATGAGCTTCTCGCAGACAAGGACCGTGTCTCCGGGGAGCGCCTTGGGCCGGCCCTTGGCCGATGCGATCGCATCGCAAACGTCCCTGTTCACGACCTCATCGAGCGTCTTCTTGACGATCGCGATCGTCGCCTCGTCCGTCACGCGCAACCCGTTCACGAATTTCGCGGTCAAGCCGGAGGTCTCCATCGCCTGGGTGATCGCCTTGCCCCCGCCGTGGACGACAACGACATTGATTCCGACCGCGGCCAGAAACGCGATGTCGTAGGCGACGCGCGTGCGGACCACCGGATCCGGATCGTCCATGAAGCTCCCGCCGTACTTCACGACGAAGGTGGACCCGTGAAAATCCTGGATGTACGGCAGTGCCTCGAGGAGCACCTTTGCCTTGGCGGTGACTTCGGCGACGTTCATCGCGCGTCAAAATGCACCGCCCTCGGTCGCGAGAAACGGGAGAAACGAATGGAGGCGGTCACTTTATTCGTGAAATCGACATGGTCATAGCGCACCTGCGGCGGAGATTTCGATAACATTTTTGTCCGGAGAGAGGATTTTCGCTTCACTCCTTCGGTTCATCGGCCCAGTTCTTTAACTCGTGCCGAGCACTTCACTCGCTTTTTCGGACAGCGCCGCCCACCGCGCCTGGCTTTCGGGACAGTCGGCGCTCCCCGCGGGGTTTCGGGTGGGATCGACGCGATTCGACTTTGTCCCGCGCGAAACGCCGAAACCCTCGAAGATGACGCTCACGCTGGTCGCGCTCGACCGGCCGACGCCCGATTTCGCCGCCGTTTTCACGAAAAACGCGTTTCCAGGGGCGCCGGTCGTCATCGGCAGGCGCCGCCTCGGCGAGCCGGCGCTGGGAGCGATCATCATCAACAACAAGATTTCGAACGTGTGCGCGCCCGGCGGGGAGGCGGCCGCGGAGCGCGTCTGCGCCGAAACGGCCCGGCTGCTCGGGTTCTCGCCGGCGGAGGTCTGGCCGAGTTCGACCGGCGTGATCGGATGGAGCCTGCCCGCGGAGGAGATCTCGGCCGCCCTGCCCGCGGCGGTGGCCGCCCTTTCGGGAGGCTCGATCCTGCCCGCCGCCGAGGGCATCGTGACGACGGATCTTTACCCGAAGGTGCGCAGGGCCGGGATCGAGGGTGGCTCGATCGTGGGAATCGCCAAGGGGGCCGGAATGATCGAGCCCAACCTCGCGACGATGCTCGTTTACATCCTGACCGATCTGGCCGTTCCGCGCGGCGATTTGCGGGCTCTTTTGACCGAGGCCGTCGGGGACACCTTCAACGCGATCAGCATCGACAGCGACACGAGCACGTCGGACACCGTGATCCTCGTTTCCTCGGGCCGGACACCCTGCCGCGACCGCCGGGAGTTTGCACTCGCCCTGCACACCGTGTGCGCCGACCTCGCCGAGGACGTCGTCCGGAATGGAGAGGGCGTCCGCCACGTCATCCGCGTCGCCGTGCGGCGCGCCCGCGACGTTGCGTTTGCCCGGGCGCTCGGCAAGGCGGTCGTCAACGCCCCCCTCTTCAAGTGCGCGGTCGCGGGCAACGACGCCAACGTCGGACGGCTCGTGCAGGCGATCGGAAAGCAGGTCGGCGCAGCCGACCCCGGGGCGGACCTCTCCGGCCTGCGGCTTCGCCTCGGCGGGATCGAAATCTTCGCCGGCGGAGCCTTCCGCCTCGATCCGGAGAAGGAAAAGGCCCTGTCGGACCACCTGCGCGGAGCCGAACTTTACGCGAGCGCTCCGCCCCGCGACGGCGTCTTCACCCCGCCGATCCGCTACCCGCGGCACGAGCGGTGCGTGGAGGTTGGAATCGACCTCGGCCAGGGCGAGGCCTCCGCGACGATCCTCGGGGGGGACCTCACCCACGAGTACGTGAGCGAGAATGCGGATTACCGGAGCTGAACGGGGCCGCCTACTCGTTCACGTGAACGACCTGGGCGGGCGGGAAACCGTTGAAATGCGTGGCCGAAGCGTGGCTGTAGGCGCCGATGTTTTCGCTGTAGACGAAGTCGCCCCGCTCGAGTTCGGGCAGGTTCTCCGCCATTGAAACCACGTCGAGCGCGTCGCACGTCGGGCCGAAGACCGAGCAGATCTGGGTCGCGCCCTTCTTGAAGGCCCTGACCGGGTACTTGCAGTGGTCGAAGATGACGCCCGAGTAGGTGTGATAGACCCCGTCATTGATGTAGTAGCAGGCCTTGCCGTCGCGGACCGCCTTGCCGATCACCTTCGAGACCGCGTACCCCGCCGACGCGACGAGAAAGCGGCCGGGCTCGGCGAGGATCTGGATGTCGGGCGGGAAGAGCCGCTCGATCTCGCCATTGACGACCCGCGCGAGCTCGCGGAGCGGCTTCACGCTGGCGTCATACGGCGCGGGGAAGCCGCCGCCGATGTCGATCAGGTTCATCTTCGTGTAACCCCGGTCCCCGGCCTCCTTGAAGACGGCCGCGGTCAGGTTCAGCGCCTGGACGTAGTTCTCGAAGTTCGTCGTCTGGCTGCCCACGTGAAAGCTGATCCCCTCGACGACGAGGCCCTCGCGGTCCGCCTCCAGGATGAGGTCCACGGCCTCGCCCGGCGAAGCCCCGAACTTCGATGAAAGTTCGACCATGGCGCCCGTGTTCGGCACCTTCAGGCGAAGGGCGAGGCCGGCGTTGGGCGCGTGTTTCCTGATCTTCCGGATCTCCTCCAGATTGTCAAAGGTGACCAGCGGCTTGTACCGGTTCAATTCCTCCAGCGTCTCGGTCGGCTTTGTCGGGTTGGCGTAGATGATCTTGTCCCATATCCAGTCCTGTCTTTGCTTCGCGGGAAGGCCTTGGATGTTTTCGTGGACGATCATGAACTCCGGCATCGACGCGACGTCGAAACTGGAGCCCTCCTTGTAGAGGGTGCGGACGATGGCCGGATCGGGGTTCGCCTTTACCGCGTAATAAATCTGCACGCGGGGCAGATATCGGCGGAACTGGCGGTAGTTCCTCCGCAGCGCATCGTGGTCGATGACAAACAGGGGCGTCCCGTTTTCCTGCGCCAGTTTCTGCAGCCGCGACTTCGTGATCATCGCAGGTCCTACTCGCTGTCCGTTATGAGGAAATTCTTGAACTGCCACGGATCCCTGAGGTCCACCTCCGCGCGATTATAGCCCTTGAAGGCGTTCGTGCGGTCCTTCAGCGGCGTCCAATCCGACGACTTTGAGATGAACTTGCCGAGGTAGGGCTTCGAGACCTTCAGCACGTAGTCGTGCGGGAGGTCGTCGGGCACGCGCACGCCCTCGGACGGATTCTCGATCATCCACATCGCCGCCGCCACGACCGCGATCGCCACCTGCATGGTCGTCGCATTCTGGTGCGGCACGAGCCGGCGCGACTCCCCGATGCTCAGGTCGCTTCCGATCCACCATGCGTTGTAGGCGTGCCCCATGAGAAACGCCCCGAGGATGTCGGCGCCGCTCGTGATCTCGTCATTCATGATGCGCTGGTTCTCGACCAGGCGGTAGCCGTACCCGCGCATCTCGTTCAGCGAGGCGATCGCGCAGTCGCACGGGCAGTATGCGTAATGGACGGTGGGGCGGTATACGGCCTTGTTCTTTTCCCAGACGGTCAGCTTGTCCGAGATCGTGAAGGACTCGCCGTGCCGGACGACCATGCCCTGAATGCTGTAGTCGGGCACCCAGGAGCGGACCCAGGTATTGATGCCCATCCGGGCGAGGCAGATCTGGTTTCGCGGCCCGTCCTTGTGCGTGTAGGCGAGGGGAGGCAGCTCCTTCTCGTGCGTGCCCCATCCCATCTCGGCGGTAGTCGTGCCCTCCTCCCGGAAGCCCTCGATGCTCCATGTGTTGACGAACTCGTCGACCCGCTTCGGCTGGTCGGTTATCTGGGTGTCGCGCTCGCTGCAGTGGATCACCTTCACGCCGAGGGCCTGCGCCAGCCGGTTGAACTTTCCCCCGGCCGCCAGATCGGCCACCCGTTCGGCGGCGGCGCCCCTGAACTTCCGGTCGGCGAGGGCGCGCCTGGCGATGTCGACCAGGCCCTGCTTGGTAAAGTGTGAAATGAGGCCGGGATTGGCGCCGTGCTCAATGACGGCGGTCGGGCCCTTCACGGCCCATTTCGCCGTCATCCTGCGCAGATTCATGTGGCGCCAGTACAGCGTGCGCTGGGTCGGGGGCTTGTTCGCCCCGCCGGCGTAGGGGTCCCAAAGCTCCGTCGAGGTGTTGACGTAGAGAACGCCGTGGTCGTGGCACCACTGCAGGATTTCGCACGCGTCGATATTCCACGCGAGATCGATCAGGAGGTCGCCGGCGGACAGGTGCTTCCCGAGGATCCGGGCGAGGTTGTCCTCGCATACGCGGTCGCGCACAAATCGGACGCCCTTCGACGTCCATTTCTTGAGCTTCGCCGCCCGATTCTCGAAATCCATCACCGTGATGTTGCGTGCCGGCACCCTCACCTGCTTGAGCAGGATGGGGAGCGTGCATTCGGCCACGGCGCCGTAGCCAACGAACAGGATTTTCTTGTCGAACTGGATCATGGGATTAAAGGACCGAGGAGTGTCGATTCAGCCGCCGCTTACAAGTGTATTTGCGCAACAATGGGATCAGACGAGCCCGTCCGTCTCATTCCAGCCGTTCCAGAGGTTCATCGTCTGGACGGCCTGCCCGCTGGCCCCCTTGTACAGGTTGTCCTCGGCCGACGTGAGCACGAAATTGCCCGTCCGCGGATCGTGGACGGCCGACATGTCCAGCCGGTTGGTGCCCAGGGTATGGGCCGTGTCCGGGGTCTCCCCGGACGGCAGGACCTGGATGAAGGGCGACTTGCCGTAGGCGCGCCGCCAGGACCCGTAGACCCCGTCGATGGACGCGCCGGGGGCTGCCGGCACCGTGATCGTCGTCGCGATTCCGCAGCGCATCGGAGCCAGGTGGGGATTGAACTGGATGACCGTTTTCGCCCCGGTGCGCAGTTCGAGCTGCTCCTCGATCTCGGACAAATGCCGGTGCCTCAGGAGGCCGTAGGCCTTGGCGCTTTCCATCCTTTCGACAAAGAGGAAGGCCTCGTCGAGCTTCCGGCCCGCGCCGCTCACGCCGCTGAAGCTGTTTGCGACGATGTGGTCGCGCGACGCCAGGCCGTCGCGCAGCAGGGGAACGAGCGGCAGGAGGATGCTCGTCGGGTAGCATCCGGGCGAGGCGGCGATCTTCGCCTCCGTCTTCCACGAGGAAGGCGTCAATTCGGGGAGGACGTACCGCGCGCAGGCGAGCAGCTCGGGCGCATGGTGCTTGCCGTAGTACCGCTCGTACGTGGCCAAATCCGCGATCCTGAAGTCCGCGCTGAGGTCGATGATCCGTTTTCCCGCCGGAACGAGCACCCTTGCGAACTCGGCCGCGGCTCCGTGCGGCAGGGCGAGGAAGAAAAGGCCTATGTCGCTTGCGGCGAGCGCCGCCGGATCCGACGCGCCGAACACGATTCCGCGGTCGATGCCGCGCACGCCGGGAATCACCTGCGCGAGCGCCTTGCCCGCGTGCGTGCGCGAGGTCACCGCGGACAGCCGCGCGCGCGGATGCCCGAGGAGGAGCTTTACGAGGACTTCGCCCGCGTAACCGGACGCGCCGACAATGCCGACATTCATGGGCGTGGATTCAAAAGGCAGCGCCGGGAATCCACAAATCATTTTGCAACCGGCATCGGGTCCCCGCCGGCGCCGGCGGGCGCCCGGAATCCGCGGCCGAAAAAGGAGAAGGGGCCCGCGCCAACCGGCGCGGGCCTTTTGCAAAACTGACTTTTTACCCCCAAAATCGCGCTAGAACCGGAAACCGAGGCTCGCGGAGACGACGCCGCGCCTGACCACCTCTGGATTGCCGATATACGCCGCTCCCTCCCCGAGGTGCCCGTCGCCGTCGTCATAGGCCCAGCCGGCCGTGAATTTGACGCCGCGCGCAATCTGGAACGGAATGGACGCGCCGAGCGACCAATAATCGCCCTTCGATTTGACCGCCCCGAGCCCGTTGGAGACATTGCTCGCGTCGTCGTACAGGTAGTAACCGCCGCTGCCGTTGAAATCGAGCTCGGCGCCCATGTCCTTGAGCGGAATCGCGTACACGGCCGCAAGCTCGTAATTGGAGCCGCGGAGCACCGTGTCGTACGAGTACGTGGGCGAAAGCTTCAGCCCGGCGAAGGAGTAATCAAAGCCGACGTCCGGCTCGAACGTGGTGCGGTAATAGCCTCCGCCGAGGCCCATATTCTGGCGGAAGGCTCCGTTAAGCCCCTCGTCCGGATAGGTGTAAAGGGTGGCGCCACCCCTCAGGTCGAAGCCGTTTCCCACCGGAAGCGCGTAGCTCCCGAAATAATCGATCTCGGGATCCGATTGGTGGGCCGTGTCGTAAATCGGGGCATCCGACCAGATGCCGACCGTCCACGGGCCGGTTGTGTCCTCGATCGGGACCTGGATCGACTGTCCGCCGAGCCGCTCGCCGCGGAACATGTACTGCGAGACGTAGGTGGGTGTGATGTCAACGGATACGTCCGTCGGAGTCGGGACAGGTTCGGGCGCGGCGGTCTGTGCGTGAATTGCAAGCACTCCCGCTGCGGTCGCGCCAAAGAGGAAAACCAGAGGTTTGTTTTTCATCATGATTTTATCGGATGGTTTTTGACTGTATCGGCCGGGCACGGACGCCCGGCGTTCGCCAGAGACTCCGAATCGGCTCCGGTGTTCCCGCCATCCGGCCGGTCCAAATGCGGCGTGCAAAAAGTGCGCGGCTCGGCCGAAAAGCACCCAAATCCGTGCAGATTTTGCGCGGAAGGAATCCTTCCTTGCGACGCAAATTGCAATGACAGGGAACTTGTCGCCGCGGAAAGAAACAAAGTGGGCGAACGCGCGGCGCGGCCTCTGCTCCGCTTCGGCGTGTTTTCATTCGGGATCCGAAAAGCGGGAAGCCGCCGGCCCCACAAGGGGCGAGGCGGCTTCGGAAAATCCCGATGAAGGGCGGCGCCCCCCGGAAGGCTCAGCGCTTGGAGAACTGGAAGCGCTTGCGGGCGCCGGGCTGGCCGGCCTTCTTGCGCTCCTTCTCGCGCGGGTCGCGCCGGATGTGCCCCGCCTTCTTGAGGGCCGGGCGCAGTTCGCGGTTCATCTTTTGGAGGGCCCGGGCGATTCCGTGCGCCACGGCGCCGGCCTGGCCGGCCACGCCGCCGCCGGTCACGTTGACCGTGACGTCGAGCTTCTCCTTCATGCTGACCGTGAGCAGGGGCGCGTAGGCCTGCTTTGCGAAATTGTCGTGGCTGAAATAGCGGTCGAGATCGCGTCCGTTGACGAGGAGCTTGCCGGTGCCGTCGGTGACGCGCACCCGCGCGGTGGCCGTTTTGCGGCGGCCGGTGCCGGTGAAGATGTTCGGGGTGATGGCCATGGTCTGGATCAGACTGAAATCTTTTCGGGATTTTGGGCTTCGTGGGTGTGCTTGCCGCCGGCGAACACTCGCAGCTTGGTCAGCATCCTGGCGGCGAGGTAATTCTTGGGCAGCATTCCCTTGACTGCGTGCTCGATGATGAATTCCGGATGGCGTTCGCGCATCAGCTTCAGGCTTCGGTAGCTCTCCCCGCCGACGAATCCCGAGAAGAACATGTACTCGTTCTTATCCTCCTTTTTGCCCGTCAAAACCACCTTTTCGGCATTGATGACGACCACATAATCGCCCGTGTCGACATGCGGCGTGTAGGATGCCTTGTGCCTGCCGCGGATGATGTTGGCCGCCTTTACGGCGAGACGGCCGAGCACAAGCCCTTCGGCATCGATCAGATACCATTTGGGCTGCACCGTCTCCTTCTTGGCGAGGAAAGTCTTCATGGGAAAAGAGGTCAACAGCTAGGGTTTCGCACAGCCCTGTCAAACCATTTCCCCCGTCCAGGCGGCGGCCCGACCCGGTTTGAGTCGTCCGATATTGCCCAATGCGCGGGGCGGCTAGTTCCCCCCGATCGGATATCCCTGCCAGACCCATTCAAGCGCGGTCGGGTAGAGT
>JBEKAO010000031.1:0-39146 GCA_050015855.1 Opitutaceae bacterium | reverse complement strand
GACCGCGCGCGAGGATCGGGTTTCCTGGAAGTAGGAAAGAAACACGCTGAGAAACACCATTCCGAGGACGATGTATGCGGAGATCTTGTCCGAGGCCGTGTCGGCCGTCGCGTAGCATACCGCGGCGATGATCAGCAATTGGACGACGAGCGGGTTGCGGCACCTGTAGAGCAGGTCCATGACGACCGACTTGCGCCTGCCCGCGGCCACGGTGTTGGGCCCGACTTCGTCCAGTTTTTTCGCCGCCTGCTCGGACGACAGCCCGTTGGTCGAGCTGCCCAGCTGGTTGAGCAGCTCCAGTTCGTAGCCCGTGTAAGGGGTCGTGTCTGAAGAGCCGGTGTTCATCGGATTTGGATCGGCCCGTCCCGTCGTTCGTCCGGTTTCGCGGGCGGGCCTCGCACCATTCGCATCGGCTGCCGCGCCCGCCGCAAGCCTGCATTTCGGAACCCGCGCTCTTTTCCAGGGAATGTGCCGATTGGGTTACGCGGCCTTTGCATGAATTATGACTGCAACGGGTCGATATTTGGGTTGCACGCGCGCTTCCGCACTCTCTACTATCTTCCCTTTTAAGTCGCCGGATGTACCGTCGAAATTCATCGATCATGCTCCGTTTAAACCGCCGGACCGGCCGCGCAGCGGCCGGCCCCGCCCGGACAGGCGACTCGGGATGACTTGCTAGCTGATGCATTCCCACGGCCCCAAACGCTTTTATACTCCGCAATCGCTGGAGTTTTGGTTTGAAAGGCTCGCGGACGACTGGTCGGCGGTTTTCACGCTAAACCAGCTCGAAGAGGGCCGGCGGATCTACCGGGACGGGGAGGTGAGGGAGCTCGAATTGACCGACCGCGACGCCATCGTTCACCGTCGGATCGAGAAGAAGGACGAGTACGCGGTCATCGAGTGGCCCGCGACCGGGATGTCCGTGCGCTCCTCGTCGACGGACCGGGACCTGGCCCATGCCCTGGCTGTCGCCGGTCTGCATGAGATCGAGGAGCTTGTGGCCGATGAGATCCTCCCGGTCCCGAGCGACCGCCTTCCCGCGGACGGCAACGGAAGGGGCCTCCCCGACGTCCGTCCGCCCGGCACTCCGGCGCCGGTCCGCGAATTCACCCAGTCGGGCGGCGGCCCCGCCCAGGCGGGGGACAACGGGGCCGGCGGAAGCCGCTCGCGGCCGCTCGGGCTCGTTTTCAAGACCAAGGCGGCGGGGCTCGCATTTCAGGCATTCTGGAACGATCACGACGGAAAGGGGCGCCAGCCGGCCCTGGGCCTGGCGGCCCACGCCGGGGGCAACGGCCACATCTCGTCGGGCGAGCGCGCCAAGCTGATCGGCCTGGCCGCCTATGCAAGGAAGGCGCATTTCCAATACGACCAGGAGACGGGCGCCTACCTGCTCGAGTCGCTGGTCGAGATACCCAATTTTCTCAAGACGACGCTGCCGGCCTGGCGCCGGATTTTCGCGGTCGAACTCGACGAGCGCGCGGCCAAGCTTCTCAAGGGGACCCGGGCGATCGAGATCGAGGCGGTCGCCGAGCGGGCATCCGGCGGCTCGAACGCGCCGGCCGACGGAGCGGCGCTGAACCTGCGCTGGATTTTCCGCTCGGGCGAGCGGCTCCTTACCGACAGCGAGGTGTCGACCCTCCTCAAGCGCGGCGGAGAGCCCGTGATCCTGCCCAATCTCGGAATCGTCTCCCTCACCTCCGAGCGCTGGGCCTCCTATTGCGCCTGGCAGAAGAATATCGCCGAAACCCCGGACGGGGGGGCGCTTCCGCCCTACATCGTCTTTTCGCTGTTCAACGACGCGAGGCTCAAGGTGACGCTCTCGCCCGACATCGAAGCCTGGCGCCAGCGCGTCCTGACCGCCCCGGACGGGTCGCCGCCTTTCTCCGAGGAGCTCCGCCCGTACCAGCGCCGCGGCGTCGAGTGGATGCACCACCTGTGCGAAGTCGGCTGCCACGGCCTCCTGGCCGACGAGATGGGCCTTGGTAAGACCCTGCAGGTCCTCTCGCTCCTGGCGGCACGTCCGGTGCAGGACAGGCCGAGCCTCGTCGTCTGCCCGGCCAGCGTCGTTCCGGTCTGGAGGGAGGAAATCGCCAAGTTCTTCCCGCACCTCACGGTGGACGTCCTCAAGTCCGGGCGCGACTTCACGGCCCGCACGGATCCCGTTCTCTGGCTTGCGAGCTACACCCAGCTTCGCAAGCACCGCTCCCTCCTCGACGGTGTTGAATTCGGCTACGCGGTCCTCGACGAGGGCCAGTTCATCAAGAACCCGGATGCCAAGGTGACGCAGACCTGCTTTGCGGTGCGCGCCCGCCACCGGGTGGTCCTGACGGGCACCCCGCTCGAGAACCGGCAGCTCGACCTGTGGAGCATCTTCCGGTTTCTCCTGCCCGGGCTTCTCGGCTCGAGGGCGGCCTTCGAGGCGGCGCTGCACGACGACCGCGAGGGGACGCTCGGGCGGCTGCGCGTCCAGCTCGCCCCCTTCATCCTTCGCCGGACCAAGAAGGAGGTGGCGCAGGAGCTCCCGCCGAAGGTCGAAATGGACCTCATCTGCCCCCTGACCGACGTCCAGCGCTCCGAGTACGCCAGGATCTGCACCGAGGGGCTGGCCCGCCTTGGCGACGACGTCGGGGCGGCAATCCGCGAAAAATCGTTCGGATTCCTCGCCCTCCTGACCCGGCTGCGCCAGACCTGCTGCGACCCGGACATGCTGCCCTGGCTCCATGCGCCGCTGACCGACTCCGGCAAGATCAACCTGCTCGTCGAGAAGCTGGCCGAGATCATCAGCAGCGGCCACAAGGTCGTCATCTTTTCCCAGTTCGTCCTCCTCCTAAACCGCGTGCGCGCGGCCCTGGCGCTCAACTATCCCGACCTGTCCCGCTACGAGCTGACCGGAATGACGCTCGACCGCCAGAAGCCGGTCCAGGAATTCCAGAACGCCCCCGGAGCCGCGGCGATGCTCGTTTCGCTGAAGGCCGCCGGCACGGGGATCACCCTCCACGCGGCCGATTACGTTTTCCTCCTGGACCCGTGGTGGAATCCCGCCGTCGAGGCGCAGGCCGTGGACCGCGTCCACCGGATCGGGCAGACGAACACCGTGTTCGTCTACCGCATGGTGACCGCGGGCACGATCGAGGAGCGGATCCAGGCCCTGAAGGCCTCGAAAAAGGACCTGTTCGACCGCCTGGTGGACGGCCTGGGCGGCGACTTCGAGTTGAGCCGCCATTTCAGCTCCCTCAAGAGCCTGGTGCAGCTGACGGCGACCGAGGAGCCCGAGCAACCTTCGTGATGCGACTTCGCGTAGTACGACCTCAGACCTCCAGAATTGAAATCGGGCTGTTGCACAGCCCGATTTCAATTCTGGAGGTCTGAGGTCGTATGCGGAGGTCTTATGCGATATCCGCCTCGTGCGGCCGGTCGTAGAAGACCCGAACCTCGGGCTTCTGGTCGGGCAGGAGCTGCTGGGCGCGCTTGAGGGCGTTGCGGGTCGAAACGGTCGGATTCTGCTCGGCGGGAAAAATGTTCGTCTCGCCGATTTGGGCCAGAAGGCCGCTGTTGCGGAGGACCTTCGTCACCTCGGGGTTGCTTCCGCTGATGAGCAGATGGCGGCCCGTCTGCCGCAGGTAGTCGTACAGGTTTTCCATCGCCATCACGGTCGATGCGTCGAGATGCCGCGCGTTTTTCATCCTCAGGATGAAAACCCGGATGTTCTGGTCCTCCGCAAGCCTGCGGACCTGCTCCTGGAAGAGGTCCGCCGCTCCGAAAAACAGCTCGCCCTCCACGTGGATGATCGAAATCTGCGGGTGCGGCCGCTTTGCCGGGTCGGCGAGCTCGGCCAGGTTTCCGCTTTCGTTTATGCAGTATTCGGCGAGGGTGGGCGTCGCGGTCTTCTGGAGGAAAAGGGCGAGGGAGACGCCTATTCCGACGTAAATCGCCGTGTCCAGCTTCAACAGGAGGCAGGAGACGAAGGTGACGATGAAAACGATGGCATCCGCGCGCGTTGAGCGGCTCGCGACCCGGATCTGGTGCCGGTTGATCATCTTGACGCCGACGCGGATCAGGTGCGCGGCGAGCGCGGCCACGGGAATGTAATTGAAGACCGGTGTTATGAAGAGCAGGACGACCAGGACGATCACGCTGCTCATCATCGATGCGAGCTGGGTCGCGGCGCCGCTCTGGAAATTAACCGAGGACCTTGCGAACGACGACGAGCCGGGCACCGCGCCGAACAGCCCGCATGCGATGTTTGCGGCGCCCATCCCGATCAGCTCCTGGTTGGGCTCGATCTTCTGCCCGCTCCGGGCCGCGAGCCCCTTGGTGATCGAGGCGGCCTCGAGCATCCCAAGGATGGCTATGGCGACCGCGGTCCCCAGCAATTCCGGCAGGAGGCTGATCCGATGGGGGCCGATATGGAACCCGGCGAATGCCGGGATGATGGCGGTGAGGGCCCCCTCGTCCTTTACCATGCGAAATGGAGCATCGGGATTGAACAGGGTGAAGATCCGGGCGGCGATTCCGAGGGCGGCGAGGCCGATCAGGGGCTCGGGCCAGCCGGGCCGCCATCGCTTCACCAGGTAGAAAATGGCGAGGGTGAGAACGCCGATACCGATCGCCCAAAGCTCCACGTGCACGGTGGCGATGCTCGAGAAAGCCTGCCAGACATCCGTGACGAAGCGCTGGCTGGGGTCGGCCGAGAACCCCAGGACATTGTGAAGCTGGCTCGCGATCAAAAGGACGCCGATCCCCGTGCTGTAGCCGACAACGACCGAACGGGATATGAACTTTGTGATCTCCCCGAAGTTGAGCAGGCCCGCAAGAAGCTGGATAAGGCCGATCAGGAAGGCCAGATAGACGGCCAGCTGCAGCGGCGCGAGGCCGGTCGCGTTCGTGTGCGCCGCGATCGTGGCGGCGACGATCAGGCTGATCGAGCTCGTGGGGCCGAAGACATGGTGGCGGGAGGAGAAGAACAGCGCGCCGACAAATCCGCCGATGATCACCGCGGCGATGACGGGGGCCGGCGGCAGGTTCAAGATCAGCGAGAAGCCGATCGCCTGGGGGATCGAGACCAGGGTGAGCGTCGCCCCGGCAATCGCATCCGCGCGCAGCTTTGCCAGGGAATAGTTCCGCAGTTCGCCGATGAACGGCAGGCGGACCCTGAACATGTGCGAACCGATCGCGGCGACGTCGCCCGTCAATTCGTTCAGCTCCGATATCGGATCCATGGGCATTCGAACTCCCAGACTCACGCCGGTGCGGGGGCTTTCCGCAAGGGATTAATTGGCCCCACCGACGTTTTACTTGATCAGCTTCAGCAGCCCCACGGTCACGGCCACCTGACCGACCCAGAAGACGAACATCCACCGGATGAGCTCCGCTTTTGCATTGGCCAGGTCGGCCTTTGTGGCGAACTGGGCCTCGAGAACGGATCTGAGATCTTTCTCGATGCCGGCTTCTGCCTGTTGGATGGCGTGGG
Organism: Opitutaceae bacterium; assembly: GCA_050015855.1. Classification (GTDB taxonomy): domain Bacteria; phylum Verrucomicrobiota; class Verrucomicrobiia; order Opitutales; family Opitutaceae; genus Palsa-1447. The sequence goes on along the minus strand of JBEKAO010000031.1, from coordinate 33,676 downwards.
TCATTGAGCGCGCCTGAGGTTCCGGGAAATGCGCTTTGAGCACTTCGTAGATCTTCAAGGAATCTACCATAATGCCCCATAATAACAAGGCCCCGCTCAACCCACCTTTCCCCGGTAGCGGCGGAAGACGAACCCGAAGTATCCGATTGAAAGCGCCAGGGCGAACGGCCACCAGGCCAGCGCCAGACGCAGCCCGTGCTCGTCCGCCGCCGCGCTGAAGGGCGTGATCGAATCCCGCGGATCGAGCGTGGAATGGAGCATCGCGGGGTACACCCCGGAGGCGCCCGCGGCCATCAGCCCCGCTATCAGGACGCAGGAACCGGCGAATGCCACCCCATGCCGCCGCTTCGCCTGGCCCAAAAGGGCGGCCGCCGCCCCGGCGGCGACCGCGGCAAGGGCCAGCCAGGCGAACGGGCGATGGATCATGCCCGTGAACAAATCGGGGCGCACCCATGCGGTTTCCGCCGTTGTTGCCGCGAGAAGAACCAGGACGGCCGGCCAGAGGCGCCGCGCCGCCCGATCGCTCCGGGCGTGGACGGGCCCCGCCGTCTTGAGGGCGAGAAACGAGGCGCCGTGCGCGGCAAAGAGCGCGACAACGAAGACGGCAACCGACAGCGTGTACCAATCGAGGATTCCGACCCGGCCGCGCACGCCAAAGTCGGTGAAAAACGGAACGGCGAAGTCGCCGCGGGCGTCGAGCGGCACGCCGCGGATGACATTTCCCAGCGCCACTCCGACAAGCGCCGCCAGGAGGAGGCTGGAAAGGGCGAATGCGAAATCCCAGGCCTCCCTCCAGAGGGAATCGGCAAGATGGTTGCGGGCCTCGATCGCGATGCCTCGGACGATCAGGCACCAAAGGAGAAGGAAGAAGGCCAGGTAAAAGCCAGAAAAAGCCGAGGCGAGCACGGATGGAAAGGCGGCAAAGGTCATGCCCCCGAAAGCGACGAGCCAGACCTCGTTCCAGAGCCACAGCGGGCCGATTGCGGCCAGGACGGTCCCCCGCTCCGCCTCGTTCCGCCCCACCGCAAAATGCAGGAGGCCGGCTCCGAAATCCCATCCTTCGAGCACCAGGAAGACGGTGAGCATCAGGACGAGGATGGCGTATGCGGCCTCAATCATGGGCGGCCTCCGCAGGCCCGCGCCCAAGCTCCCGGCCGAAAAGGGCGAGATAGAGAAGGCCGGCGACAAAATACAGCCCGACAAACCCGATCAGGGTGAAAACGGTGTCGCCTGCGCTGACCCCGGGGCTGGCGCCCTGGTCGGTCCTGAAGAGGCCGTAGACCAGCCAGGGCTGCCGGCCCAGCTCCGCGGCCGCCCAGCCGGCGGTGTTTGCGATGAAAGGGAAGGGGAATGAAAAGAGGATGAGCCAGAGAAGCACCCGGTTCCTGTCCAAACGCCGCCGCCAGGCCTGCACCGCGCCCGCAAGCATGAGGAGGATGAACAGGGTTCCCAGGCCGGCCATGATGTGGAAGGAGTAGTACAGCAGCTCGATATTGGTCGGCCAGGCCTCCCGCGGAAAATCGTCCAGCCCGCGAACCTCGCTTCCCAGGTGGCCGAAGGCGAGAAAGCTGAGAAGGCCCGGAATGCGGATCGGATTGTCGAGCCGCTCTTCGGCGACGTTGGGCTGGCCGATCAGGTTGATCTCGGCCCGCGAGCCGCTGTGGAACCGGCCTTCCATTGCCGCCAGGGCGGGCCCCTGGAGCCGCGCGACCATCTTCGCCTGGAGGTCGCCCGTGGGAAATGCGGCCAGGATCGAGGCCAGAAGCCCGACGACGGCCCCGGTCCGCAAAAACAGCCGGGCCTGATCGGGATGTTCGCCCCGGAGCATGTACCACGCGCCGACCGCTGCCACGGAGAAGGAGCCGGTCACGAGCGCCGCCATCTGGTTGTGGCCGAACATCACGAGGGCCCACGGGTTGTTCAGGTAGGCGCCGAGGTCGGCCAGCTGCAGGCGGCCGTCGGCGCCGACGGCGTATCCGACGGGATGCTGCATGAAGGCGTTTGTAACCAGAATAAAATACGCGGAGAGCCAGCTCCCCACGGCAACTCCGACCGCGGTCGCAAAATGGGCGCGGGGTCCGAGGCGCTTCTCGCCCAGGACGAAGGCCCCGATCATCGCGCTTTCCAGGAAGAATGCGAACATGCCCTCCATCGCCAGGGTCTGGCCGATCACGTGGCCGGATTGGCGGGAGAATGCCGCCCAGTTGGTCCCGAACTGGAACTCCATCGGAATCCCGGTCACGACCCCGATTGCGAAGGTGAGGCCGAGGATCCTCGCCCAGAACCTCGCCGCCTGGGCGTAGCGCTCCTCGCCCGTCGCCAGGGCCCGCCACTTCCAGTAAACAAGCAGCGGCGCCAGCCCCATCGTCAGCTGGGGAAACAGATAATGATAGGTGATCGTGAAGGCGAATTGCAGCCTGCTCCAGAATACCGGGTCATTCACGTGTGCCGGCACTGATAGAGGGAAGAGGAGGGTGGGAGAAGCGCAAAAAGCGGGGCCCTGCGCCCGATTTTCCAAAATGACGCAAGGCCGCTTCCCTCCGCCTGATCCGCCCCGGTTTTCCCGGTTTGTCACCCGAGCGTCACGGGATCGTAACAGGGCTCGGGCACCGTGACCGGGTTACGACACAACAACGCTAGTCTTCACACACGGAACTGACTTACCCTATGCTTACAAACAAGCTGTTCAAATCTGCGCTGCTCGGCGGCGCGGTTCTCATCGCAGGTTCGGCCTTTGCCCAGCAGGATGCGACCCAGGCATTGCTGGATCTTCTCGTGAAGAAGGGCCTCGTCACGCAGCAGGAGGCTGCGGATTTGAGGGCCCAGGCCCAGGCCAATGCCGCCCAGGCGAATTCGGCTCCACAGGCCGCGCCGATGGCCCCGGCTGGAATGGCCTCGGCTCCGTCCGCGCCCGCCGCACCTCAGCCGGTCATCGGGGGGCCGAGCGGATACTCGTCGCCTCTGGCGTTCAAGATCGGCTCGACGACCATCACGCCATTCGGATTTCTCGATATGACCGGCGTGTATCGAACGGACCTGGACGGAGGCGGCATCGGATCGAGCTTCGGGTCGATCCCGTACAGCAACACGGCCTCCGCGCAACTGTCGGAAACCCGCTTCAGCGTGCAAAACTCGCGCATCGGCCTGAAGGCGGATTCGACGATCGGCGACTGGAAGGTCCTCGGATACTACGAGACGGACTTTCTCGGGAACGCCCCGACCAACATCAACGTCGCCAGCAATTCGGACACGCTGCGCCTCCGGTTGTACTTTGTGGACCTTAGAAACGGCCCATGGGAGTTCCTCGCGGGCCAGAGCTGGAGTCTCATGACCCCGAATCGCAAGGGGCTGTCGCCCCTGCCGGGAGACATCTTCTATACGCAGGACATGGACACGAACTACCAGGTCGGGCTCGTCTGGGGCCGGACGCCGAGCCTTCGCGCGATCTACCATGCGACCGACGAATGGACGCTCGGGGTCGCCGCCGAGAATCCCGACCAATACGTGGGCGGGGCGGTCGTGCTGCCGTCCAACTTCACCGCGACGCAGGTCGACCAGGGCGCCAACGGGACGGTGACGGCCAACACGGTCCCCGACATGGTCGCGAAGGTCGCCTTTGACACAAAATTCGGGGATCTCCCGTTCCATGCCGACCTGGCCGGCCTCTACCGCAGGTTCGAGATAAACACCTTCGTGCCCGCCAGCGGAATCAACTCCGACGCCAGCGCGAACGGATACGGCGGTTCGTTCAACATGATCGCGAACGTGGCGCCCGGTTTCGCGCTCGTCGAAAACGCCTTCATGGCCAAGGGCGGCGGCCGCTACGAATCGACCGGACTTGGGCCCGATTTCATCGTCACCCCGCCTGACGCCAACGGAGTGGACCAGATCAGGACGGTGTACTCCTATGCCGGCATGCTCGGCGCCGAATGGGATGCGACGCCCATGAGCAAGTTCTACGCCTACTATGGCCAGGTCCACTACGGGGCCGATACGGCCAAGTACAACGGCAGTTTCGTCGGCTACGGGTTCACGGGCTCCTCGACTTCCGACAACAAGCTGATCGAGGAGTACACGCTCGGCCTGACGCAGACACTTTGGAAGAGCCCCTCCGCCGGCGACTTGAAGCTCCTGCTCCAGTACTCCTACCTCGACCGCGATCCGTGGTACGTCGCCGCCGGCACGCCGGCGAGCGCCCACCTGAACATGTTCTACTTCGACTTCCGTTACGACCTGCCCTGAGCGGGAACGATCATGAAAAACCTTCCATTTTACCTCTCCGTGGCCGCGTGCGCGCTCGCGGCCTGCTCGAAGCCGGCCGCCCCCGCGGCCTCGGCCCAGCTCGAAATCGACGGTGCGGGGGCCACGTTCCCGTTTCCGATCTACTCCAAATGGTTCAGCGAATATGCAAAGGTCGATCCGTCCGTGCGGTTCAACTACCAGTCCATCGGCTCCGGGGGCGGACAGAAGCAGATTCTGGCCCAGACGGTCGATTTCGGAGCCTCCGACGGCCCGATGACCGATGAGAACCTCGCCAAGGCTCCCGGGAGGATCCTGCACATTCCCACGGTGGCGGGCGCGGATGTCCTCAGTTACAACCTGCCCGGCGACCCGAAGCTGAAATTCGACGGCCCGACGATCGCGGCCATCTTCCTTGGCAAGATCACCAAATGGAACGACCCCGCGATCGCCGCGCAGAACCCGGGCGTGACCCTTCCGGATGAGGACCTGGTCGTGGTGCACCGTTCCGACGGAAGCGGGACGACCTACATCTGGACCGACTACCTGAGCAGCGTGAGCGAGGAGTGGAAGGCCAAGGTGGGCAAGGGCACTTCCGTCAACTGGCCGGTGGGCCTCGGAGGAAAGGGCAACGAGGGGGTTTCGGGACAGATCAAGCAGCTGCCGGGCGCGGTGGGCTACATCGAGCTCGCCTACGCCAGGCAGAACAACCTGCCCTATGCGGACGTGAAGAACTCGTCCGGCAACTACATAACGCCGTCCCTGGACTCGGTGACGGCGGCCCTGGCCGCGGCCGATATTCCCGACGATTTCCGGTTCTCGATGGTCAATCCGCCCGGACCCGACGCCTATCCGATATCGGGCTGCACCTGGCTCCTCGTCTACGCGCAGATCAAGGACCATGCAAAGGGCGAGAAGCTCGTGCAGTTCCTCAAATGGGCCTACGGCGATGGCGAAAAAATGGCCTCGGCGCTCAATTATGCGCCGCTGCCGGATAACGTCCAATCCCGCGTCCTCTCCAGGATCAACGAGATCAAGTATTGATCGGCACTTCATCCTTGCCGTGACACGGCAATCGGCGGAGGGTGCGCCCCGAACGCGCCCTCCCAGAACCTGAACCCACGATCGCCGTTCATGCCTGACGCCATCCAATTGTCCGCAGCGCCGGCCCCGGCGCTGAACCGCGGCACAAGCCGCTGGCCGGATCTGTCGTTCCGCTGGCTGGCCCTGCTGGCCGCGCTGACGATCCTTGGCCTGGTCGCGCTCGTCGGCTGGGAGCTTTTCCGCGGAGCCCATCAGGCGATCGCCAAATTCGGGCCCGGTTTCCTCGTAAAGTCCACGTGGGACCCCGTGTCGGACGTCTATGGCGCCCTTCCATTCATCTATGGGACCCTGGTGTCGTCGATCATCGCCCTTTTGATCGCCGTTCCCCTGGGGGTGGCGACGGCCCTTTTCCTCACCGAAATGGCGCCGGTGCGGCTCCGCCAGCCCGTGATCACGATCGTTGAGATGCTTGCGGCGGTGCCGAGCGTCATCTTCGGGCTTTGGGGGATATTCGTCCTGATCCCCTGGCTTCGGGATCATTTCTACCGCTGGCTGAAGGAATGCTTCGGCTTCCTGCCCCTCTTCTCGGGACCGATCTACGGGGTCGGAATGCTGACCGGCGGCATCATCGTGGCGATCATGATCCTGCCGATCATAACCTCGGTATCCCGCGAAATCCTGCGCTCGGTGCCGAACCTTCAGCGGGAAGCCGCCTACGCCCTGGGGGCCACGCACTGGGAGGTGATCCGGATCGCCGTCCTCAGCTACGCCCGCCGCGGCATCTTCGGCGCCGCGGTGCTCGGCCTCGGCCGGGCGCTCGGGGAGACGATGGCCGTGACGATGGTGATCGGAAACCGCCCGCAGATCGCCGCCTCTCTCTTCGCTCCGGGTTACACCGTCGCGAGCGTCATCGCCAACGAATTCACCGAGGCGACGACCGACATGTACCTGAGCGCCCTCTTCGAACTGGGCCTTGTGCTTCTCGGGCTCACGATTCTCGTCAACGTGATCGCCCAGCTCATGCTTCGCGCCATCACCGGAGGCGCCACGGGCAAGACCTGAGGCCGGCAATGGAAACCCAGGATATCATCGCCGCATGCCGGCCGTCGCCCAGGCAGCAATCCTATCGGAAGCTGAAAAGCCGGATCCTTGCCTGCGTCATGGGGGCCAGCGCGATCGCGGTCATGATGCCGCTCTTCCTCGTCCTTTATTTTCTCATTCGGGAAGGCGCCTCCTCGATCGACTGGCACTTCTTCACCCAGTTGCCGAAACCGGCGGGCGAAGTGGGCGGCGGAATGGCGAATGGAATCGTCGGCAGCCTGATCCTCCTCGCGATGGCCTCCGTCCTGGGCGTGCCGATCGGGGTCATGGGGGGCGTTTACCTGGCCGAATACGGCTCCGACCGGACGAACCAGTTTCTGCGCTTCCTCGCCGACGTCCTGAACGGGGTTCCATCGATCGTCTGGGGAATGGTCGTCTACGCGATGCTGGTCGTGCCCTTCAAGACCTTCTCCGCCTACGCCGGCGGAGTCGCATTGGGCCTCATGATGATCCCGCTCGTCATGCGGACGACCGAGGAGGTGCTTCTTCTCGTGCCGCAAAGCTACCGGGAGGCGGGCCTGGCCCTGGGGATCGCCCGCTGGAAGATCATCACGATCATCGTCATAAAGACGGCGCTCAAGGGCATCATAACGGGCATCCTGGTGGCCCTGGCCCGCGTCGCCGGCGAGACGGCGCCGCTCTTGTTCACGGCCCTCGGAAACAACTTCTGGAACCGCAATCTCGGGCAGCCGATCGCGGCCCTGCCGCTCCAGATCTTCCAGTACGCCATCTCCCCGTACGACGACTGGCACCGCCAGGCGTGGGCCGGGGCGCTGGTGCTCCTCCTCATGATCCTTGGAATCAATCTCTTTGTCCGCTTGCTCTCCCGGGACAAGTCGGCCAGTTGACCTGCAAAACCATTTTCGCATGCCCGAAGCATCCATAGCGCCCCCGCCGACCTCCACGCGGCCCTCCGTCCCCGTCCCCGCCCAGAAATCTTCCGGACCGGAGGAGTCGCCCGCCTTCGAAATCCGGGGTTTCTCCCTCTGGTACGGGGCCCGTCAGGCCCTGGACAACATCACGATCAAGATCCCCGCGCGGCGCGTGACCGCGATCATCGGGCCCAGCGGCTGCGGGAAATCCACTTTTCTCAGGGCGCTCAACCGCATGCACGAGGTGACGCCGGGGACCCGGATCAAGGGCTCGCTCAAGCTCTTCGGGGACGACCTGTACGGCTCCGGCCTCGACCCGGCCATCGTCCGCCGCCGCGTCGGGATGGTCTTCCAAAAGTCGAATCCGTTTCCGACGATGTCGATCGAGGAGAATGTCCTGGTCGGGCTCCGGCTGAACGGAATCCGCGACCGCGCCTTCCTGAACCAGCGCCTCGAGGAGTCCCTGCGGCTCTCCGCCCTATGGGAGGAGGTGAAGGATCACCTTCGCCGTCCGGGCGTCAGCCTTTCCGGCGGCCAGCAGCAGCGGCTCTGCATCGCCAGGGCCCTGGCCGTCCAGCCCGAGGTTCTCCTGATGGACGAACCCTGTTCGGCCCTGGACCCGCTCGCGACCTCGAAGATCGAGGAGCTGATCCAGCTCCTGCGCGAGAAATTCACGGTGGTGATCGTCACGCACAACATGCAGCAGGCCGCCCGCAGCTCGGACAAGACGGCGTTCTTCTACCTCGGGCGCCTGATCGAGTTCGACGACACGGGCAAACTGTTTACAAACCCCGCCAATCCGCAGACCGAGGCGTACGTCCTCGGCCGGTTCGGATGACTTCCCCATGACCCATTACAACGAAGAGCTGGAGAGCCTCAAGGAGACCCTCCTGTCGATGGCGAGCTACGCCGAATCGGCGGTCGCCAGGAGCATTCGCGCCCTGGTCGAGCGCAACGACTCGATCGCCCGCCAGGTGATCGAGGGCGACAACACCCTCGACGAGCTGGAGGTCAAGATCGACGACATCGCGATCCGCCTCCTGGCGAAGGCGCCGCTTGCGACGGATCTTCGCCTGACGGCGGTTGCGATGAAGATCTCGCTCAACCTCGAGCGGATCGGCGATTCGGCGGTCACGATCGCCCGCCGGTCGATCGACCTCGGAGCCGAGCCCCAGCTCAAGGCCTACGTCGACATCCCCCGGATGTGCACGATGTCGCTTGAAATGCTGCGCGATGCGATCACGGCCTTCATCAACCGGGAGCCCGAAAGGGCCCGCACCGTCATCCCCCGCGACCCAGACGTCGACAACCTCAACCGCCAGCTGCACCGCGAGCTGGCGAGCTTTATGGTGGAGCGCCCCTCGACGATCACCCGATGCCTCAATCTGATGACCATATCGAAAACCCTTGAAAGGATCGCCGACCACGCGACGAATATCGCCGAGGAGGTGGTGTATCTCTACGAGGCCGTGGATATCCGCCATTCCGTCCACAAATCGAATGAAGCCGAAAATCCTGATCGTTGACGATGAAACGGATGCGCTCGAGGTGCTCGGATTCAAGCTGCGCGAGGCGGGTTTTGCACCCATTTTTGCGAAGGACGGTGCGCGCGCACTGACCGCCGCCCGCAACGAGCGCCCCGACCTCATGGTGCTCGATCTCATGCTTCCCGAGGTCGACGGCCTGGAGGTGTGCAAGATCCTCCGGCGCGATCCGGCCACCGCAAGCCTTCCGATCCTCATGCTTACGGCCCGGGCCGCGGAAATGGACCGCGTCCTCGGCCTGGAACTGGGCGCGGACGACTACGTGACCAAGCCGTTCAGCCCGCGCGAACTCGTCCTCCGCATCCGCAAGCTCCTGAATCGCACGCAGTCCCCCGATGAGGCGGGCGCCCACCTTCGGCTGGGCGAGATCGACATCGACGTTCCGCGCCACATCGTCCAGGTCTCGGGGGAGGCCATCACCTTGACCGTCACCGAATTCAACCTCCTCGAAATCCTGGCCAGGCGCCGGGGCCGCGTCCAATCCCGCGACCGCCTTCTCCAGGACGTGTGGGGCTACGAGAACCCGATCGACAGCCGGACGGTCGATACCCACATGCGCCGTTTGCGCGAGAAGCTCGGCCCGGCCTCGCGCTATCTGGAGACGGTGCGCGGCGTCGGTTACCGGTTTTCAGGCGAAGTGTGAGCTTCCTGATCGCAGCCCTCGTGGCCCTCGCGGCGGCCGCAGCCTTCGGCTGGCGGCGGGAATGGAAGCGCGGCCTCGCCGCCGAAGCGCGCCACCAGGAGGCGATCGTCCGCCAGCGCGCGCAGCGGGATGCCGAGCTGCGCGAGCAGACCCAGCGGACCGCGGCCCTCTTCAACCGGATGGTCGAGGGGCTCATCGTCGTCGATGCGAGTGGCGGCATCCGCCTGGCCAACCAGGCCGCCGGAACCCTTTTTGGATTCACGCCGCCGGCGACCGGCCGGACGCTTCTGGAGACCGTAAGGCACCACGAGGTGGCCGCCGTGGCCGCCCGGCTGGACCGGGAGTCGGAAGTCCTGGGGCACGACCTTAGGATCGACGGCGTGGGGGCGCCGCGCTTCCTCCAGATCAACGCCCTGGCCCTCCGGGACCGGTCCGGCGGGCACGACGGGGCGATTCTCGTCTTCCACGACCTGACGCGCCTTCGGGAGCTCGAGGCCGTGCGCCAGGAGTTTGTCGCCAATGTGAGCCACGAGCTGCGCACGCCGCTTTCCCTCATCAAAAGCGCCGTGGAGACCCTCCTCGACGGCGGCAGGGAGGACCCCGCGGCCCTCGGCCGGTTTCTGGAGATCATCGACCGCCACGCCAACCGGCTGACCCTCCTCATCGACGACCTCCTGCTTCTTTCGACCCTCGATTCCGGGAGGATGCGGCTTCAATTGCAGCCGCTCGCCCTCCGCCCTGCGGTCCAGGAGGTGCTCGACGATTTCTCCGAACGGGCGCGGCGCAGGGGAACGAGCCTTGTCAATGACGTCCCCCAGGCCCTGGTCGCCCGGGCCGACCCGGAACGGCTTCGCCAGGTGCTTTCAAACCTCGTGGACAATGCGATCAAGTACGGCCGGACCGAGGGCAGGACCCTCGTTTCTGCCCGGGCTCTCCCGAATGAAATGGTTGAAGTCGGGATCCGGGACGACGGCCCCGGAATTCCCCCCGAGGCCCTGTCGCGAATCTTCGAACGGTTTTACCGGGTGGACAAGGCCCGCTCCCGCGAGCAGGGCGGGACCGGCCTCGGCCTGGCCATCGTCAAGCACGTCGTCCAGGCCCACGGGGGCGAGGTGCGCGTCGAAAGCGGCCCGGAGGAGGGTACCACATTCCACTTCACCCTTCACCAGCCCTCAAAGTAGCCGGAAGAGCCTGGCAAAGAAAAATCCGAGCAGGCCCGCGACCGGGAGCGTCAGGACCCAGGCCCAGACGATCCGCTCCACGATTCCCCACTTTACCGCGCTCACCCGCCGGGTCGCACCGACCCCCATGATGGACGAGGCTATGACGTGGGTCGTCGACACCGGCACGCCGAACCTGGATGCGGTGGAGATGACGATGGAGGCGGTCGCCTCGGCGGCAAAACCGTGGATCGGCTGCAGCTTCACGATCCTCTGCCCCATCGTGCGGATGATGCGCCAGCCGCCGGCCGTGGTGCCCGCGGCCATGGTCGCCGCGCAAACGAAGATCACCCAGGTGGGAACCGTCTTGAATTCGCTCACCCGCAGGAATCCCGTCCAGGACGGCAGGGCATTGAATGCGCCGGCCTGAGTCCCGGTGAAAAGGGCCAGGGTGATGATTCCCATCGTCTTTTGGGCGTCGTTCGAGCCGTGGCTCCAGCCCATGAACCCGGAGCTGCCCAACTGCAGCCAGCGGAACCACTTCGACACGATGCGCGGCCTTGCCCGCTGCAGGGCCGCCGTCAGGATGGCCATCAGGACGAATCCGCCCAGGAAGCCGAGGATCGGGGAGGCGAACATCGGGAAAACGACCTTTGGCCATAGCCCGCTCGACCACCTGAGGACCCCCCATCTTCCGCCGGAACTCGCAAGGGCCGCGCCGCACAGGCCCCCGATCAGGGCGTGGCTCGAACTCGACGGAAGCCCGAGCCACCAGGTGATCAGGTCCCAGATGATGGCGCCCAAAAGGGCGCCCAGCACCGTGGACATCGAAACCACCTTCGAATCGACGATGCCCGTGCCGATCGTCGTTGCCACGGCCGTGCCTGCGAATGCTCCGGCCAGGTTCCACATCGCCGCCCAGAGGATGGCCAGGCGCGGCGTCAGCACCTTGGTCGAGACCACCGTGGCGATCACGTTGGCCGTGTCATGCAACCCGTTGATGTACTCGAAGGCGAGCGCCGCGAGCAGCACGAGCAGGAAGAGCGTCATGCGCGGCGGGTCAGGAATTCTTGAGCGCGATCTGGACGACCACGTTTCCGGCGTTCCGGCAGCGGTCGACCGCCTGCTCGATCATCTTGTAAATCTCCTGCAGGATGAACAGTTCCTTCGCGTCGGTCGGCCCGTGGTAGAGCTCCTTCAGGGCGTCCAGCATGACGTTGTCCGCCTCCGACTCGGCGAACTGAAGGCGGTCGTTGGCCGCGCTGATCTTCACCATGTTCGCGCCCACCCGGAGCTGCTTCACCATGAGGGCGAGCGCGTCGGCCGCCTGGAGCATGAGCTCGGCCTGGCGGCGAAAGCCCCCATAGGCGACCGGGTAGGGGCAGATCGATATCCGCTCGACGATCTTTTCGACCTGCTTCGGAATCCGGTAAAGGGCGAACGAAAGCGCCTCGAGGTCCTCCCGGTCGATCGGCGTGACGAACGTCCGGCTCAGGGCCGCCGTCAAATCGTGCCGGATTCGCTTCTCCTTCCTCCGCGTGTGCATGAAGTCATCGACGTTCGGCGGAATCCCGCCTCCCGCCAGGCTTTGCAGGTACCGGCTCAGGAGTTCGACGCTGGCCCGGGCCTCCTCCGCGCCCGCCTCCAGCAAATCGAAGAATCGCTCATCCTTGCCCAGGAGCTTCTTCAGGGAAAACATGGCTCCCGATTGTTGCATGATCGGGAAGGCGTTGGCGATTCGAAACCCATCACCCCTTGCCCCTGATCAGCAGCCAGAGGATGCCGAGCCGTTCGTGAATGGCGTAGGTGCTGCGCTCGAGCGACTCGACGTCCCAGCCGAGGTCCCTGAGGCTGAACTCCGGATTCGGCCTTGCCGAAAAATCCGCCGGGCAGGGGAGGGCCTCGACCCGCGCCTCCCGGAAGAGCGCCGCGGCCCGGGGCATGTGCCAGGCCGAGGTGACCAGGGCGACGCGGGACTCCCCCGCGATCGCCTTCACCGCGTTTGACTCGTCCTCGGTGTCCCGCGCGGTATCGATCAGGATGATCCGGTCCCGCTCGATGCCCAGGGAAACGGCGGCCTGGGCCAGGACGGAGGCGAGGCTTGGCCGGGCCTCCTCCGCCGGGCCGCTTACGATCAACCCGGCGCCCGGCAGGACGCGCAGAAGCCGCACCGCTTCGACGATCCTGGCGAGCGCGGAGGCCGAGAGCTGGTTCGTGGCGCTAAGCCCCGCCGTGTCTCCGAAGCCACCGCCCAGCACGACGACAAACTTGCAGGCCTCCAATTCCGGCGGGACCGGATCCGCGGACCCGATTTCCGGAATCGCCGGATAAACCGTTTCGAGCGGGCGAACGAGCCACGTGCTGACGGTCGCGTTTCCAAGCAGGAGCAGTATCGCCGCCGCGGCCGCCAGGAGCCTGCGTCCCACCCGCGCCCTCTTCTCCGAGCGGAGCAGGAGCCACGCCGCCACGATCAGGACAAGGCACACCGGAAAGGGCATCAGCCAGTACGCGATCGATTTTTTGAGCCAGAAGAGCATGGGTTGGCGGGTCATAGGCCATCCGGCGCATATTGTCCATTCGTCGTTATTGTCGTTGAAATCGCCGGCCGCCCCGTAAAAATTTGAGGCGATCGTTTACCCTCAGCACGGCCTCGCAATTCCCGTTGCGGGAAGAATTTCCCCCATGCCTTCGACAACCCCTCCAGCAATTCCCCCATCCTCGGCCCCTGTGAAATCGGGCGTCTTCCGCGGCGCCGACGGCAGGAACTATCTCTTCATCTTCTGCCTCGTATCCTCGCTTTTCCTCCTTTGGGGATTCTGCAACGGGATGATCGACACGATGGACAAGCACTTCCAGGAGGTGCTGCACCTGAGCCTCGCCCAGTCCGCGTGGGTGCAGTTCGCCCACTACCTCGGCTATTTCTTGATGTCGTTTCCTGCCGGCTGGCTTGCGACAAAGCTCGGCTACAAGGGCGGCCTGATCATGGGGCTGTTGATCGTCGCCCTGGGCGGCTTCTGGTTCATTCCGGCGACCCACATCGCCGCATTCTGGGCCTTCCTCCTCGGGGTCTGCCTGATCGCCTCGGGCCTCACCTTTCTTGAGACGATCGCCAATCCATTCACGACGGTCCTCGGCGACAAGCGGTACGGGGCATTCCGAATCAATCTCGCCCAGTCGTGCAACGGGGCCGGCTGGATCTTCGGGCCGATCGCGGGCGCCACCTTTTTTTATTCGGTGAACGCATCCGGCGAGAGCACGGGCAGCCAGACCCTCTGGATACCCTACGCCCTGGTTGGCGTCGTCGTCGTCCTGCTCGCCGCCACTTTCTTCTTCGTCGACGTGCCGGACGTCAAGATGCAGGACGAATACCATCTGGATGACGAGGATCCGGACAACGGGGCGGCGAAGACCCCGGACAGGGAAGTGAACCGCCCCCTGTGCTATTTCCTGCTCCTGGTCAATTCGATCGTCCTCGTGGGCGCTTGCGGAATGATCTGCTGGGTGATCCTGGGGACCTTCGGGATGGGCGAGGCGGCGCTCTGGCGGACGATCGGCGTCGGAGGGGCGGTCGCAATTGTGATCGCCGCCGCGGTTCTCGCCCCGGTCACCAGGAAGGTCTCGCATCACAGCATCTGGACGCATCCCCACTTCACTTCGGCGACACTCGCCCAGTTCTTCTACGTCGCGGGCCAGTCGGGAATCTTCAGTTTCCTGATCAATTACATGACCTCCGAGGTCCCAGCCCTCCCGTCGTCCCTGGTCCACGGCTCGTTCAGCTCCTGGTTTGCCGTCCAAAACGGCGCGACCCATTTCAGCGATGCGGGCGCCGCGGGTCTGGCATCGCTCGGCTATGGCTTCTTTCTCGCGGGCCGCTTCTCCGGCGCCCTCATCCTCGGAAAGTTCTCCGCGCACAAGGTTCTCGGCCTCTACGGCGTCATCAATGTGGTCGTTTGCCTCCTCATCTTCCTCAAGCTCGGCTGGCTCTCGGTCGTCTGCGTGTTCCTGAGCTACTTCTTCATGTCGGTCATGTTTCCGACGATTTTCGCCCTGGGCATCTTCGGCCTGGGCGCCCGAGCCAAGAGGGCCTCTTCCTTCATCGTCATGGCGATCATGGGCGGGGCGATCCTGCCCAAGCTCATGGGATACATCGCCGACAGGCACGGAATGTCCCGGGGATTCATCGTTCCCCTCGTATGCTTCGGGATCGTGGCCCTTTACGCCTACTCCTGGCCGGCCCTGAGCAAGTCCGAGGGGCTCGTCGGGGCCTCGCCCGTCAAGGGGCATTGATCGGGGATCCGGAGAGCGTCCCGAACCTCCGGCGCGTTTCGCCTCCATCCAAGCATGCCTCCTGAATCCCCGCCCTGGTGGCGAACCTTCACCCGCCACCATTGGTTCGTTTTCGTCGCGGCCTCGCTCGCCTGGTTTTTCGATACCCTGGACCAGCAGATGTTCAACCTCGGCCGCGACGGGGCGGTCGAGCAGCTGCTCTCCAATCCCGCGAAGGCGACCGAGTTTGCGTCCTATACGACCTCGTTTCTCCTGATCGGCTGGGCGATCGGCGGCCTGATCTTTGGGGCTCTCGGCGACCGTTTCGGCCGCGCCCGGATTCTCGCCATCACGCTCCTCATTTATTCGGTTGGAACGGGCGCAAGCGCGTTCGTTTCAAGCTATTGGCAATTCTGCGCCTGCCTGCTTTTCACCGGGCTCGGCGTCGGCGGGGTCTTCGGACTGGCCGTGGCGCTCGTCGCAGACAGCATTTCGGACGAGGCCCGGGCCCCGGCCCTCGGCCTCCTCCAGTCGCTTTCGACCTGCGGGAACATCCTTGCGGCCCTGATCGGGATGGGGATCGGGCTCCTCGCCGCGGCGAGCCTTCTTCCGTTTGGCCTGAAACCCTGGCAAATGCTGTTTCTCGTCGGCGCCGTGCCGGCATTCCTTTGCATATTCCTGATCCGCCGGCTTCCGGAGCCCGATAAATGGGTCCGGGCGCGGGCCGAGGGAGCCAGACGGGGGGTCAAGTTCGGCTCCTATGCGAATCTTCTCATGAATCCCCGGTGGTCCAGGCACGCCTGGCTGGGCCTCGTTTTTTGCTGCGCCGGGATCATCGGCCTTTGGGGCCTGGGCAACTTCCATCCGCAGATCGTCCGCTCGATCGTGGCAGGCCACCTGGCGCAGTCCCATCTATCGGCCGATGCCCTCGCCAGCAAGAAGGCCTATTGGAGCTCCGTTGGCCTGCTCATGCAAAACATCGGCGGATTCTGCGGCATGATGACGATGGCCCGCCTCGCGCAGTCCTGGGGGCGCCGCCCGGCCCTCGCCGTGGCGCTCCTCCTCTCCTTCCTGTCCACGTTGCTCGTCTTTCGCTATCTCCGGGATTTCAGCCAGATCTTCTGGATGCTTCCGATCATGGGATTCGGCCAGCTCGGTGTGTTCTCGGTCTATGCGATTTACCTGCCCGAGCTCTTCCCGACGAGCCTCCGGAGCACGGGCACGAGCTTCTGCTACAACTTCGGCCGCCTTGCGGCCGCCAGCGCCCCATTCACGATCGGCAGGCTCACGAAGGCCCTCGGGGGCGACATCGAGGGGTTCCGCACCGCGGGAATGTGGGTGAGCCTGGTTCTCCTGATCGGGATCGTCGTTCTCCCGTTCCTTCCGGAGTCCCGGAACCAGCCCCTACCGGAGGACTGATCCTCCGGGCCGCCCCTCCTACTTGGCCGAGAACTTGAAGACGGTCGTCGATTTGTACGTGCCGCCCGCCTTCAGGACGTACGAGGGGAAGTTCGGCTGATTGACCGAATCGGGGAAGTGCTGGGTCTCGAGGCAGAACGCGCAGTACTGCTTGTACGCCACCCCCTTCTTTCCGACAAAGGTGCCGTCGAGGAAATTGCCGCTGTAAAACTGGACGCCGGGTTCGGTGCTGTACACCTCCATGATCCGCCCGGACTTGGGTCCGCTCACCCGCGCCACGAACGTCAGTTTTCCGCCGCCTCCGTTGACGACGAAGTTATGGTCGTATCCCGTCGGGTTGCCGCCCACCTGCTGCAGGCGGGCGCCGATCGGCGTCGGCTTCCTGAAATCCATCGGGGTCCCGGCCACCGGCGCCAGTTCGCCCGTCGGAATCAGGGTGGAATCCACCGGGGTGTACCGGTCGGCGTTGATCGTCAGCAGCTCATCCAGGATGCTGCCGTTCTCCGGCCCGTCCAGGTTGAAGTAGCTGTGATTGGTCACGTTGACGGGCGTGTCCGCGTCCGTCGTCACGAAATAATCGAGCTTGAGCGAGTTGTCGTCGCCCAGGGTGTAGGTCACCTCGACCCGGCAATTGCCCGGGTATCCCTCTTCCCCGTCCTTGCTCAGGTAGCTGAATTTAACCGCAGAGCCGTTCTTCGCCGGAACCTCCTCGGCGTCCCAGACCACCTTGTCGAATCCCTTGATTCCCCCGTGGAGGTGGTTCGGGCCGTTGTTGACGGCGAGCTGGTAGGTTTTGCCGTCCAGGGTGAAGCGTCCCTTGGCGATCCGGTTGCCGACGCGCCCCACGATGGCGCCGAAGTAGGGGACCGTATCCTGGTAGCCCTTGAGATTATCAAATCCGAGGACAACGTCGTCCAGTTTTCCCTGCCGATCGGGCACTTCGATCGACGTGACCGTGGCGCCGCGGGTCATGATCTTGACCGTGACGCCGTTGGCGTTCCTGAGGATGTACTGGTCGACGGCCTTGCCGTCGACGGAGCCAAAGGGCAGCTTTTCAATGCGGGTGGGCTTCATGGGGGAGTCGTTGTCCGCCGCGAATGCGCGGGCTCCGATGATCGGGGTCAGGGCGGCCAGAACGAAAGCCGCCAGTTGGGTTCGGATGCGGGACATTTGGATTGTGGGGTTGATGCGATCGGGGAAAAGGGTCTCAGCGCGCGGTTGCGGACGGGGCCGCCGGTGCGGCCCCCGGCGCGGGCATTTCCAGGGTCTTCCGAACGAGATCCTTTATGAATGCGGGATAATTGTATCCCTGGTAAACGATCTCATTTTGGCCGTCCGGCATCGTGAAGGTGAACCGGTACACCCGGATGTTGGTCTCCAGCTGGAAGAGCCATCTTGAATTCTGCTCGTCGGGCGTGAATGGCTTGCCCTTTCCCGCCCAGACGCCGTTTTGCAGCTTGACCTGGTCGGACTGAAACAGGGGCACCGCCGCCTCGTCGGTGACGTCGTCCACCTTCAGCCTCACCGGCGCGACCCCGCGCTTTGCCTGGAATGCAAAGTTATAGGTTCCCTTCTTTGTCGCGGGGTCGAAAACCAAAAGCGCGCTGCCGATCTTGAAATCGTCGTTCTCCCCAGGAAGCATTCCCGACTTTCCGAGCTCGAGACGCACCGTGCCCCCGCCCGCGATGGGCTCGTCGACGACAAAGTCTCCGGAGGCGATGCAGCCGGCCAGGGCGCCGAGGCTGGCAAGGAGGAGCAGGCAAAAGCGGGGATTGGGCATGGGAATGGGCAACCCTAAAATCGCCTTAATTTCCCCGCGACCACAAGTAAATCATTTCCTCCGAATGGTGCCAGGGGCGGGGGTTGAACCCGCGACCAAAGGCTTATGAGTCCTCTGCTCTACCACTGAGCTACCCTGGCGTCTTGCTTCCGCCGCCATTACGCGGCAACGAAATTCCCCCGGCAAGAGGAAAAGGCGGCCCAACGCCGGAAGCATTCGCCTCTAATTTAGGATTCCATATTAGCTTGATTAAGATGCCAAACATATGCCAAATGGAAGCATGAAAACCACTGTGGATATTCCGGAGGAGGCGCTGGCGGATCTGATGCGTTTCACAGGCGCCGAAACGAAGCGCGCCGCCATATCCCGGGCCGTCGACGAATTCAACCGGCGCCAGCGCATGGCGGCGCTCGAAAAGTATGCCGGCACTTTCAAGGACTTCATGACCCGCGACGATCTCAAGTTAATGCGAAAGGAGGGGGATCGCCATGGTCGTGGTTGATACCTCTTCCTGGATTGAAATGCTCCGGGAATCCGGACGGGGCGAAGTGAGAGAGCGGGTCATCGGCCATTTGAGGAACGGGGAGGCCCGCCTTGTGCCGATGGTCCGCCTGGAGCTGTGGAACGGTGCCCGAGGCGCCTATGAAAAGAAGGTCTTGCGGGAGTTGGAGCGAACGGTGCCGGAGCTTGATATGAGCGCGGCGGTCTGGGATCAGGCCTTCGATTTCGCCCGCCGCGCCCGCGCCGCCGGTCTCACCGCGCCGACGACGGATATCCTGATTGCCGCGTGCGCCAGGCATCATGGCGCCGATATCGAGGCCGCCGACGCCCATTTTTCAGAACTAGCCGGCATATGAGGCCTCCTTTGTGGGGCTCAGCGGCGCATCCGCCGGCACCACCACCCGCAGGCTGCCCGGCTTGACAGCGATCTCAACGGTCGCTCCCTCGGAATGGCATTCTCCGTCCGTGTGGATCAGCCCGGGCGCCTTGCGCTCGATGACGAAACGGGCTCCGCGCAGGCGCTTGATCGATGAGCTGTGCCTAATTCCGCCTAAGAACATTCTCGCAGCGAGGACGGACCCGCGGATGAGCCCGACCGGCGCCACAGCCACAAGATCCAGCATGCCGTCGTCGACCCGGGCGCCCGGGGCGATGATTGCCCCGTGGCCATATTGATCGGAATTGGCGACCGTGATCAGCAGGATCTCGACCGTGAGGCGATCGAGGCCGCTAGTGATGACGCACCGCTCGTTCGGCTGTCCGTAAAATGCGGCGTAACCCGCGCCGACATAGCCGGACAACCCGCGCCCGGAGAGGGTATGGAAGCGCCGGCTGATCTCGGCGTCGAAACCGAGGCCCATCAGGTTCACGAAAAGCCGGCCATTGGCCGCGCCCGTATCGATGGGCGAGATTCGGGCGCGGGCATCCCCGGCGAGCTTCAGGGCCGAAATGGGGGAGCCGGGTATGCCCAGGTAACGGGCAAGGCCGTTGCCCGAGCCGCAGGGCACCAGGGCAAGCGCCACGGGGCCGCCGACCAGCGCCTGGGCGACCTCGTTCATGGTGCCGTCTCCGCCCACGGCCACGACCCGCTCGCAGCCCGCCGCCACGGCCTCGCGGGCAAGATCGGTGGCATGGCCCGGGCCATCCGTGACGAGCAACCGGGCGTCGGACTGGCCGGCGATGAAATCGCGCAAAAGGGAAAGCAGATTCGAATTCCGGCGTCGGGGCCCCGACCGGGGATTATAGATGAAATGGATTTTCAATATCTTTTGCTTTCGCGGAGTCCGGAGCTCAAACAGGCGATCCGAGCGCAATTAGAGGAGGCTGTCCAGTCAGGGGTGTTGGCACGTTTTGGCCAGGAGAGCCCCGAGCTTGCCTTGCCCCGGCCGACCCCTCAAACGTTAATGCGGAACTCCCGACCCATTGAGACCGGCCATCTCCTCTCCATGGAGTCTGGAACTGAACCGATTCCCTGACCGAATCCATGACCGCCAACCCGATTCAAATTGTACCGTTGCCGCGCAACCCGAAGAATGTGGCCCGTTTCCTGGAGGTGAGCTACGCCATCTACCGCAACGACCCGCTTTGGGTGGCCCCTCTTCTGATGGACTTGAAGAAGGTGTTCACCGATGAGAACCCCCTTTTCCAGCACGCGGAGATGGCCCTTTGGGTCGCCACCCGCGACGGGAAGGACGTGGGGCGCATCGCGGGGATCATCGACCAGACCCACAACAGCGTCCAAAAGGACAGCGCCGCATTCTTCGGGTTTTTCGAGTGCGTGAACGACGGGGAGGCGAGCCGCCGGCTGTTTCAAGCGGTCAACGAGTGGGCGAAGGGCAGGGGGATGAAGCGCCTGCTGGGGCCAATGAATCCGACGACGAACGACGAGTGCGGCCTGCTGATCGACGGCTTCGACTCCTCGCCGATCTTCATGATGACCTATAACCCGCGTTATTACGTCGACCTCGTGAACGCGGAGGGTTTCCGAAAGGCCAAGGACTTGCTTGCCTACCAGATGGAGGTTGCCAAAAGCCCGCTCGACCGGCTCTCCCGCATTGCGGATGCGACCAAACGGCGGATCCCGGAAGTGACCTTCACTCCGATCCGCAAGAGCACGCTCGTGCGGGACCTGGGAAAGGTCAAGGAGGTGTACAACGCCGCCTGGCAGGACAACTGGGGCTTTGTCCCGATGACCGACGCCGAGATCGATTTCATGGCGGAGCGGCTGAAGCCGCTCCTGCTCGAAAACCTGCTCTGGGTGGCGGAGACCCCGACGGAGGCCGTGGGGTTCCTGCTTGCGCTGCCGGACTTCAATGCGGCGCTGAAGCCCCTCCGCGGGCGCCTGCTGACGCCCAAGCTGCTCGGCTTCATTCCCTATGTCCTGGGCTGGAAGCAGCCGCCTTGGTGCCGCTGCATCACGCTCGGAGTGAAGGAGAAATTCCGGAATCGCGGAATCGAGGCCGTGATGCTGACGGAGGGCTTCAAGGCTGGAGCCAAGGCCGGATTCACCCATGCCGAGGCCTCCTGGATCCTTGAGGACAATGTGATGATGCGCCGGCTGTTGGAAACCTTCGGGGCCACGGTCTACAAGACCTACCGGCTGTACGAGCGGGCGGTTTGACCGGAAGGCCTTGCAAATCTGAAGTAGAGCCGGTTGCCCAGGGGGATCAGCATCGCCGCCGCCAAGGCTCCGGCTGCGACATCCACGACATAGTGGTACCGGCAGTAGACCGTCGCCGCGCAGAGAAGGAGCATCACGCCAAAGTGAATCCACCGGATCCGCCGCAGGTACAGGAATGAGAAATAAACCGTCGCGATCGCGATCGTGACATGACTGCTGGGAAACGAGGCCCCGGGCGATTCGAACCGCTGGTAAATCCAGGCCATGATCCTGAAAAAAGGCCCGGCCTGGACCGCGGCGGGATAGACCGGCGGAATCGCCGGTGAAATGTCGGCCGGCAGCGGATGGATTCCGAATTGCGGAAAGAAAATCGGGGGCCCGATGACCGGGGTGAAAATGAAGATCAGGTAGCAAACGTAGAAAACGAACGAGATCACCGAGACATAGTGGAAGAACTGGATCCGGTTTCGGATAAAGAGGGCCAGGCCCACGCCCCCGATCATCACGTAGTACGAGAAATAGGCGGCGTAAAAAAGCTCGCTGATCGCGGGGTAGGGCAGTCGATCCATGAATGCGAGGCTGGGCTGCAGGCCGAAAATGCGGGCTTCCAGCCGGATCAAGCCCGGATCCAGAAATCCCGGGAAAACCAGATGGTTCAATTCCCCGGTCTCGCAGTAGAATGCGCCGTAGAGGAGCACCGGATAGAAGTGTCGAACGAACTCGAGCGCGCGAAAACCCGGGCGGGCCGCCTGGATTCGGATCAGCGCATGAATGAGCACCATCCCCGCCGCGTGCGCAGCCAGGTAAAGCGGCCAATACCTCCCAATGCGGCCATGCCAGAAGAGGATGATCAAGCCCACCAGGGCCAGGTAGCCCTGGGTGGCGTAATCGACGAACGTGTACCGCCCCCTGTCCGTCATAGCCATCCCTGCCGGAGGTACCAGGCCAGCGTTTCGGCGATTCCATCCTTCAGGGTGGTTTCGCAGCAAATCCCCAAGACCTCCCGCAGGCGCCCCGGATCGCACACCCATCCCGGGGCCCGGAGCTCGGGATACTTTTGCCGGCTCAGCACGTTTGGCCTGCCGCTCACCTTTGAGACGACCTCCTGCAGGGCACACAGGGGCCACATCGCGGCGGTCGGCACGGGCACCGGAAGGGTCCACGCCTTCAGTTGCGAGGCGATTTCACGGGCCATCCGGCCCGGCGTCCCGGTTTCGGGCGAGGCGACGTAAAACGTCTTTCTGCCGGGGGACGGATGCGTCAGGCAGCCCGCGATCGCCTCGGCCAGATCCTTCACAAACACAAGGCTCAGCGGCATCCGGCCTCCGCCGATTCGGGGCTCCACGTGCATCTTGATCGCCTTGAACAAGGGCAAGAATGCGGTGTCGCGCGGCCCGTAAACGGCGGAGGGTCGCAGGATCACATAGTCCGCCAGGCACGATTTCCGGACCTCCTCCTCGCCGGCCAGCTTGCTTTTCCCATACTCGGAGACCGGATGCGGCGCGTCGCTTTCGAGCGCTGGCTTTTCCGCAGGGGCCGGCCCGCCCGCCGCCTGGCTGGAAACATGGATGAGCCGCTGGATCCGCCCCTCCTGGCGGTTGGCCGCCTCCACGACATTCCGCGTCCCGAGCTGGTTGACCTCGTAAAACTCCGGAATCCGAAGCGCCTTGGTGCATCCCGCGCAGTGCACGACATGGGTCGCATCGCGCATCGCCGCACCCAGGCTTTCCGGATCGCCGATCGAGCCCGTTCGCAATTCTATTTCGGGCAAACTGCCCGCGATGAATCGCCGGTCGCTTTTGGGACGCAGAAGGACGGAGGTCGAAATTCCCCGCAAGAGCAGGCTCTCGACGACTGCGCTTCCGACAAAACCGCTCGCCCCTGTGACCAGGACCTTCATCGGGTGGCGGGGGTCCGCCGCAATGGGCCGAAATCGGATTCCGGGTGCGGCTCGACCGGGTTCACACCAGACCGAGCTCTTTGCCCACCCTGCCAAATATATCCAGGGCGAAATCGATCTGCTTGTCCGTATGCGTGGCCATGAGGCTAACGCGCAATAGCTCCTCGCCCGGCGGCACTCCCGGCGACACGACCGGATTGACGAAGACGCCTTCCTCCTCCAACCGCCTGGAGAACCGGAAAGCCAGCACCGTGTCCCGGCAGTAGACTGGAATGATCGGCGTCGCGGAGGCCCCGAGATCGAAGCCCAGGGAAACCAGGCCCTGCTTCAACATTTCGGCATTATGCCAGAGCTGGGCGATGCGCTCGGGCTCTGAAGCCATGATCTTCAGAGCGGCGATGACCGCGGCCGCATTAGCGGGGCTCATGCTCGCGCTGAAGATCAGCGGCCGCGAATTGTGCTTTAGGAAATCGATCGTCTGGGCATCCGCCGCGATAAACCCTCCAAGGCTCGCCAGCGACTTGCTGAAGGTGCCCATGATGAGCTGCACCTGATCGGTCAGTCCGAAATGGCTCGCGGTGCCCGCGCCGTGTTCCCCGATCACCCCGATTGCATGGGCATCGTCGACCATCACCGCCGCGCCGTATTGATTGGCCAGACGGCACAATTCCGGAAGCTGGATGATGTCGCCCTCCATGCTGAAAACCCCGTCGACGACAATGAGCTTGCCCGCCGAATGGGGGATCTGCTGGAGGCGGCGTTCCAGTGCCTCCATGTCCTTGTGCGGGAACCGAATGATCTGTCCGGGTGAGAGGCGGCAGCCCTCGACAATGCTCGCGTGGTCGCACTTGTCGGCCAAGACGAATTCTCCCTTGGCGACCATGGTGCTGATGACGCCCAGGTTGACCTGGAAACCCGTGCTGTAGAGCAGCGCGGCCTCCTTGTTCACCAGCCGCGCCAGGGTCTCTTCCAGCTCCAAATGGATATCCAGGGTACCGTTCAGGAAGCGCGACCCCGCGCAGCCCGTGCCGTATTTCTTGATCGCGGCGATTGCGGCTTCCTTGATCTTCGGATGATTGGTCAGGCCGAGATAGCTGTTCGAACCCAGCATCAGGACCTTCCGGCCCTTGATGATGACCTCGCTGTCCTGGGCCGAGGAGATCGTCCTAAAATAGGGGTACAGCCCGAATGCGCGGACCCGGTCGGCCTCCTTGTAATTCTTGACCTTGTCGAACAGCGAAAGCGGCCCGCCGTTCGACCCCGGCTCCGGATTGCAGACGGGGTCCGCCTGGGCGGACGACGGGGAATAAGCCAGAAACTCGCGGCTTCGCTCTTGTTTTTGCGTTGGCATCTTGGTGCTAGAAAACCGGATTCAATAGATCAGCTTGCCGGCCTGAAATCGAGGCAATCCATGCCCCCTGCCGGCCCCTCGGGTAAAAACATGCCTTTCTGCGACCCGAGCCATGTTCCAAGTTTCCCTGCCGGAAGAAGATGCCTTGCGAGCATGTGCGATCGGATACCGGCTTTCGAACCGCCGGGCAATACAAAAGAAAAGGAAATTGAAGCCGGATGGAATCGCGAAATGACAGGGCCGCATCTCGGCGGGGAAAAATTAGAATCGGTTTAGGGTGCCATTATCCTTTCTGCGGATCGGTTCGCCACGCCATCCGCCCGGGTGTGGAAAAACGCGTTCATCCGAATCTGTCGCCGGAGAATCTGCTTCCCATCATGGAGGGCATGCACGGGAGGAACTGTCAAATCCGTCACCAAATTGTCGAATTTATTTACAGATTGGATACATTCTGCCAATCACCGGCATTTAACTCGGCAATTTTATAGTCTCATAGGACAATTAGTTACAACTGTTTCACTACCAGAACTGGTAACTGGCCCACGATAAGCTGCCATGTTCGTCACCCTTGAATCAATTACCCTTTGACGATGCCGGGCAGCTCGGGTCCGGGGCTGAAGCCGCAACGGTCGAGACCAGACGCCGCAGGTACGACGAAACCTTCAGGCGCGAAGCATTGCGCATTTGGAGATCCACCGGGCGCTCGGCCGAATCCGTGGCCAGGGATTTGGACATCAGCGTGACGACCCTCTACTATTGGGCGAAGGAGAGGCGGAGCCCGTCAGGCGAAACGGCGCCCGATCAGAGCGTTGCCAGTTTGAAGGCCGAGAATGAACTGCTTCACGCCGAAGTCGAAAGGCTCGAGCGCGAAAAGCAGATCCTGAGGCGGGCCCTCGGGATCATGTCGGAGAATCTGAAGCCGGCGCCTGAGACGCTCGCCGTCGGCTGATTCCCATTCTCATCGCCGCAATGCCGGCGACCCCGGCGCCAAATGCAGCTCCGCGGCCTTGCCATTATAGGCCGCGATGAAGACCTCCAGCCTCGACCTATTGGAGAAATCCCAGTTGCCGCCGGCCCAGGCCCGGGCTATCCTCCAGGTCATGGAATCGGAACTTTCCCTCCATGACACGGCGCTCGCCACGAAGTCCGACCTCCACGCCCTTGAACTCAAGGTTGAAGCGTTGCGCGGGGAGGTGCGAGCGGACTTGCAATCGCTGCGCGCCGAGCTGATCGGCGAAATCAAGGGAACCATCCGCTGGAATTTCGCCTTCTGGATCGCCCAGCTCGCCGCGATCGCGGGCATCCTGAAGCTGCTCAAATAGGCCCGCGGTCCGGTTCTCTGCCGGCGGACTTGCCATAATGGTGCATGCCCGCGTCGAAGCCCTGATCTTTTAGGGTAAAACCCCTAGCTCGCGCCCGGGCGCCCGTGCATCGGGAAGATTCTGGCGGGTTTCCCCGCCGATTCCTCCCATTTTTTTTGCAAATATTTATCGCGGCAACGGGCCGCGGCCGCGCGGGCGCGGGTGGATGACTGCTATGATTCTAGGAGAGCCGGGTCCGGCTTCTGAATCATGGCATTGCACTCACCAAATCCAGCTTCAACGCCCCGCAAGATGGCTTTCGCCGGCCGACCCGCTCCATCCGGGGCGTCATGAGCCGGCCTTCGGGCAAATCCTCCGCGACTGCAAGGCCGATGGCCTGGCTCGGACCCTGCGTCCGATTCGCATTGCTGGCGCTGCTTTTCCAAGCGGCGGCCGCCCGCGCCTCGTACACCCTCAATTGGCAGAACAACGACACCTCGGGCGATGAGACGGGGTTCTCGATCGAGCGCTCCGACTCCGGCGGCGCATTTGTCCAAATCGCCACCGTCCCCGCGAGCGTAACGACCTACCAGGACACAAGCACGTCCAATGGCGTCATCTATGCCTACCGCGTCTGTTCGTACAATTCCAACGGCAACTCGGGCTACACGAACGTCGTCACCAACGCTCCGGCCATCACCACCCAGCCGGCCGCCAGCCAGGCGGTGACCGCCGGCGGCACCGCGACCTTCACGGTCGCGGCAACCGGGCTTCCGCCTCCCTCCTACCAGTGGCAGCTGAACGGATCCAATCTGACCGACGGGGGAAACATCTACGGCTCGAGCACCGCGACGCTCACGGTGACCAACGTGTCCGAGGCAAACGCCGGATCCTACACGGTCGTCGTCTCCAACGGTCTTCTCCCCAATCCGGTCAGCAATGCCGAAACGCTATCGGTGAGCCAGGCCTCCCAAACGATCAGCTTTTCGTCGATTCCCTCGGTGGCGTACGGCGCTGCCGCCTTTACTCTTAACGCCTCGGCCAGCTCCGGATTGTCCGTCTCATACTCAAGCTCCAATACGAGCGTCGCTACCGTCAGCGGCAGCACGGTGACCATCGTCGGGGTCGGAAGCACGACCATCACCGCTAGCCAGGCCGGCAATTCCAGTTATTCCGCCGCTCCCTCCGTGGGCCAGGTATTTACCGTCACCCAGGCGGCCCAAGCGATCAACTTTGCCTCAATTTCGCCTGTGGCGTATGGCGCGGCTCCATTCTATCTAAGCGCCACGGCCAGCTCCGGTCTGTCCGTCTCGTACTCGAGTTCCAATACGAGCGTCGCAACCGTCAGCGGCAGCACGGTGACCATCGTCGGCGTCGGAAGCACGACCATCACCGCTAGCCAGGCCGGCAATTCCAGTTACTCCGCGGCTCCCTCCGTGGGCCAGATCCTCACGGTTACCCAGGCTGCCCAGGCGATCAACTTTCCCTCAATTTCGCCTGTGGCGTATGGCGCGGCTCCATTCTATCTGAGCGCCGCGGCCAGCTCCGGTTTGGCCGTCTCGTACACGAGCTCCAATACCAGTGTCGCGACCGTCAGCGGCAGCACGGTCACCATCGTCGGAGTCGGCAGCACGACCATCACCGCCAGCCAGGCCGGCAATTCGATCTACTCTGCCGCTCCCAACGCAAGCCAGACCCTGACCGTTACCCAAGCCGTCCAGACGATTGCATTCCCCGCGATCGCGGCCGCGAAGTATGGCGCAGCTCCCTTTACCTTGGGCGCAACAGCCAGCTCCGGATTGGCCGTGTCGTACTCAAGCTCCAATACGAGCGTCGCGACCGTCAGCGGCGGCACGGTCACAATTGTCGGCGCGGGCAGCGCGACCATCACCGCGAGCCAGGCCGGCAACTCCGACTACTCGGCCGCAACGAGCGTGACGCAGACCCTCACCGTGAGCCAGGCCTCCCAGACAATCAACTTTGGCGCGATTCCCAATCAGAGTCCCGGCGCAGCGCCCTTTGCCTTGGGCGCCACCGCGAGCTCCGGCTTGCCGGTTTCCTATGCGAGCTCAAATTCGGGCGTGGCGACCGTCAGCGGAAGCACGGTGACCATCGTCGGCGCGGGGAACACGACCATCACCGCCAGCCAAAGCGGAAATGCAGATTATCTGGCTGCCACTTCGGTTCCCCAGTCCTTGACCGTCACACCGGCCACCGGGGTCGCCCAGACAATCACATTCCCGGCGATCTCTTCTGTGGCCTATGGCGCCGCTCCGTTTGCCTTGGGCGCCACGTCCACCTCCGGTTTGACCGTCTCGTACACAAGCTCCAATACAAACGTCGCCACTATCATTGGCAACATGGTGACCATTGTCGGCGTCGGAAGCACGACCATCACCGCGAGCCAGGGCGGCAATTCCACCTACGCCGCCGCAACCAGCGTTACGCAGACCCTGACCGTCAACAGCGCCTCGCAAACGATCACATTCCCGGCGATATCGGCGGTGACCTTTGGCGCTTCTCCCATCACTTTGAGCGCCACGGCCAGCTCCGGTTTGAACGTCTCCTATTCAAGCTCCAATACGAGCGTTGCGACCGTAAACGGCAGCACGGTGACCATCGTCGGCGCGGGGAGCGCGACCATTACCGCAAGTCAGGCCGGTAATTCCTATTACTCCGCCGCAACCAGCGTTGCGCAGACCCTGACCGTCAACAAGGCCCCGCAAACGATCACATTCTCCGCGATATCGGCGGTGACGTTTGGCGCCGCTCCCCTTACCCTGAGCGCAACGGCCACCTCCGGTTTGGCCGTTTCGTTTACAAGCTCGAACTCAAGCGTTGCGACCGTAAACGGCAGCACGGTGACCATCGTCGGGGCGGGGAGCGCGACCATCACCGCCAACCAGGCCGGCAATTCCAATTACTCCGCCGCAACGGGCGTAACGCAGACCCTGACCGTCAACAGCAAGTCGCAAACGATCACATTCCCGGCGATATCAGCGGTGACGTTTGGAGCGGCTCCCCTTGCCTTGGGCGCCACGGCCAGCTCCGGATTGGCCGTCTCGTACACAAGCTCAAATACGAGCGTCGCGACAATCGCTGGCAGCACGGTGACCATTGTAGGCGCAGGAACTGCGACCATCACCGCGAGCCAGGCCGGCAACACCAACTACGGAGCCGCAACGAGTGTCACGCAGACCCTGACTGTCAACAAGGCCTCCCAGACGATCACGTTCCCCGCGATCTCGTCGGTGGGGTATGGCGCGGCCCCCTTCAACCTGACCGCCACCGCAGGCGCCGGCATGTCCGTATCATACACAAGCTCCAATACGAGCGTTGCGACCATCAACGGCAGCACGGTGACCATTGTCGGAATGGGAAGCACGACCATCACCGCGAGCCAGGCCGGTAATGCGAACTATAATGCCGCCACCAGCGTGACCCAGACCCTTACGGTCACCAAGGCCACCCAGACGATCACCTTTGGGGCGATTCCCACCCAGAGCGTCGGAGAGGCTCCCTTCATCCTGAGCGCCACCGCCAGCTCCGGTTTGCCCGTGACGTATACGAGTTCCAATACGAGTGTCGCCACGGTCAACGGCGGCACCGTGAGCGTCGTCGGAAAGGGGAGCAGCACGATCACCGCGAGCCAGGCCGGAAACGCGGACTACCAGGCCGCAACATCGGTTTCCCAGACTCTCACCGTCACCCAGGTCACCCTGGCCTCCCAGACGATCACCTTCCCCGCGATCCCGGCGGTGACCTATGGGGCCTCTCCCATCACCCTCGGCGCCACCTCAAGCTCCGGCCTTCCCGTCTCGTACACGGTCCTGTATACGAGTGTCGCAACCGTCAGCGGAAGCACGGCGACCATTGTCGGCGTCGGAACGACGACGATCACCGCGACCCAGGCCGGCAATTCGACTTATTCCGCCGCACCCAGCGTCACCCAGAGCCTGACCGTCAACAAGGCATCCCAGACGATCGCCTTTGACGCGATCCCGAGCCAGGCCATCGGTTCAGCCCCCTTCACCCTGGGCGCTTCGGCGAGCTCCGGCCTGCCCCTCACGTACACGAGTTCCAACAAAGCCGTGGCCACCGTCAGCGGGAGCACGGTGACCATTGTCGGAAAGGGGACCAGCACGATCACCGCCAGCCAAAGCGGAAATGCAAACTACCTGGCGGCGACCTCGGTCTCCCAGACCCTCACCGTCGGCACGACCTCCCTGGCCTCCCAGACGATCACATTCCCGGCGCTCTCGCCGATGAAGATGGGCGCGGACCCCCTGACTCTTGCCGCAACCGCCAGCTCCGGCCTGCCGGTCTCCTATGCGAGCTCCAACACAAGCGTCGCCACGATCAACGGCAGCACCCTGACGGTCGTCGGCATCGGCACTTCGACCATCACCGCGAGCCAGGCCGGAAATGCCACCTACTCCGCCGCGCCCAGCGTGGCCCAGACGCTCACCGTCTCCCAAGGCACCCAGACGATCGCGTTCGCTCCCATAACAGCGCTCCTGGTCAATACGCCCTATACCCTCAATGCCACGGCATCCTCCGGACTACCCGTCACTTTCACCTTGATCAGCGGAAACGCCTCCATCACCGGCAACTGGCTCACCGTCTTCGACACAAACCCGGTCACCGTGCAGGCGAGCCAGGCGGGCAATGCCAGCTATTCAGCGGCACCCAGCGTCAGCCAGACGGCTTCGGCAAGCCTGCCGCAGTTCTATTTCGGCCAGTTTGGCACCGGCAATTCCATGGCCGCGGCCAGCGGGAACAACCTCGCCGCATTCATCGCCGGAAGCAGCGGCACCCTCATCGGCTACATTGCGAGCGCCCAGGACGCCTTCGTCCTCAATTTCACCCTCTCCAACAGCTCATTTAGCGCCCAGACCGTCTCCATTCCCCCGCCCGGCACGCCGGCGCAGACGCTCACCTTCAGCGGCACCCTGTCCAATGGAGTCCTAAGCGGCACGATTCAGGAACTGGGCCTTTCCTTCTCGGCGGTCGTCGACCCCAGCTCCGGCGCCTCGGCGAGCCTAGCCGGCCTCTATTCGGCCGGCGGGACCTACGCCATCGTCGGCACGCAGAACGAGATCTTCACCCTTGCCCTGGTCCCGAACCAGCCGCCTGCCGCAGGCCTTGGAACCGTGGACGGCGACGGCTCATTCTCCGTTCAGACGAGCCAGGGGGCCACGGTGAGCGGCACGGTGACCGGCAACGATTTCTCCGTGCAAGCGCCCCAGATCGGCAGCGCGCCGGCTGCAATCAGCGGAACCGTCTCGCTTCTTTCCGGAGGCACGATGAACTATTCGAGCGGGGCGGGTCTCTCCGCCCCGCAGATCCAGCCCTCCTCACAGAGTGTAAGTGCCGGAACCAACGTGACCCTCTCGGTCATCGCCACGGGTGCCACGGGATACCAATGGCAGTTTGAAGGTGCGAACATCGCAGGGGCCACGAATTCCACCCTCTCGATGCCAAGTATCGGCACCTATCAGGCTGGAGCCTACACAGTCCAGGTGACGACCTCCAGCGGCACGGTCTCCTCCGATCCCGCCACGGTCGCGGTCAATGTCGACGCCCACCTGATCAATCTCTCCGCACGGGCCTTCGTCGGCACGGGCTCCCAGGTCCTCGTCGCCGGCTTTGTCGACACGGGCTCGACGCCGCTCCAACTCCTGGTGCGCGGGGACGGACCCGCCCTCAGCGCATTCGACGTTTCAGGTGTCCTGCCGGATCCGACCCTGTCCCTCTTCGACTCCTCCTCGGTTGTCATCGGGACCGACACGGGGTGGGGCAATTCCATCATCCCCGGATCCTCGACCTCGGGCGTCACGGTCCAGCCGGCGACATCCGAGATCTTCAGCGAGGTGTACGCCTTCCCCCTGATCGCGAACTCCCTCGATAGCGCGCTCGTCGCAAACGTGCCGGCCGGCGGGGCATTCACAGCCCAGGTATCGGGCCTCGGCGGGGCAACCGGCGTTGGATTGATCGAGCTTTACGATACGGCCCTCGGCGCAGGCCCCTCGTACCTGTCCAACATCTCGGCCCGCGCCCTGGTCGGATCCGGCTCGAACGTCGCCGTGGTCGGCTTCTCCGTGTATGGAACGACCTCCACCACGGTCCTCCTTCGCGGAATCGGACCGACCCTGAGCCAATACGGCGTTACCGGCACGCTCTCGAGCCCGCAGCTCGTCCTGTACGACAGCAATCAACTGGTGATCGCGACCAATACGGGTTGGGGCAATGCCCCGCAGCCCGGTCTGTCCACGGTGCTTGCGGGGATCGGGCAGGCCACGGCCCAGATCATGAGCAGCGTCTATGCCTTCTCCCTTCCTGCCAACTCCGCCGATTGCGCGATGGTCGTGACCCTTCCGCCTGGAACCTACACGGTCCAGCTAAGCGGCCTGAACGGCTCAACGGGCGTGGGCCTCGTCGAGGCCTACAATTTGCCTTAACTCATTCCTGGACATTTGCAGCTGTGGTCACTGTCTCGCGCAGAATGACCCCAGTTAATAGAAGGCTGTAAGGGTCTTTAATTGCTTGTCCCCGCAACGTGTAATATCACTTATGCAAGCGTCCCCGTTTCACCTGGAAAGTCATGATTGCGCCGATTCTCCTCTTTGCGGCGATTTGAATGCCAACGAACTGGCTCCAGCTTTCCGCACGAGTCTTGGGTTTGACGATGCTACTCCAGGCATGTTCGGCCCGCGCATCGTACACCCTCCATTGGCAGGACAACGACACTTCGGGCGATGAAGTCGGGTTTTCGATCGAGCGATCCGACGCCGGCGCAGCCTTTGTTCAGATTGCCACCGTCCCTCCGGCCGTAACGACCTATCAGGACGTGGGCGCCACCAACGCGATCGCCTATGCCTACCGCGTCCGCTCGTTCAGCGCGAACGGCGGCTATTCGGCCTACACGAACACCGTTGCCACCGCTCCGGTTCTTTCCTCCCGCCTGATCAACCTCTCCGCCCGGGTCTTCGTCGGCTCTGGCTCCCAGGTCCCCGTTGCCGGATTTGTCGTCACGGGCGCCTCGACATTTCAACTCCTGTTGCGGGCGGACGGGCCCGCCCTCGCCGGATTCGACGTGACGGGCGCATTGCCGGACCCGTCCCTTTGCCTCTTCGACTCCTTATCATCGGTCATCGCGGCAAACACAGGGTGGGGCAATTCGACCGTTGCCGGACCCTCGACCTCGGGGGTCATGGCCCAGGCGGCGACATCATCGATCTTCGATCAGGTCTACGCCTTTCCACTGGCCGCCGGCTCCCTGGACAGCGCCCTGGTCGCAAACGTGCCCTCCGGTGGCGCTTTTACCGTTCAAGTCTCAAGTGCCAGCGGAACGACAGGGGTTGGAATGATCGAACTGTACGACACATCCCTCGGCACGTCCGGTTCCTACCTTTCGAACATCTCGGCTCGCGCATTCGTCGGATCCGGCTCCAACGTCGCCGTAGTCGGCTTCTCCGTGTCGGGCACGACTCCGGAGACCCTGCTTCTCCGGGGAATTGGCCCGGCTCTCGCGCAAGAGGGGATCTCCAGCCCGCTCCAGGAACCCCAGCTTGTCCTATACGACAGCCAGGGAAACGTGATCGCGATCAATGCCGGATGGTGCAATCCGCCGCAGGCCGGTTCCTCCACGGTATCCGCAGGAATCGCCCCGGCCACGGCCCAGCTCATGGGCAGCGTCTACGCCTCCCCGCTTCCGGCGAATTCCCCGGACTGCGCGATGGTCGTCACCCTTCCTCCCGGAATCTACACAGCCCAACTCAGCGGCCTGAACGGCTCAACCGGCATCGGCCTCGTTGAGGCCTACGACGTGCCCTGAAGCCCTTTACATTCGGAGCGTTTTTGGCAGGCTCATCCGCCTGAATGAGCACCAGCACCCCCGTCTCAGCGAAGGACAATCCGGACACCCGCCGGCGC
>JBEKAO010000030.1:0-40473 GCA_050015855.1 Opitutaceae bacterium | reverse complement strand
CGATGGCGGAGCACTTCGCAATCCTTTTAACTGAGGCTCGCCTTTCCCGGCGCATTTGCAAAGGCTTGCCCCCGCAATGCGCCCGGATGGCGGAAAGGTAGACGCTTCGGACTTAAAATCCGATTTCCGAAAGGAAGTGCGGGTTCGATTCCCGCTCCGGGCACCATCACCTTTCCCATTGGGAAAGGTGGGTTCCGAGAAATTCCTCATGCCGGAGGGCGCCTGATCGCAGCCGGCGGGGGCATGGCGAGCACCTCGGCCACGGTTTGAAGCAGCACGTCGGGACGGAAAGGCTTGGCCAGGATCCGCACCGCGCCGAGTTGCCTGGCGATCGGCAGGTAAAGCTTCACGCTGAGGTTGGAGTCGCCGGATATGGCGATTATGCGGGGCCTGGAGGCCGCCTGCCACAGATTCCTTATGAGCTCCAGGCCGTCCATGTCGGGCATCACAATGTCCGTGATCACCAGGTCGTGCAGCCGGGTCTTGTAGAGCGCCAATCCGGCTTTGCCGTCGCCGGCGGTGTCCACCGCGTGAGCGGAGGATCGCAGCACCGCGGCCAACAGGTTGCGGACATCCTCGTCGTCGTCTATGAGCAGGATCGAGGCCATGGGAGATCACAGGACGACGCCCGCATCGGGGCGCAGCCGTCGGCGACGGCCACACGAAGGCGGCGGCAATCGGCGGAAACCGGCGGTTTGTTCAAGCAATTCACGCAGCAATCATCCCCCGATTCCGGACCCGCAGCCAAGCCGGGCAATTCTGTATTCGGATCCCGGAAAGCCTGTAGGCGCGCCTAAAGGCAGCCCGAGCGCCCGGCCGGCCTCACGGCGCGATCATCTTGTTGCGGATGGCATATCGGACGAGCTCGGTGACAGAATGGAAGCCCATCTTCTGCATGACGTTGCTGCGGTGGGTCTCCGCGGTCTTTACGCTGATTCCGAGCGCGGCCGCCACCTCCTTGTTGCTCCGGCCTTCGGCCACCAGCTGCACGATCTCGCGCTCGCGCGGAGACAGCCGCCCCGTCTCGTCCGCCTGCCCCTGCGGTGCCCTGAGATATCCCTCCAAGACCATGCGTGCCACAGTCGACGTGAAATAGGGTTTGTTGCCGAGGAGCGCGTCTATGGCCTTGATCAATTCCCGGCCGGCGTCGGATTTGAGCAGATACCCCTGGGCGCCGGCCTGCAGCACCTCGCGGACGATCTGCTCGGACTCATGGGCGCTGAGAATCAACACGCGGGTCTGCGGTGCGTCCGCAAGGATCTGGCGGGCGGCCTCCAGCCCGTTCAACTCCGGCATGGTGACATCGAGCACGACGACTGCGGGTTTCAAACTGGCGGCCATCCTCACCGCCTCCCGGCCGTTGGCGGCCTCGCCCAGCACTCTCCAGTCGGGCCTTTCGGCAAGAACCGCGCAGAGACCCCGCCGCAGCAGCTCGTGGTCGTCGGCGATGAGAATGCCCGCGAGTTCAGGGGCTTCCGCCGACGAGCGGGCCCCCGGGCCGGTCGGGGGATTCAAGGGGCCATCGTTTTTTTTCATGATTCGCCTCCGGGCGGGTGCACAGCGGCCGGAACGCGCTTCCGAATCGGCAGGCGGGCCCGCAGCACTGTCCCGGTGGAATCCGACTCAACCTCGAGGCGCCCTCCAAGCTGATGAAGGCGCTCGCGCATTCCGGCCAGACCCACGCCAAGGCCGGTCCCGCCGCGGTGGAAAAAGGCGAGCTCCGCAGCGGGGATTCCCTTTCCGTTGTCCGAGACGGTCAGGATGGCCTCGCCGGGCGGCTGCTCGAGCCGGACGCGGACCCAAGTGGCGCCGGAATGCCGATGCGCATTGGTCAGGGCTTCCTGCAGGACGCGGAAAAGCGAAAGCTCGTCCTCGGGCTGAAGGCGCAGAACCTCCGCCGGCAGTTCCGCATCAACCTTGATTCCGCTGCGGCGGCGAAACCCGTCCATTTGCCATTGAATCGCGGAGACAAGGCCCATCTCGTCCAGCAACGGCGGATGGAGGAGGTAGGAGGTGGTGCGGATGCTGGCCGCGCATTGCCCGGCCTGGGCGATGCATTCCTGGAGCAATGCCTGGGCCCGGGCGTCGAGTCCGGCGGCGGTGCGGCCGAGCATGGCCATGTTGATCTCAAGCACGGCCAGAAGCTGGCCGGTCGAGTCATGCAGATCCCGTCCGATCCGGCGCCGCTCCTCGTCCTGCGTCCGCATCAGCTGTCCGGCCAGTTCGCGCAGGCTTCGCGCGGAGCGTTCCCGCTCCGCATTCAACACGGCCTGCGCCATGTGGTCGCCGAGCGCCCCCCCGAATGCAATCTCGTCCGGCCGCCATTTTTTCGACCTCCCCACCGTTGCGATCCACACCGCGCCGATCACCTTGCCGCCCACCCGGATGGATGTCGCCAGCGCGGACCGGAGATCATCCGCCTGCGCCACATCCCGCACGACCGGAAACAGGCTGGGATTGAGTTTTATTTCATCGAGGACGATGGTCCGGCCGTTGGCGAGGTCGTCCAGGGCGGCGGGAAATTTCGACATGTCAATCGTGAGATCGGCGTCGTGCCGGTCCAGGATCGCGTCATAGCGATCGACGCACCTTAAGGTCGTGCCGTCGGGCTCCAGAAGCCAAATGCTCGACCTCTCCGCCCCGGCAACGCGCGTCGCAATCCCGGTAATCTGTCTGGCGGCGGCCGGCACATCCCCTCCCGTCACCGCGGGATCAAGCGAGAGCTTGAGCAACGCATCGGATTGGCAACGAACGCGCTCCAGGAGCGCGGCCCGCTCGCGCTCCGTGCGCTTCCGCTCGGTGACATCATGCACCACCCGAACAACATGCCCGAAGCGGCCGCGACCGTCATTGACCGGGATTTCGATGCGTTCGCTGCCGACCTCGCCGATGGGCCGCCGCTGGGTTTCCTCCCAATGGACAATCCGCCCCGTCCGCACGGCTTCATCCATGTGCTCCCGACCTGCGCGGATCGCCGCCTCCTCAAGCATAAGAACCCTGCGCGCCAAATCATCATAGGAATGGTCCAGAACCTCTTCCGCGGAAACCGTCCGGCCCACGCGAAGGGACGCCAGCCGCAAGTAGGCGGGATTGATCATCAGCAGCCGGTAGCCTCCGGTTTCCTCCACCCTGTACAGAGCGATCGGGTCGTACGCGTTTTCAAACACCAACGCCAGGCGCACCTCGCTTTCCCGCAGGATTGCCTCCGCCCGGTTGCGCCCCGTGATATCGTGCAGGATGGCTTCGATCCGGCCGTCCGAAATCTGCTTGACGCTGACCTCCACGGGAAACGAGGCCCCGTCCTTGCGTCGCAGGAGGCGCTCGTGAACGAGAGCCTCGCCTTCCCGCACTCTCTGAAAGGCAACGGCAAAGCGCGGGACATCCTCCGGGGCGATCAAGTCGCTGGCAGGGCGGCCGACGATTTCTCCGGGCGCCATGCCGAGCATCCGGGCTCCTGCATCGTTGACCTCCCGGCAGACGCCATTTCCGTCGACGACGAGGATTCCGTCCGAAGCCTGTTCGAAGAGTTTGCGGTAATGCCCGGCATCGCTTGAATCGGTTCCGGCACCGCCGACGGAGGGTTGGAGATTGGATGGAATGACAGTGTCCTCTGTTGGCATCT
Organism: Opitutaceae bacterium; assembly: GCA_050015855.1. GTDB lineage: Bacteria > Verrucomicrobiota > Verrucomicrobiia > Opitutales > Opitutaceae > Palsa-1447. The sequence goes on along the minus strand of JBEKAO010000030.1, from coordinate 36,851 downwards.
GGACCGTGCTCCACTCGATAACTGAGACAAAGCGCCTAGCATACCGAATGGACGCCCACAATTGCTAAAGGTTGTTTGGCATGCCGAATCAAACCGGTTTCGGTTCCCCTCCGGGCATGTGATCAATAATGTTTTGCGTAGATTCGGCACGGCTCTTTATTCGTGGCATCTCATCCCCGCCAACCCCAATGAGAATCCTTGCTGCTTCCCTCGCCGTCCTCGCGGCTACGTCCTGCTCCGTTCCACTCCGCGCCGAAGCGCCTGAAAAGCTGGCCGACGGCATTGTCGTGGCGCAGGGAGGCGGCTGGCTCAAGCTCACCGTCTGCGCCGACGACATCATTCGCGTCGCATACGCCCGGGACCGGGCGTTTTTCGACCGGCCGAGCCTCATCGTCGAGCGCCGGGCGGTCGCGCCCGCGACCTGGAGCCTGGCGAGCGACAGGGACACGGCGACCCTGCGCACGCCGAAACTGCAGGCGCGAGTGGACCTTGCGAGCGGGACGGTGACGTTCCTCGACCCGGCGGGCCGGACGGTGCTCGCCGAGCGCCGGGGCGGGAGGACGATCGAGGCGGCCGAGGTGCAGGGCGCGAATACCTTCCACGTGAGGCAGCAATGGGAGCCGAATCCCGACGAGTCGCTCCATGGACTCGGCCAGCAGCAGCTCGGCATTTCAGACATCAAGGGTTTCGATCTCGAGCTTTGGCAGCGCAACACGACGGTTGTCGTGCCATTTCTCGTCTCGAGCCGGGGCTACGGAATCCTGTGGGACAACTACTCCTATACCCGCTTCGGCGACGTGCGGCCGTTTGTGCCGATTCCGGAGGAGTTCGAACGCGACGCCTCGGGGCGGCCGGGGGGATTCACCAAGGGCCGCTTCGCCGCCGACAATCCCGAACAATTGCTGGACGCGGGCCCGGGCGAGGTCGCGGTCCCGAAGCGGCCGCGCGGGACCAACGATCCCACAATGTGGCGCTGGACGGGCGCAATCGTGCCGCCGGTGACGGGCGATTACCAGCTGCGGACCTATTCCAACGGGCACATCAAGGTCTGGCTGGACGGCCGTCTGGTCATCAACCACTGGCGGCAGGATTGGCTGCCGGAGTACGACCAGGTGAAGGCGCCCCTGGAGGCCGGCCGGCCCCATTCGGTGAAGATCGAGGCCGGGGGCGAGCAGTCGAACACCCTGCAGCTGCGCTGGAAGACGCCTTCCCTCTCCGGGGGACCGACGGCGCTCTGGTCAGAAGCGGGCGATGGAATCGATTATACCTTTGTCTACGGTCCGAAGCTGGACCGCGTGATCGCCGGCTACCGCCAGTTGACGGGCCGCGCCACCCTGCTGCCGCGCTGGGCCTTCGGGCTCTGGCAGTCGCGCCAGCGTTACGAGACGGCCCAGCAGTCGATCGATGTCGTCGACGAGTACCGCCGCCGCGGCGTGCCGCTGGACAACATCGTGCAGGACTGGATGTACTGGCCGGAGAACGCCTGGGGCTCGCACCGCTTCGATCCGGCGAGGTTCCCCGATCCCGACCGCTGGATCCGGGAGCTGCACGAGCGCCACGCCCACGTGATGATCTCGGTCTGGGGCAAGTTCTACTCCGGCGACTACGCCGGGAACGGGAATTTCAAGGCGATGCAGGCCGCCGGTTACCTGTACCAGCCCAGCCTCGCCGAGGGCGCCCGGGACTGGGTCGGCTACAACTATGCGTACTACGACGCCTTCAACGACGGCGCGCGCCGGCTGTTCTGGGACCAGGTCAATTCCGGGCTCTTCCGCCGGGGCATCGACGCGTGGTGGATGGACGCCACCGAACCCGAGGTCGCGCAGCCGTCGCCGACGACCCTCGAGAGGCAGGAGCATTTCATGGACCGCACGGCCCTCGGGCCCGCCTCGCGCGTCCTGAACGCCTATCCGCTGGAGAACAGCCGCGGCGTCTACGAGGGCCAGCGCTCCGCGGCGCCGGACCAGCGCGTCTTCATCCTGACCCGCTCCGGCTTCGCGGGCATCCAGCGCTACGCCACGGTCACCTGGTCCGGGGACGTGACATCGACCTTCACCGCGCTGGCGAAGCAGGTGGCCGCCGGCCTCGGATACAGCGTGTCGGGCGTGCCGTATTGGACCTCGGACAGCGGAGGCTACACCATGCAGTCGCGCTTTTCGGCAAAGGAGCAGAAGCCGGAGGACGCCGAGGAGTGGCGCGAACTCAACGCCCGCTGGTTCGAGTTCGCCACATTCTGTCCGCTGACGCGAATCCACGGCGAACTCCGGCCGCGGGAGCCGTGGATGATCGGCGACGACTCGCACCCCGCGTACAAGGCCATCGTGAAGTTTGACAGGCTCCGCTACCGGCTCCTGCCCTATGTCTATTCGCTGGCCGGCGCGGTCACCCTGGATGGGGACACGATGATGCGGCCGCTGGTCATGGACTTTCCGGCCGACGCGACCGCGCGCTCCCTCGCCGACGAATACCTTTTCGGCCCGGCGCTCCTCGTGGCTCCCGTGACGAGCTACCAGGCGCGGAGCCGCCCGGTGTACCTGCCGGCGACCCCCGGCGGATGGTTCGACTTCTGGACGGGCGCCCCCGAGACCGGCGCCCGCTCGATCGCCGCCCCCGCGCCCTACGACGCGATTCCGCTCTATGTCAGGGCGGGCTCGATCCTGCCGTTCGGGCCGGAGCTGCAGTACGCGGCCGAGAAGGCTGCCGATCCCGTCACGCTTTATGTCTACACGGGCTCCGACGGGGACTTCACGCTCTACGATGACGATGGCGTCAGCTACGGCTACGAGCGCGGGGAATTCTCGCGGATTGCGATCCATTGGGACGATGGCGCGAGGACGCTGACGATCGGGCGGCGCGCCGGTGCGTATCCCGGGATGCCGGCGGAACGGACCTTCGAGGTCGTGAGGGTGGCGCCCGGCAAGCCGGCGGGCTTCCCCTTCGCGGCGCAGCCGGACCGGACGGTTCGCTACCGCGGCGAAACGACGGCGGTCTCCTTCCAATGAAGACGCCCCGTCGCGCCGGGTTTGCGCCCCTGCTGTTCGGCCTTTGGGCCCTTTCCAGCACCGCGCCGTTCGCGGCCGAGGCGCCGCGCCCGGCCTATCTCGATCCCACCGTGCCGCTCGATGCGCGCGTGGAGGACCTCCTCGGCCGGATGACCCTGGAGGAGAAGCTGTCGCTCGTGCACGCCGACTCCAAGTTCACAACCGCCGCGATCCCGCGGCTGGGCATTCCGCGGCGCTGGATGTCCGACGGTCCCAACGGGGTGCGCGAGGACATCGGCCCCGACACCTGGCAGGTCGCCGGCCGCACCGACGACTTTGCGACCTGCATGCCGGTGCTGATCGGCCTCGCCGCGACCTGGGATGCCGACGCGGCCGGCCTGTTCGGCAATGTGATCGGGGAGGAGGCCCGCAAGCGCGGAAAGGACATCATGCTCGGGCCGGGCGTGAACATCCAGCGGACCCCGCTCAACGGCCGCACGTCGGAATTCCTCGGCGAGGACCCGTACCTCGCCTCGCGAATGGTCGTCGGCTACATCCGCGCGGTCCAGTTGCACGGGGTCGCCTCCTGCGTGAAGCATTTCGCCGCCAACAACCAGGAGACGCAGCGCAACTCCATCGACGTGGAGATGGACGAGCGCACGCTTCGCGAGATCTACCTGCCGGCGTTCCGGGCGGCCGTCCAGGAGGGCGGCGCCTGGGCGGTCATGGGGGCGTACAACAAGTTCCGCGGGCAGTTTTGCTGCCAGAACGACTATCTCATCAACCGAATCCTGAAGGGAGAGTGGGGATTCCGGGGCCTGGTGATGTCCGACTGGGGCGGGACGCACGACACCCGGGAGGCGGTGCTCGGCGGCCTCGACCTTGAAATGGGCACCGAAACGGGCCCGCGACGGGGGGAGGCGCAGGCGCCGAAGGTGGCGGGCCCGAGCCAGAGCCCGTACGAGCGGTATTTTCTCGCCGGCGCTTTTCGGGAGGGATTGAAGCGGGGCGACTATCCCATGTCGGTTCTCGACGAGAAGGTACGCCGCAACCTCCGGGTCATGATCGCCACGCGCGTCTTTGACGGCCGGGAGGAGGGCTCCCTGAACACCGCCGCCCACCAGGAGGCGGCCCGGAAGGTCGCCGAGGAGGGGATCGTCCTCCTGAAGAACGACGGAGCCGCATTGCCCCTGGCCGCCGACCGGCTGAACTCGATCGCCGTCATCGGCGAGAATGCCGTCCGCCTGCAGGCCTACGGCGGGGACAGCGCCCGGATCAAGGCGCTGTACGAGGTCAGCCCGCTCGAGGGCATCCTCCGCCTTGTGGGCGCCAGGACGAACGTCACCTATTCGCCCGGGTACCGCAGGGACGGCGCCCCCGATCTCATCGACAAGGCCGTCGCGGCGGCCCGGTCGGCCGACGTCGCCATCGTCGTCGGCGGCCTGGTCCACGCCCATCCGTTCGACAGCGAGGGAGACGATCGAAAGGACCTCAACCTTCCCTGGGGCCAGGACGAGCTGATCCGGCGGGTGGCGCTGGCGAACCCGCGCACGATCGTCGTGATCGTCTCCGGATCCCCGGTCGCCATGGGCGGCTGGCTCGATCGGGTGCCCGCCGTCGTCCAGGCCTGGTACGGAGGAACGGAGGGCGGCAACGCGCTCGCAAACGTCCTTTTCGGGGCGGTGAACCCCTCCGGCAAGCTGCCCTGCACGTATCCGAAGCGGATCGAGGATTCGCCCGCCCACGCGCTGGGGGCGTATCCGGGCAGCAACGGCGTGGTGAACTATGCCGAGGGCCTGCTCGTCGGCTATCGTTGGTTCGACACGAAGGGGATCGAGCCGCTCTTCCCGTTCGGCTACGGACTGTCGTACACAAGGTTCGAGTACTCCGGCCTGAGGCTTGCCGCCGTATCCAAGACGGATGGCCCCGTCGTGACCGTTGAGTTTGAGATCGCGAACACGGGCGACCGCCCGGGAGCCGAGGTCGCGCAGCTGTATATCCACCAGGCGAAGCCGAGCCTGCCGCGGCCGCTCAAGGAGCTGAAGGGCTTCCGCAGGATCGAGCTGAATCCCGGCGAGAAAAGGACGGTTTCGATCCCGCTCGATCGTCGCGCCTTCGCGTTCTACGATCCGGCCCGATCGGGATGGGTGGCCGAGGCGGACGATTTCATGGTCGAGATCGGAAGCTCATCGCGCGATATCCGGCTGCAGGACCGCTTTCACCTCGGCGAGACAACCGTCGAGAAGTGACCGGGCTGGCTTGGCTAGGGCTCGATCGCGAATGCGCGGTAGCTGTGTGGCGCAATGTGGACGTCGAAGGAGACCCGGCGCTCTTCCGGCCTCTGGAAGCGGCGCGTCGGAGCCGCGGGCGGCTGGCCGGCGATGACCTGCCCCGAGACGAGGTCCCGAAGCTTTGTCTCCGCGCCCAGGGTGCGGATCCTCACATCGGCCCCGGACGGCAGAAACGACTCGACGATGAAGGTGCGGTTGTCGTAGGCGAACAGCGCGACCTGGCTCGGACCGTCCAGGCGGACGGGGAATCCCTCCATCAGCGCGTCCTTTACGACACCCAGCACGGCGGGAGGCAGCCGGTAGAGGTTGTGGAAGTTGTCGGGAATCGTCCAGACGTAGAACCGGCCCTTGAGGCCGTAGCGGTCCAGCAGGAGCAGCGGATAGCCCACGCCGTCCGACATCGCGCTGACAAGCGACCAGGCATCGTTGGTGTAAAAGCCGACCTGAGGGAATAGGACGGGAGGGGCGCCGGTCGCCGCGTTGGACAGGACATCGCGGCTGCCCGGCCCGAAGCCCGTCGAGTAGCCGTCGGCGATCACGCTGCGGCCGCTGAACTGGAGTTCGACGATGTCCTCGATCCCGCGCCCCTGCAGGGCGCGGTACAGCCCGTCGGTGACGACGACCGTCTTGCCTGCGTTCAGCTGATTCTTGATGCGGGAGACAATATCGGGATCGACCTTGGCGTCCTCGGTCAGCAGGACGACCGGCGCATCCTCAGGAAAGGCCGGGTGCAGATCGATCGGGATTCCGACCATGCCGAGGTAGTTGTGCAGAAAATCCTCCCCGATCCCGTGCGGCGGCCGGTAGCTCTTGATTCCGATGGGACGGCCCAGGCGTCCCAGGACCGCGTCGGCCTGGTCCAGGGCGTAGCCGGCGGCGCGGACCATGGTGACGGGGCCTGCGTCGGGAGGGGATCCCGCCGGCCGGTACAGGAGGGCCTGGTCATAGTTGAAGCTCGTGTCCTGCGATTGCCACGCCTGGCGGTCGCCGGGGCGGATCGGCTCGAGCAGGTTGCTCCAGGAAAACAGCGTCATTTCCCGGGCCTTGGCGAAAACGGTGTCCCAGAGCTGCTCGACGTAGCGATCCAGGTAGCGCAGGTTGAAGGTGTCGACCCAGCCTCCGCCGTTGCGGCCCGGCGCGATGTTCTCGAAGTAACGAATGATCTGGTAGCTTTCGTACTGCTGGAGAAACTGGTCCGTGGAGTCGGGATCGCGGGTCTCCGTCCCGGTGTAGATGCCGTCGAAGATCCCGGGCCCCTGGTCCAGGTCGAATCCGAGGCCCTGGAAGTGCTCGTACCAGTTTGGGTACTTGATCGTCACCCGCGCCCGGGGATTCACGGCCTTCATCGGGCCGACGATTAGCTGCCGGGCGGCGTCGTCCATCAGGTCGAGCCGAAACTGCGTCCAGCTGCGCGCGCCCTTCGCGGCGACGTCGGAGGGGCGCTTGGTGGTGACGAAGGTGAAGTCGTCCAGGATGATCTCGTCGAAATGCCGCGCGACGAGCTCCGACGAGCTCTTGATGAAGGCCCGGTCCGACGGATCCGTGTAGCAGAACGAGCGGAACTGGCCGGCTTCGGACCCGTCGGAGAAGGTGATCCCGCCGGCGACCCGCACGCCGCGCTCCGTGAAGAACGCCTTCATGCGCTCGAGGAGCGCGTCGTCGGCCAGCACCCGGTCCCGCTCGGCCTCTATGTACACCTTGTCCACCTTGACCTGGCGGCTGATCTGCCCCCACTCGGACGCAAGGACGGCCGGATCCGCGAGGTGGCGCACCGTCCCGACCGGTATATAGATCGAGACGGCGAAGTTTTTGTATTGGCCTCCCGGCGCAGGCTGCGCGGAGGCGGGCGTCCAGGCGAAAAGCGCGGGCGCAATGGCGGCGATGAAACGGAGGGGCGTGGCGTTCATGGCTCGGGCGGTACCAGCATCATCCGCCGGGACCCCGGGGGTCAATACCGCCGCCGCGGCCAATGATCCGCCGCTCCGCCCTTGGGTTATTTCTCGGCGTATTCCGCCGGGATCGCCGTGATCGGCTGAATCTCGATGTCACGGTAGTAGACCTCGCCGCCTTCCGTTTGCAGGCAGATCTGCCCTGAATCCAGGGTTGCCAGCGCCGAACCGTCGGGGATTCGCGCGTGGCTGAGCCGATTGACGACCGTGCCGTTGACGATGTGGATGCTGCAGTCGCCGAAGCAGACGAGGTCGAGGGTGTTCCACTCGCCGTGCGGCAATTCCATGTCCTCGATTCTTCTCAGCCGATTTCCAACGGGCGGCCTGGCGACAAACACGGTCGGCGCGCCATTCGGGTCGTACACGTAGGACCTCACCCGGCGGCCGTTGACCGTGTCCTGGACGATGCGCGCGGGCCCGGTGGCCTCCGTCATGCCAAGGGCGAACAGATCGCCAAAGTCCTTTTCCTGGATTTGAAACTCGAGGCAGCTCGGCCAGGTGAGGTGGTCGACCCCGGCGGGGCCCCGCGCAAAGTAGAGGAGGCCCGCGTCCAGCGCCGCGTGGGTGGTCCGCTTGTAGCCCCACTTCTTTTCGCCCCACTTGGTCTGCATCCGCAGGTGAAAATTGGCGAAGGTTTCGTTGGTGGTCAGGACTCCAAATCCGGCCCCGGAAACGTGGATGGCGGGGCGCCCGTCGACCGTCTCGATCCTGAAGACGTGCAGCGGATCCCGGTTGGCGCCGATCGGCTCGAGATAGTTGCCCTTGTCGTCGCGCTTCAGGCCCGGAACGTCCGTCTCCGGCGGAGGGGCTGCCATGAACATGCTCCAGCCCTCAAAACTCCTTCCGTTGAAAAGCGGCCGCCAGCCTTCGTCGGCGCGCAGGGCAGGGGAGGCGAGCAAAATGCCGGAAATCAGGAATCGGGGAAAATTCATGGCGGTTCCGAATTTTGGCGTTACTGCCGGGATATCAAGCGATCCGCGGGCTGCTAGTTGGTTGGGGCCCACTGTCCCGCCCATTCAAGCTCTTCAATCAGGACCCGGAGCCGGTGGCCGTCCCCGGCCGCCTGGGGCCGCCCGGCGACCTCCTGGAGCGGATTGGGAACATCCGGGCCGGTCAACAGGGCGGGCTTGGCGTCGTACGGATCTCCGCGGCCGCCACGGCCGCGCCGGCCGCCGCGGCCGGTCATGTCCTGCCAAACGCGGGCGCCCATCTCGGGATCCTTGTAAATGTAAGCCGCATAGGCCAGCGGCTGGTCGGTCTGGTTCGCGACGGAGCGGTGAAAGACCTCCCAGTACTGGGGATTGTCGACGTACAGCTCCATCTCGGACATGGCCTCCATCGTCCCGAAGAGAAGATCGAAGCCGGCGGGGCCCCCGGTCTGGACGCCGCCCCTGCCACCCGGCGCTGGACCGCCCTCCTCGCCGGCCGGGGCGGCCGATTCCGGCCCTCCGCGCGCCCCGCGGCGGCCGCGGCGCGAGCCCTCGGGCTGCGGCATGAACCTGCCCGTCTTCGGATCGTACGCACCAAGGGAAAGCAGCCGGCCGGTGGCCTTCCCCAGCTCGAGCTGGCTTTCCATGCCCGCCTTGATCTTGTCCAGCCACTGCGGATCGCGGGTGCGTTCGTATTCGGTCAGCCAATTGTTGCAGTAGGCGGCCCAATCGAGCCAGCCCATGCCGGTGAACTGGCCCGAGTTGTCCGGATGGTTCGGATCGGTCCGCTTGACCTCCGCATAGGTGAAATCCGCCGGAAGCTGCTCATGCATCAAATCGCCGATCCGCTCGTCCGTGGTCAGGAAATAGTAAAAGCGCTTGAGCCCGGACTGGCTGACGCGCGGCTGCTTGGCGCCGTCGCCCAGATGATTGACGTTGTGGCGCGAGCCCAGGGGCGCGAACCGCCCGATGTGATGCACGCTCACCTCGCTCGTGTTGCGGGTCATCGCCTCGGCCAGGCGGAATATGTCCGCCCGCCCGGTGCGCAGGAAGCTGTACCAGAGCCAGTAGTCTGGAAGTAATTCCGTGTTGGTCCACGCCCAGCCGCCGATGTCGTAGCGCCACTCGTGCCGGACCTCGTCGTACATGCGCATCATGTCGCCGTAGTCCCAGAATCCATACCAGGTGCGGTAATCGACCTCCTGGCGGTAGAACTCGAGCGCGTTGGCCAGCCGGTCCTCGATGCGGCTCTTGAAGGGGGTGGAGCGGTCGGGCAGGCTCCAAAAACCGAAGGCGCGCTGATCGTGGTAATACTGCGGCGTGCAGACCAGCATGGCCGGCTTTGCGGCCGCCCTGGCCATGCCGGCCAGCTGCCCGTCGGACGGAATTTCAGGCAGCGCCCACAGCGTCAGTTCGGAGGTGTTCGCCTCGCCGTACGCGTTGTCCCAGCCCTCCTTCCAGTCCTCGTAGGCCATGTCCAGGCCGTGCCCGACGATGTCGTAATGGCGCAGGTCCATGGGCTGGGCCTCCGGCGACCACATCCAGACGGTGATCCGGCCCATGGGCGTCGTGGCGCCGTGGATCTCCAGCGATGACGGGTTCTTTTGCCAGAAATTCTTCAGGTCGACCGCCACTCCGCCCTGGACGTCGCCCAGAAACGCCAGGCCCAGGGAGCGCCGCCCGTCGAGCACATGCAGCCAGGAGCTCTTGTCCTGCGTCCGCTTCTGGATGGTGAATCCGTTGGAGCTGAGCTGGGTCAGCCGGTAGTCGTCCCATTGCGCGATGTCGCGAATGTACTTTTGTTGCGCGCTGGTATACTGGTCGGTGTTCGGAACGCGCCTGCCGGCCACCTGGTCGGGGAAGACCATCGCCTGCCCCTGCGCATGCTCGTCCGTCGACATGACGGGAGGGCCCGATCCGCGTCCGGTGTTGTAGGTGATGTCGCGGCGGCCCACCATGGGCTTGACCGGCTCGGCCCACATCCCCGTGTCGCCGCCAAAGCGCACGTGCCGATTGATGACCTCCTCGCGCAACGGCACGTCGATCGACAGGCCCAGGCCCTTTATGAAGTCTTTCTGGACGTCGCCGTCGTAGACAATCGAGTGGACCACCCGGATCGAGCCCAGTCCGGCGCTGAAATAGAAGCGCACCACGAACGGCAGCCATTCCCGGTCCGAGGCCGTCGACTTGTGGTCCCCTTCGATCTTCACGACCGCCCGGACCGGACCGGACTGCTCCAGGGTGACCGTCTTGATCCGGCTGACAAAGTCCTCCTCCCGCACGCTTCGGCGGGTGGCGTACTCGGACCGGTCTTCAAGCATCAGGACCAGCCTGCAGTCCCCGGCGATGCGCCGGCCGCCGGCTGTGAGCGACTCGATGAGCGACGATCCCTGCCTGGGGATCCGCGCCTGGACGGCGCCCGTGTCGATGTCGATTCCCGTCGAATCCTCCCTGCAGACAACCCTCACGGCCGGGCCGGCCCCCGGGGCCACCGCGAGCGAAAGGGGCCCGGCCTGATCGGGCGCCGCCGTGATGGAATGCCCGCTCCACATGACCGAACCGTCCGGCCAATAGGCGGTCGTCCAGGTCTGCATCGGGACGTCCTTGCCGTCCGCCGTCCTGAGGGAGATCGCGTCATTCGGCTGGACCTTGCCTTTGGGCCAGGGCACGCCCCAGCTCACGCCCTGGGCGATCTCCGGCGGCCGGCCGTCGAGCCAGTTGAGCGCGACCGGTCCTGCCGGTTGCGCCAGGACCGGCCCGGCAGCGAACGCCAGCGCCGTCAGGGCGCAGCTCAGCGCGAGCCGGGCGGCCGCGGATGGGATGACCGATTTTGGAGAATGAGGTTTCATGGTTGATCAGGTGGCCTGCGGGCCGGCGGGCCCGATTCCGCCGTCCCTTCGGATTAATTCCGGGAAGACGACTCCGAGCGTTCGGGTGACGAGGGCATCGGAGGGTTTGGCGAGGCTCGAGGCATCGCAGCCGGAGTACTGTTCCAGGAGCATGCCGTAGTACAGGGCGGTGAAGCCCCAAAAACGCGTCTGGCCGAGGCCCTCCCCCGTCTCCGCATTGTAGTATTCGCGCAGGACCTGATTTTTGACCAGGGCCATGTCGAGGAGCCGCGTGGCAAGCTCCTTTGCCGCGTCATTGAAGCCGTACAGGCGCAATCCCTGGAAAGCCATGTAGTTGGTCGGCGCCCAGGTCGGCCCGCGCCAGTTGCATTCATTGTGGGAGCCCTGGTAGTAGTCCGGCTCGGTCTTCGCGTAGCTCGCGATCGGGTACGCCAGCCAGAACTCCTTCTCGTTGAGGATGTGCTCCTCGAGGATCCGCTTCGCCCGCTCGGGCGTCGCGGCGCCGGCAAACAGCGGCATGAAGCAGGTGGCCGACTTGATCTTCACCAGCCGCCCGTTCCCCTCGTCGCGGTCATAGTACATTCCGTCGGCCTCGTCCCAGAAATAGCGATTGATGAGCTCGCAGACGCGGTCCCCGTGCGCCTCGAATTCCTTCGCGTCCGCGGATTCGTTCAGGCCGCGCGCGATGACGGCCATCGCCCGGAGCTCCCGCACCAGGTAGGATGCCAGGTCCGATCCCTCGACCGTGAAGGAACCAAGGGCGCCCGCCCGGCTCCACTGATTGTCGGTGCCCGCCGCATCGGCCGAATTCCAGGTCGGAAGGCCGTTTCCGTCCCCGTCGTAGGAGAACCACTTGTCCAGGTATTTCTTCAACCGCGCGTAGTAGTTGCCGCGCAGCCATTCGTAGTCGTTCGAATCCTGCCTGCAGCCGAGCACGGCGAGCTGGGCGAGAAACGGCTTAAAATGCTGCCGGTCCCGCTGCTTGATCAGGCTGCGGTTGATGTAGCCATCGGGGGCCTGCCGGTCGAGAAACGCCTTCAGATTGGTGAAGCAGTACGGCCAGACCCCGAAGTAGGACAGGTAGAGATTCTCGAAATACAGGTCCCAGTCGTAAAACTCGTTGTACGGATAGCCGGTGAGAAACGTGCCGGAGACGCCCGGGATCGACCGGAGGCCGTGCGCGCAGATGTCGTCGTTGACCGTGCGAAACCTGCCCTCCAGATCGAGCATCCCCTGGCGGCCGAGGTGCTGGAGGAGCGCGGCGGCCGCGGGGTCGGAGGACATGCCGGGCGAACTCATCTGGCCGAACACGGAGCGGTTCAGGGCCGCGAGCCCGGCCGCCGAGGCGGCGGCGACCAGGAAATCACGTCGCGAGGGGGCCTTGGTCATGGGGTGCTCCAAGGCTTTGAAAGCGACTCCCAAAGTAAAGGATTATCTCCGCCGGCCCGGGCCGGGCCGGGTGTCAGGCAACGCCGCTGATCCGAAGCGTGACCGCATAGTCCGACGGGGCCTTCTCCGGCAGCTTCACCGTGAGGCCCTGCAAGTCCTGCGACCACTCGAGCCTGCCGCCGTAGCCGAGCAGGGAAACGTCCGCGACCCTTCGGCCTTCGAGCTGCGGCGAATTCGCGGCCAGGGCCTTGATTCGCGCGGTCCGCGAGTCGGGCCACGCAAGGACGAACGCGTACAGCGTCCCCGCCCTGGCGGTGAAGCGGATGTCCTCGGAGGTGTACGCGGTCTTCTGCTCCCGGCCGGAGAGCCGGGTCGGGCCCTCCCCGAAGATCTTCCACGGACGGCTCGAGAAAATGCCCTCGCCATTGACGGCCATCCAGGCGGCCAGCCCCTCCAGGAAGGCGTGCTCGTGTTCGTCGATGGAGCCGTCGCCGCGGACGGGGATGTTGAGCATGAGGTTGCCGTTCTTGCTCACGACATCCGCCAGCATTCCAACGACCTGTTCGACCGTCTTGTATCCGTTCTTCTCCGCAATGGCGCGGCTGTAGTGCCAGTCCCCGATGCAGGTGTCGGTCTGCCACGGCTCGGGGCGGATGCCGTTGGCGACGCCGCGCTCGATATCCTCGACGAACGAACCGACATGCTGCGGCTCGATGTGCTTCCCGTTGACGACGACGTCAACGACGCCGCCGTTTCGCGCCGCGCTTGAGTTGTAATAGTGCGCAACGAGGTCGAGCCCGGCCTGGCCGATCGGCAGCTCGTTGGTGTCGAAATAAGCCACGTCGGGCCGGTACTTGTCCACGAGGTCCTGGGTGCGCAGGAACCAATTCTGGCAAAAACTGGCGACCGGCATCGGGTTGCTCTTCGCGAGGCTGGTGTTCTTGTTCTGCCAGTCCCGGACGGCCTGGGCGCTTGTCAGGCCGTCGGGCATCACGACGGACGGGCCCGTGTATAGATCCTGCGGATCCAGGCCGTCCCACCACTTGCCCCTGCCGTCCGCCTTGGTGAGGGTGAACGCGTCGTAGCGCACCCCGGCGAGCGGACCCTCCCCGTCATAGCCGTAGGCTGGCTGGAGCCAGCGCGGGGCCCAGGACGAGTGGTTGCTCACGCCGAATCTCAGGCCGGCCGCGCGCGCCGCCTTCGCCCAGGTTCCGACGATGTCCTTCCTGGGGCCCACATTGACCGAGTTCCAGGCGTGATACCTCGAATCGTACGCGTCAAAATTGTCGTGGTGCGTCCCGAGGGCGAAGAAATACTTCGCCCCGGCCCGCTTGTAGAGGGCGATCAGCTTTTCCGGCTCCCAGCGATCGGCCTTCCAGAGATTGTCGATCTCCATGAACCCGAATTTTGTCGGGTGGCCGTACGTCTGGACGTGATAGTTGTAATCCTTCTCCCCCTGCAGGTACATCCTGCGGGCATACCAGTCGCCCTGCTCGGGCACGCATTGGGCGGACCAGTGCGCCCAGATGCCGAACTTGGCGTCGCGATACCAATCCGGGAACCGGTAGTTCTTCACGAGCGACTCCCAATTCGGCTGAAACGGGCCGGGCGCGAGCGTGCGGCCCGGGGACGCTCCACCGGCCGAGTCCGGGCCGTCGGCGGCGCGCAGGCTCCATTGCCACAAGGGTGCGGTGAAGCCGGCCCCCGCCGCCAGGGCGGCTTTCTTGATGAAATTGCGGCGGGAACGGGAGTGTTTCATGGAATGCGAAACCGACGGTGGATCAAGGAGACGTCAGCTTCAGGCCGGTAATTTTCAGGACATAGGCGAAATCGCACGGCTTTTCGGCCGGGAACTTCACCTTGAGACCCTCGGCATCGCGGGTGAATTGCAGCTCTCCGGAATGGCCCAGAAGCTCGACCTTTTCGACTTCGCCCCGAACCGGCTGACCGCTTGCAAGCGAGGTGATGACGGCCTGCTCGCCGGGCCAGGCCATCACCGTCGCATAAAGCGTGTCGCCCTTGGTCGTGAAGCGCATGTCCGCGGGCTTGTATCCATGCCGCGGCAGCCCGCCCCCGAGCGTCTCGGGCCCTCCCTGGTTCTGCCCGTTGGTCCGGCCGGCAAAACCCTTGGCGCGGGCGGCGACCATGACCGCCGCCGCGGCGTCGGCCGCCGGGCCTTCGCCGTACTTTATCCACGGCCGCGTGCCGTAGATCCCCTCGCCATTGACATCGAGCCACGCGCCGATCGCCAGGAGCACGTCCTGCTGCTCCTGCGGGATGGTGCCGTCCGCCTTCGGGGAGATGTTCAGCAGCAGATTGCCGTTCTTGCTGACATTTTCGACGAGCTTCCAGACGAACTGGTCGGCCGGATAGGGCTTTTGACCCTCCACATAGCCGAACTTGTTGGTGATCGGGTCGTCCGGCTGCCAGACCCAGTCGGTCAGCTCCATCGGCGCGCGTCCCTCCCGCTCGTAGTCCATGATCTGGCCCGAGACCCAGGCGGCCTGCTTGGCGCTGATGCCCACCTCCTTGCCCCATTCCCTGGCCCGGTTGAAGTAGTAGGCGGAAACCCGCAGCTTCAGCGGATCCCAGCTGTGGTCGGTGTTCATGTCGAACCAGAGCATGTCGGGATGGTATTTGTCGATGGTCTCGATCCTCTTGGCGACCCAGTCGTGCATGAACTTGATCCGGGCCTGCTCGCTTCGGTCCGCGACGTTGTAGAAGTTGGCCCATTTCGGGTCGTACTGGTCGCTGCCCGGCAAGGGCGGGATGAAGTAGAAATGGAAGGCGGAATGGTCGGATATGCCGGTCTTGAGGCCGACTTTTTCCACCGCCTTGATGAGATCGCCATCGAGATCGCGGTGGGGCCCGTAGTTCTTGGCATTGTAGGGATTGATCGCGCTGTCCCAGTTTGAAAACCCGTCGTGGTGCTCGCCCGGGGCCAGGACATACCTGGCGCCCGCCTTCTTGAAGAGGGCGGCCCAGGCGTCCGGATCCCACTTGGCCGCGGTATACATCGGGAGAAAGTCCTTGTAGCCGAACTTGGTCGGAGGGCCGAAATGCTCGGTGTGCCATTCCACGACTCCGCCGCCCTTCGGCCCTTTGCCGGCGCGGTCCCCGGCGAGCACCTCGCCGCCGTACATGTAGCGGACGTACCACTCGCTCGCGTGGGCCGGCACGGAGTAGATGCCCCAGTGCATCATGATGCCGAACTTGCCGTCGCGGAACCAGTCGGGATCCTTGTAGTTCTCCTGGATCGACTGCCAGGTTTCCTTGAACGGCCCCTCCGGAGGTGCGGGAATGTCCTTCAAGGCGGCGGCGATCATCTCCGGGGTGTCGCGCTGAGGCCGGGCGCCCGAGCGGGCCCCGTTGGCCGGAGGGGTGATGACGCTCGTCTCCTCCACGGGGGGAGCCGCGGGAGCGGCGGTCTGGGCGCGGAGCGGGAAAGCGGCCCCCAGAAGCCACGCGACGGTTCCCGAGGCGGCGATCAACTTCAAGGCGCGATGGGGGTTTGAATTCATAAAAGTCAATTCGACGGTGCAACGGGCTTGATGGGACCCGCGGGCCGGTCGAGCTGCAGCACGACGACCGTGTCCATTGCGCTTTGATTAGACGGCTCAACGGAGATTTCGATTCCCTGGTCCGTCTGGGTGAGGCCGGCGGCGCCGCCGCCCAGGACGGATGCGCCGAGAACCTTCGCCGGAATCGGCGGCAGTCGGAGCGAGCCCGCGCCCCTCCAGTCGAGGACATGCACGTAGATCTTCGCGTCCCGGCAGGTCGAAGCCCCGTAGGGCCCCGGCAGGAAGGGACCTCCGCGGGTGGCGTAGATGCTCTCCCCATTCGCGGCCAGCCAGTCTCCGACCTCCTTCAGCCGTTGCGCCTGGGGTGGATCGATCACTCCGTCGGGCCTGGGCCCGACATTCAAAAGCAGATTGCCGTCGCGTCCGGCCACCTTGGCGAGCATCTGAACGCAGTCCTGAAGCGGCTTGATCTTGCCGCTCGGGTTCCAACCCCACCCCCCGGTAGCCAGGGTCGTGCAGAGTTCCCAGGGATGTTCCGAATCAAAATCGCCCAGGGCGCGGTCGCCCTCGCGCGAATGATAATCCTCCGGCATGTCGGCCCGCCCGTTGATGACCACCCCCGGCTGCAGCTCCCGGAGCATCGCGTAGACCTTGTCGGTCTCCCAGCTGAAGCGCCCCTGGTACGACTGTCCGGCCGGCCGTTTCTTCCACTGGGCTCCGGACACCCATTGCCCGCCAAATCCGAGCCAGTTCCGCTCGCCGCCGTCGAAGAAGAGGATGTCGATCTTTCCGTAATTCGACAGAAGTTCGCGCATCTGACGGTGGTACTGATCGCGCATCAGCTCCGCGTTCTGAAGCTGCAGGTCCGGAAAGAAAAAGCCGGGAAACCTCCAGTCCAGCGGCGAGTAATAGAGCCCGACCAGCATGCCTCCCCCCCGGGCGGCCTTGACGTAGTCGGCCACAAAGTCCCGGTGGGCGGCGGCCTTGACGCTCGTGAAATCGCTCCCGGGGTCGTCGAAGAGGGCGAAGCCGTCGTGGTGGCGGGTCGTGAGCACCATGTATTTCATTCCCGCCGCCTTGGCGACGGCGACCCAGGCTTCGGGGTCGAAATGGGCGGGCGTGAACCGGTCGGCCAGTTTGGCGTACTCCGTCACGGGAATCTGCTCGTTCCACTGCACCCACTCGCCGCGCCCGAGGATGGAGTAGACGCCCCAGTGCATGAACAGGCCGAACCGCGCCGCCCGCCAGGCGGCCAGCCGCGCCTGGTTCTGCCCGGCGGTTTCGGTGAAGGTCTGCGCCCGGCCCGAGGACAGCATTGCCGCCAGGCTGCAGACTGCAAAGGCGATCCGCGTGAATCGATGCAGGGAATGCGCGATGAGTTTCATGGGGTGACCCCGGAGAATAATCCCCGCGCGGCCGCAGGTAAGCGGAATTGCATGGATGAAGGCGCTAAAACCTTGGACTTATTACAGGTCTTTGGTTTTCGAACTGGCAAATCCCGCTCCGACGGGCATCGGATTCCCGTGCCCCATCTTATGAAAATCATTCATATCGCAACCGCCCTGGCCATGCTGCCGGCAGCCTTTGGCGCCGACGCCCCGATGCCCGCAGCCGCACCGGCCGGGTCGGCGGCCGCGGCGCCGGCCGCCGTGGGAGGGGCCGCCTATGCGGCCGTGCCCCGCAATTCCAACGGGATCTTCATCCACGAGGGCGGAGCGGGGCTGCCCGCCTACCCGGTCATCGTCCGCGACGAGACGCCCGCCGCCCGCGACGCCCGCATGAAATGGTTTCGCGAGGCGCGCTTTGGCATTTTCATCCACTGGGGCGTGTACTCGTCGCTTGCGGGCTCCTGGAAAGGCCGGCCCGCCGGCGCCGAATGGATCATGAACACGGCGAGGATTCCCGTCGCCGATTATCGGGCGCAGGCCAGGAGCTTCACAGCGTCGAAATACGAACCGCAGACCTGGGCGCAGCTGTTCCAAGACGCGGGGGCCAGGTATGTCGTCATCACGGCGAAGCACCACGACGGGTGCGCGCTTTACGATTCGGCCTATTCCGACTGGAACGTCGTGAAGGCCTCCGGCGCAGGCCGGGATCTGCTGCAGCCCCTTGCCGACGCCGTGCGGGCCCGCGGATTGAAATTCGGCCTCTATTACTCGCAGTCGCAGGACTGGGTGAATCCGGGCGGCGGCAAGGGCCGGGTGCAGCCCTGGGATGACGCCCAAAAGGGCGACTTCGACGAGTATCTGGCGAAGGTCTCGCTGCCCCAGGTCCGCGAAATCCTCGAGAAATACCATCCCGCCTATCTCTTTTTCGACACGGAGTATCAGATGACGCCCGAGCGGGCGCGGCCGTTCTTCGACCTGGTCGCATCCCATCCGGACCTGATCTCAAACAACCGCCTCGGCGGCGGAGTGCTTGGGGACGTCGGGACGCCGGAGCAGCGAATCGCCACCGACCCCCTGGGCCGCCAGTTCGAGGTGTGCATGACGATCAACGGTTCCTTGGGATACAATTCATCCGATTTGCGCTGGAAATCGGCCCGGCAGCTGATTCGAAACCTGTCGGACATTTCCGGCAAGGGCGGCAACTACCTGCTGAATGTCGGGCCGACGGCCGAAGGCGTGATTCCCCAGCCTGAAATCGACCGCCTGCTGGCGATGGGAAGATGGCTGAAGACCAACGGCGAGGCCGTCTACGCGACGGAGGCCGGGCCGCTTCCGCAAACCTCCGATTGGGGACGCACGACGCAAAGAACCCATCCCGATGGCGGCGCGACCCTTTACCTTCATGTCTGGAATTGGCCCGCCGACGGGAGGATCCTGTTGACCGGGGTCAGGCAAACCGTGCTTTCCGGCCGGCTGCTCGCCAACGGCGCGGGAGTGACGGCGGAAGCGACGGAGGCCGGCCTCGTCGTGACGCTGCCCGGCGACGCGCCCGATCCGGACGTGTCCGTCGCCGCGCTCGAACTTGCCGGCCCGGTGCTGGCACCCGCGATGGCTGAACTCAATCGGCGACGCTGATCATCGCCTTCAGGACGCCCGAATCGGGCCGCGTCCACCGGTCGAACCGCCCGGCGGCCTCCGCCAGCGCCGCGCGATCGGTGATCCATGGGCTGACGTTCACCCGGCCGGATTCCATGAGCCCGATGATCCGCCGAAAATCCTCCGGGAGGGAATTGCGGCTGGCGAGGAGCGTGAGCTCGCGGCGGTGGAAGTCCGGATCGTTGAACTGGATCGCACCGTTGAAGAGCCCGACCAGCACCAGCCGGCCGCCGTGGGCGGGAAAGGTGAAGGAGGAGGCCATGGAAGCATCGTTCCCGGTGGCATCGAAGACCGCCGCCGGCCGGTCTCCGCCGGTGAGGCGCGCCAATTCGGCCGGGACATCGGCCCTGGCGGCGTCGACCAGATCCGCCGCCGGGATTCCCTGCGCGTCCCGGCAGAAGGCCAGCCGGCTCGCCGCCCGGTCCACGACGATGACCCGGCATCCCCTTTCGCGCGCAAATTCCACAACGGCCGCGCCTATGGGGCCCGCTCCCACGACGGCCACGGTTTCGCCGCGCTCCAGGGCGGCGCGCTGCACGGCGTGGGCCCCGATCCCGAGCGTCTCGACCAGGGCGAGCTGGTCGAAGGAAAGCCTCGCCGAGGGATGAAGCTTGGCGGCGGGCACGACGATCCACTCGCGCAGGCCGCCGTCGCTGTGGACCCCGAGGACGCGCAGCTCGCTGCAGCAATTGGGCTTGCCCGCGCGGCAGGCCCGGCAGTGCCCGCAGTTGAGGTACGGCTCAACCGCGCAGCGGTCGCCCGCCCGCACGTTCGTCACGCCGGGGCCGACCGCCGTGACCTCGACCCCCAGCTCGTGTCCCAGGATTCGCGGGTAGGTGAAGAACGGCTGGCGGCCGCTGAAGGCGTGCAGATCGGTGCCGCAGACGCCCACCCGGTGCACCCGCACCAGCGCCTCGCCCGGCCCGGGATCGCGGGGAATCGGAGTGTCCGTGAGCACAAACTGCCGGGGCTGGTGGAGAACCAGGGTCTGCATGGTCAGGCGATGATCGGATCGCGGTTCTCCGGCCGACCCCGGGTGAAGTTGTGATTGAGAATCGGCGCCAGTTGCGCGCGGACGGCGTTCAGCAGCCCGGCGTCGATCGGTTCCCCGACATGGGCGATGTTGCGGCGGATGTTTTCGGGGCTGGCGCTGCTGACGAGAGTGGTCGCAATGGCCGGATTCGCCGTGGCAAACTGCAGGGCGAGCTTGACGATGTCCGCCCCGACGGACGCGCAGTATTCGACGGCGCGGCGGGCGCCGGCGACGATGGGGGCGGGAGCCGGGTGCCAGCCGGGCGCCCCGCGGGGGGTCAGGAGGCCCATCCCGGTCGGGGACGCGTTGATCACGCCGACGCCGCGGGCGGACATATAGGGCAGCAGGCTCTCCAGGGAGGTGTCGTTGAGCTCATAATGGCAGAACGACAGGATGGTCTCGACCGTTCCCGGCGGCACCCGGTCGATCACCGCGGGAAAGATCCGCAGCGGCAGACCGGTGATTCCCAGGTGCCCGACGCGCCCGGCCGCCTTGAGGCGCCGCAGCGCTGGCAGCGTCTCGTCGACAATCTGGTCCAGGCTGGCGAACTCGATGTCGTGGCACTGGAGCAGGTCGATGTAGTCCACCCCCAGGCGCCGGCAGCTTTCATCGAGGCTGCGCTCGACCCGCTGCGCGGAAAAGTCGAACTCGCCCTCCGCATACTGCCCCACCTTTGTCGCGAGGTGATAGCGGTCGCGCGGGATCCCGCGAAGGGCCTTGCCGAGCACGGTTTCCGCACGGGTTTCGCCGTAATAGGGCGAGACATCGATGAAGTTGACGCCCAGGTCCAGGGCGGTGTGAACGGTGCGGATGCTTTCCCCGTCGTCGGTGGCCCGAAAGACGCCGCCGAGCGATGACGCGCCGAACGAAAGGATCGACACGCTCAGTCCCGTCTGTCCCAGCAGCCGTCTTTGCATGGCATCAGTTGTTGCCCGCAAGCCCGTAGGCCTGCGCGCAGGTTGCGCCGAGGATGCCCTCCCGCTCCGCACCGGTCAAGGGGGCCGCGCAGGCGGCCACGAACGAATGCCACCGGCCATAGGACGCGCCCAGCAGGCAGACGGGCCAGTCGGAGCCGAACATCAGGCGCCCGGGCCCGAAAGCCTCGAGCGCGACCTCGAAATAAGGCCGCAGCTGCGCTTCCGTCCAGTTCCACCCGGGCACCTCGGTGACGAGGCCGGAAAACTTGCAGAATACGTTCTGGCGCTGCGCCAGTTCGCGAAGGCGGCGGCGCCACTCCCCGGGCGGCGCGCCCTGGGCCGGCGGCTTGGCCAGATGATCCAGGATGATCGTCAGCCCGGGATGGCGGTCCGCCCAGCCGATCGCCTTCGGGAGCTGCCGCGCGTGGATCAGCAGATCGTAGGAGAGGCCGCGCGCCGCCACCTCGCGCAATGCAAGGTTGAAACCGGGGTGGTCGAAATACGCCTCCGGTTCGGCCTGCAGCACGTGCCGCAGGCCGCGCAGGCGGGCCTGCCCCGCCCACCGGTCAAGCACCCCGCCGATGCGCGCCCCGAAGTCGGCAAGCGGCGCCCAGCCGACGACGCCCCGGATGAAGGGAAAGGAGCGCGCAAACTGGAGCAGGGCATCCGTCTCCTCCAGGGTTTGCCGCGCCTGCACCGCCACCGAGCCCGCCACGCCGGCAGCGTTCAGTTCGGCCGCAAAGTCGGCCGGAAGAAAATCGCGGCGGAGGGCGCCCATGTCGTCGCCGATCCATTCGTACTCGCCGGCGCTGTACCGCCACAAATGATGATGGGCATCGATCGTCATCCGTCGCCGGATTGAAGGATGAGATTCGAGAACGGCCGGGTGTCGCCGGTGCGGATGAGGCCGATTGCCAGCGGAACGCGGCGTTTCATCGCCAGATGGGGTTCGAACTCGACCGCCACGCCGCGCAGCTGCGCCAGCAGCTCTCCGGCCGCGGCCGCGGAGTTGTGCCGGCGGAATTCCTTCGCGAGGAAGGCCCGCGCGATCGAGAAGTTGGGACGGATCGCGGCGACCACCTGGGAGACGGTCGGGATTCCGTCAACCAGGGAGAGGTCGACCGTCTCCAGTCCGGGCCATGAGAGGAAGCCGCGATCGGCGATCACGAGCGTGTTGGTGTGGCGGACCCGGGCGAGCAGCGACAGCAGGGCGGGGTTGAGGATTCCTGAGCGGAGCATGGAGGGTGGGGGCTCCGGCGATTGTAGCGAATGCGCCACCGTCAATCAATGGCTCTTCTTGCCCGGGGCATGGCTTGGATTGACCTGTTGCATTTGGCCGGCCGGCGGCCTTACATCGGATCCATGCTGCGCGCGCACCCGATCCTGCCCTCGTACATGTCCAGCCAGGTGGCGGAGGCCCGGAGGTTTTATCTCAGCATGGCCGAACGCGGCGCGGACGCCATCCGGGTCGTATCCGGCGGCTGGGAGCGGTGCGCGGCGGATTACAGCATCGTGCGTACCGGCTTTCCGTATCTCACCCTGGAGTTCGTGGCAGCCGGCGCGGGGACGCTGCGGATGGGAGGCCGCACGCATGCGCTCTCCCGGGGAAGCGTCTTTGCCTATGGTCCCCGCATCGGTCACGCGATCGCCACGGATGCCGACGACCGGCTCTCGAAATATTTTGTAAACCTCGCCGGCCGCAGGGCCCCGGCCATGTTCGAAGCCGCCGCGGTCCCGCCCGGGGCGATGCGGGCGGTGGCGGCGATCGACGAGGTGCAGGCGGCCTATGAGCAGCTGCTCTTCGCCGGGCGCCGGGGAACGGCGACCTCGTCCAAGATGGCCAACCTCCAGGCCCAGATCCTCCTGCTCCTCGTCTCGGAGGTGCGCCTCCCGTCGCCCGGCCGCGCCAACGCGGCCCTCCACACATTCGTGCGCTGCCGCGAATTGGCGGAGGGGAATTTTCTCGCCCTGGACACGGCCGAGGACCTCGCGAAGGCCTGCCATGTCGCCCCGGAATACCTGAGCCGGCTCTTCGTCCGCTTTGCCGGCCAGCCGCCCTATCGATTCTTGATGCGTTTGAAGATGCACCATGCCGCGATGCTGCTGGAGCAGCACCTGCTCCTGGTCCGGGAGGCGGCCGACGCGGTCCGGATGGACCCCTTCCAGTTCTCCCGCGCCTTCAAGCGCGTGCACGGCCTTTCCCCAATCGCCTTCCTGCATGCGCGGCTGGGTTAGGGCGGGGCTCCCGGGCAATGGCGGCGTCGAACCCGCAGATTCCGGAGAATAAAAGCTCGAATTCCCGGCCTTGATGAACCCGAATGTGGGGAAGTCCGCGCACCCGACGGCGGCTTTGCCGGTGTCCCCCTGGATTTTTCCGCCGCCGAAACCCCAACATGAAAATTCCATCGGTTCGTTTGAGCAGCATTCGCCGCCTCTGCGCGGTTGCCGGGATCCTGCCTGGAATCTGCATTGCCGAACCGGCCGGGGCCCAGGTCCTTCAGGCGCCCGCTCCGGTCGATTTGATTTCGGGCTGGCAGTTGCAGGACGCCGCCAGGGTTTCCCAGGGAGGCGACACGCTCTCCCGGGTCTCGTTCGCGCCGAAGGACTGGCTCAAGGCCACCGTCCCGGGCACGGTGCTCACGTCCCTTGTCGACGACGGTGTCTACCCGGAGCCCCTTTATGGCGAGAACAACCGCCCTGACAGGATCCCGGAGAGCCTCAGCCGCACCTCCTATTGGTATCGCCTCCGGTTCGCGGTTCCCGATTCATTCGCGAACAGGCGGATCTGGCTCAATTTCGACGGCATCAACTACCGGGCGGAGGTATGGGTCGACGGCGCCAGGGCCGGCGAAATCAGGGGCGCCTTCGCGCGGGGCAAGTTCGACGTCACTTCATTCGTCACCCCGGGACGGGCCGCCGCGGTGGCCGTCCACGTTTTTCCGCAGCCCCACCCGGGAGTTCCGTTGGAGCAGACGGTCGCGGCCGGGACGGGGCCCAACGGAGGCGTGACCGCGATCGATGGACCGACCTTCCTTTGCACGATCGGTTGGGATTGGATCCCCGGAATCCGGGATCGCGACACGGGCATATGGCAGAAGGCGTACCTTTCCGCGACGGGGCCTGTCCTCGTCGAGGATCCCTACGTCGTCTCCGACCTTCCGCTGCCCCGCACCGACTCGGCCGACCTGACGGTCGAGGCCACGCTGCGCAACGCGACGGCGATCCCGCAGACGGGGAGGCTCGTGGGAGCGTGCGGTCCGATCGCATTCCAGTATCCGGTCACCCTTCAGCCGGATGAGCGCCGGGTGGTGAAACTGACGCCGGAGGCGCTTCCCCAGCTTCGCCTTTCGAACCCCCCCCTCTGGTGGCCCAACGGATTCGGCCCGCAAAACCTCAATACCATGACCCTGCGGTTCGAAACCGGAGGCGGAGTTTCGGATTCGACCCAGGTCACCTTCGGAATCCGCAAGATCACCTACCAGGTTCCCGATTCGGAAAACCTCACGATATCCGTGAACGGCGTCCGGGTCATGGCCAAGGGCGGCAACTGGGGAATGGACGAGGCGATGAAGCGCATCCCGCGGGCGCGGCTCGAGGCCCAGGTCCGCATGCACCAGATCGCCAACTACACGATCATCCGAAACTGGGTCGGACAGAGCACGAGCGAGGACTTCTACGAACTGTGCGACAAGTACGGCATCCTCCTCTGGGACGAGTTTTTCCAGCCGAACCCATCGGACGGACCGAACCCGGAGGACACCGCGCTGTACATGGCCAACGTGCGCGAGAAGATCCTTCGATTCCGAAGCCATCCCTCGATCGCGATCTGGTGCGCGCGAAACGAGGGCTATTCCCCCCCGGAGATCGATTCAGCCGCCCAGCGGCTGATGGCCGAGCTGGATCCGGGCCGGCTTTATCAGCGAAGCTCCACCGAGGGCCGCGGCGTGCATTCGGGCGGGCCCTACCGGTACCGGTTTCCCCGCGAGTACTACGAATTCAAGGAGGCGTTCAAGACGGAGCTGGGCAGCGTGTCCATCCCGACGCTGGAGGCCGTCCATGCCATGATGCCGAGCAAGGATTGGGAGACCGTGAACGACGACTGGGCCGAACACGACCTGTGCAACGGCGCCCAGGCCGGCGCCAGATATCCCTCCGTGATCGCCGCCCGCTTCGGCGCGCTCATCAACCTTCCGGATTTCGTCCGAAAGGCCCAGCTCGCCAATTACGAGGCCTATCGCGCCATGTACGAGGGGCGGGACGCCAAGCTCTTCCATCCCTGCACGGGGGTGATCGCATGGATGAGCAACCCCGCCCAGCCGAGCTTCGTATGGCAGCTGTACAGCCACGACCTGGAGCCCAACGCCGCGCTATTCGCGGCGAGAAAGGCGTGCGAACCGGTGCACATCCAAATGAACGAGAACGACTGGCACGTGATGGTCATCAACAACCTGCCGACGCCCCTCGATTCGGCGCGCGCGTTCGTCTCGGTCTACAACCTCGACGGCTCCCTGCAATACGCGCGCGAGCTCCCGTGCAACGCCGCGCCCAGCCTTGCGACCGATCTCGGCGCGATCGACTGGCCCCCGGGCCTTTCCCGGGTCCATTTCATCAGGCTCAGGCTCGTGGGCGCCCAGGGGGGCCTCATTTCGGACAATTTCTACTGGCGGGCGCTCCCGGATGACCCGGACAATTTTCAGGAGCTGAACAAGCTTCCCCCGGCCGTCCTGGACGCATCGGTCGTCCGGCGGGATGCCGATGGAAAGTGCCTGCTGGACGTCTCCCTGGGCAACCGGTCGCGTAGCGTCGCCCTGATGGCCCATCTCCAATTGCGCCGAAGGGCCACGGACGAGCGCGTCCTGCCCGTCTATTACAGCGACAATTACGTTTCCATCCTTCCGGGCGAGTCAAAGACCATCTCCGTCGAGGCCGCCCTGGCCGATCTCAAAGGCGACCTCCCGAGGATCGTGCTCGACGGATGGAACACGTCCGTTTCCCAGCGCTTCTTTTCCAAGGGTGGCGGCGCCGAAATTGCGACCAACTCGGAGGCGATCGTGGACCCGAACGCGGCCCGAACCTTCACCGTGGTTCCCGCTCCTTCGAGGGGAAGATGAATCCGAACCCCCCTCCCGGGAAGGCGGCCGGGTCTCCCGCGTACCGCGGCCCCTTTGCCGTGATGACGGTCCTTTTTTTCGTGTGGGGATTCATGACGGTCTGGAACGACATCCTGATTCCGCGATTCAAGGAGGCGTTCACCCTGAGCTACTTCCAGGCGATGCTCGTGCAGTTCGCATTCTTCGGCGCCTACGGGATAGGCTCGCTCGCCTACTTCATGGTCTCGGCGGTCTCGGGCGACCCGATCAACCGGATCGGTTACAAGAACGGCGTGATCATCGGCCTCCTGATCGCGGCTCTCGGCAGCGCCCTGTTCCTCCCGGGCACCGTGTTCGCGTCCTATCCGCTGTTCCTGCTGGCGCTTTTCGTCCTGGGCCTGGGTTTTGCGATGCTGCAGATCGCGGCCAATCCCTACGTGACGATTCTCGGGCCGGAACGGACGGCTTCCAGCCGCCTGAACCTTTCACAGGCCTTCAACTCGTTCGGCACCACGATCGGCCCATTGATCGCCGGCTACCTGATCTTCCAGGTTTTCAACAGGCCGGGCGCCCACGGCGCCGAATCGGTGAAGGTGCCCTACCTGTGTTTCGCCGCGGTCTTCGTCGCCCTGGCGATCTGCTTCAAGTTCGCGAATCTGCCCAGATTCACCAACGCCGGGCGCAACGCAGGCCTTGGAGCCCTGAAATATCCGCACACGGCGTTGGGGATGCTGGCGATTTTCATGTATGTCGGGGGCGAGGTCACGGTCGGAAGCTCGATCGTCAATTTCCTCGGCACGGCGCCGCTCGGCGGGCTGCCGCATGAAACCGCCAGCAGCTACCTGGCCTTCTATTGGGGCGGATTGATGATCGGCCGGTTCATGGGCGCCTTCGCGTTGAGCGATATCCGCGGCCCGCTCAAGAATCTCCTCGTCGGCGGCGTGCCCGCGGTCGCATTCGTCTTCATCGCCTTTCTTCCCGGGATCGCCTCCGCCCTCGGCGGCGTGCCCGCGCTTGCCGCGTTCCTCGACCCCTCCACGGTCGCGAAAATCGGCGCCGTTTGCAGCGGGGGCAATGCGGGCCGTTACGGCGTCCTTCTGGGCGCCCTCCTTCTCGCCTTCTATCTCGGGGAATCCAGCCCGCACCGCATGCTGGCCCTTTTCAGCGCGGTGATCATCGCGCTCCTGGGCGTCGGCATCCTCTCCTCCGGAGACACGGCAAAATGGGCCGTCCTGGGAGTCGGCATGTTCTGCTCGGTCATGTGGTCGAACATCTTTTCCCTCGCGATCGAGGGCCTGGGACCCCTGAAGAGCCAGGGTTCATCCCTGCTGGTCATGGCCGTTCTCGGCGGGGCGATCCTGCCTCCCGCCCAGGGCCTTGTGGCGGACCATCTCGGCATCCAGGCGTCGTACCTCGTGCCGATGATCGCATTCGCCTACATCGCCTTCTACGGCCTGTACGGCTACCGGGCGGGGCGCGGCAACCCTTCCGGACCGCGGCTATTTCGCGGCGGCTGATCCCAAGGCCACTGCCGCGCCCGGGCCGCCGGCGGGCGGGCTGTAGGCCAGACGCACGCCGGTCCACCGCAAACGGTGATCCGGACGGTCGCCGTGGCGCTGTGCGGCATCCGCGCTTTCGATAAAGTCCGCGAAACTGGCCCCGCGAACGACGCGAAGCCCCTGGGCGGAGGGGGACTCGCGCCCGTCCAGGGCGTTGTAGGGATACGGCTCGTACAGGCTGGAGCACCACTGCGACACGTTGCCCAGCATGTCGTAAAGGCCCCAGGCGTTCGGTTCCCTGGTCCCAACCGGGTGCGGCACGGATTGGACGCCCGCACCGAGGAGGTAAAGCCCGGTCCGGACGGGGGGAGGCGCGTCGGGCGGCACGGAATTCTCCACGAGCCAGGCGGAGCGCAGGACGTCGTCGGCGGCCATGGGCCCGGTCGAACCCGCCCTCGCGGCATATTCCCATTCGGCCTCGGTCGGCAGGCGGAATCCGCCGCCGGGCGAGCGGGCGTTGATCGTTCGAAGCAGCGCCTGGCAGTCCTCCCACGATACCTGCTCCGCCGGCATCCGGTCCTCTCCCGCGAATTTCCCGCCTTGATAATAGCTGGGATTCTTACCCATCAGCGCCTTCCACTGCGCCTGCGTCAGCTCGTACTTGCCGATGTAAAAAGCGGACACGTCGACCGTGTGCATGGGCGAAGCGGCGGGCCGCCGGGCCGAGCCCATGTCGAACGACCCCGCCGGGACCAGGACCAGGCTCAGGCCCAGGCCGTCCATGACGACTTCCTTGGGCAGGCCGGTCGCGGGGTCAAACTGGCCGCCGACGATCTTGAACCCCGCGATGCCCGGATTGAGGCGGCGCTCGCACATGAGGATCGCCTCCGCCGAGCTGGAACTGGCGGGGTTTGCCTTCAGTGCGTCGCGAAAGGCGTCGCGGGCCTCGTCCCATTTCTGGAGCTGCGCCAGCTGCCGGCCGCGGGCGAAAAGGGCCTTGTAGGCGTCCTGCTCAGCCGTGAGCTGCCGGGCGTGCTTCTCGATGGCCGCTGGATCGAACTTTGGGTTCACCAGGGCATGGGGATGGTGGCAGTCCTCGCAGGAGGCCTTCGATTTCGTGCGCGGGCAGCCGGCGACGTGGCACTCCTTGCAAAGGGCGGCAATCGCCGCCCCGCGGGGGACGCGGTCGGGCTTCACGCTGTTCTGCTCGTCTGCCACGTGCGGCCTGCTGGCGCCGTGGCAACCGGTGCAATCGGGCGAACGGGCGGCCCCCGCGATCGTGCTGTGCTTGGAAATTCCCCACTCGAGGGACGACGAGACGTGGCAGCGCGCGCATACCCCCGCGCTCGCAACCCCCTGGTGCTGCAAGTCCTGCGCCCGAAGCGGCAGGGCTGCCGCCAGGCAAACCGCCCCCAGCAAAAAAGTGGCTCTCATGCGCGCCATTGTTCGTCCAGCCATTGGTATTCCGTTGGCAGCCAGCCCGTGCCGGCGAGCAGCGTCACTTTCCTCGCGGCGTCCAGGGCCGCCGTCTCCCCGCGGCTCATCTCCTCAAAGCGGGCCAGCGCCGCGTAGTTGTCCTCCACGTGCTTGTCATCGAACATTCCGGTCATCACGCCGCTCAGGAACGGCCGCGAATACGCATAGCGCATGGCGGCCTGGCAAAGGGTCTCGTCCGGCAGCTGGTTCAACGCCTTGGACAGCTCCGCGACCGCCGCCGGCAGGATCGCGCGGTCCGCCGAGTTGAACAGCCGGAAATCCTTCGACTCAGGCCCGCTCGTGGATTGATACCGGGGGTCCAGGGACGTGACCGAGCCGGCCGCCAGGGGCTTCATTCCGATCAGCCCCACGCCCTGCGCGGCGGCCGCGGGCAGGACCTCGCTGTAATCCGCCTTGGAATGGATGAAATTGTACGGAAGAAACATGTATTCGAGGCCTTCCAGCTCCTTCAAGGCCGACAGCATCGGTCCCTGGAGATGGCATGCGATCCCGATGGCGCGGATCTTGCCCGCCTCCTTGGCCCGGCGCACCACGTCCCACTGCTCGATGAGGCTGCCGGAATCGAACGTGATCGTCTCGCTTCGGATGCGGTAGAGGTCGATGTATCCGCCATAAAGCCTTGCCAGCCGGTCGATGTTCGCGCCGATGAACTCGGGGTTGTCGTAGGCCCCTGCGATGAAAACCCTGTCGCGCATGGGCTTGACCAGCTTCGCCAGCGGCTCCCACTGCCCCATGTGCTCGTAAACGTCGATCAGGTTGACGCCGAGGTCGATGGCCCTGGAAATCTGCCGGTCGCGGCGCACCTGGCCCTCCGCGTTGAGGAGATTCCGGATTCCGCCCTTGATCGTGTAGGCGCGATCGGTGTGCGAGCCGAAGGCGAGCAGGGATACGTTCATCCCGGTCTTTCCGAGCGGACGGTAAACCATCCCGCCCCGCCGGAATTCGCCCGGCACGACCGCGGTTTCAGCCAGCGCCTGTCGCGGGAGACAGGAGGCCGCCAGGCCGGCGGCGGAGTATTGCAGGAACTGGCGGCGTGAGATGCAGGATTTCATGGTCGTCGGGTCCTCACGTCGCATGGTTCGCGTTTTGGCTCGGTTTGTGTCGGTTTTTGGGGTGTCCAAACGGCGGCGGGGCAGGGGACCGCCTCGCGAATACAGATTAAGGGGGCGATGAATTGCGCGCTCCGCATCGATTGCCAATCGCATCGCATTAATTGGCAGAATTCGGTTCGCCGCGCGGGAAGTTGCGCGCGGGAATCCCCGCAGCCTGTGATTCGTCCAAGGTTTTGGGCTCCCCGTCCATGTGTTTCTGCTTATCGGCCATTTGCGGACCGTCATGCTCGGGTCGGTACGCCTGACGATTTCCTCACCCTTTCGGGGACGCTTTCGCCCCCGGGAGTGACGGCGGCCGTCCGGCGCCAATACCCCCGCAAGACCCCAAAGCAAACCCAAGGCCTCGGCCCGCCGGCGCCTTCCGCCTTTGTCAGTCGAAAAACCAACACAAAAACCATGAACCGACTCCATGTTCCCCACATGAGAATTTTCGCGGCCCCACGGCCGGCTTTCGCCGTTCTGCTTGCCGCCGCGATGGTCCCCGCAACCTTTCTTGGCCAGACGGCGAACACGCCGCCCACCCCGCCGGACCAGACGGCGGCGCCGGCGAGCCAGCAGCCGGTTCCGGTCACGACGACCCCGGCTCCCGCAGCCCCGGGCGAGACGGTCGTCCTGAGCCCGTTCGAGGTCAACGCACAGCAGGCACAGGGGTATTTCACACCCAATACGACGACGGGCACGAGGCTCGCCAACAACATCGGCGACATACCCTCCTCGGTCACGGTCATCGACAGGCAGCAGCTCGAGAACACCAATTCGCAGAATATCAACGACATCATGATGTACGAGGCGGGCACCCAGGGCTCCCGCACATACACGCAGGCGACCGGATTCAGCGAGTCCGCCCGCATCGACGACGTGCTGGCGGGCACGAACGACACCCAGACGGCCATCGGCGGCCTCAATACGAACACCACCCGGATCAACAGCCTGGGGCTGCCCGACAACGAAGTGGACAACTTCTACGGCCTGTACCGGATCCCCTTCGACACGTACAACGTGCAATCAATCGAAATCGACCGAGGTCCGAATTCGCTGATGTTCGGCTCGGGCTCGGCGGCGGGCATCGTCAACGCCTCAAGCAACGAAGCCCAGATCGACAAGCTTTCGGGCGACGCAAGTTTCCAGGGCAGCAGCTTTGGAGGATTCCGCGAAACCGCCGACATCAATATTCCGCTGGTCCGGAACAAGGTCGCCGTCTATCTGGCGCAAGTGTACAACTCGGTGGGAATGCAGCGGCAACCCTCCTCCGACCTGACGCGCCGGCAATATGCCACGATCACGATCGACCCGTTCAAGTCGCATAAGACGAAGCTCACGGCCTACGCCGAGTTCTACAACAATTACGCCCGTGACGAGAATTCCCTGCTGCCCACCGATGAAGTCACGCCGTGGTTGGCCGCCGGGAGGCCGATCTTTAACCCGGTCACCCAGATGATCACCGATCTGGGCACCGGCAAGGTGCTCGGACCCTATGTAAGTTCGACGACCAGCCCCGGCTACGTCGCGGGCTATCCGACCGGCACGGGTGGATTTGGGGCCTATAGCACGCCCCTCTATCAGCAGGGCATAGGCGCGGCATCGAATCACTTCACGGAAATCTTCGGCCTCAATGGCCAGTACCTGTACGGTTTCAATCCGCAGCAGACCCTCGGGTCGAACTACGGCGGCCTCATCCCGGTCCAGGTTCCGACCTCGCCGCTCACCGCATCCCAGGCGATGGTCCGTTCGGAATTCATGACCAATTCTGCGGGGCTTCCCGGCCCGGGGCCCGGCACTCCCGGCACTCCGGTTTTCTATGTCAACGGTGTGGAAGAGGGCGGATACGCCTCTTGGATAACCCCCGGCATCGTCGACCAGGGCATCTACAATGCGCAAACCGGGCCGAATTATTATGGTACGGATTACACCGTGTCCAAAGCGCGGACGTATCACATGGATTTTCAACAGAACATCATTTCCAGCAGCAAGTGGGGTTCGCTGGATCTGGACATCGGCTTCCTTCGGCAGGAATACCACGATTCGGAGGTGACCCCGGACAACCAGCACGGCAACGACGATGTCTACGTCGATACGAACAGCTTCCTGCTGAACGGGATGCCGAATGCCTACGCCGGCTCAATTCTGTTCTACGACTACCAGGGCGACGCGTTTCAGCAGCCGGAAAACGATCAAAACTGGCGGGGGATGCTGACGTACGCCATCGACCTTCGGGACAAGCTTCCGAAGTGGCTGCAATTCCTCGGACACCACCGGTTCATGGCCGAGGCCTCCACCCACGACGACGTCAAGCAGGATATCCGCTTCCGCACGGTCATCAACGGCGGCGACGGGTCCTACACTTCGGAGCTGTATCAGCTGAACAATCAGCCCGTGATTCCCGGCAACTGGAACATCGATGGTGAAGGCACAGACCCCTATCGCTGGCAGTATTTCAGCGCGCCCGGAAGCCATGTCATGGACCAGCCGCCCAGCCTCTATGGCATTCCGGGCTTTGGCTCCCAGCCCACGAGCATCACGGCCACAACGTACAACTACTACACGGGACAATGGGTGAACAGCGGATTGACCGTGGCATCGCCCGCGTTCAACGGCTATCAAATCACTGAAAACGTCCAGGACCAGAAAACCTACTATTGGCAGAGCTTCTTTTGGAATGACCGCATCATCGGCTCGCTCGGACTGAACGACGACGTGGTCAAGAATCGTTCCGGCGGGACCGTCTTCAACGCGGTCATCAACGGCGTCCCGACGGCCACCACCAATAACGCGGGCCTGGTCTCGTATATCAACGGAGTCGAGAACCCCGCTCTCAAGTATCTCGTGGGACCCTGGAATCCCACCACCATAGCGGGTCAATACGCCACGGGCACCAGCCAGCTGCTATTGCAGAGCCTGGGGGAAATAGGCGGCAACACGTACAGCGAGGGTTTTGTGGTGCGACCATTTGAGAATTGGTCCTTCATAGACTCGGCCGCCAACAACGGCAATGTCATTGCCGGCGTTCTCCGCACCCTCGGCATGACGTTCAACAAGGCGGACAATTTCAATCCGCCGGCCGGGACCTATACCGACCTCCTTGGCAACCCGCTCGGGAAGCCGACGGGGCAGGAAAAGGATTATGGCCTGGAAATCGCGACGCCCGACAAGAAGCTGTACCTGCGCATGACCTGGTTCAAGAGCGCCAACCAGAACAACACTTCCGGCGTATCGCAGACGCTCACCACCCGGGAGGTCTATATCGACCAGAATGACATGAGGCAGTGGGCTGCGGATGTTGTGGCGCTGGAATCCGGCGAAAACCCGACGTCGACGCAGTTCGGCAATCAATCGATCTACCCGTTGTCCACGGCAGAGTATGCCACAATGGCCCAGCTCACGGGACTCAACCAGAACTATCTCGAAGGAGCGGGCGGGAACGATGTGACCGGCGGATACTCCAACTCGGAGGCCACGAATACCTACTCCGCAGCCGGCTACGATCTGGAGGTGACCTACAACCCGCTGCCGAACTGGACGTTGAAGTTCACCGGCTCCCGGCAGATCGGCCAGCTCTCCGCCGTCGACCTTCAGGCGAAGGCCTATCAGGCCGTTCGAATGCCGATTTGGACGACGGCCTCCGCGCCCGCAGCGTATCAGACCGTTTACACGAACTATTTGGGCAACGGCTCCACGGCGACAGCCAATTTCAGCACATTCTGGACTGGCTGGGGCTTTGGCAGCGACACCTCCGCCACCGGGGGACCCAACGGCGGGCCCCAGACCGTGTCAAATTACTACAATACCGTCGTGACGATTCCAATCACCGTTGAAGAAGCGGCCCAGGGCCAGGACGTGCCGGAGGAGACCGAGTATACGTGGAACTTTCTCACCAACTATCAATTCACGAGCGGCGTGCTCAAGAATCTCGGTGTCGGCGGTGGTCTTCGGTGGCTGAGCTCGACCGTCGAGGGTTACTATGGCGCCACGCAAACGAGCCTGCTGAACGGTTCGTACCAGGTCGCGGTCGGCGATCTCAGCAAGCCCATCTACAACCCCGCCCAGCTCCATGCGGACGCCTGGATTTCCTACGGCTTCAAGCTGCCATTTGACGACGGCAAGATCAAATGCACGGTGCAGCTCAACTGCGTGGACCTGACGTCGAATGGCTACATCCAGGCGATCCAATACAACCTCGACGGCTCGCCCGCCGTGTACCGGGTGTTTCCGCCGCGGCAGTTTTCGCTGACGACGAGATTCAGCTTCTAGGGAAGTCCCATTCGGTTCTCCCCGGCCGGCCCCGCCGGCCGGGGAGGGTCCGGGTTTGGCGGCGCCGGCTCCGGCCGCCGCTCCCGGAGCATGTGCAAAGCCCGGCGGGATCCGGACGGAAAATGTTTGTGCGCCGCGAGGGAATGAGGCTATTCCCAGACCGAATCCAAACGCCGCCTGGCAGCCCCGGTATGTTCTCACTGCTGAACCACGAATTGCTGAATTCCCTGGACATGGCGGTGCTGACGGTCGGGCGCTCCAGGGTGAGCCGCTATTGGAATTACAGGAACGTCATCAGCCCGTTTTCCCGGTACTGGCTGGTCATGGGCGGCCGGGCGATAGTCCGCCACCATGGGCGCACCTTCACGCTCAAGCCCGGGCAGTTGCATCTGGTTCCGGCGTTCGCCAGCCATGATTGCTCCTGTTCGAACTTCCTGGACCACTATCATCTCCATTTTTCCGCGCGGCTGCCGACGGGCATCGATTTGTTTTCAATGCTGGATTGCGATTATCAGATCAAGGCTCCCGCGGGCGCGCTGGCCCTGTTCAGGCGGCTGGAATCGATTTATCCGGACCGAAGGCTCCCCTGCTCCGACCCCAGCCGGGAGGAATACAAGCGGGTCCACGGCTTCACCGAGTTCGTCAAATACCAATCCAACCCGCTGGACGGATTTGAGTCGACGGGGGTCTTGACGGTTTTGATCTCCGAGTTTCTGAGGTTCAGCCGCACTCACGAGGGCGCTCATGCGCGCGTGACCCGCCAGTTCATGAAGATCCAGGAATTGATTCACGCCAACATGCACCGGAGGATCCTGCTGGGGGAGCTGGCCAGGACGGCCGGCCTCAACCCGACCTATTTCTCGGACCGTTTCGCGCGGATCATCGGCCTGCGGCCCCTCGCCTACGTCATGCGCCGAAGGATCGAGCGGGCCCAGTTTCTCCTGCTCACCAGCCGGGCGCCGGTCAAGGAGGTTGCCAATGCGGTCGGGATTCCGGACCCCGCCTACTTCAGCCGGGTTTTCGCCCGGATCTGCAAGGTGTCTCCGTCGGATTACCGCCTGGCGCACTCCGTTTAGCGCCCGCCGGCTGCGATCGGCGCTCGGCGCAGGCTGACGGCGTCCAGATTTGAGTTTCAGTTTCACGCTTTCCATTCCATCCTTCCGCTTCGGCCCCCTTTTTTGAGGAAAACCCCATGAACCTACGAACAATCCTGCCATGTTGTGTGATCGCATGCGCATCGACCCTGGCGTCGGCGCAAGCCCTGAACGACATCCCGCATCTCGAAAAACGAGATGGGATGACCAAGCTGATCGTGGACGGCCGCCCGTACATCTGCGTGGCGGGCGAATTGACCAACACCGCCTCGTCGGACCGGGAGGGAACGAAGGCGGCCATCGCCCGGATGGCCGCGGCGAACCTGAACACCGTCCTGACGGTCGTTTCGTGGGACCTGGTCGAACCGAGGGAGGGCCACTTCGACTTCTCGATGATCGACTATCAGATCGAGGCCGCCCGCGCGTCCAATGTCCGGCTCGTCTTCCTTTGGATGGGCAGCTGGAAGAACGGCCTGTCGCACTTTCCGCCGACTTGGGTGAAGGCGAACCAGGAGCGGTTCCCGCGAGTCGTGAACGGGCAGGGCAGGACGCTGGAGATCCTCTCGACCCTGAGCGAGGCCAACCGGAACGCCGATGCCAGGGCGTTTGCGGCTGTGATGAACCACATTCGCGAGGTCGATTCCACGCAACACACGGTGATCGCGATCCAGGTGGAAAACGAGGTGGGCGCCATGGGCACCACGCGCGACTTCTGCGACGCGGCCAACCAGGCATTCAACGGGCCCGTCCCGGCCGAGCTGACGAACTACCTCCAGGAGCACAAGGACAGCCTGCTTCCGGAAATGAAGAGGATCTGGGACGCCGCCGGCGACAAGACCAGCGGCACGTGGGAGGAGGTCTTCGGCAAGAACGTTCCGCGCCCGGTGGATGACCCGCCGGTCCCGAACAGCCCCGGCCGCCTGCCCCGGGCCGCCGACGCCGAGCTGTTCAACCACACCGACGAAATTTTCATGGCCTGGAACTATTCCCGGTACATCGGCTACGTCGCGGCGCAGGGCAAGAAGGAGTACGCGCTGCCGATGTACGTGAACACGTGGATCGTCCAGCCAAACGACATCGGGGCCGGCGATTATCCCAGCGGCGGACCCGAGGCGCTCGTGCACGACATCTGGCGCGCCGGCGGGCCGGCGATCGACATCCTCGCGCCGGACATCTACCTGCCGCAGTACGCCGAGACCGTCAGGAGGTTCGCACGAAACGGCAACCCGGCGTTCAATCCGGAGTGCCGGCAGGACGCGGACAATGCATGGATGGGCTTCACCGAACTCAACCTTTTGTGCTCCTCGCCCTTCGGAATCGACAACCTGAGCCCCGACAGCGAGTTTGCGCGGGCGTATGGATTCATCAATTCGGTCTCGGGCGCGATCGCCGAGGCGCAGAACAGGAA
>JBEKAO010000029.1:0-41135 GCA_050015855.1 Opitutaceae bacterium | reverse complement strand
CTTAACGATTTGTCCTGGCTCATGGACAACGTATAGTTTTTGCCTGCGGGCGGCCAACGACCCGCCCTCAGCCTTGCAAAAACGCTTCGATCAAGCCCGCCCATTTCTCACGCTCGGCGTCGTCGCGGCCGCGTGGCTCGTCCTGCCGGTCGCCGTGAAGACCTTCATGCGGGCGAGCTTTTTCGAATTCACGGCGCCCGCGGCCGTGGCGGGCTCCTACGTCCGCGACCTTCAGGAGTACTGGTCCCTGCGGCTGCACACCGCCCCCGAGTTGATCGAGGCCGGCCGCGACCTGGCCCGCGTCAACGCCTCGTTCGCCCTCGCGATCCAGCAGAATTCCGAGCTCCAGGCCGAGGTGGCCCGCCTTCAGGACCTCCTGCGCATGCCCGCCCGCCCGGACTTCCGCCTCGAGCCGGCCCGCGTCGTCCAGCGCGACTTTTCCTCCTGGTGGCAGCGCCTGGTGATCCGCAAGGGCCGCGACTTCGGAATTCCGGTCGGGGCCCCCGTGGTCTCGGGCGAGGGCGTCGTCGGCCGCGTTTCCGAGGTCCACGCCTACACTTCCGTCGTCGAACTGATCAGCAACCCGGGCATCCGCCTGGCGGCCCTCATCGAGGGCGGCACGGAGCCGGTTTCCTTCCAGGGCGGAGTCAACCCGGCGTTCGGCCCGGCCCGCGGGATCGTCGAATTCGTCCCGCTCGACATCTTCGCGTATCCCGAGAGCCCGCGGCGGCTCATGACCTCCGGGCTCGGGGGCGTGTTTCCCGCCGGACTCACGATCGGCAAGGTGGTCCGGGTTTCCCCGAGCGCGGACGGCCTCTTCAAGACGGGCGAGGTCCAGCTGGACCCCGGGCTTTCGGACCTGGCCGAGGTCTCGGTCCTTGTCCCCCTGAAGCCGGAGGCCCCCTGACCGGGGGCGATCGACATGCTCGCAAGCTTTGCCCTTTTTCTGACGCTTCTTTTCCTCCAGGGGCTCGCCGCGGCGGCGAACCAGGCCCTCGCGCCGCTGCACGTTTATCTTTTCGCCGGCGGCCTGTTTGTCGGAACGGCGGCCTTCCTCCTCCCCTTCGGGCGGGGATTCGCGGCCGTTTTTGCGGCGGGCCTGGCGTGCGACGCCAACGCCGGCGTGCCCTTCGGCACCCATGCGCTTCTTTTCGGCTCGGCCCACTGCGTCCTGTTTCACCTTCGCGACCGGCTGCCCTACGACGATACGGTGGGCCGGGTCGCGATCAGCCTTGCGTGCAACCTGGCGCTGTTCCTCGCCCTGACGCTCCAGCGAATCCGCCTGTCGCCGGCGCCAGTGACGGAATGGCTTCGGGTGGCGGGCGACCTCGTCTTCTCGCAGATTGCAATCGCCCTGGCCGGACCCTGGTTTTTCCAGGTCCAGAGGCGGGTTCTCGCCTTCGTGGGCGCGGAGCGCGCGCAATCCCTCCTCTGAGCCCATGGCCGACGACCCAAATTCCCCCCAAGTGTCCGGCCGCCTGTGGGACGAGCGCCAGGCGTTCGATCCCCGCGTCGCCCTCTTTTACGGGATCGTGGGCGCGGCCCTCCTCATTCTTGTCGCCGGCCTCGCCTACCAGCAGCTCATCAGGACCCAGACCTACAGCGTCACCGAGCATCAGCAGACCGAACGCCGGGTCATCATCCCGGGCCCCCGGGGAAACATCTACGACCGGCAGGGCGTCCTTCTCGTGGGCAACCGGCCCCGGTTCACGGTCGTGCTCTATCTCGACGAGCTCCAGCAGGATTTCTTCCGCGAATCGATCCGGATTCGGAACAACTACCGGGCAACCGGCGACCGCGACCTCCCCACCTGGAGCCAGCTGGAGCAGATCGCCCACGTCTCCGTCGCCCAGCGCTACCTCGACCAGGTGAACGCCATCCTGGGCCGAAGCGACCAGATCGACGCGAGCGCCCTCACGCTGCACTTCAACCGCAGGCTCTACATGCCCTACACGCTCGTTGAGGATTTGAGCGACCAGGACTTCGCGAAGCTCCTCGAGCGCCTGCCCGTCCGCTCCCCCCTGCAGCTCTACACCGTGACGGAGCGCTATTATCCCTTCGGCTCTTCGGCATCCCACGCCCTCGGCTACGTGGGCGCCTCCGACAGCATC
The DNA here is from genome assembly GCA_050015855.1 of Opitutaceae bacterium. Lineage (GTDB taxonomy): Bacteria > Verrucomicrobiota > Verrucomicrobiia > Opitutales > Opitutaceae > Palsa-1447. Next base: position 39,024 of record JBEKAO010000029.1, on the reverse strand, counting down.
GAGCCGGAGGAGTTTCCCGGCGAGGACTTGAAGACCTTCGCCATGCGGGGCACCCTGGGCAGGGACGGGCTTGAAAAGCAATTCGACAGCGAGCTCCAGGGTCAGTCCGGCGGATCGATCTTCCGCGTCGACCAGGCCGGCTACAAGGTGAACCCCCCGATCGAGGAGCGATTGCCCGTCAAGGGCAAGGATCTGCGAACCTCGCTGGACATCGACCTGCAGATCGCCGCCGAGCAGGCGATCGGGGATCAAGAGGGCTCTGCGGTTGCGCTCGACCCGCGAACGGGCGAAGTCCTCGTCCTCGCAAGCAAGCCCGACTACGACCTCAACACGTTTTATCCGCACATGACCCGGGCCACCGTCGCGGACATCGAGAAGCGCGGCGCATGGCTCAACCGTGCGATCAACGGCTTCTATCCGCCGGGCTCCACCTTCAAGACGCTTGTGACAATCGCCGGGCTTCGCCGGGGCACCCTTTCGCCCACCGACACATCGGTCGACTGCGAGGGCTTTGTCAAAATCGGGAACCGGATTTATGCCTGCGACAAGCCTTTCAACGAGCATCACGGCAGGCTCGACCTGAGCCAGGCCATCACTGAAAGCTGCGACATTTACTTTTACATGCACGGGATCCAGATCGGTCCGGCCGCAATCGCCGAGGAGGCGCGGAGGTTCCACCTTGACCGGCCGACGGGAATCGAGCTTCCGGGCGAGGGCCGCCGCATGATCATCCCCGATCCCGACCGAAGGATGCGCCTCACGGGGGAGCAGTGGACCGACGGCGACACAGCCAACATGGCGATCGGGCAGGGGGAGGTGCAGGAGTCGCCTCTTGTCATGGCCTGCTACGCGGCCTCGCTCGCCCGAAACGAAACCTACACCGTGCCCACCCTCCTCCACGATCCGAACCGCCCCACCCAGCACACCGAGCCCATAGGCCTCACTCCCGAGCAGCGCGCGGTCCTTCTTGCGGGGATGGAAGGATGCACGACCACCGGCACCGCCAAGTCCCTGGCTCTCCCGGACATGAAGATTCCGGGAGTCCGCATCGCCGGCAAGACCGGAACCTCGCAATACGGCGACCACCTCAACGTCGCCTGGTTCATCTGTTTTGCGCCGATTGAAAACCCCCAGATCGCGATGGCGGTGGCGGTCCGCAGCGACCAGCCCGGCGAAAATTTCCAAGGGGGAGTCTACGGAGCGCTGGTGGCCGACGCCATCCTCAAGAAATTCTTCGAAAAGCTGAACCGTCCCGCGCTAAACACGATTGCAGCGCGCTAGGCGAGAATCTCCACCATCCGCGCGAACAGGCGGTCAACCCTCTGCTGGTTCGACTTCACCGCGTCCTTGAAATTCGAGAAATCCACCGACGTGCCCTCGAGGCCGTTTGCGTAGTTGTCAACCATAGCGAGGCTGTTGTAGCGAAGCCCGATCTCGCCGCAAAGGTCCGCCTCGTGCGCGGCGGTCATTCCGATCACGTCGCCCCAGTTCCGGACGATCCGGACTTCCGCCTGCGTCTCGAAGCGCGGCCCGCGCATCTGGACGTAAACCTTTCCCGTGTGGATCGTGAACTCGGGAGCAAGCCCGGAGACGAGGGTCGGGATCAGGTTGTTCGCGATCCCGGCAAAGCCCCCCTTGAGCTCCGTGTCGAAGAAGGTCGCGGGCCCCTGCTGCAGGCCGACGTAATCGCTGCACGACACGAGGGTTCCCGGGGGCAGTTCGCTTTTCAGGGAGCCGACCGAGTTGAACGACACGACATCCTGGAAGCCGAGGTCCGCCAGGCCCTGGATGTTCGCCCGGTGGTTGATCGAATGCGGGGGGAGCGGGAAACCGTAGCCGTGGCGGTTGACGAGCACATGCCCGCCCTTCGCCTTGTAGGTGAGCGGCCCGTATTTGGTCTTCGCGGTCCTTGTCTCCCAGGCGGAAAAAAGGGCCGAATGGACGATGCTCGTGCCGCTGATGAACGCGACTTTCATGATGCGAATGACGGCACTCCCGCCGCGGATGACAAACCTTTGTTTTGCACGGGAGCCCTTATCCCTCGTTCTTCCCTGCTTGCAACCCGCCCGCCGGAAGCGCCACGCTACCGTGGTTTTCCGCATGTCTTCCCACTCCACCGCCGGGGCCGGCCCGGCCGCCATCCCAGGCCACGTCGCCATCATCATGGACGGCAACGGGCGTTGGGCGAAGAAGCGCGGCCTGCCCCGCATCGAGGGGCATCGCCGCGGCGTGGAGACCGTGCGCACGATCACGTTCGCCGCCCGCGACCTCGGGGTGAAGATGCTCACCCTGTACGCCTTCTCCGTCGAAAACTGGCGAAGGCCAAAGGATGAGGTCGGGGCGCTCATGAGCCTCCTGGAACACTATCTGAAGAAGGAACTTGAGACTTTTGTGAGGGATCGCGTGCGCTTGCGCACGATCGGCCGCACCGATGAGCTGCCCTCCGCCGTGCAAAGGCTCCTGCGAACGACGACGGAAGAGACCAAGGACTTCGCGGACTACACGCTCGTCCTCGCGCTCAACTACGGATCCCGCGTGGAGATGGTGGACGCGGCGAGAGCCTACGCGGCCGCGGTCGCCGCAGGCCGGGAAAAGCTGAACGACGGCTCGTGGAGCACGTTCGGCCGGTATCTCTACACGGCGGACATGCCGGACCCCGACCTGGTCATACGGACCTCAGGCGAGATGCGCATCAGCAACTTTCTTCTGATGCAGGCCGCCTACGCCGAGTTCGTCTTCACGCCCGTCCTCTGGCCGGACTTCGGCAAGGCGGACCTCGCCGCGGCGATCGCCGACTTTGTCCGGCGCGAGCGCCGCTACGGACTCACGGGCGAACAGGTCGCCCCGCCGGCCCCGGTGAAATGATGGCCAAGCGCGTCCTCAGCAGCATCGTCCTGTGGCTCCTTCTCGGTGCCGTGCTCTGGTTCGGGGGCACGACCTGCGCCGTCGTCGTGGTCGGACTTCTGTCGCTTTTGACCCTCCGGGAGTTTTACCGGATCCAGTCCGCGGCGGGCCAGGCGCCGTTCGCGAAATTGGGCATGCTTTTCGGGGCGCTGATCACGGTCGCCCCCTACCTTGAATCCAGGTTCGGCTGGCAGGCGGACCGGCTCCTTCCGCTTGCCGTTCTTGTCTTTGCCATTCGCGTCCTGGGCGAGAGGTCCCCGGAAAAACGCGCCCTGTCGCTTGCCTCCACCCTCTTCGGCCTCGTTTACGTGGGGCTCATGCTTCAGTTCCTGGTCCGCATCCTGACGCCCCAGGCCGGCGACATCGTCCTGCCCGCGGGCCGGCTGGTCCTTTGCGCGTGGCTCATCGTTGTGGCGAAGGTCTGCGACACGGGCGCCATGCTGACGGGCCTTGTCATCGGCCGCCATCCCCTGGCTTCCCAGATCAGCCCCAAGAAGACCTGGGAGGGGGCGCTCGGCGGCGTGGCCTCGTCGGTCATCATCGGAGCGATCGGAGCCTGGCTCGGAAGCTCCCTGATCGGAGCGTGCCTGACGCCGGCCCGCGCGGCGCTTGTGGCCGTGCCGGTTGCGACCGTGGCAATCGTCTCCGACCTGATCGAGTCGATCCTTAAGCGCAATGCGGCGATCAAGGACTCCGGCACCGCGATTCCCGGGATCGGCGGAATCTTCGACATTAGCGACAGCCTGGTGCTGGCGGCCCCCGTCGGCTATTTTCTCCTCGGGCTAAGATAAGCCGTGACCATGCAGCTCGCGGAAGTGCGGCCTTTTCCGACCCCCATGGAGAATCCTTCCGGCACTGACCTGCCCCGAAAGCGCGTCGTCCTCCTCGGCGCGACGGGCTCGATTGGGGCGAACACGCTCCGCGTGATCGCCGCGCATCGTGACCGCCTGGAATTGGTGGCGATCGCAGCCCGATCGAACGCCAAGGGGCTGGCCGCGATCGCCCGCAAGTTCGGCGTTCGCCACGCGGCAATCTTCGACGAAAAAGCCGCGGTGGAGGCCCGCCGGTCGGGCGATTTTCCCGCCGGCACGCGGATCCTTTCCGGGATGGAGGGCCTCGTGGAGCTCGCCCGCCTGCCCGAGGCGGACTCGGTCCTGGTGGCCGTGGTGGGCACGACGGGCCTCGAACCCGCGCTGGCGGCGCTGGCCGCCGGCAAGGAACTCGCCCTTGCGAGCAAGGAAATCCTCGTCCTCGCCGGCCGGTTTGTGGTCGCGGCCGCGAAGGCGAGCCGGGCCAAGCTCATCCCCGTCGATAGCGAGCACAACGCCGTTTTCCAATGCATTGAAGGCCACCCGGTTTCCGGAGTCCGCCAGATCATCCTCACGGCCAGCGGCGGAGCGTTCCGCGACTGGCCCCTGGCGCGGCTCGCACAGGCCACCCCGGCCGACGCACTCCGGCATCCCAACTGGTCCATGGGACCGAAGGTCACCGTCGATTCGGCGACCCTCGCCAACAAGGGATTGGAACTCATTGAAGCGCAATGGCTTTTTGGAGTCGATCCCGGGCAAATTAGCGCGGTCATCCACCCTCAGAGCATCGTCCATTGCATCGTCGGCTTCAACGACGGGGCCATGCTTGCGCAGCTCTGCCCGCCTTCGATGACCTTTCCCATCCAGCATGCCCTGCTGCACCCGGGCAGGTGGCCCGGCGTCGAATCCCCGCTCGACTTTTCCCGGCTGTTTTCGCTTGAATTCCGGCCCGTCGATGAATCCCGCTTTCCCATGCTCCGGTTGGGTCGTAACGCCATGCTGGCCGGTGGGATAGCTCCGGCCGTATTCAATGCGGCGAATGAGGTCGCCGTGGGCGCGTTCCTCGGCGGGAAGATCCCTTTTCTTGCGATTTCCGGATTGGTCGACGACTGTCTGGCGGAAGTGAGCAATTTTGAACCCCAAAATCTTGCCGCCGTGATCGAGGCGGACGCGGAGGCGCGGCGAACGGCCGCGCGGCGTCTCTCCGTGATAAGATCCTAGACCGAATGTCTCCCGATTTCGTCCATTCCGTCTTCAGCCACGTCTGGTCAATCTTCCTTGTTATCCTGTTCTTTGGGGGGTCAATTTTCGTTCATGAACTCGGGCACTTCCTGGCGGCCAGAAGCCGCGGGGTTCGTGTGGAGCGGTTTTCAATCTGCTTCGGCTCCGCAATCTGGTCCTGGCGCGGAAAGGATGGAGTGGAATACCGCGTGGGCTGGATACCCCTTGGCGGGTACGTTCTCCTGCCCCAATTGGCCGACCTCGGGCCCATAGAGGGCAAAAGCGAGGCCGAGGCGGCGCGGCTCCCTCCGGTCGACTACCTTTCGAAGATGATCGTTTTTGTAACCGGGGCGATGTCCAACATTCTTTTCGCCTTCGCCTTGGCGTGCGTCCTTTGGCTGGCGGGCATACCCGAAAGCAAAGAAATCGCCACCACCCGCATCGGCTATGTGACCCCCACGATCGACCTTCCCGACGGCACAAAGGTCGCAAGCCCCGCCTTCCAGGCGGGCCTGCGCACGGGCGACGTCATCGAGGCGGTTGACGGGGCAAAGGTGTCGGATTGGGTCGGAGTCAAGAACGCCCTCACGTTCGGCTCCGGCCGGGATGACGCGGGGCGGCCGAAGACGATCCTGACGATCAACCGCGATGGACGCAGCCTGGACGTCGCGGTGCTTCCGATCCTCGCGGGGGACGACAGGGTGCGGAAGGTCGGGTTTCTGCCTGCGATGGATCTTCTCGTCCACGAGGTGGACGAGGGCAGCCCGGCCGCAAAGGCGGGATTTCTCGCCGGCGACCAGGTTCTCAGCCTCGACGGAGTCTCGATGCAGAATCTTTCCGCGTTTGGCGATTACCTCGACGCCAACCGCGCAAAGGCGATCGAGGCCCGCGTGCGCCGCGGCGGCGGCGAAACGGCGCTCGCGATCGGGGCGCGGCCGAATGAGAAGCCCGGCTCCGACTTCGGCCTTTTGTTCGACCCGGGAATCACCCTGGTCCACACCTCGCCGTACGCCCTGGTCCGCGACCAGTTTTCGCAGGCTTTCCAGACGCTCGCGAGCCTGCTCAATCCGCGCTCGGACATAGGCCTCTCGAAGCTGTCCGGGCCCATCGGAATCGTGCACATGCTCAATTCCGCCGCCGACGTGGACATCCGCGAGGTCCTTCTTTTCACGGTCATGATCAACGTGAGCCTGGCCGTCTTAAATCTCCTGCCCGTTCCCGTCCTCGACGGCGGCCACATGCTCTTCGCCACGGTCGCCAGGCTCCGCGGGCGCGCGCTTCCGACGAACTTCGTGGCGACGACGCAGAGCGTCTTTCTTGTCCTGATCCTCTTCATGTTTGTCTATGTGAGCTTCTTCGACGTCCGCCGGTGGGCCCGGGACGTGCAGGAGGACCACGCGGCCGAGGCCGCAGGCAAGTAAGCGTGAGCTACTGTGCGTCCCGATTTCGCACGATCCGCCGGCCGACGAGCGAGGTGAGGGTCGGTTCGGTGGGAGTCGGAGGCGGCAACCCGATCCGGGTGCAGTCGATGACGACCAGCAACACCCAGGATGTCGCCTCCACCGTGCGCGAGTCGGTCGCCCTCGCGGAGGCCGGCTGCGAGATCGTCCGCATCACGGCGCCGAACGTCGCCGCGGCAAGGTGCCTGCGGGACATCCGGGCGCAGTTCACCGCGGCCGGCTTCGGCGCCGTCCCGCTCGTCGCCGACGTGCACTTCCTTCCCGCTGCGGCCATGGAGGCGGCGGAGCACGTCGAGAAGGTGCGCGTGAACCCGGGGAACTACGCCGACAAGAAGAAATTCGCGGTCCGCGAGTACAGCGACGCCGACTACGGGCGCGAGCTGCAGCGGCTGCACGAGGCCTTTTCCCCGCTTGTCCGGCGCTGCAGGGAGCTGGGCCGCTCGATTCGGATCGGGACCAACCACGGCTCCCTCAGCGACCGCATCATGAACCGCTACGGGGACACGCCGCTCGGCATGGTCGAGAGCGCCCTTGAGTTCCTGCGGATCGCCGAGTCCCACGGATTCCGGCAGATGATCCTATCCATGAAGGCCTCGAACCCGAAGGTCATGATCGAGGCGTACCGGCTCCTCGTCGAGCGGATGGACCGCGAGGAGATGCGCTACCCCCTCCACCTGGGCGTCACGGAAGCCGGCGACGGCGAGGACGGCCGGATAAAGGGGGCGATCGGGATCGGCTCGCTCCTCCTCGACGGGCTCGGCGACACGATCCGCGTCTCGCTCACCGAGGACAGCGTCCGCGAGATTCCGGTGGCCCGCGCGATCGCCGGCAAGGCCATGAGCCTGTGGCGCGCCGGGCCCCCGCCGGAGCGGGGCCCGGGCGAATCGGACGGGATCGACCCCTTCGCCTATGCCCGGCGCGCGACGCTTCCCCTGCAATTGGGGGCGAATTGCCCCGTCGGGCCCTCCTCGCCCCCCCGGGTCGTAGTCCGGGTGAAATCGGCGGACGCGGGCAGGCTCGCCGCGACCTTCCGATCCGTGAAGCCCGCCGACACTCCCGTCGAGGGGGTGCTCGTCTCGGCGGAGAGTCCGGCGGAACTTGCCGCCCTGCGGCCGCAGGAGCCGCCCGCGGAGGCGCCGGGATTCCTTGTGGTCGAAATCGGACGGGAGGTCGGGCCGGGCGAACTCGACGCCTTCCTCTCCGGCCGCAAGGGCTCCCCGCGGCCCGTCGTCATTCTTCGGCGGTTCGCGGCCGGGGATGGCGAATTCCTGGCGCAGGCGGCTGCGGCAGTGCGGCGCCGGGGAGGCTTTCTCGCCTGCGACATTGCGCCGATTGACCTCGATGCGCTCGGGCCCGTCCTTCGCGCGATCGGCGAAGAGCGGCTGATTTTCACCTTTTCAGGCGGGACGGGCTCCGCCGGGGCGGGACCGGGAGCCGGCCACGCGCTCGGCGCCTACCGCCGCATCGCCTCCGGGCTCGGCGCCCTGGGCCTGCGGGCGCCGATCTGGGTCCGGAACACTCCGGCGACCGCCGTGAGGGACGACGGCGGCCCCCTGTCGAACCTTCTCGAGGCCAGCTTCCTCAGCGGAGCGCTCCTTTGCGACGGGATCGGCGACCTCGTGAGCATCGAGACCGAAGCCGATCCCGAGCGCTCGCTGCGCCTGGCCTACAACGTCCTCCAGGGCGCGGGCTCGCGGATATCGAAGACCGAGTTCGTCGCATGCCCGAGCTGCGGCCGGACGCTCTTCGACCTCCAGGCGACCACGCAGCGGATCCGCTCGCAGACGAGCCACCTGAAGGGCGTCAAGATCGCGATCATGGGCTGCATCGTGAACGGCCCCGGCGAAATGGCCGACGCGGATTTCGGCTACGTCGGAGGCGCCCCGGGGAAGATCAATCTTTACGTCGGCAGGCAGTGCGTGCAGGTCAACATCCCCCAGGCGGAGGCAGACGAGCGCCTGATCGCCCTCATTAAGGAATGCGGAAAATGGGCCGAGGCCCCGCAGGCGGCCCTTGCGTGAGCCCCGTTCGTGTATTCAAAAATTCGATCCGCGTAACGGATTCGTAACAGTGCCGTAACCGTAGCGCCCGCTTTCGAAGCCGCCTGCAGGACGATGTAATTTTCGGCAAATTACGCCCCGCGGGCCGCCGGAGTCTGACAAAGAAACCGGCCGTTTCGACGCAATAAAAAAGTTGGAAAAGTTATGCCCACTTCCGTTGTGAACAACTTGTCAAAAAGTTCGTCTTGTAACGCATTTTGGTTTCTCCGTTAGTGGCTCCCTGTCCGTCTGTTTGGAGCCGTCCGATTGTTCTTTCTTACACCCCATTGAGCCCTCCCCCGGGAGCCCCCTTCGGCAACCTATGTTAGCATTTGGTCATCAATATTTTATTGAATGCGTAGTCCAGACCCAACCTGCTTGATGACTGAGACCAAATTTCGCCCTAGAGGAAGCAGCCGGGCGCGGCCTCGATCGGTGTGTTGAAATTGCCTTTGGCGGCGCAGTGTGAATAAATCCAGTTCGTAGCCCCCGCCTAATGCCTTCTTCGTCCCTGACGCCAAGTCTTTGGGAAACCGTGAAGTGCGACTTCAAGTCGCTGTTCCCGGAGGATGTTTTCCAGATGTGGTTCGAGCCGCTTGTGTGCCTCGAAATCACGGAGGATTCCATTGTCCTCGGCGTTCCGAACGACTTTGCGCAGATCTGGATCCACGATAACTACCTGGACCTCATCGTGCAGCGGCTGCGCCTGACGGCGGGCCGGCTTGTGAACGTCTCGTTACGGAAATTTGACGCGGCCAGCCGGGCCGCGGCCGGGCATCCCGTGCGGGCGGTCTCCGAGCCGGGCGCGACCGCCGCGCGCGCGCGCGCGGCCATGCCCCGCCGCTCGGGCCGCTACGACGATCGCGGCCCGGCCACGGGCTCGCTCATCCCCCGTAACACGTTCGAGACGTTTGTCGTCGGCGCCAACAACCAGATGGCCCACGCCGCGGCGCTCGCCGTTTCCCAGGCTCCCGCGCAGGCCTACAATCCCCTCTTCATCTACGGCGAGACGGGGCTCGGCAAGACCCACCTGATGCACGCGATCGGGCACGCCATCCTCCGCAACAACCCCGATTCCCGCGTCGCCTACCTTTCGACGGAAAAATTCACCAACGAGTTCATCCAGGCGCTGCAGGAGAACAGCCTCACCAAGTTCCGCCAGCGCTACCGGCATGTCGACGTGCTCCTCATCGACGACGTCCAGTTCCTCGCGGGCAAGGAGCGGATCCAGGAGGAGTTCTTCCACACCTTCAACGACCTGTTCGAGTCCGGAAAGCAGATCGTCCTCTCAAGCGACCGGCGGGCGAGCGAGATCCAGAAGATCGAGTCGCGCCTCGTGTCCCGGTTCGAGTGGGGGCTTCCCGCGGACATCCAGGCCCCGGATTACGAAACCCGCCTCGCCATCCTCAGGTCAAAGGCGGCGACCCTCAAGTGCGACGTGCCCGAGGCCGTCCTGACCTTCATCGCGCAGAACGTGACCCGCAACATCCGGCGCCTCGAAGGGGCCCTTGTCCGCGTGGCGAGCCATGCGTCGCTCTTCAGCAAGCCGCTCGACGTCGTCGTCGCCGAGCGCCTCCTGCACGACATGCTGATGGAGCAGGCCCAGACCCTCCTCACGATCGAGACCATCCAGAAGCGGGTCGCCGATCATTTCCAGATCCGGCACAGCGACATGACGAGCAAGCGCAGGCCGAACAACATCGCGATCCCGCGCCAGATCGCAATGTACCTCGCCCGCACGCTGACGAAGCAGTCCCTCCAGGAAATCGGCGACGCCTTCGGCGGGCGCGATCACGGCACGGTGATCCACGCCTGCAAGGCCGTGGACAACATGATGGAGCAGGATGCATCCATGCGGGGCAGCATCGGTTTTCTCAAGACCCAGCTCGCGAAGTAATCGTACAGTTTGAGTGGGAAGGGACTTTTCCCTCAAACCGTACCATCACCCCAAGTCGGGCGTACTTGCTTTAAGGGACAGGCACCCCAGAATGGATGCTCTTATATGGTCCTTACAGATGAGCAAAAGAAGGTGGTGGCAGGCTGGGTGGCCGCCGGCGACAATCTTTCCGCGATCCAGCGCAAGCTGACCGATCAGTTCAAGGTCTCGATGACCTACATGGACGTCCGCTTTCTCGTGGACGATCTGAACCTCCAGCTCAAGGACGCTCCGCCAAAGGCGGACACGAACCTGAAGGGCGGAGCGGCCGGGGCGCAAGCCGCCGGGCAGGCGGATGATCGGCCGGGCAAAAAGGGATTTTTCGACAAGGCCAAGGAGAAGCTCGGCCTCGCGAAGGAGGAGCCGCCCCCACACGAGGATGACGAGGACATCGCCGACGAGGAGGACTTCGAGGAATTGGAGCCGGCCGGATCCGCCCGCGTCAGCGTTTCCGTGGACAAGGTCACGCTCATTCCAGGCGCCGTCGTTAGCGGCACCGTCACCTTCAGCGACGGCGTGACCGGCAAATGGATTGTCGATAATTATGGCAGGCCGGGCTTTACGGAAATAAGCAAACCCGACTACCGCCCGTCGCCGGCCGACTCCCAGTCGTTCGTGCAGGAGCTGGGGCGGGCCCTCAAGCAGCGGGGATTCTGACTTAGCCGCCCGCCAGCCGGCGCAACTCGGCCTCGTCGATGACGGGCACTCCGAGCGAGCGGGCCTTTTCCAGTTTCGAACCGGCCTCGCCGCCAGCAACGACGAAATGCGTCTTCTTGCTGACGCTGGCTGACACGCGCCCCCCGGCGGCCTCGATCATCGCCGTCGCTTCCTCGCGCCTGAGGGTCGGGAGCGTTCCCGTGAGCACCAGGGTCTTCCCTGCGAGCGCCCCATCCCCCGGGGGCGCCCTCCGGGCGGGCGCCGCAGGATCAACTCCGAGCGAGCGCAATTCCTCCACGAGCCCCCGGTTTCGCGGCTGACGGAAAGCCTCGAGGATCGCCCCGGCCATGGTCTCCCCGATTCCCCCGATCACGCTTTCCTTGCCCTCCTTTAGGAAATCCTCCTCCTTTGCGCCGGCCAGCGCCTCAAGGGTGCCAAACCGGGCCGCAAGGTCCTTTGCCGCGGCGGCCCCGACATGGGCGATCCCGAGGCCGTGGATGAATCGCCAGAGTTCCGCTCGCTTGCTCGCCTCGATCGCGGCGAGGAGCTTGTCCGTCGATTTCTCGACCTTCTTGCCAAGGGACAGCAAATCGTCCCTCCGGTCGCGGAGGCGGTACAAATCCGCGATGGTCCTGACCCAGCCTTTCTCCACCAGCGTGTCGACCATCGCCTCGCCCATCCCGTCGATGTCGACGCAGGCCTTCGAGGCGAAATGCTGCACGCGGCGCCGGACCTGGACCGGACACTCGTAGTTCGGGCAGCGCAGGGCGACCTCGCCCTCGCGCTGGACAGCCGCCGTGCCGCAGGCCGGGCAGCGATCCGGGAAAGCGTACGGCGCGCACTTGGGCGGGCGCCGCTTGAGATCGACGCCCACGACCGCGGGAATGACCTCGCCCGCCTTCTCCACATAGACCAGGTCCCCCACCCGGATGTCCTTGCGGGCGATCTCATCGCGATTGTGCAGCGTGGCTCGCGAGACCGTGCTTCCGGCGAGGAGCACCGGCTCCAGCTCGGCCACGGGCGTCAGGACCCCCGTCCTGCCGACCTGGATCGAGATCGCCCGCAGGCGGGTCTCCACGCGCTCGGCGGCGAACTTGTACGCCATGGCCCAGCGCGGCGCCTTGCTCGTGCTTCCCGCCTCGTCCTGGAGGCCGAAGGAATCCAGCTTCACGACGGCCCCGTCGGTCCCGTAGGCGAATCCGTGGCGCAGCCGGTCCAGTTCCTGGACGGCCGCCCATACCTCGTCGATTCCATTCGCGCGCCAGAACCGCTCGACCGTGGGCAATCCCCAGGCCTTCAGCCGCCCCTGGTAGTCCGACTGCGCGAGGCCCGCCGCATTGGCCGGATCGCAAAACCCCGCCCCATAGGTGACAATCTCGAGTCTCCGTCGCGCCACCTCGCGAGCGTCGAGCTGCTTGATCGTGCCCGAAGTCAGGTTGCGCGGGTTTGCAAAAGGCTCCAGTCCTTCCTCCTCGCGGGCCTCGTTGATCCGCAGGAATTCGGCCCCTGTGAGATAGATCTCCCCGCGGATTTCAATTGCGTCGGGCACGCGCTCTCCCGCCGCCGCCAGTTCGCGGGGCAGGCCGCGGATCGTCAGCGCATTGGCCGTGATGTCGTCGCCCTCGACCCCGTTGCCGCGCGTCACCGCCCGGACGAACCGGCCCTTTTCATACGTCAGGCTGACCGCCACTCCGTCGAGCTTCGGCTCGACGCAATACACGAGGTCCTCCCGCCCCAAAAGCCGCGCCAGCCGCGCGTGGAACTCCCGCAGTTCGGCTTCCGAATAGGTGTTGTCGAGGCTTTGCATCGGCCGCCGGTGCCGGAATCTTTGAAATCCCTCGGTCCGGTCGTCCCCGACCCTGTCCGTGGGCGATTCGCCGCCGCCGATGCCCGCCGCCTGCGGGAAACGTTTTTCCAGATCCGTCAGCTCGCGCTTCAGGCGGTCATAATCGCCATCCGTTATCTCCGGCCGCGCACGCCGGTAGTAAAGCTCGTCGTGGCGGGCTATCTCCTTCCTCAGCTCGCCAATCCTCGCTTCGGCCTGGGCGGAATCCATGCAGGAGGATTACGCACGGCTCCCGGGAATTTTCAAGGGACTCCTGAGGCCCCCGCTCCGGCCGCAGCGGCGGGACCCGGCCGGTTCTTCCAGGTTTGCCTGACGATTCGCGCGATTTCGAGGACGGCAAGCGGAACGAAAATCCAGAGGACTTGAACGGGGAAGATCTTCCGGGCGGTGGCCTGGTGGTACGCGGCCAGGGCCGCGGCCAGATAGGCCAGCCGGTGCAGCTTTTTCCACCGCCGTCCGCCAATCCAGCGGACGGCGGCGTTGAAACTCGTCAAGGCAAGGATGAGGAGAATCGTGAATGTCGTCACGCCGACCAAAAGAAACGGCTTCCTTATGTCCGTCCAGAAGGTCGGCCAGCCGTTCTCGTGGATCAATTGGAAGCCGAGATGGATCAGGGCGTAAAAAAAGGCGCTGACGCCGACCGTGCGGCGGTACCGATTGAGGGCGGCCGCCACGCGCGACTTCGGAAACAGGATCCGCAGCGGCGAAAAGCTTAGGACAACGGCCAGGAGAATGCAGGCGACAAAGCCGAAGTGATGCAGAAGGTACTTCGAGGGGTCCGCGAGCACGGTCGGATTCCCGCTCAGGATCGGCCAGGCCGGCCAAAGCCCGGGAAGCACGATCACTGTGAGAACAAAGGCGCGCGAACGAAGGAGTTTTTCGAGAAGGCTCACTCAGTAATATCGCGCCAGGTCCAGGCCCTGGTAGAGCGCAGCGACCTGCTTCTCGTAGCCGTTGAACATGAGGGTCGGCTGCCGGCCGCTGAAAAAGCTCCCGCCGATGACCCGCTCGGACGCCTGCGACCAGCGCGGGTGGTCGACGTGGGGATTCACGTTCGCATAGAACCCGTATTCGTTGCTCGCCAGCCGCTGCCACGTGTTCAACGGCTCCTTGACCGTGAAATCTACGCGCACGATGGACTTGATCCCCTTGAACCCGTATTTCCAGGGCGTCACGAGCCGAAGCGGAGCGCCGTTCTGGTTTGGGATCGGCTTGCCGTAGATCCCGGTCGCGATGAACGCGAGTTCATTGCGGGCCTCATCGAGCCGGAGCCCCTCGAGATAGGGCCATCCAAAGCTCCCATCGCGCTGGCCCGAGGCATCCCTGGGGTCGAGGAACGAGGTGAACCGGATGTATTTCGCCTCGGGCTTCGGGTCCGCGAAATCGACGAGCTTGGCCAGGGGAAATCCATCCCAGGGGATGACCATCGACCAGGCCTCCACGCAGCGGTGGCGATAGACCCGCTCCTCGGTTCCCCCAAACTTCTTCACGAGTTCATCCACGTCCCACTTGCCCGGATTGCCCGCAAGCCCCCCGATCTCAAGGGTCCAGGGATCCGTCTTCCAGCCCCGGTTCGCATTCTCGACCGGATCGCCCTTGTCCATCCCGAATTCGTAAAAATTATTGTAGCTCGTGATGAGGTTGTAGGGCGTCACCTTGAGTCCCGTCCCCGGATAGTCCGGATTTGCCCGGGAAGGAAACCCGGCGATCGCGGCCCGCGCGGCGGGTCCCGACAGGACGACCCCCGCGATTCCAAGTCCCGCCGTCTTTATAAAATCCCTGCGGGTGCGCGCATGGTATTCGCCCTCCGGCGTTGAGGCTGACTCCGGCAGATCCCAGTCCCGTGGCGTGCGGATATGCATGGGGACAGTATGAATTGACCCCCGCCAGAAGCAAGGGACCGCGACTTTTTCCAGGCTTTTCAATGCAAAGCCCGGGCTCAGCGCCAGTCTGGCGACGGCTAAGGGGTCGGAGCCGGGGCCGAAGGCTGCGCCGCCGCCGCCTTCGCGGCCTGCTGGGCGGCAAAATCCTTCGACATCTGCTGGATCTCCGGCTGCATCGCCATGATCTTCGGCATCATCACCTGCATCATCTGCTGCTGCACCTCGGGCTGCTTGGCCATGAGGGCCTGTCCGGTCGGCGTGTCGTAGAAATCCGCAATTCCGTTCAATTCGTCGGGCGAGAAGACGTTGCTGTAAATCTGCGCAACCTGCTGCTCCATGTCCGGGCCCCCCATCTGGCTGAAGATTTTATCCAGGAGTTTTGACTGGAAGGCCGCCATCTCCTCCCGGGTTGTATTCGGGGGCAGCTTCCCGCCTTGCTGCGCGAACATCTTCGCCATCGCCTGCTTCTGCTGGTCGAGCATCTTGGTCAGCATTTCGCTGAAGTGCATCTTCTTCAGCACCCGGTCGGCGTCCTCGACCGTCGCCTTGACTTCGCCAGGCGTGACCTTCTTTTCGGCCATCGAAAGCGTGATCTCCTTGCCGTCGTTTTGCCGAAGGACCAGGGCTCCCTCCGACTCGCGAAAATCGGCTACATTCCAACCCTGGAAAGAATCGCCCACAACCACCCAGTTGGTCTGCGTCGCCCCCGGCGTGGACAGGAGGAAACGCTTCCCCTTCGCCGTGGTGAGGATGCCGCGGAATTCCGGCTTTTCGGATGCGTTCGCCTGAACGGCGCCTCCGGAATCCGCGGATTGGGTTGCCGGCGCCGGCGCGGCATCTTCGGCCATCGCCGTTGCCATGGGATAGCCGAGGAGACCGGCGCAAATGAGGAATTGGCGAGTCAGGGTAGTTTTCATTGGGATTCGATCGTTATATCAGCTGGAGCAGCGAAAAGTGCGAGAATTCAGGAGCGGGCTGCCCCGGTCAAGCTTCCGTGGAGACGCCGCGCCGCCGGCGCCCGCAGGAAGCCCGGATTCAAGATGCACGATGGATTCATGGCTGGCCGGACGCCGGATCGATTGAGAGTTCCGATTTCAGCTTCTCCAACTGCTCCAGCCGCGGCCGCAGCCGGCTTCGCGCGGTCCAACGGTTGAGCTTCCACACGGCCCAACCCGTCAGGATCATGACCGCAACTCCGATCTGCGCAGCTTTCTGGCCGCGCCCCCTGGCCAAGGCGCCCTGCACCGGCCCCATCAAGATGACAGCCACGATGACGGGCGCGACATACCACCATAGATTATCCAATAACTGCACTTGGCGGCGGGTTTGATAGATCGACAGGTTGAGCGTTCCGACCACGGTTCCGTCCAGAAAAGGTTTTTGCGCCTGCGTCCTGAACCGATAACCCACGAAGGAAATGATCGGAATGGCAATGAGCGCAACGGCCACCCAATCCAGCGCGATGTACTGTTTGGCATGCAAAGCCTGGAAAACGCCGCAGAAGACAAGGAAACCTCCCGCCACCGTCTCGCGGAGGTCTCGCCAAAGAATAATCGCGTCAAACCGGCGACTGTCGCGGCGGGCCCGTCCTGGCAAAGCTGCGCCACCTTCGGCGGAATACGGTGCAAGAAGCCCGCCGCACTTCATTGCCGCGAAGGTCAAGGCCACCCAGAGAACCACTCCCGCCAGGACAACCCATCGATAGGCCCGAAATTCCTTTGGGAAAAGCTGCCCGTATTCCACTGCGACAACAAATCCCCAGGATATCAGGGAGAAAGCCACGAGATCGCTCAGCGCCCGCAGTATGATGCTTAAACGGAAGCGCCGCTCGCCCCGGCGGATGCGCTCCATCAGTTCGATCTCAGTCGCGTTTTCAGGAACTTCCGGGCCTCCCGGAAACTGGCTTCCCCATCTTTTCTGCAGGTCCTCAAAGCTCATCGCGCACCTCCCTTAAGGTTTCGGCCAGTTTCTTTCGGATCCGGGTGAGGGCCACTCCGACGCGGTTTTCAGTCAAGCCTGTGATCTCGCTGATTTCCCGGTAGCTCAGGCCGTCGAGCATCAGGATCAGGAGCGACCGCTCCGAGGCCGGCAGGTCCCGGATGGCGTCGTAAAGTTTCCGAAGGATCTCGTCTTCCTCATATAACCGGCCCGGCAGCGGCGAATTGCTGCTGAGCTCCGGCACCAGATCCAGAGGAGATTGCAGCTGCC
Organism: Opitutaceae bacterium; assembly: GCA_050015855.1. Classification (GTDB taxonomy): domain Bacteria; phylum Verrucomicrobiota; class Verrucomicrobiia; order Opitutales; family Opitutaceae; genus Palsa-1447. Next base: position 22,061 of record JBEKAO010000029.1, on the reverse strand, counting down.
GCCATTTCTGCTCGGAGCGGCGCCAGGTCAGCGCTGTGTTGAGGCACACGCGATAAATCCAGGTTGATGGCTTCGACTGTCCATTAAAGCCGGGGAGCGATCGCCAGACGGCGATCGCCATGTCCTGGAACAAGTCGGCCTGTTCCGCCGCCTCGGTCGCGAAGGATCCCGCAATCTTGAGCAGGATATTGCGGTGCTCGCGGAGCCAGCCAATGAACTGTGAATCCAGGGGTTCGACGGACTGCATCAATCACCTACATTAGTAACGCTTTCGCCCTGTTTCTTACAAAGAATCGGTGCGGGATTCCCGATCCGCACGCCCGTGCGCCCGCCGCGGACCAAATCCGCAGCCCTGCTCGTCACGCTCCGCCCTTGTCCGGCTGGTGACCGCGCAGAGCCGCCTGCTCGGCGGCCACGATCATCTCGTAGGCGGATTTGGCGTCGGGCGCCTCCCACAATTGCGCGATTACGCCGGTCTTTTGCACGATCATGCACAGCCGTGCGAGGGTGTGCAGGTGGATCCGCTCGTCCTGGCAGCAAACCAGGAAAAACAGCCTGGTCGGCCGCCCGTCGGAGGCGCCGAACGGAATATCCTGGATCGTGCGTCCCAGGACGATGAATGAGCCCTCGAATTGATAGGCCTCGAGCTGGCGCGCATGCAAAATCGCAAAACCGCCGGGGAGGGCCGTGGTGCATAGGGCCTCGCGCGCCTCGACGCTCGCCAGGAAGGCGCGCCGGTCGAACACGCGCCCGGTGCGGTCCGCGAGGGCAACCATGTCCCGGATCGCCGATGCCCGGGTCTTGGATGGAAGCTCAAGATTGACATAGTCCGGCTTCAGAAAATCGGGAATCAAGGCGCGGTTCGGAAACACCCGCAGCGTCCCGCGCATCGACATTTCGTGGTAGGCGTCGAGCCGCCGCGGCGGAAGCCTGAGGATCCGCTGGGATGCCCATGCGTCGATTTCCCCGCGCTGGAACAGGACCCTCCCGCCGCGCACTGCGTGCGGCATATCGCCATCGCGCAGAAGCCTCTCGACGTCTCCTGGGGCTATGTGCAGGTAGTCCGCGACCTCTTCGACTGTGAAGGTTCTATGCGGCATCGCAGCCGGACGATCCTAAGGATGCGGCCGCCCCCCTGTCAAAGCCGGGGTCTGATCCCTTTTCAGCTCTTGCCGGCTCGCAGGAGTTCCACCGATCTCCGCTCGTCGATCAGGTGGCGCCGGCCGTCGGCCGAGGCCGATGCGCCGTCGCGGATCAGCCGGATGACCTGGCCTGGCGTCAGGGAGGGATCCAACGCGAACAGCTTGGCGGCGAGGTTTACCACGTTGGGCGAGGCCATCGACGTGCCGGACAGGCGCAGGCGGGATCCGCCGGGGATGGAGCTGTCCACTTCAAACCCGTTCGCATCGACCACCACGCTGTCGCCGTAACTCGTGAACGAGGTCTCGTCGCCCGCCTGGTTCACGGCGCCCACGGCGATCAGGTTGGGAAGGTGGAAGGATGCCGGGATGTCCTCGTCGAAGCCCGGGTTGGAATCGGAATTGCCCGCGGCGGTGATGAAAAGGACCTCCGGGCAGCTCCGGATCGCCGCCTGCACCGCATCGCTCCAGAGATGAAACAGGCGCGCGGCGTTCGCCTTCAGCGCCGCGGGGTCGCCGCCGCCTCCCGTCTTGTCGAGCCATTCCTCGAATTCACCCGGCTCGTCGCCCCAGCTCATGTTCACGACCCGGACGCGCCTGCTGCGGAAATATTCCGCCATCGCCTGGAAATCCGCGCCCAGCTTTTTCACCCACGCGTCGGTCGGGGGAAACTTCAGGTCGGGAAGCTGGTCGTCAAATCGGGCCACCACGAGGCGCGCAGCGGGGTTTCCCCGCACCGCGATCCCGGCGCAATGGGTCCCATGGACGTAAAACCCGAAGACCTTCTGCATTTCGAAGTAGTCGTGCAGGTCCTCGGGCGCGAGCGTCGTGTACTTGCGGACCAAAGCCTGGGCGGCGGGCGTGTCGGTGCCGTGCTCGATGTCGAGCTGGCCCTGGGTCAGAATCCGGAATTCCGGGTAGGCTTCCCGCTGCGCCGCCGTGAGCGGATAGAGCCATTCGGTCGAGGGTTCGCCCTGATCGTCGAACGCGAGCCCGTGGGTTCCGCTGGCCGTCGGGCGGGGATCGTCGAACACCTGGCCGGGGTAATCGCCCAAGTCGATGCCGCTATCCCAAATCGCGATTGCGACGGGCGTCAGTTTTTGATCCGCGCTCAATGTCACCTCGCGCGCAGCCCAGATATCCGGGGCGGCTCCGGGATGCGCGGCTATGTAGTCCTCGAGCACCTTTGCCCGCGCCGGCCCGGTGGGGATCGTCCAGACCAGCGCCACCCTCGTCCCGACAAGCTCCCACGCCTCCTCGGCGTCAAGCGCGCCCGAGGTGCGCGCCGCCGGGTCCAATTCGGTCATCACGGAGGCCAGCGCCACCGAAGCCGTGTATATCCGGGCGCTCACGTGGCTGCGCTTTATGCTGTCCTGCACGATCGGCCACGGAAGAGGCTGCAGCTCGCCGGCATAGCGCCGCATGAGGGCGGCCGTGAACGCCTCGCCCGCCCGGGCGTGCGCCTCGATTGCGGCCTCCAGCATGGCGCGGGAAGCCAGTCCGCTGAGCAGCTTCGCCGCCGGCTTGTCCTGCAGGCCCCGAATCTGATCCACGGTTTTGAGCCCCGCCGCATAGTCGCCGGCAAGTTCCTCCAGGCTGAGGCGGGCGTCGAGCAGGGTGCGCAGCGTGGCATGGTCGTCGATCTGATAGTCCCGAAAGATCGACTCGAGATCCATCTTCACTTTTGCCGCAAAGGCGTCGAATTGCGGCCCGCCATCGCGAACAAGCGCCGAAGCCGGCTCCTTCATCACGTAGCTGAAGCGCGGGAGGTCGGCCTGGCTCCGGACGACTTTCTTTGGAGGCCCGTCTCCGAAAAGTGTGCAAGCCGTGCAAAGAAGGGACCCTGGCAGCAGAAGGAAGCGTTTCATTTTGGGATTTTGCCTAATTGGGGGCGGCGATCAAGCGGTCCATATGGGGACCTTTTCGGGTCAGGACACCCGCCCAATAACAGCAATGCAACCCAAGTCGGCTGGCCAGCCGTCTTTTTTGTTGCATTTATTCGATCCTCACGAAAGGCAAGGCTTCCCCCTGTTTTGGAATCCAAGACATGCCCAACCGATGAAAATCAAGCTGTGGACGCTCATTCTCTGGGTCACTGCTCCCGCAACCGTGATCCTTTTGGTCGTTTTTCTGGCGCAAAGGCGGGAGGTCCGATCAGTCCGCTCGGAACTGGATGACGTCAATGCCAGGTATCGCCAGGTCTCCACCCAGCTTGAGGCGGATCGGGCCCTGTTGGCCGCAGAGGCAAGCCAGCCCGGGCGGGGGGGGCGGGGAGGAGGCGGTTTTGGAGGAGGAGGCTTTGGCGGCGGTGGGTTCGGCGGCGGCGGGCGGCGCGGACGGGGTGCGGAGCCGGCGCCGGTGCCTCCGCCGCAATTTGCGCAGGTGTGCGCCCTTTGTCATGGAGCGGACGCGCGGGGCACGGATCGGGCTCCCTCCCTGGTCAACACCGACACCATCCGCAATCTGCCGGAAAGCGACATCGCCGCCATTATTGGAAAGGGGAAAAACAAGATGCCCGCATTCCCCCTGCCTGCGGCGGATCTTCAGGCGCTGGCCCATTACGTGAGGCTGCTCAACACGGTCGGCCAGGGAACCCCGGTTGCGGGCGATCCGGCGGCCGGGGAGCGCATCTTCTTCGGATCCGGGCAGTGTTCCTCCTGCCATATCGCCCAAGGCCGGGGAAGCTCGATCGGACCGGATCTTTCCAGCGTCGCAAGGAGGCTGAGAGCGCCGGATTTGATGCAGTCGCTCGTCGATCCGAGCGTCAGCATCACCGCCGGCTACGGCCTCGTTTCAGTCGAGATGAAGGATGGAACCACGCTGCACGGATTTGCCCGCGCGCAGGGCAGCCACGATCTGGTGTTGCAGACCGACGACGGAAAGCTGCGCCCGCTGCTCGACAGCGAGTACCGAAAGGTGACGCCGGACCCGCGCGCCGCCATGCCCCCCTTTCAGGGAACGGCGGACCAGCAGCGGGATCTTGTCGCCTTCCTGAGCCGGCTGACCGGCGTCGCGGTTGGGCCGGTCGCCGGACCCGTGCCGCCGGTCGCCCAAGTGGACGTCGACGAGATCTCTCACCCGAAGAGCGGCGATTGGCCATCCTATAACGGCACCCTCGACGGGAACCGCCACAGCGCCATCGACCAGGTCAATCTGAAGAACGTTTCGAAGCTGCAATTGCAGTGGACCTACACGATCCCCTTCTCCGGCCTGGAGACGACTCCGGTCGTCGTGGACGGGGTCATGTATGTGACGGGGAACAACCAAATCTACGCGCTCAGCGGCAAGACCGGGCGGGAGATCTGGCGGTACGAAAGGCCCAAGAGCCAGGGGTCGGCAATTTCGAGCGACGCGGCGATCGGGGTTAACCGCGGAGTGGCCCTGCTGGGGAACCGCGTTTTCTACCTTACCGACGATGCGCACCTGCTGGCGTTGGACCGAATGAACGGCGCGCTGCTCTGGGACATTTACACGCCGGAGGCTGGGTCGCAGGGGTTTTACGGCGGCACCGCCGCCCCGCTGGTCGTCGGCGACCTCGTCATCACCGGCGTCAGCGGGGGCGACAACGGGATCCGCGGATTTGTCGCAGCCTACAAGGCGACCACCGGCGAACTCGTCTGGAGGCTGTGGACCATTCCGAAATACGGGGAGCCCGGTCCCGGTTCCGACACCTGGAAGGGCGTCGCCCTAAAGGAGGGCGGTGGAGCGACATGGACGACCGGCAGCGCCGACGCCGGCGCAAACATCGTCTACTGGTCGGCGGGCAACCCGCATCCGGACACGGAAGGCGACGAGCGCTCGGGGATCAACCTGTTTACGAACAGCGACCTGGCGATCGACCAGAAGACCGGCAAGATGCTTTGGTACTACCAGTACACTCCGCACGACCTGCATGATTGGGACGCGAACCAACCCATCGTTCTCGTGGACACCCAGTGGCGGGGGCAGGATCGCAAGCTTTTGCTCCACGCCAATCGAAACGGATTCTTTTACGTCATTGACCGGACCACCGGCAAGCCGCTGATGGCGACCCGGATGGTGGACAAGCTGACCTGGGCCAGCGGAATCAATGAGGATGACTGGACTCCCCGGCTGCTTCCGAACAACGAGACGGATGACGTGGGCGTAAAGACCGCTCCGGCGGTCCGGGGCGCGACCAACTGGTATTCCACGGCCTACAACCCCGCCACGCGTCTTTATTATGTGATGACGGTCGAGGACTACACGGTCTACCGCAAGGCGCAGGACGGAGGCTATCGCGGATACTTTAATCCCGCGGATCCGGCGCAAAAGATTCTTCGCGCATTCAACATCGAAACCGGGAAGGTGGCCTGGCAGATCGATCTTCCCGGGCCCGTTCAATCCAACTACGCGGGAGTGCTGTCGACCTCGGGCGGCCTCCTTTTCTTCGGCGAAAGCACCGGTGGATTTGCCGCCGTGGACGCCCGAACGGGCGAGTATGCCTGGCACTTCGAGACCAATCATCCTTTCAAGGCCTCGCCCATGACCTACGCGGTTGATGGCAGGCAGTACGTTTCGATCGCATCCGGTGCAAACGTCCTGTCGTTTGCCCTGCCGGAAGGTCAGTGAACGCCTTGGGCCTGGGATACTCCGGTTCCCAGGGACTCCCGATCCGTTTGTCTTGCGCTCTGGAGATCGCGCCCAGGGCGCCGGCAATGCCGCACATCAAAGTAAAGAAAATGAATTGACAGATTAATATTCTTAAGTTTTCAAATCCGAAACATGAGCGCAATGCCGGTTAAAAAGCTCGTTTCGCGATGTCCGGTTTGCGAAGGAAAACTGGAAATTGGCCGCCTTTGCTGCCCGCAGTGTGACACGTCGATTGAAACCACGCTGCCCATTCCGCCCTTCTTCCAGCTTCCGGCCGACCTTCAGGAATTTGTGCTCATTTTCCTCCGCTGCCAGGGAAAGATTCGCGACGTCGAAAAGGAACTCGGGATCTCCTACCCGACCGTAATCAAGCGCCTCGATCTCGTAAATGTTCTCCTGGGCAACCAGGCGCCTCCGCCGGGCCGGAAGGATATCCTCGAACAGCTCGAGCGTGGCGAGATCAACGTTCAGGAAGCCACCCAGCTCCTCAAGTCAGCAACCTAACAGCCATGACCGCAATTCCCGTAAACAACCCCGTGCTCCTGCTTGCGATTTTCCTTCTGTTGCTGGTCATCGGGCCGTTTTTCTTCAGCCTCTATTGCGACCTGTCGCCCAGCCGCGCCCTCTGTGCAATGATTGCGAGCGCTGCTGCCGGCATAGGCTGCTTCCTCAACCGCGCCAGCGTCGTTCCCGGCGGGTACTCGGGTCGAATCTACGTGGGTGACGTCGGGCCGTACACGGTCCACCTGGCCGACAAATCCGTTCTGTCCGGCCTCGCTGCCGGCGCCTGCATCGTATTCATGACAGGGTTCGGACTCCGGTTGTGGGTGCGCTGGGTCATCGGTCGGATGTCGGCGGAAGAGAGGCTCCCGGGAAGGCCGGGCATCCGGGCATGGTTTGGCGCCTCCAACGTGATCGTCGGTTTGCTGATCGTGACATCGGCCTGGTATGGCTTCGGCGCATCTCCACTCGTGAGTTCTGCGGTCGTCGCAGCCCTGCTCGCCGCCTACCCTCTCCTTCAGACGGAACCACAGGTCGCCGCAGGCGGGGATGATCTGTCCGCGGAGCGCGAGAAGATCGTCGCCATGCTGGAAGCGGGCAGATTGACATCGGAGGAATGCGGCGAATTGCTCCGCGCGCTCGGCGAAACCTCCCGCAGGCCTTCCACCGCGCGGGCGCCGGCCGGCGGAAACCAGCGCCTGATGCTCCTCGGCGCGGCGCTCGTTGGACTCGGATTCCTCCTGCCCTGGTTTGTCGTCAATCCCGGCCGCGAATTGGGCCAGATGATGAACCAATGGCAGTTCAATGGAAATCACCCTTCCCCCGGCGTGATGGGGGCGCCGGGATTCGGGGTAGCGCCGGACATGGTTCCAAATACCGGGAACATCTCGATCAGCGGCGGCGATATTCAGCACGGTCTCGGCTGGTTTGCGCTCGCATTTGCGCTGAGCGCCGCGGTCCTCCCTTACGTAGCGTCGACGCTTGACGCCGCGACCGCGCAAACCGTCCGGTTGATCTGCCTCGGCGTCGGCGGAATAATCATGCTCTACCTCGTCACGACCAGCTGGCGCTTCGCCAGCATCGGCCTGATCATCGCAATCGGCGGATTTGTTCTTGAGGCCGCGGGCGCGCTGCGCGAAAGACGGACGGCAAACCTATAAAATGCTTCGGCGAAAGATAATCGCAACCCATGGAAACCAATGATGGATCCCCACCCTTGTCCGCTCCTCCCACCCAACTGACAATCTGCGGATTCTGGAGGCGGATAGTCGCACTCATCATCGACTGCCTTGTCCTCGGGCTCTTCGGAGAAGTTCTCGGATTATTCTTTTTCGATTTTCTTGCCCACTTGGGCGGCTGGGGTCGACTGATTGGCTTCGGGCTGGCGCTGGGGTATTTTGCCCTCCTGAACAGCGCACTGGGAAGAGGCAAGACGGTCGGAAAGCGAATCATGGGGATAGAAGTGATCGACTCGGCAGGGCGGCACATCTCCGTTGGCCGCTCTTTCCTGCGCTATCTGGTCCTCGGCGTTCCTTTTTTTCTGCACGGTGCCATTCTTCCGCTGGGCGTTTTCCAGTCCCCGGTCGGATACCTGATCGAATTGATCGCATTGGGAGGCGGGGGTTCAATCGCATACCTGTACGTTTTCAATCGAAGGACCCGCCAGAGCCTGCATGATCTTGCCGTAGGGACATTCGTTGTCAGGGGTAGTGAACCCGGCGCATTTTCGGCCGGCTCAATCTGGCGTCCGCACCTGGTCATTGCCGGAGTTTGGTGCCTGGCCGCCGTTGGAATCTCGGAAGCGCCGCGCTGGCTATTGAAAGGGAGCGCCTTCTCTGACCTTATCGCAGTCCAGGAAAAGCTCCTGTCATCAGGAAAGGTTCTCAGGGCGAGCGCAACGATCGGTGATTCGTGGTCCTACCGCAACGGCGCGGCCGTGAAGACTTCATTTTTTCGGTCGGACGCAATCTGGAGGGAACGGCCAGGCGACTACAAGGCGGCGGCCGAAGAAGTGGCTTCCGTCATCCTGGCCAACTACCCGGGAATTGCGAAAGAGGACTTCCTCGATGTCAGCATCAGCTACGGTTACGACATTGGAATAGCCCGGATGTGGATCAGGCATGACTTTCGGAAAAGCCCCGGGCAATGGGCCAACTCTCAAGCCGGTGCGAATTAGGTCTGCCGGTGGAGCAGTCGGCAAAAGCTCGCTCGGAATTAATCTCAGCGCATCTGCGGAAAGCGTAGGCGCCTAATGCCTATTTGGCTGCTATTTAGCCATTTATTCTGATACATTCGATGTCGTTTTAACCCCGGCATCCCATGCTTCTCCGTTATTCTGTCCGCGTTTTCCCAGCTGTGTGCAGCCTCGGCTGCGCGTTAATTCTTCCGCGTTTGCCGGCCTACTCGGCCGAATCGCCTGCGCCAGCCGACTCGGTCGGCGCGGGACTCGCGCAGCATCCGTTCGTTTACACCGGCGAGTGGGACTACAGAAAAGACCTCCAGACAATCTTCGTGGTCCGCGGGGGCCATGTGGTCTGGCAGTATTCCATTCCGATCAAGGATGCGGATGGAACCCTTCAGGAGTTGGGCGACGCCACCCTGCTGTCCAACGGCAATATCCTTTTTTGCCGGAAGGTGGGCGCGAGCGAAGTCACCCCCGACAAGAGGATCGTCTGGGATTTCCCCGCCCCGAAGGGCTTCGAGATCCATTCCGTCCAACCGCTGGGACTGGACCGGGTGCTGCTTGTCGAGCAGGGAAATCCGGCGCGGCTGATGATCATCGAGAAGGCAACCGGCAAAATCGAAAAGGAATTGACGCTGCCCGTGCCCGATCCGACGAAGCCCCACCTGCAATTCCGCCGGGTCCGGCTGACCAAGGCCGGCACATTCCTGGCCGGCCATTTGGACAACAACAAGGTGGTCGAGTACGACGGAAACGGAAAGGCAATCTGGTCATTCGCCACGCCCGGGGGCCCGTGGGACGCGGTCCGCCTGAAGAACGGCAACACGCTCATTTCCTCCTACCACAACACGATCCTTGAGGTGACCCCGGAGGGCAAGGTCGCCTGGCGCCTGACGCCGGATGATCTTCCCGGAATCAAGTGCTTCATATTTCAGGAGGTCAGCCGCCTCGCCAATGGAAACACGGTCATCTGCAATTGGTGCCCCGCCGACCTGAAGGATCCGAAATCGTGGACGGGCACGGTCCAGGTCATCGAGGTGACCCCCGACAAGAAGGTGGTCTGGACGCTCAGCCAATGGAAGGATCCCGATCTTGGTCCCGCCTCCTCGATCCAATTGCTCGACGAGCCGGGCGTGCCGGAAAACGGCGATCTCCAGCGTTAGCCGGCTTCGCCGATCCGCCTGGGCAATCCATTATTCCCCGGCATTTTGCGGCCGCCATATCGCCGCTTGCCCAGCTTTTCCCCGCTTGGATCGGAGTCATGGCCGAACTGCGGCCCTCTTTGGCAGTCTAACGCGCCATGAACTCAAACTCATCGACCCATATGCGAAGCGCGAAACTGCTGATTTGCGCGGGCGGATTGGGCCTGGCCGCCGCCATCGGGGCCGGCTGCAGCCAGGGTGCCGCCGATCCTCCCCCTCCGCCCCAAACGGAGGTCATCGTGGCTTCTCCCGGACCGGATTACGTTTGGATCGGGGGCTACTGGGGCTGGAGTTGGGGACATTATGTGTGGATCGGGGGCCATTGGGACCGCCCGGCGCATCCGCACGCCGTTTGGGTCCAGCCCAGATGGGAACACCGCGGCAACCGCTACGTGATGACGCACGGCTACTGGCGCTGATCCCGGCGGGCGGCCCCCGCTTGGACTAACGAATTGCCTGGACCGGGAACGAAAAGCGGTAGTGGCCGGCCTGCAGATCGCAGCGGGTCGTGTCGCCTTCGCCAGTCTCCAGCTTCACGCCAGGCCCTTGGATCTGCCGGCTCGTAACGGGAAGCGTGAGGTCGGCCGAAGAGTTGGGCGGCACTGTCGCGTCGTAGACCATCTGGTCGCCCTCCGTCCGCCAGTACGACTCGATCAGCCCGTAGGGCGAGTCGAACGTCGCCTTGAAGGAGGCAAGCTTCGTCGAAAACTGCGGCTTGAGGTGGAAGTGCTTGAAGCCCGGATGCTCCTCGTCGATGCCGATTCCGCCTGCGCCGGCGTAGAGCCACTTGCCGACCGATCCCAACGAATAATGGTTGAACGAATTCATGGACGAGGCCTGGAACCCGCGTTCGGGCGTGTATCCGTCCCATCGCTCCCAAATGGTGGTGGCTCCCTCCTTCACGGTGAAGAGCCACGAGGGATAGGTGTCAGTCAGCATCAGTTGGTAAGCGAGGTCCGACCGGCCCAACGCGGTCAGCGTCGGATTGAGATACCCGACTCCGACGAAGCCGGTTGTCAGGTGAGCCCTGGCGGTGACGTCGTCGACCAATTGCCGGGCGACGGCGTCGTGCAGGTTTTGCGGTATGAGGCCGAAGGACAATGCGACGACGTAGGTGCTCTGCGTCCCCGCGACCATGCTCCCATCGTCATGAACATAGGTTTTTAGGAACGCGTCGTCGATGTCGTGGAAAAGCTTGTCGAATTTGGCGGCATCGTCGTCCTTGCCGAGCAGCGCAGCGGCCCTGGCGACGATCTGGGCCGAATGGGCGAAGTAGGCGGTGTCCAAAACCGACGTCGTCGAGTTGATGCCGCCGAATCCCCCAAGGCCCCGGCCCGCGGCCGCAGCCGGCGCGCCGCCCCTCCGTCCCCCGGCGCCGGCCGCGGTTCCGCCGGCGCCCAGCGGGGCTCCGCGCCCGGTGAGCGGGGAGAGATTGTCCCCCACCCCGCCCGTTTCGATCAGCGTCGGATAGGTTCGCTGGCAATAATCCACCCACCGGGCCATGTGATCGTAACAGGCTTCGAGAATCCCCCGGTCGCCGTAGGTCGTGTACACGACCCAGGGAATGATCACGCCCGCATCGTTCCATATGGCGTAACCCGGCCTGTCGTTGTTCACCCGAGGCGATGTCTCGCAGAACGCTCCCGCCCCCGGCCCGCTCGTGAGCTGACCATCGTTCACGTCGACCATCCACTTTGTGAAAAAGGCGTCGACATCGGCATTGTAGGCGGCGGTCGGCGCAAAGACCTGCGCATCGCCCATCCAGCCCATGCGCTCGTCCCGCTGTGGACAATCCGTCGGGACCGAAAGGAAGTTTCCGCGCTGGCTCCAGCGGATGTTGGCGATGAACCGGTTCAGCTCCGCATTGGAGGTGACGATCGTTCCGGTATCGGGAGTATCGGAACCCACGACGACGCCGCGGATGTCCCCGGCCGTCAGTTCGCCCGGATAGCCCGTGATCTGGGCGTACCGGAAGCCGTGGAACGTGAAATGCGGCTCCAGCGTCTCGGGCTTTCCCGTGCCGGCGAGGATGAAGGAATCGAAGGAGATCGCCTGCCGCAGGTTCTCGTTATAGACCGACCCGTCGGCATTGAGCGCCTCGGCGTGCAGCACCTGGATGGTCGTGCCGGCCGGGCCGGCGGCCGTTATGCGGATGTGGCCGACCATGTTCTGGCCGAAATCGACGATCCACATGTCCCCCATCCGGGAGATCTTCTGCGGCGCCAGTTCCATCAGCCTGCGCACGGGGGGCCCGAGCTGCGGGTCCAGCTCGATGCCGTCATGCTTGTCGACCGAGGCCGGCGCCCAGGCGGAATCGTCGAAGAGCGGCGCATCCCAGGCAACGGCCCTTCGGGCGTCGAGGACCTCGCCGAGCTGCTCATCGGAGCCGACCACTTCGCCGGGGCCGGCTTTCCATGTGCCGTCGGTCGCTATCGTCTCGGTGGAGCCGTCGGCGTAGGTGACCTCGAGTTGCGCGCTGAAATCGGGCCGCTCGCCGATTTTCGCGTATTGGGCCGGACCCATCCATCCGAGGCGGCCCGCGAACCAGCCGTCGCCGAGGAGCGCGGCCACGGTGTTCGCCTGGCCCTCCCGGATGAGCTTCGTGACGTCGTAGGTCTGGACCATGACGCGCTTGAAATAATCGGTCCAACCCGGAGCGAGCTGATTCTCGCTGACTTTCATCCCGTTGATGGACGCTTCGTAGACTCCCAGGGCGGTCGCGTACAAACGCGCCTTTGCCACGGGTCCCTTCACCGTGAAATTCTTGCGAAGGTAGCGGCCGGGCCCGATCATGGGATCGGCGGTCCGGACCAGGTCTGCGGCGGCATAGGGCCCAAGGACCGTCGCCGCGGACCACGAGGAATCGTCGAAATCGCGGGCGAACCATCGGGCCTCGTACGGAGGCGTCGTGGAAGGAGCCCCGCCGCGCGCGCCGAGAGTGGGAAAATTCACGACGGCCGCCTTCCAGGAGGTGTCGGTGTTGAACTCGATGCGCCGCCCGCTCTCCAGGTCGATCACGCCATGTGCGGCGATTGCGTTTGGCCGGGCGGCTCCGCGGTACAACCGAACCGCCAGCGAGCCGATCGCAATGACGTTTCTGCCCGCAACCAGCTGCTGGCCGAAGTCGGCGTGGAACGGCGCCGTATGGGCGCTGGAGCCCTGCAGGGTCGGCCGGTCGTTGACGTAGAGCGAAATCAGGCCGTCGGCGGCGGCATCGATGACCGCGCTTCGAACCTTCGCGTCCGGGGGCAGGGTCAACTCCAGGCGGACGCCGGCGCCCTGGGTGGCCTGCGACCCGCCGTTGATCCACATCGCATGCGCGAGCGGGGCCTGGTCGATGTCGTAGCGGGGCAAATCGGCCGTGATCCATTGGCCCTTCCATTCCTTCGCGGAATCAAGAAGGCCCAATTCGATGGAAGCGGGCGCGCTCCAGGCCGTGGGATTGCCGTCCTTGTCCCAAACCCGCACCTCCCAGTGCACCTGGGCCCGCGAGGACAGGGGCTTCCCTCCCCAAGTCACAAGGACGGACTGGTCGGAGACAACCTTGCCGGAGTCCCACAGGTCCGCCTGGTCGTTCGCGAGTCCGGACGCGGAGGAGGCCGCCCGGATTTGATAGGCGGTCTGAACTTCGCCTGCGCGATCGGAGGCGAGTTTCCACGAAAGGCGCGGCTGCGCCGCCCCAATTCCGACCGGGTCGACCAGGTGTTCGCAGGTGAGGGCCGTCACTTGCGCCGGGGAAACATTTCCGGTGGGGGCCGTGCAGCCCAGAAAACTGAGCGAACCCAGGGCGAGAACGAGGAATCGAGACATCGGCTTGAGGGGGTTGGGGGTTACTGCCGAATCAATCCACGGCGCAGCCAAAGGCAACCCGCGTTCTCCCGGCTTCCCAATTCAAAAGAGGCCTCTCTTGCCCAAAGCCCGATTTGTCTATTCGTTGGTCCGCCCGGGCAACATTCTCACCCCACCCCAATGAAGACCGCGTTTCCATCCCGATCGATTCCTCTCGGACCGTGCCTCGCTCTCATCGCCGGCCTCGCGGCGGGGGGGCCCGTCGCTGCCGCCCAACCGGGCCATTACCTGATCACCGACTACGGCGCAATTGCCGACGGCACGACGCTGAACACCTCGGCAATTCAAAAGGCCATCGATGCCGCGGCCGCGGCCGGCGGCGGAGTGGCGGAAATCCCCGGGGGCAGGTTCCTCAGCGGCTCGATCTTTCTCAAGAAGGGCGTCGAACTCCACCTTGACGACGGCGCGGTGCTGCTGGGCTCCCAAAACATCGGGGATTACCCGAAGGAGCAGACGCGCATCGAGGGGCACTTTCAGGCCTGGCGCATGGCGCTGGTCAATGCGCAGGAGATGGACCATGTGCGCATAGGCGGCTCGGGCCAGCTGAATGGAAACGGCGCGCCCTTTTGGGCGCTGTTCCGCGCGCGAATCCGCGCGGATCGCACCACGACGAACCTTGACGTCGAGCGCCCCCGCCTGGTCTTCATCGACCGCTGCTCGGACGTGCGCGTCGAGGGAATTTCGCTCCAGGATTCCGGATTTTGGAATCTGCACCTGTACCATTGCAGGGACGTCGCAATCACGGGCGTGCGCATCAACGCCCCCGATCGGACGCAGGCCAATCCGATCGGCAGCCCCAGCACCGACGGAATCGACGTGGACAGCTGCCAGAACGTCACGATCCGCGATTGCAACATCTCGGACGGAGACGACGACATCGCCCTCAAGGGCAGCAAGGGCCCGCTGGCCGACAAGGACGCCGACAGCCCGCCGGATGAAAACATACTCATCGAAAACTGCGAATTCGGCACTGGAAGCGGCGTCCTCACCTGCGGCAGCGAGGCGACGATTGTCCGCAATGTCACCGTGCGCAACTGCAAGCTGACGGGCCGCGGAAGCGTGCTCAGGCTCAAGCTCCGGCAGGACACTCCGCAGCATTACACGAACATCACGATCGACGGCATCACGGCCACCGACGCCGGGCGCCTGCTCGAAGTTTCGCCCTGGATGCAGTATTTCGATTTGAAGGGTCAGCCCCCGCCAAAGCGGGTCGTCGACCAGATCGTCATCCGCAACGTCACGGGCAAATTCGGCCAGATCGGCTCGCTGCGCGGAACGGCCGGAGACTCGATCGGCGAGGTCTCGCTGGAGAACATCGATGCCACCGTGGCCAACCCGACCTTCAGCCTGGGGCCCGTCAAAAACATGACGCTGAAGAACGTCGTGGTGAACGGCCGCCCCTATGAGCTGCCCCCCGCGCAGGAGCCCATCCCGGTGCCGGCGGCACGGTAAATTGGTCGGGCCGGGGAGATTCGAACTCCCGATTGCTTGCAGCGCCCCGGTGATTTTCATTTTACCTATGAAAAATGCCTCGTCGGATGCGGACGGATATTGACAAATGTTATGAATCTGTTATGACTCGGGAATGGCCTCACTCCACAAAGACCCCCGCTCAAAGTCACCTTACTGGTACGTTTCCTATCGAACCCCCGACCGCAAACAGCACTTCCGATCTACTAAGGAAACGAGCCGCGATAAGGCTGAGTCTTTCGCCGCCGCAATCGACGAAAGCCTTGACAGGGCAAAAGTCGGCTCCTTCACGGAAACCGCGGCCCGGTCCATACTGTCCGATCTATACCGGAAGATTAACGGTAACGCGCTTCAGTTCACGTCGATTCAGGCGTGGCTTGATACCTGTCTGCGCGGGGTAAAAAAGCTGCGCGGAGAAACAACACACAAACGCTATGAGTCCGTTGTTGCCGGTTTTCTTGAGTTTATCGGGCCACAGAGGGCCAAGGCCCCCCTTGAATCGCTCACTTCTGACGAGATTCAACGCTTCGCGGATGCTCGTTTTGAGGAGGGCCGGGCGGCCAAGACGATTCAGAACGACCTGAAGCCAATCGCGAAGTTTTTGAAGGACGCGGAGCGTAAGGGAGTGCTGCTGCGCAGTCCGATGGGTTCCGTGGAGCTTCCTGAGACTGAGGGCGAAACAAGAGACCCATTTTCCGAGAGCGAGCTTTCTTCCCTGCTCAATCATCTGTCAGCCACCAAAGACGCCGAGGGCAAACCGTTATCCGTTTCAGAACGAGCCTATCGGCGCGACTGGCAAACCGCCGTCAATCTTGGACTCTACATGGGAGCGCGCCTTGGCGACGCCACGAATTTGCGCTGGTCGAACGTCGATTACACGCGCAAGCAAATCCGCTTTATCCCCGAGAAGAGCCGCAAGAAGCGGGAATTGGTAATCCCGATACATCCCGACCTTGAGGCGTACCTATTGACCCTTCCCTCGTCGGATAAGGCTGACGGTTTCTTGTGCCCGACACTGGGCGGCGCGGAGGCGGGACATCGAGCATCGCTCTCACGCAATTTCGGCAACATTCTTGAATCGGCAGGCATTGATAGGCGACCCGGCAAAAAGAAACACGGCAAGGGCCGCACCTTCTATCGCCTGGGCTTCCATGCATTGCGCCACACTTTTAATTCTATGATGGCCGACGCAGGTGTGTCGATTGAACTGCGTTCAAAACTTACCGGGCATTCCACCCTTGCGATGAATGATCGCTATACCCATTTGGCAGATGCCACCAAGCGTCGCGCCATCGACTCAATTCCCTCCCTCTTAAGGCCCCGCACCTAAGAGGAATATCAAACTATCGGGAGCCTGTGTGAAAAAGAAGAAACCCAAAAGCGACTTCTTGGACGGCAACCGGCACCGGATTCAGTCAGATGCGGTCCGCGAGGCAGTTAGTGTCTTCGGTTTCAATTGGTCGGAGCAAGAGTACGAAGAGGTGGCGGATAAAACGCGCCTGCAAGCAATGGAACAAGCTGCATGCCGACCCGAAGACGTGCTAGAGCACGGGAAATTGTGCCTGCGCTACATGAAAAAGGTCATAGATCCCCATCGCAGATTATTGGATCCCAACCTCCGAAAAAAACTGCGTGCACATTTCGTCGAAAAACGCGGGCTCTCAGCGAAGGAAGCCGACCGCGAAATCGACGCGGTTGGGGTCAGAGCTGGGCTGACGCTTCGCTGCATGCGTGATGCGGGGGATTGGCTACATAAGGCCTATTCGGCACTCACAGCTGGGCAGCAATTTATTGCCAACGGCAAGGCGGCAATGAGTAAGCGTGCTCGTATGTACGCGTGCAGTCGGGCCGAGTACGAGTTTGCCCGCGCCATCAGTCTTGCGTTTTACGCTGGCGTCGAGTGCAGCGAATTGAAAGCCCGCGCTAGTTGGGATGAGAAATTTGGTAGCGACGAAAGGCCGAAACGGGAAGGGCGTTTCTCGAAACTTCGAGAGGCGACTTTTCGAGAGTACAGGCGATTCGCGGCTGATGGTCAGAAACCGACAAATGCTGACTTGCGCGATGCCGTTGCACAGCCGGAAAAGAACGGAATAACCTACAAGGACGGATATTTTTGGTGGAGCGCCAACCACGGCAGACAAAAGAAGACCTCGGATCGAAGCTGGGAGAACATAGTAACAGCCGTGCGAAAATCTCTCACGGTTTAGGGTTAACCGTGAGCCCATTGGCTTCCAATACCGTGCGCTTATGCGCTGCGATATTGGTCGATGCAAAACAAGAAAATTGATACGGCTGGCGCAGCCTTTACAAGCGCCCCAATCGTCGCGGGGAATTCGACGGCCCCCATCGCCGTTGAGTTTATTCGCCTCCCACAAACCGGCTCAGTTGACCCGATCACAGGCTTAAGCCGTTCGACCTTGAACGAATTGATTTTAGCCAGCCCGCTCAATGGTCACAAGCCGCCAGTTCGATCGATCTCGCTCCGCAAAACGGGCCGCGCTCGTGGTATCCGGTTAATCGACCTACGGAGTCTGCTGGATTTTCTCCATCGGCAGTCCGAAGGGGGGCTAACGACATGAGCACAAATGAGGAAGCTGGTTCACAGCCTCGTCGGCTTTCGCCTCAGGAATATCATAATCTGGCGGCACGAGAGACATTGCGCCGAGTGGAGGAAAAATTTGCAACCCTTGGTTCTGAAAGGCCTGACCTCATTGACCCGCTGAATCAAATTCGCTGCGGAATTCTTCGCTCACTGAGCGTCAATTCAAACGGATCAAGCTTACATGAACAGCACAGACCCTAGCCCTCTAAAACGGGCAAAGGACCGCGTGACGATATTCGAGCTGGGGGCGTTGTACTTTCCCGCGTGGAAGGCAGGCAAATCCTGCCGTTCGCCATTCAGGGATGATCGGCATTCATCATTTTCGGTGTTCGATGACGGCAGGAAATGGAAAGATTTTGGATCTGGCGAAAGCGGAGATGCCGTTGACTTCCTCGCCAAGGCAAAAGGTGTCGACAAGTCCGCCGCCGCCAAGGAACTGCTCGCCCAGGCAAACCACGACACCACTCCCGCTCCCATTCATCGGCGAATCGAAGCGGAGTCACCGGCCAAGGCTTCTTTGAACCGCATGCCCGTTGCCGTGGCCGCGATTTGGAACGAGGGCATCGAGTACATTCGCCGGAGCATCGAGACCCAAGAGGGCGTCGAGAAATGGCGGCATTGGCCCTCTGGAACAGTTCGCCAGCTTGCTGACGATGGTTTGATGGGTTGCCCGGTACTAAATAACCGGCGGGGGGTCGCTTTCCCCGTCCAGGTTCCCTATCGCGACGAACTCGGGCTGATATCGACCTTCGATACCGGGCTACATTTTCGCCATAAGCCTGCCGACCGTGAGGCGCGGGTTTCCTGGTCTTATCTGCCGAATATGAAGGTCCACGGCGTGAACTGCTCCGCCATGCCGTTTGTCATCGGCGCCGGGTTCATTCCATATGCGGAAACGGTAGTCGTCACCGAAGGCCAATGGGACGCAATTACTATCTGCGCTGCGGCTGGCTGGCTTGAGTCTGATGCCGCGTGGCCGGAACGAGTCTCGGTCTTTGCAACTCGCGGCGCTGGCGCATGGCGACCTCTGATCGACCTGTGGAGTAGCTTTTGGCCCCGTAATGCGAGGTTCGTCCTATTCGCCGATGGAGACGATGCTGGAGCCACTTGGAAGGCTTCTGGCGGCTTCAAGGATGCACTTTGCAGGCTGGGCCACGCGGTTCGCATTGTCCGCCCGCCACAGGGTGGTCCGAAGGACTTGAACGACATTCACCGTGCTCAACCAATCCCCGCTGATGTTATCGGGGAATGGATCTCGGAATGGAGCCACGCCGCATGAGTCCCATTCCAGCAGTCGAAATCGAAGATTTTCCAGCGCAGGCCGCGCTGTCGCCGCCCCCGGCGTGGCCGGAACCAATTTCTGCAACAGAACTATGTGCGAGCCCGCCAGCCACTCCGTCTGTGCTGATTGAGGGAATCCTTTACCGTGGTGGTACGATGTTGATTTCCGGCCCTTCCAAGAGTCACAAAACCTACTCGATGCTTGATCTCGGTTGCGCCGTCGCCGACGGCCGATCCTGGCTGGGATTCAAGGCGGTCAAAACTCCTGTTCTTGCCTTGAATCTCGAACTGCAGGACTTCGCGACCGCCAAACGAATACACCAGATTTGCTCGGCTACAGGTACGAATCCGCCTTCCGGGCTGCATATTTGGAATTTGCGCGGGCATCGTGTCACCCTACTGGATCTGACTGCGAAGCTGCCGCAAAGGATCAAAGACTTGTCCGCAGGAATGGTCCTAATAGATCCGCACTACAAGGTCTCTGCGCCTTCCGGCATGGAGGAAAACTCCAATGATTCACAGGGTGCTCTCCTATCCGCCCTGGAGGGTCTCTGCGGGCTGAATGGAGCGGCTTTGGTGTGCGCTCATCATTTTGCGAAAGGCGACGCCGCAGCAAAGAATGCTATCGACCGGGCCAGCGGAGGTGGGGTCTTTGCGCGGTGGGGCGACGTAATGCTCACCTTCACGCCGCACGAGGAAGCCGACGCCATGACCGTGGAAATGGCGTTGCGGAACTTCGCCCCGGTGGCCCCGTTCGCAGTCAGGTGGGAGCATCCCCGCTGGATTCGTGATGATGCCCTAGACCCGGCCAAACTGAAGCGGGCAGGGGCCAAGGAAAAGCACACCCCTGACGAAGCACTGCAGGCGCTCGGTTCCCAAACACTTGGGTACTGTGAATGGCAAAAGGCCACCAAGATGGCTGATAGCACATTCCGGCGTAAGCGAGACGCCTTAATCGACGCGGGTAAGGTTGAACAGGTGGGAAACCTTTACCGCGCTAAGACCCCATGACCGCCACAATCGCCATAATCGCCACAATTGATTCCGGCGGTGCCATCAGCCAACCGCCACCACCTTTAGGTGTGGCGGTGGCGGCGGTGGCATATCGGGACAGTCATTACCGCCATAATCTTGGATTGTCACGCCGACGGCTCGCGGTTGACGCAACTGCAGCGATTAACCATCCGCAAATCGGTGGGCGGAAACAGTGACACCTCCGTTCGGGAGTCTTAACGACCAATTATAACGAAATTATGGCTCAGCATCTAACGGCAGCCGAGAAACGGAAAATCGAAAAACTCTATCTATCCGGGGTGAAGCCCGGCGAGATCGCCCATAAGATAGGCATAAAATCGGCTAGCCTGCGCCAATACCTCTACCGGGAAGGGCTCACCAGTCGAAGAGAAGAAATCAAAGAGTCTAAACAGCAGACTGCATTTGAGGTTTTGGCCCGCATTCGGGAAAAAAACCTGGCGGATTTCGAGGCAGTCTTGGGTCTGGTTGCCGAGGGGTTGAAAATTGACGCACAAAAGCTCAAGAACGCCTGGAATCTCGTCGGGAATGCGGCGGATGCCTCAAGCCTCCAGCGGGCCAAGGGCCTCCACTTTGACCGAGTGCTGCGGGTCTATGGTCTCGATACGAAGCTGGGCCAGGTGCAGCCAGCTACCTTCAACATTGCTATGTTGGTGGCATCGCCCAGCAAGCCTGGGCCGGTCAATGTGACGCCAACGGACCCTGAACCCCCAGAAAGCTCGAAAGCGGGTGAATCAAGCGCAGCGTGATCTGGCAGGCGCACAATCCATCCAACAAGACCGTGAGGATTACTGCCGAGGTGCTATGGGTTCAGCTTTACCTTGATTTCGCGAGTCGAACCGCCACGTAGAACAGTCAATGTGACTTCCTGCCCAGCCGCCGCATAAACCATCTGTATGAAGGAAACCGTCGAGCCAACGTCTACCCCGTTCATCTGAGTGATCACATCGCCTACAAGGATGTTGGCCTTAAACGCTGGACTGTCATCGACTAGCCATCGAACCAATACGCCTGTGTTTCGCTGCAGGGTTTGCCGCATATCGGGAGGAAGGTCGACGGTAGAAATCCCGAGTGGTCCCGGAATTCGCTTACGCCAAAACGTAGCCCCAAACGCCATCCGGTGAATTGTTATGGGCACCATCTGCGTTGAGAGCGTACCCGGTGTGGTCGTCGTCGAAATGCCAGAATAACTTCCATTTGCGGTCGCATATCCCCCGCTTCCATAGGCGTTCGCGGTCGCGGTGCCATAGGTGTTCGTCGTGCTAGTGGTCCCAGGGTTATAATGAAAGACAGGAACTGTCGCCTGTTCTGTACCAAGGTCGCTACTCGCCCAGAGCACAATGTCTGCACCAACTGCCTGCCCCTGTTCTTGAATCTGACGGAGCGTTACTCTCTGGCCCGTTTGAAATGACGCCTGCCCTAGCGGCACGTATCCTTTCTGTCCGAGGTGGTCCCCGTCTGCTGCAAGATTGGTTGAGCTGTAAACTTGGGTCGATCCCGAATACGGCTGCAGCTTAGCGTAAGGTCCAATGTTAACCGTTTGATAGAATTCCTTGAAGCCGTTTGCTACGCATCCGGCGAATATGACCGCAGCGACAACGGCCACTGTTCCGATTTGGACGTTTGCTTTCATGTTAGGTTGGTGACGACACTTGTTCTCCTCTCACTTCTGCGAAGGCGTCGAGCCATAAGCAGCCCTAGAAGGGCGCTTTGAGTTCACGGCGAATTGGTCTTTGGGAAGGGCTTCGGGTCGAAAGGAACAATCGTCGGGGGGTTGCTTGGGGCCGCTATGGGTGTCGCCGTTGAAGGGTCGAAAGCCGCTTGGCTGCCTTGGGACGGGTCGATCAATTTTTCGAAGCCTTCATCTGTGGCCGTCTTATGGTCTTCTGACCAATTGCGGAAATATCGCCAAACGCGCCCCGTCTTTGAATCATACAGAAACGCAAGGTCTCCCGAACCCACATTACCGTTAAACATTCGGTAACGGTCCACATCGCTTTTCATGGCGTCAATCTGACGGTTGGCCGTCTCTATGGCGGTTTCGTCCCTTGCGCACCGATTGGCTAAGTCGAAATTTGCTTTCTCTAATGCAGCAATGCGGGCATCTCTCTCGCGATCACTGCAGCCAGCGAGAACAAGGCATGCAGCAACGAGCAAAACAGCTTTCATGGATCCACCTGTCGTTTTTGACG
>JBEKAO010000028.1:0-43160 GCA_050015855.1 Opitutaceae bacterium | reverse complement strand
GCGATCCTCGATGCAAGCCGGGAGGGCCGGCTCACGGAGGCCCTCCTGGACGACCTGATCCTGCGCAACTGGCCCCGCAGCGAGAAGGTGGTCAGCAAGGACATCAAGCTGCGCACCTTCATCGGCCAGGAAAACATGCGCAAGCAGCTCGGAAGCCACGTCTACGACATCACCTACGGCTCGGTCAAGGCGACCGACAACCTCGTTTGCGTCGACGATTCGATCGTGCGGGGAACGACGCTTCGCCGCTCGATCCTGCGGATCCTCTCCCGCCTCAATCCGAAGAAGATCGTGATCGTCTCCACCGCCCCCCAGATCCGCTACCCGGACTGCTACGGGATCGACATGTCGGAACTGGGGAACTTCATCGCGTTTGAGGCGGCCGTCGCCCTGCTGAAGGAGAGCGGCCGCACCGATCTCATGGACGAGGTCTACAGGGCGTGCCGGGAGGAGGTCGCGCGGCCGGTGGGCACGATTCTCACCAACCACGTGCGCCGCATCTACGAGCCGTTCACCCCGGAGCAGATCTCGGCCCGGATCGCCGAGTTTGTCCGGCCGAAGGGAAACGAATGGCAGGGGCGGGTCCAGGTCATCTTCCAGACGATCGAAAACCTGCACGCCGCGGTGCCAAACCACACCGGCGACTGGTATTTCACGGGAAAGTACCCGACGCCCGGGGGATACCGGGTGGCCAACCAGGCGTTTGTCAATTTCTATGAAAAGGCCGACGGGCGCTCGTACTGAACATGTCCCTTAGCTACGAGGCATCCGGCGTGCGCTACGAACCGCTCGACGCATTCAAGCGGGCCTGCCAGCGCGCGGCCCGCGGCACGGTGGACCTGCTGGAAAAGCACGGCTTCCGCGAGCCGGCCGCCGTGCGCGGCGAAAGCGCCTACCTGATCGAGGCGGACGACCATTACCTGGCCCACGTCGAGGAGGGATTGGGCACCAAGAACCTCGTGGCCGACGCGGTGGAAAAGGCGACGGGACGGTGCTTCTACCGGGAGATCGGCATCGATACCGTGGCCACGATCGTCAATGACCTGGTCACCTGCGGGGCCCGCCCAATTTCGGTCGCCATGCACGCGGCGGTCGGCGATTCGGGCTGGTTTTCCGACGAGCGGCGCGCCGGGGACCTTGTCCAGGGTTTCGCCGAGGGATGCCGGCTGGCGGACGCGGTCTGGGGAGGAGGGGAAACGCCGACCCTGCGCGGGCTGATCCAGCCCGATGCGATCGTTCTCGCGGGCTCGGCCATCGGCCGGATCGCCCCCAAATCCCAGCGAATCATGGGCGATGTCTCCAAGGGCGATGCGATCGTGTTCCTGGCCTCCTCCGGGGTGCAGACCAACGGCCTTACCCTCTGCCGGCAGCTCGCCGACCGCCTACCGCAAAGCTACCTGACCCGGCTCGATGACGGCACCCCGTATGGCGAGGCGCTCCTGGCGCCATCGGCCATCTACGTGGGCTTCATTCGCGAGTGCCAGAACCGCGGGGTAAAGTTGAACTACGTCGCGCACGTCACCGGCCACGGGTGGCGGAAACTGATGCGCCTGGAGGAGCCATTCATCTACGAGATCACCCAGATGAGGCCCCTTCCGCCCCTGTTCCGCTTTGTCATGGAAGCAGGGCCGGTCTCCCTCCGCGAGGCCTATGCGACATTCAATATGGGGATCGGGCTGGCCGCCTATGTGCCACCCAGCCAGGCCGAAGCTGCGGTGGCCGCGGCCACCGCAGCCGGTTGCGATGCCTGGGTGGCGGGCCGCGTGCGGAAGGACGGGGAGCGCAAGGCGGTTGAAGTGCCTTCGCTTGGCCTGCATTTTGACGCCGAGACCCTCCAGGTGAGGTGAATCCGTCGGAGTTGTTGACGGACTGTAAGTTGCAAGAAAATGGAGCATTTTTCTTGCAAGTTGACCGAAAGGTAAACATGGGTAGAACAAGCGATGCCAGGGAGCAGTTGATGACCGCCCTCCTCAGCCTGATGTGGGAAGAGAGCTACGGATCGGTCACGATCGATGGCATCTGTCAGAGGGCGGGCGTCAAAAAGGGCAGTTTCTACTATTTTTTCGACTCGAAGGCCGACTTGGCGGTGGCCGCCCTTGAGAGGCTTTGGAATGAGAGCTGGAAGCCGCATTTGGACACGGTTTTCTCTTCTTCAATCGAGCCGCTGGACAGGATCACGCGGTATCTCGAGTCCGTGTACGAGCGGCAAATCGAGTTCAAGCAGAAGTTCGGGAAGGTCCTGGGCTGCCCGGTCTGTTCCGTCGGCTCCGAGATCAGCACCCAGGACGAGAAAGTGGGCGCCAAGGTGAGGGAAATCTGCACCCAGAAGCGGCGCTATTTCGAGACGGCCGTCCGGGACGCGGTTTCCCGCGGCGCAATCGAGCCCTGCGATCCCGCGGAAAAGACCACGAGCCTGGTGGCGTTGATTGAAGGGATCATCAGCCATTCGCGGATAACGAATGATCCGGAAGTGATCCGGCATCTGCCCGCAATGGCGCTCGACCTGCTCCGGGCCAAATCGATGGCGGTATCGTCCTCGCCGCTGATCCTGAACAGTATTCTGTAGATGGAACTTTTTTTTTGCAGAATTGACTAACTAACCAGTCAACTATTATGTTTTCGACCCTGAATCAGATGGCTCGGATTATGCATAGGTTGATGGAACCTACGGGCAATCCGCTGCCACTAATTCAGGACCGACAGTTTTTAAGATCATGATCACGAACTTGGACCAAATTGCCTCCGGAGGCCCTGTGCCGGCGGCCAATCGCGAGGAATCCCGCGACCCCGACGCTTTGCAGCTATATCTCGCCGAGATTGGCAAGACACCCCTGTTGACCCTCGATCAGGAACTGCAACTGGCTGCCCGCATCCGCAAGGGCGAAGAAGCGGCCCGGCAGCATATGATCAAGGCGAACCTCAGGCTCGTCGTCAAGATAGCCCTCGATTACCGCGATTTTGGCCTGCCGCTCCTGGATCTGATCAGCGAGGGCAACATCGGCCTCATAAAGGCGGTCGACCGGTATGATCCGTCCAAGGGCGGGAAGCTGAGCACCTATGCCTCCTGGTGGATCAAGCAATCGATGCAGCGCGCCCTGGCGAACCAGTCGAAGACGATCCGCCTGCCGGTGCACACCGTGGCAAAGATTTCGCAGATCCGCCGGACGACCAGGGCCCTTGCGGAAAAGTTCGGGCGCGAGCCGACGGACGAGGAATTGGCCGCCGAAATCCAGATGCCCCTGGGCAAGCTTGCGCACCTGAGGTCCGTATCGGTCCATCCGGCGTCGCTCGACGCTCCGCTCAGCGACGCGGAAGACTCCGCGTCCCTCGGCGACGTCGTGCGCGACGACAGCGCGGCCAGCCCCTCGGACCAGCTGCGGGAGAAGAACGTCGCATCGGACCTTGGCGAGGCCGTCCGCTCCCTGGGCGAGCGCGAAGCCGAGATCATCCGGCTCCGCTTCGGCCTGGAAGGCCGCGAGGAGGCCACGCTCGAGGAGGTCGGGAGGAGATTCAACGTGACCCGCGAGAGGATCCGCCAGTTGGAGCAGCTTTCCCTGAAGCAGATGCGCCGCCTGATGGAAAAGCGCGAGGGCCGGCGTTCGCCCGAGGAAATCGCGGCCAACGACCGCAACCGCATCCGGGAGGATGTCCTCCGCGAGTTCGCCGCCTCGAAAATGCCGCGGGTTTCCGGGAACTGAAGGGCGCTTCCCCAAAAAGCCGGCCGGATTTGCGCGGCCGCTGGACCTGGATAGGCTTCGGACCCCCGTAATTTCATGAGAACATCCCGAATTCTTCCAACCGCGGCATTCATCGGAATCGCCTGCGCGGCGTATTTCGTCTTCAGGCCTGCGACGGTATCGGCCCCGATGGCGGTCTCCGGGCCGAAGGCGGATTGGGGGACCGACTTCGAGGCGGCCAAGGCTGACGCGGCGAAATCCGGCAGGAAGCTCCTGCTCGATTTCACGGGCTCCGACTGGTGCATCTACTGCCAGAAGCTCGATGCGGAGGTCCTGTCGACCCCCGAGTTCAAATCGTTTGCCAGGGATTACGTGCTTGTCTGCGTGGATTTTCCAAGGAGCAAGGAGCTGCCCGCGGCCGAGAAGAAGCAAAACGACGCCCTGGGCGAGCGATTCAAGATCGAGGGATATCCGACGCTGATCGTCACGGACGCTTCCGGGACGGAAATCCGCCGCGCCGTCGGCTACGAGCCGGGAAGCGGGCCGCGCGCCTACCTGGCGCAACTCGCCCCGAATTGAGTTTTCGCTGGCATTCCGGCAAGGATGAGATGACCTCCTCTGTCCCGGGGCTCATCGAAAGCGCGCCGTCCGGCGCCGGTTCCTGACGAATCCGCGCGGCGCGCCGCGGTGGCCCCATTTACCATGAGCAACCCGACATACCATCCCGCCACGCTCGCGTTGCACGCGGGCCAGGTTCCCGATCCCACGACCGGCGCCCGCGCCGTGCCGATCTACCAGACGTCCTCGTACGTGTTCAAGAGCACCGATCACGCCGCCGCGCTTTTTGCGCTCAAGGAATTCGGCAACATCTACACGCGGATAATGAATCCGACGACCGACGTCTTCGAGCAGCGCATTGCCGCGCTCGAGGGCGGCTCGGGCGCCCTTGCGGTCGCCTCCGGCCAGTCCGCCACGACCCTGGCGCTCCTCGCCATCACGCAGGTCGGCGACGAGATCGTGTCGGCCAACAACCTCTACGGCGGCACCTACCAGCTCTTCCACTACACGCTGCCGAAGCTCGGCCGCACCGTGAAATTCGTCGATTCGAAGAATCCCGCGGCCTTCCGCGCCGCCATTACGCCGAAGACGCGCGCCCTGTTCGTCGAGACGATCGGCAACCCGAAGCTCGACGTGCCCGACTTCGCGGCGCTTGCGGAAATCGCCCACAAGGCCGGCGTGCCGCTTGTCGTGGACAACACGATCGGCATCGGCCTCGTGCGCCCGATCGCCCACGGCGCCGACATCATCGTCGCCTCCGCCACGAAATACATCGGCGGCCACGGGACGAGCATCGGCGGCGTGATTGTCGACGGCGGCAAGTTTGCCTGGAACAACGGAAAGTTCCCCGAGTTCACCGAACCGGACCCGAGCTACCACGGACTGGTGTTCTGGGATGTGTTCGGCGCGTTTCCCGGCCTGGGCAATGTCGCCTTGATTATCAAGATCCGCGTGCAGCTCCTGCGGGACATAGGTCCTGCGATGAGCCCGTTCAACTCGTTCCTCTTCCTCCAGGGCCTCGAGACGCTCCACCTGCGCCAGCGCCAGCACTCGCAAAATGCCCTTGAGGTCGCCCGGTTCCTCAAGTCGCATCCCCTCGTCAGCTGGGTCACCTACCCGGGCCTGCCCGACGACCCGAATCATGCCCAGGCCGCGCGCTACCTTACCCAGGGTTTCGGCGGAATCGTTGGCTTTGGGATCAAGGGCGGGCGCGAAGCCGGCCGGAAGTTCATCAATTCCGTGAAGCTTCTCTCGCACCTGGCCAATATCGGCGATGCGAAGAGCCTGGTCATCCATCCGGCCACGACGACGCACCAACAGCTGACGGCCGAGGAGCAGCGCGCCACCGGCGTCACGGACGATTACGTGCGCCTGTCGATCGGGATCGAGGATGTGCGCGACATCCTGGCGGACATCGACCAGGCGCTGAAAACAGCCGCCGGGTGAGGAAGCGCGGGCAAATGCCGTAGAACGCCCCTCACTTGGGTCGCGCCCTTGCCCCCCAATACTCCCAGACGAACAGGCCGACAAAGACGAGAATCCCCGCCCCATAGTAAAAGAGAACGACCTCGGAGAGGTTCCGCGAGTTGAAGCCGCCGTGGAAAATGCAGTAGGCGATTTCCGTCACGACGAATATGACCACGGTTGATCTCAAGGCGCGCAAGAGCGCCCGAACGAACGGCCTTGAACCCGGCGGGCGCGCGGGGCCGGACGCGGACTGATCGGCCATGGGATCATCCCGTCCGGATCCGTCCTTTTTGTCAATCCGGGCCCAGGCGCTCATCCCGGGCATCATTTCCGAAGGCTCATCACAAACGCGACCACGGCGTCGGTCTGGTCGGAACTGAGGACGTCCTTGAATGGCGGCATCACAAGCCCGCGCTGGTCCTTGAAGCCCTCGGTCACCTGCCTTCTGATCTCGGCGTCGGTCAGTTTGCTCGCGGTCAGGTCCTTAGCGCCCAGCTTTCGGCCCGCCGGGGTGTGCGCCTTGCCGTCCGGGCCATGGCAGGGGGCGCAATTGGCGATGAAGACATCCTTGCCGTCCGCGCCGCGGGCGGGGCGCCCGAGAAGAGCGGCCAACACGAAAAAGGCGAGGGCGAGCCGGCCCGTTGCTGCCCGTCTTTGCGGTGCGGTTTCGGAAAAATCCATGACGTGTCCAAATATGGCGGAGGCTCCCTACGGCTTCGCCGGCGCAAGGGTGACGAAGGCCGACCGCCCCCGCGGGACGGTAACCCGCACGTCGGTGGCGCCCGGTCGCGGCGAGGGGACGATTTGCGCCGAGAGCGGATGGACCGAGCCCTTGTAGGCGAAAACAGCGGATGCCGCCGCGTGACCGGCGAGCATGTCCGTCGGAAATTCGACCGTGACCAAAAAGTCCGCGCCGTCGTAGTTGTCGATTCGGGCCGAGCAGGAGCCGTCCGGCTGGACCGGACCGATGCTGGAAAAGAGCCTCCACGGCGCCACCACGGTGACCGCGACCTCGCGGCCGTTCACGGAGACCAGAAGGTAGTGTTCAAATCCGCCGGTCTCGGGAGTCTGGCTGACGGGCGCGCCTGCGCCGCCGGTTACGACATAGTTGACTCCGTCGTGAACCGAAAGGTTGTACAAGTGTTCATGGCCGGCGAAGACGAACCGCACCCCGTGGCGGACAAACAACCGGTGCACGGCGTCTCGAATGGCCGGATCGGCCCATCCCTGCCCGGCCTGTTTGGGAAACAGGGGGTGATGCATCAGGACGAAGATGGCAGCGGCCTGGCTGTTCGCCGCAAGGTCGGCCTCGAGCCAGGCCTGCTGGGCCGGGCCGATGCCGGGCGTGCGGCCCACCTCCTCGGTGTCGAGGGCGACGAAGTGGCAGTGTCCGTAATCGAACGAACCGTACAGCCGCCCCGCCTTCCGCTCGTAGAGCGCCGCCAGCTCCGGGCGCAGGGAGATCTCGTGATTGCCGGGCGCGTTGAAAATCGGGACTTGGGCCCGCGCCGCCGCCGCGAGGAAACCGTCCCACTCCGCTTCCGCCTCCCCCACGCTTTCCTCCGCACCGTAGATTGTGTCGCCCGTCCACAGGCTGAACGCGGGGCGGAGCAGCCGGTATTCGGAGAAGATTTGGTCGGCGGTCGGAGGCATGGGAACGCCCCGGTCCGTGGACCGGTTGTCGCCCGCCACGGCGAATTCGAAATGGTCCGCATCGGTCGCGGGCGCAAGAGCCGCCGCCCCCGCTATGGGCAGGGGAAGGAGCAGGCGCGTGCTCTCCGCGCGCAACGGGGACGATCCGGGCGCGGCCAGGGCGACCAGGACTGCCATGGCGCGCCAAACCGCCGGGCACCGGCTCATGGAGGCCTTTGTCTGCAGTCCGGTTTCGGCAAAATCCATCGTGCTCGCGTGAACCTTGGATCCGGTTGCGCCGATACGCAAGCGTCCGCCTGCCGCGCAAGGCGCGGGCGTTGACAGGGCGGGCCCGGGGTCTAGCGTCCTTCGCCCAAGAAAGCCGCGGAATCCAATGACCTCCCAAGCGGGCCAGCGATCGGCCGGGCAATGAACCCGGTTGCGCGAACCAACCGTCTGAACCCCCGGAAATTGGGGCTGGTTTTTTTATGCGCCCTGCTTGTGGGGGCGACGGTCCTGTACCTCGGCAAGAGCCCGCTCTTCCTCTGTCTTTACTGCATTCTTTCCGCGCTTGGATTCTACCTGATCCTGCGCCGGAACAGCGCCGGGATCCCGGCGGCATGCGCCGCACTGGTCTGCGTCCAGGTCGCGTCGCTCGTCGTATTCTCAATCATCGCGGTTCACCATCGGATTCAGGATCCGCGGGGCTCGGCCGGAGTCTACCTGCCGGCCAGGTTCACGTTGCTGCCGTGGTACCGCGACATCTTCTTTCAGGCCGCGATCGTCATCCTCTGCCTCCTCGGGCTCGAATTCATCACGCCGCCCGGCAGGGACGATGAGAATCCGAGGAGCCGGATCCCTTGGGCCGTTTTCCTCGCGCTCGCGATCCAGGGGGGAATGATGCACTATTGGACCTTGTGTGAAGTCGATTCGATCGCCGCGCTCAGCAGCCCGGCCAGCGCGCCGGCCGGCCGCCTTTCTGGAATCGCCGGCGCCTGGCTTTTTGGCAGCGATCTGGCCGGATTGGCTGCCGCCTCCGTGCTGGCTTTGACGAGCCTTCTGACGCTGGTTGCGGCGACACTCGCCTGCCTGGCGATCGGCGCCCGCGAAGTCCGTTGGCCGCCACGCAATGGAGGCCAGGGTAATTCCGCATGATTCCCGGAGCCCTTCCTGCCGGCCCCGCCCGCGAAATCAAGGCTGCGTCTTCAGCCATTCGCTCCAGAGCTGCGGGCTGCCGTTGGGGTTTGCCCGCGCATAGTCGTAAAATGCTCTCACAAAAGCGGCCCTGTCCGCGGCGACTCCGGTCTTCCATGTGGCGTCGGCGTCGCTGCCCGGCTCGGCGGAGAGGACATTGTAGTCGCCGATGAGAGCCGACTGGCGGTTCACGATGTCCTGAAGCGGCACCTCGCGGGCGTTGCGGAGCATGTCGTATAGCACCAGGAACGTGGTTGTCCGGCCCTTGCCCGCGCGGCAATGAAAGTGAGCCCAGGCACCGTCCGGAAGCGCGCGGACAGCCTGGACGAACTGGTCGACTGCGGCGTCGGTTGGGCGGCAATGGTCCGGGACCGGAATTCGCACATAGGAAGCGCCTGCCGCCGTGACGAGCTGCTTTTCGTCCATGACATTCCGGATCTTCACCTTTTCCGCGGGCGCGGCGGCCGCGGGGTCCTTGATCGCCGCGTCGGTCGGAATCGCAACATCGCTTCCGACCGCGCAGGAACCGAGCCTCCGTTCTTCATCGGTGGAGACTTCTTCGGGGCTCTTTCCGACGTTGGCCCAGTTGTTCGTTCCGTACCACGACACGGCGCTGCCGTTGACGAACCCGTGATCCTCCTGGCGGAGGTCGAATATGGTCACCGGACCGGAGAGCTTCGCCAGCATGGCCTTGAGGCCGTCGGCCGTGAACTCCGCGCTTCCGGAGGCATGAAGCTGTGCCAGGCCCGCGGCGCTCGGCATCACTCCCTTCACGGCCTTGAGGGTGTCGCCGGTCGTGCGGAAGTTCCTGGGAAAGGCGGCCTCCTGTTCGGGAACCACATCCCAAACCAGCGGAGGGTTGCTTGCATTCGCCGGCGGGGTCGGCGGGGATTTTTGTTCAAGGGAGGCAAGGGCGGCCACCGGCAGCCCAAATGCGAGGGAGACAATCCATTTAGTTTTCATGGGAAGGGGGTGAATGCGCCTAAAAGCGGAACTGGAGTCCGGTGTACGTGAGCAGGGTGGTGACCGGGCCCAGACGATCGCTCGTGTCCCGCCCTATGGCGAGCAGCAGAGTGACATGTTCGGAGAAATCAATCCGGCTGCCGAGATTGACGAGGCACTCGGTGCGATCGAGGCGGCTGGACGCATTCAGATGCGTTTCGAAGTCCAGCTCCCAGCCCTTGGTGATTTCGCGGCCAAGGACGATCCCGCCGATCCACCCGTCCTCGCTGGAGCGGGTGCTGAAAATGCGCCCGCACTCGAAGCCCAGGGTAAACGCTCCGAAGTCCCTGCACACCTCGAAGGGCATGAGGAACTGCTTGGAATCGTCGGCCAGCCCCCGTTCATCGGAATTCGTGCCGGGGGTGAGGAACGTGAACCTGGGATATATTGACGCCTGCCATCCGTGCTCGCCGGCGTCATAGTATCGCCATTTGACGGCCAATTGGGCGTCCGCCAGCCCGGCGTTGGACCCGTCGTCGCCGTTGTTGATCTCCCATTGCGATTGATAGTTGAGCTGGATGCGGTCCCCGATTCCGTAATTGGCGTCAATCTGGGGCAGTTCGATTTCGGTCAATCCGGGCGTGCGCTGAACGGTCCAGGCGACGTTGATCTCCCATTTGTTGTTTCCCGGCGTGCCGGGATCGTCCGTGACCATCGGGGGCCCGCCCTGGCCTGCGAGACGGCCCAGGCCGGCGGCCGCAAACAGGGCGAAGGTCGCGGCGCGCTTTGACCAGCCCGCGAAGGCGCGGCCCATCCATGCAGCTTTTGGCGTTTTCAGTTCAAGGGTCATGATCAGATCTTTGCAGCCGGGCCTTATTGTCAGTTTGCGGGCGGGGGTTTTTGCCCGAGATTCTCGAGCATCTTTGCGGCGGGTTCGAAATCGGGCCGGAGGCGGAGGGCCTCCCTGAACTGGAGGGCGGCATCGCCGGGTCTGTTGAGCCGGAGGAGGGCGTTGCCCAGATCGTAGTGGGTCAGGGCATGCGAGGGATCGATGCGGAGGGCGGCCTCGTACTCCCGGGCGGCCTCGGTCGCCCGGCCCAAATTCAGGAGCGCATTGCCCAGGTTGTCGTGTGCGGACAGATTGGCCGGGCTGAGCCTCAGGGTCTCGCGGTATTCGGCGACCGCGTCGGGAAGGCTGCCGGCAGCGGAAAGCGCATTGGCGAGATTGTAATGGGCCTCGGCATGGTCGGGCTTGAGGCGGATCGCTTCGCGATATTGCGTGATCGCCCCCGGAAGATCCCCGGCCTGGGCAAGGGCGATCCCGAAATCATTGTGCGCCTCGGCGTATTCGGGGGAAGCCCCGAGGACGAGGCGGTACTGCGCAAGCGCCTCGGGGAGCCGGCCCTGCCGCGCCAGGGCGCGGGCAAGATTGTTCCGGCCTTCCACCAGGTTGGGATCCAGCCTTAGCGCGGTTTCGATTTCCGCGGCGGCGGCGGCCACCCGGTCTTCCTCGAGGAGGGCGTAGCCGAGGTTGTTGTGCGGATCGGCGAAGTTGGGATCCTGGCGAATGGCCTCGCGGTAATGCTCCTCGGCTTCCGTCCGCCCGCCCGCGCGCAGGAGCGCGTTTCCGAGGTTGTCCTCGGCGATGGGATAGAAGGGCTGCAGGCGGAGGGCTTCGCGCAAATGCAGGGCGGCCTCCTCGTTTCTGCCGTCCTGCAGCAATGCCGTGCCGAGGTTCGCCTGCGCGAATGGATTGCCGGGCGCGTTGGCGGCATCCGAGGAATAGAGCGACAGGGCGCTCCGGTAGGCTTTGTTTCGGTGCACCGTCGCCAGGGCCAGGGGCACGGCGAGAACGAGGGCGAGAATCGGCAGGACGGCGCGGCTGCGTCCGCCGGCGACGGCTGCAATCGCCGCGAAAAAAGCGACGAGGACGGGGATCAGGGCCAGGTACATCCGGTGCTCCGCCAACGTCTGCCGGTTTCCGGGGATAAGGCTCGTCGGCGCCAGTACGGCGAAAAACATGAGGCCGAGGAAACCCCAAAGCGGGATTGCCGATCCTGCCGCGGAGGCAGGCCCCCCTCCCGGGCCTGGCGCGCGGCCCAGGGCCCAGCCTGTGGCCCCGATCAAAACGGCGGTCAGGAATGCCTGGGGCAGGACGGAGGCGGCATGGGCGACCCAGGGCGTCCCGTAATCGAAAACCTGGCCCGCGGGCCAAAGGCAAAGCCGGAGATATCGGGCGATCGCGCCGGGTTGG
The DNA here is from genome assembly GCA_050015855.1 of Opitutaceae bacterium. Lineage (GTDB taxonomy): Bacteria > Verrucomicrobiota > Verrucomicrobiia > Opitutales > Opitutaceae > Palsa-1447. Next base: position 31,436 of record JBEKAO010000028.1, on the reverse strand, counting down.
GTCAGCCAGTACCTGAATACGGGCACGCCGGAGCCGAATCCCGATGTTCCGCCCCGATTTCCCGCCCCGATGACAAGCCAGGCCAGGAGAAGCCAGGTCGCGGACAGGGCGGCATAGTACCCCCGCCTGCGATGCCACGCTTCGCGGCATGAGCCCGAAATGAACGCGCGGTCGTAGAAGAGGATGACCAGGGGGGCGGACACCATGACTTCCTTAGTGGCCATTCCGCACGCGCAGGCGATGACGGACGCCGCCCGCCATGCCAGGCTCCCGCGCCCTTCGCAGCCGCGGACAAAGCAATAGAGCGAGAGCAGGTAAAGGAGCCCCATCAGGGATTCGGCCCGCTGAATCACGTAGGACACCGATTCCGTCTGCAACGGATGCACCGTCCACAGAAGGGCCACCGCAAACGCCAGTCCGGCCGTCCCCGCCCGGGAGGGGTTCGTGCGCGGGAAAGGGGTTCGGCGAATGATGCCAAAAAGGACCAGGCCCGCCAGGATGTGGACCGCGAGGTTGAAGGCGTGGTAGCCCCAAACCTGGTTTCCGCTCGTCGCATGGCTCAGCGCCAGGGACAGGTTGAGGAGAGGACGGCCCTCCACGGTGAGGCCGCGTCCGCCGGGCGGAGACAGCGGGATGCCGACGGGCCAAATCCGCCGAATCGTCGCGTTGTCGAGAATCGACGGCAGGTCGTCCAGGACAAACGGCCCCGAAAAACTGCCGCTGTAGGCGGCGAGGCCGGCGAGCGCGATCACCGCGCACGCGAGCAGCGGCCCCCATCGGGGACGATCCGTCCACGCCGGGCCGGGGAAATTCTCGCTGGCGGAAACGCTCATGCACGGCGAGCATTCACGAACCCCGCCACGGCTCAATCCGAACTCCGCCCTCGCCTGGTGACCGCGCTTTCATCCGCCATCCGGGGGCATGGCCGGCTTCACGGAGTGACGACGAGCACCCGGAAGGTGCCGGGAACGGCGGGACCGGGATGGTCTTCGTCGGCGCCCTTGCCAAGCGTTGCGACCGGGAGATAAATCCTGTCCTTATCGGGGTCGACCGCCAGGGTCTTTGCGCCAAACTGCGTCGGCACGCTGGCGATGACGCGGAAGTGATCCGCATCATCCTCCTGGATGACCGTGAGGGTGCCGTCGCGATTCGAGGAAAACACGCGGCGTGTCGCCGGGGCGAAAGCGGCGCCGTCGCTGTCGTCGCCGATGGGCAGGACGGCGATGACCCTGCCGCCATCGGCGTCGAGGACCACAAGCTTTTGGTTGCCGCCGCAACTGGCGAAAAGGCGCCGGCTCACGCGGTCTATCGCAAGGCCGGTCGGATTCTCTCCGGGCGAAAGGGGCCAGTCCGCAAGGACCCTGCCGGAGGCCAGTTCGACCTGGGCGATGGAGCTGTGGCTTTCCAGATTGACGAGAGCATGGCCGCGGCCGTCAAAGGCGATCGACTCGGGATTGCCGGCCAGGGCGATCATCCGGACGATGGCGCCGGTCTTCGCGTCGATGAGGGTCGCGTTGTTCGAATGCCCGTTCGACACGAAGACGAGCTGCGTGGAAGGGTCGTATTCGATCGCGTCGGGCTTGTCGCCGGCCGTACGGATCGTGTCCAGCACCTGGAGCGTTGCCAGATCGAACACCGTGACCGTCCCGTCCAGCCCGTTGGTGATGAAGCCGCGCTTCAAGTCCTTCGCCAGGGCGATTCCGTGGACGCCGCGCAACCCGGTGATGGAACCCTCCATCCGGCCCGAGTCGGCGTCGATGACCTCCACCCGCGTTTGGTGGCTGACGAAAAGCCGCCGGGTTTCCGGATCGAGGCGAATGTAGTCATAGGAGCCGGCGCCGCCGATCGCATACCGGGCCGAGACATGATACTGGGCGGATTCGGCCGGTCTTGCGGCGGGCGCGAAGAATCCCGCGGCAAGGCAAATCAATGATGCCAGTGGAGTCCTGAACAGGTTGATGGATGGTTTATGCATGATGAATGGGGTGGGTTTCCGGCCGTTGGGCCTGGATCGCATTGCGGCATAGAAAGAGCGGCACACCGCGGGGGCGGCGCGCCGCTCTTTATGGGTTTGATCGGGAATTGCCGGAGTGTCCTTTTTCAATAGGTCCAGCGAAGGCCTGTCTCGAAACCGGTGCCGTAGTTTTCGAACTGGCTGAGCCGCTTGAACGCCGTTCCGCCATAGTACTCGCGCAGCTTGGCGTTGAAGATGTCGGAGGCGTTGAAGTAGGCCTGCCAGTGACGCATGAACGCAAAGCTTCCGCCGAAATCGTACTGGGTGAAGGCATCCTCGTACAGGTCCTGGGTGGAATTGGCGCCGAGAGCCGAGTCCACCTGCATGCGCGGCGAGTGGTGATTCACGGCGAAGTGCATCTTCAGGCCGTTCCTCTCGTAAGTGAGCGCAATGTTCGAGACTTCATGGGCGAGGCCCACGAAGGGAAGCGTCTCGCCGGGCCGGGTCGGATAGGTGACCTGGCTTTGGTCAAACGTCGCGTTGGCATTGATGCCCAGGCCGTCAAAGGGGGAGGGCAGGAAATCGAAGCGCTGCCTCCAGGAAAGCTCGGCGCCGTACATCCAGGCCGTGGGCGCCGTCAGGTACGTGTTGAGCTGGTAGCCCGTGGCCGGATCGATGCCGGACACGGCCTGATAGGCGAAGTTCTCGATGCTCTTGTAATAGACGGCGGCGGAAACCGCGCCCAGCTTTCCATAGTAGTGCGTGATGGATGCGTCCCAATTGATCGACTTCAGCGGATCAATCTCGGGATTGCCCTGCGTCACGAGGTGCGCGACATCGTCCACCGACCGGCCGGGGATCGTGACCGAGTAGTCGGGCCGCGCGATCGAATTCGTCCAGGATGCCCGCAGGATCGTCCGGGGATCGAACTCGTAGGTGAGGACCACGTCGGGAAGGACGTTGCCATAGTTATGGGTATAGATCACATTCGAGAAGACCGAGGTTGTGACGTCCTCTTGCTGGCCCTCGATCCAGAAATCGGTGGCTTCCAGGCGGACGCCGGCCAGGATCTTCAGCTTGCCCGCGGTGAGGCCGCCCATGGCATAGCCCGCATCGATCTTCTCCGTGGACATGTACGAGCCGGTGTCGGGCTTGTTTGTCACCGGGATGCTCTGCTGCAGCGAATAGAAGGCCTGATTGGCCTGCGGCAGGATGCGGAAGCTTTCGAAGCCTCCCCAATTATACTGGGTGTCCAGGTTCGGATAGAGCTCGCTGTTGATCGTGAACGGAAGGGAGGTGATTCCCACCTTCATGTCCTGCTGGAAGTTGTCCTTGTCGCGGAATTCGCCGCCGATCTTCACGAATGCGGGCATCCCGGCGATTTCAAAATCCTTCTTGAGGTCGTCCTTGGCCGTCTTCTCGTGCGTGCCGGCCATGGTGTTCGTGAACTGGCTCTTCGTGCTGAATGCGTACTGGGCGGGATCGTTGAAGTTGTTGCCGGCGGTCTGGGAGACGATGTCATGCCACGGATCGGTGAACGAGTAGTTCACGGTCATGGCCGACGTGTTGGCCTCGGCCAGTGTCATTGTCGGCCGCGTGTATTTGCCGAGCGTGTAGCCCACGGTGAGATCATCCGTGAACGAGTCGAATTTCTTTTCGTATCCGCCCACGACCGATGTGCTGATCTTCGAGTTGACGACGCCGACCCCCTCCTTGAGGAGATCCTTCGCCGGCTCGACTATGGTGGCCGAGGTGGGGGTGAGGGCCAGGAGCGACGAGTAGCTCGCGTAGTTGAACTCGGTCACCCAGTAATTGTCGCGCTCCGTGTAATAGGACATCGTGTAGCGGAAAAAAATCTTGCTCGTGTCGCTGAACTTGTAATCCAGCGAGGCGTCGATCGCGTGCCGCCAGCGCTGGACATCGTAGTGGCGGAAATCCTGCCCGCTGAGCATCTGGTCCATGTTGTGGTCCGTCGGCGAAAGGACCGGATTCCAAAAGCCGGTTGCCTCCGTGTTGTAGACCGTGAAGGGCCGGAACTCGTCCACCACCCCGACGAAGACGCCGAGCTTTCCGTTGTCGAGGTTGTTGCCGTAATAGCCGGCCAGGTTGTAGCCGCCGTGCCGGTCCTCCTGGTGCGAGAAATTCGTGCCGGCGGCGACCATGGCCTGCATGTCCGACTGATCAAGGCCGCTGCGCGTTTTGATGTTCACGCTGCCGCCCATGTCGTCGGCATCCGTGTCCGGCGTGCTCACCTTGTTGACCTCGATGTCGGAGATCATGTCGGAGGAGATGACGTCCAGGACCACCTCGCGCGTTCCCTTGTCCGTCGAGGACGCCCGGATGCCGTTGAAATCCACGCCGACGTAGACGGGGTCGATTCCGCGGACCTCGACAAACCGGCCCTCGCCCTTGTCGCGATAGAGGTCGACGCCGGGAATCCGTTCCATCGCCTCGGCAACGTTCTTGTCGGGCAATTGCCCGATGGCGTCTGCGGCGACAATGTCCGTCAGGGCCGGGGCGGAGCGCTCGATATTGAGGGCGCGGGCCGACCCGATCACCTCGGCGTCGACGTTGTACGCCGACATCGTGACGACTTCGTTGTTGAATAGCGCGTCAACCCGGACGGTTTGCCCCGCCTCGACCTGGGTGTGGAGCGTCAGGGTCTCGAATCCGACGAAGCTGACAACCACGTCCATCCTGCCCGGCGCAACGTTTGAAAGCGCGTAGTCGCCCTGCTGATTCGTAAATGTCTCAAGGGAGGTTCCCGGGATGCTCACGCGGGCGCCGGGAAGGGCGAGCTTGGTGGTCGCATCGCTCACCCGCCCTATGATGGTTCCCGTTTCCGTCCCCGCCTGCGCCGCCGGTGGAAGCACTGCCGGAGTCCCGGATGGGGCGGCTGTTGCGGCAGGCGTCTGGGCGGAGGCGCCCATTGCTCCGAGCGTGAGAACTGTCATGCAGACCAAAAGCAGGCGCGGGGCGCGAGCGGCGAGTAAGGAATTTAGTATGTTCATCGGATTTCAGGGTGTTTATGGGTCGGGTTCAGCATAGGGGTAAGTGTTTACAATTCCGTGACGGCATGGCCGCCTTTATGTAAACATTTTCATTCATTTTGGTTATTCTCAAAAGTTCAGGCGAGGGTGCAGCTTTTAATGAATGCTATGATAATATCTGTTCTTATTATTCATTAATAACTTATGCATTCCTCGAGTATTTCCGCTCATATGGCCTCAACGGTGATTTACGAAGATGGAATCGTAAAGTTGGGTTCGTAATCTCTTAGGGGTAATTCGGTGTAAACGTTTGCATATTGCCTTTTCGAGTACTTAGGTAAAGGGCAAAAAATTACGGAACCCGTTTTACTTCAAGCTAAGTGCAAAATTCGATTTGGCGGGCGCGAGTTTTTCTAACAATTTCCAGACTGATGATTTCTTTGGCTTATGCCCTTTTAGTCTTAAGCGTTCGTCGGCCAAAATCGAACCGCTGAATCACTCCAAGCGGTGCTTTCTAGCGTTCAATTCGCGATCGAGCGCAGTTTTTAGCCGAACTTTGATCGGGTGCCTGCGCGTTTTGCTGCTGCGAGACGGGTCATGCGTCGGCCAGGACCTGCATGCGATCGCATTTTGGAATGTGGGGCAAAAGCGGGTGATTTATTTTCGAATATATTAATAAAGAAATAAATAGGTGTTTCGTGGAGAAAAGTGAGCATAATTATTCTTGACTGCGCGCGGGCTATTGTGATTCTAAAAATGAAAACGATTACACCCGTGCCCCTATACTTGGAGGAAAAATGAAGAATTCATCTAACAAAATGCGCGCAGTGCGCCTTTATGCCGACTGGGATCCGAGGCCCGGTTTTACACTTGGAAAGAAGGACATCGACAAGGTTCAGACGTACCTCGGCAGCCGGGTGTGGCGCAATCCGCGCCTGGTGATCGAGGAGGTCCCGATTCCGAAGCCGGGACCGAAGGAAGTCCTGATCGAAGTTCAGCAATGCGGCATCTGCGGCAGCGACGTGCATATGGCGCAGGCCGACAAGGACGGGTACATCTTCTATCCGGGCCTCACGGGTTTCCCGTGCACGCTTGGACACGAGCTTTCCGGCATCGTCCGCGATTTCGGTCCGGGCGCGAAGAACAAGGCGACGAACAAGCCTTTCGAGGGCGGCGAGTGGGTCTGCACGGAGGAAATGGTTTGGTGCGGAGCGTGCCAGCCGTGCGCCGACGGTTTTCCGAATCATTGCGAGCGGCTTGACGAGATCGGCTTCAACATCAACGGCGGCTTCACGAAGTACCTCGTGGTTCCGGATCGGCTGCTTTGGAGCCTGGATCCCCTGCGCGACAAGTATTCGGAGAAGGATGTCTTCCGGCTGGGCAGCATGGTCGAGCCCACCTGCGTCGCCTACACGGGCGTGATCGTCCGCGGCGGCGGCATCAAGCCCGGCGACAACGTCGTCATCTGCGGGTCGGGGCCGATCGGCCTCGCCGCATGCGCGGTCCTCAAGAGGGCCGGGGCGGCCAAGGTCATTCTCTCGGAGCCGGAGCCGGCGCGCGCCGCCGTGGCGCTCAGGCTCGGGGCGGACGTGGTCATCAATCCCATCAAGGAAAACATGAAGGAGAGGGTGCTCGAGATCACGCACGGCATGGGAGCCAAGCTTTATCTCGAGGCGACCGGCCTTCCCACGATCGTCTATCCGCAGATCGAAGCCTGCATTTGGGAGGGGCGCACGCTCAACGCGACTGTGGTCATCGTCGCCCGCGCCGACGCGAAGATCCCGGTGACCGGAGAGGTCCTCCAGGTGCGCCGCGCCCAGATCGTCGGCACGCAGGGACATTCCGGCGACGGAACGTTCCCCCATGTGATCCAGGCGATGGCCAGCGGCCTCAACATGCTTCCGATGATCACCAAGGAGATCAAGCTGGACGAGGTTCCCGAAAACATCATCCGCCTGCAGACCGACCGCAAGGAGTGCAAGATCAGCTGCTCGGATCCGGGGATGGCGGCGGTCAAGGTCTCGGAAAAGAGCGCGCGGGATGTGCGCTCCGGCGTCGAAACCCTGCACCCCGTGGGGGCCGTATGACCAGGACGAAGCCAAAGGGGGAGAACCCCAAATTCACGACGACGAGCCATCCGCTCATCGTCTGGGAGGACACCGAGGTGGGGCGCCTGAAGAAGAAAATCTTCGAGGCGTCCATGCCGGAGATCGACGCAATCCTCAAGGACTTCGGCGTCCCATCGCCCTCCGAGCTCGGAAAGGGCGGCTGCTACATCCAGTCGACGCCCCGCGCCCGCCAGATCGAGAAACGCCGCAAGAACGACGTCGTCATCATTCCCGTCGGCACGACCGAGAACCACGGAGCCCACTCAAACACCGGGCTGGACAACTTCATGGTGACCCAGATCGCGGAGGGGGTCCGCCGATACACCGCCAAGAAGGGGCGGGAGGTCAATATCGCGGCCCCGCCGCTGAACTACGGCGGCCATCCGTATCACCATATCGGGATGCCCGGCACGATTCAGCTGCCGCAGGAAGTGGTGGTCGAGACGCTCATCTACGTGATGCTCGGTCTGTGGAACGACGGGTACCGCAAGCAGATCATCATCAACAACCACGGCCAGCTCTGGATGCTCGAAACGGCGCTCCACGAGTTCTGCAAGCGCTTCCAGCTGCCGGGGATTTACCAGGTGATGGACTGGCACCGCGCCATCCGCGAGTTCTTCATCCCAGTCGACCGGCCCGACTCGCTCGAGACGACGTTCATTCACGCCGATGAAAGCGAAACGGCGGTCGGCCTGCTCCTGTTCCCCGACATGATGGACATGTCGGTCGTGAAGGACGAACGGGGCAGGAGTTTCCTGCCCGGCGGCCATTTCGACACCTCGGTCGATCCGTGGCGGCGTCCGCATCGCTGGTCGGAAGGCGAAGGCCATTTTGCCATCGAACGCGCGGGCACACCGGGCGGCGTCGTCGGGGAGCCTTCCCTCGCGACCGCGGAAAAGGCCAAGCGTCCGATCGCGGCGATCCTCAGCTACCTGACCTTGTGCGTCGACCAGATCCTCGACGCGTATCCGTCGGGCAAGCTTCCTCCGATCGAGGACATCACCTTGCGCGATCCAAAGCAGCTCGAACCCTTCCTGAAGGAGCCTTACGCGCCCGGATGGAAGTCGGTCTTCGAGCTGCCGGCGATCGGGCCGTTCACCAAGGGGTAAGTTAAGAGCAATCCGCCGCCGCGGCTTGTGTGTGTGCGGCGGCGGATTTTCATTTCTACGCTGTGACCCGGTGAGCCGCCGATTTCGCCATCCGCTTTCGTTCCAGACCGCCCTGCCGGACGACTACAGCCGGAACAAGGGCTTCGGCTCCCTTCTCGGGCTGCTGCGCGACCTCGGATTCTGGGGCGTCGAACTCAACCTGGGCGACCCGCAGGAACATGACTTTGGGGAGGTGCGGGGTTTCCTGGGGCAATTCGGCCTGGAGTTTTCGATGCTCGCGACGGGTTTGACCGCGCGCCGGCTCGAGCTTTCGCTTTCGCATCCTCTCGAAGCGGAGCGGAAGCGGGCCGCGATGAAGTGCCGGGAAATGATCGAATGGATCGGAAGCCCTGGAACCGGCGTCATCCTCGGACTCATCAAGGGCGGCCCCGCGGCGGAGCGGGATGTTGCGCGGCGGCAGTTTGCCCTTTCGCTGTCGGAAATCGTCCCGGTGGCAAGGGCCCGCAGGGTTCCGATCCTGGTCGAGGCCACGAATCGCTACGAGACCTGCGTCGCCAACAGCGTCGCGGACGCGGTCGGTCTCGTCGCCCAGTACGGAGCCGAATTCGCCCGGGTCCTTCCGGACACGTTCCATATGAACATCGAGGAGGCGGACCTCGCCGGCGCCCTGCGCGCGAATCGGGAATTCTATCAATCGCTGCACCTGTCGGACAACAACCGCCTTTATCCGGGCCTTGGGGCGATCGATTTCGGAAAAATCGCCGCCTGCCTGGCGGAAATTGGCTACCAGGGACGGATTGCCATAGAGGGAAACGCCCGCGATGACATGAAAGCCGATTTGCGGGCGACGATTGCGTATTTGGCCCCTCTTTTCGGGGCTGAGGAAGATCAACCATGAAAAAGAAAATCAGGGTCGGTGTCATCGGTACCGGACGGATCGGGCGGCTTCACACGGAGCACCTCGCCTTCCGCATCCCCGAGGCGTCGGTGGTCGCCGTTTCGGACGTCGTAAGGGCGGCGGCCGAGAAATGCGCGGCCGATTTCAATGTGCCGTCGGTCGCGGCGGATTACCGGACGCTGCTGGACAATCCCGGGATCGACGCGATCGTGATCTGCTCGAGCACGGACACCCATGCGCAGATGATCGCCGAGGCGGCGGGCCGCGGAAAGCACGTCTTCTGCGAGAAGCCGATCTCCCACGACCTCGCGGCGATCGACCGCGCCCTCGAGGCCGTGCGGCGGGCCGGGATCAAGCTGCAGATCGGTTTCAACCGGCGCTTCGATTCCAACTACCGCAGGGTTTGGGAGCTGATCCGCGAGGGGAGGCTGGGCGATCCGCACATCCTGCGCATCACCAGCCGCGATCCCGCGCCCCCGCCGATCGACTACGTAAGGGTCTCCGGCGGAATCTTCCTCGACATGATGATTCACGACTTCGACATGGCCCGCTACCTGATCGGAAGCGAGGTGGAGGAGGTCTACACCATGGCGGCCGTGCGGATCGATCCGGCGATCGGAAGGGCAGGCGACTTCGACACGGCGGTCGTCGCGCTCAAGTTCGAGAACGGCGTCCTCGGCACGATCGACAACAGCCGCAAGGCGGTATTCGGCTACGATCAGCGGGTGGAAGTCTTCGGTTCGAAGGGCATGGCGCAGACCGCGAACAACACGCCAAACACCGCCAGATTCAGCGGGGCCGACGCCGTGTCCGAGGACCTGCCCCTCAATTTTTTCATGGAGCGCTACATCGACTCCTATGTGCGCGAGATGAGGGAATTCATCCGGTGCGTTTCCGAGGACCTGCAGCCGCCGGTCACGGGGCTCGACGGGCGGATGCCGGTCCTGATCGGCAAGGCCGCGCGCCTCTCCCACGACCAGCACCGGCCGGTCAAGGTTTCCGAGATAAAGTGACCGCCGAGGAGCGCTTTGGCTGCCTTGGCCTGGGTTTCACGTTTTGAGCCGTGCGGGCGGGCGCTTCCCTCCGGGCTGCGCCTTCGTTGGCCCCAGCCGGCGGACGGTTTGGGCGGGCTTGGACGCCAGGCATGGAAGGCACGGTTGCCTTTGCCTGGCCAGTGCCTGGCCCTTGATACGGGCCAGCACGTCTTCCATGGTGCCCTGGAACGGCCCCGGACTTTCCATCTTGATGCTGCACAGGGCGGCCGCGTAATCCAGCGCGTCCTGTATTCCGTGGGTCAGTCGCCGCGCCTGGTAGGCGATGAACACAGTGTCTCCGCGGCCGGTCCGCCCTGACAGGTTGCCCGGGTTGAAGGGCGCGCGGTAAATCCGCGTGCCGACGTAGGCGATCACCTCGGATGAGTGGGAAATGATCACCTCCCTGGCGCCCCATCGATGGAGGATGACTGCGGCCTCGTCGCGGTCGGGCGATCCTGTGATGACCTCAGATTCCAGGGAATCGGCCTTGAGGTAGGTGATGAGAGGCAGATACCGGTGCTTTTCCGGCCAGTCCCGCCAGGAAAACCGCCCGTTTTCGCTGTGGCGCAGCATCGCCTGGAGGTCCAGGGCGATGTCGGCGCCCCGCGCCGACAGGTCCTCGATCAACCGGCCCGGAAACTCGCCCGCGAACAGGCCGGCGAGATTGTAGATCAGGGTCTTGACCTGCGGGATGTCCTCGATTGTGAACGGATCGGCCTGGGCCAGCAGGTTGACCCTTCGATTGTCCACGTCCTCGGAATCGAAGATATTCTCGACCGAGGTGGTGTGGGCGGAGGGAATGGCGCACACGTCGATCCCCTCCGCCTTCATCCCATCCAGGATCCCCAAATCCCGGGAATTCAGCTTGGTAACGACGCAGACGCGGGCCCCGGAACGCTTGGCCGCGAAGGAGGAATAATACACCGCGCCCCCGGTGAAGCGCGAAATCCTCCCGCGGTCGATGAGGATCCCGTTGTCGACGTGGCCGATGGAGACGATGTCGTAGGGGCGATCCATGGTCAGCCCACAAGTTCGACCTTGCCCGACTGCCAGGAGCGGTTCGCGGCAATCGCGATCCGCAGCGCGTTGTTGCCATCTTTGCAGACGATGGGCGCGGGCCGGTCGTGCTGCACGTTGTCTATGAAGTTCTGCAGCTGGCTCACGTAGGCCTGCTCGAAGCGCTCATAGAATCCGGGCACCGAATCGTGGGAGATGAGGTCCTTGGTCATCACGCGCAGGCCGGTCTGCTGGTCGTAGCCGATCTGAAGCGTGCCCTTGGAGCCCATGATCTCGGTGTCGACGCAGTAGCCGTAGATTCCGGTGCGGCTCAGGTGGACGATGCCGATGTTGCCGTTCACGAAATTGAGGGTCGTGATGCCGTTGTCGACGTCGCCGACCTCGCCGACCTCGGGGAACGCGAGGACCCCGCCCGTGCTGAACACGCTTTTCACCTCGCCCATGAACCACCGGGCCAGGTCAAAGTCGTGGATTCCCATGTCCAGGAAGATGCCGCCGCTGCTGGCGGGCCGCAGGAACTCGACCGGCGGCGGAAGCGGGTCCTTCGACGTCGCCTTGAAAAGGCAGGGGTTGCCGATCACGCCCTCCTCGATCTTCCTCTTGGCGGCGACGTAGGCGTTGTCGAAGCGGCGCATGAAGCCCAGCTGGAAGAATGCGCGGCACTTGGCCACCGTCGCTTCGATGACCGCACCCTCGTCCAGGTCTAGCGTCAACGGCTTCTCGCAAAAGATCGCCTTCTTGGCCTTGGCCGCCGCGATGACCACCTGTCCGTGGTGCTTTGTGGGCGTCATCACGACGACCGCGTCCACGGCCTTGTCGGCGATGAGCTCGACGTGGTCCGTGTACGCCCTGGCGGCGCCCGTTTCGGCCGCGACGGCCTTGGCGACCTCGGGGCGAACGTCAGCCACGGCATAAAGCCGCGCTCCGCGCAGGCGCGCGGCGACATAGCGGGCATATTGGCTTCCAAGACGCCCCAATCCGATGACTCCGACATTGATTAGTTTATTCACGGTAGTTTGAGATTAACGGTCACTTCACAAGTTCGATTGGCACGGCGATTTCGGGCGGCGGTTTCTCTCCGGCCAGAATGCGTGCGGCCCATTCGACTCCGGCGGCCCCCATTTGCGCGGGATTCTGCGCCACGGTGCCGGCCATCGCGCCGCGGCTCACCGCCTGGCGGGCCTCGTCGAGGGCGTCGAACCCCACGACCGTGATGCGGCCGGTGCGGCCCGCGGCGGCGATTGCCTCCGTCGCTCCGAGCGCCATGAGGTCGCTGGCGGCAAAGAGAGCGTTCACGTCCGGGTGGGCCTGGAGCATGTTCTGGAAGACATTGTAACCCTGGTCGCGCTCCCAGTTCGCCGGCTGTGAGGCCACGATGCTCATTTCCGGATGGCCCGCCAGCGCCGCCCGAAAGCCGCGCAGGCGCGCGTCGCCGGTTTCGTGGCCGGGAATTCCCTCGAGCACCGCCACGCGCGCCCGGCCGCCCATGCGCTCCACAAGGAACCGCCCTGCCAGCCGGCCGCCTTCGTAGTTGTCCGAGCCGATGAAGGTGGCGATCCGCCCGCCGGCGGATTTCAGTTCGGCGGCATCCGCCCGCGTGTCCACGATGATCACGGGGATTGCGGCCCGATTCGCCTTCAGGATCACGGGGACGATCTCGCGCGAGCCGCTCGGGGCGATGATCAGGACATTGACGCGGCGCTGGATCAGGTTTTCCGCGATCTGCATCTGGCGCTCGACGTCGATTTCGCGCTCGGCGGCCTGGACGATGAGGTCGATGCCCCGCGACCGCGCCTCGGCCTCGGCGCCGCGCTGCATGTCGATGAAATAGGGATTGTTCAGGGTCTTCACGACCAGCGCGACGACCGGCTTTCCGCCGGAGGGCCCGGCCGCCTGGCGGCCGCACCCGGGCAGGAGGCCGGCCGCGATCGCGGCGGCGAGAAATCTGGGGAGGCCGGGCGTCATGGGGATTCGGGGGTTCAGCGTTTGCGCTGCTTGAAGGCCGTGTCGAGCAGCACCGCCGAAATGATGACCGCGCCGATGAAGACCTGCTGGACGAAGGATGACACGCCGAGCAGGTTGAGGCCGTTGCGCAGGACTCCCATGATGAGCGCCCCGACGAGGGTGCCCAGGACCGAGCCCTCGCCGCCCATGAGGCTCGCCCCGCCGATGACCGTCGCGGCGATCGCATCGAGTTCGTAGCTCAGGCCCGCAATGGGTTGGGCCGAGTTCAGGCGGGAGGTGAGGATGACGGCGGCCAGCCCGGCCAGGGCGCCGCAGGCTGCGTAGATGGAGATCTTGCAGAAGACGACCGGGACGCCCGAAAGAAGCGCGGCCTCCTCGTTGCCGCCCACGGCATAGACATACCGGCCGAATTTCGTGCGCCGCAATACGAAGTGTGCGGCCAGATAAACCAAAATCATCAGGACGACCGTCGCCGGAACGGCCGCCACGCTGCCGTTGGCCAGCCACCGGAACGATGCGCCGAAACCCGACACGGGCCGGCCGCCGGTCACGAGAAGCGCGGCCCCCCTGGCGACGCTCATCATCCCAAGGGTGGCGATGAAGGGAGGCAGCCGGCCCAGGGTGATCAGGACGCCGTTGACCAGGCCGCAAGCTGCGCCGACCGCCAGGCCCGCGAGGACCGCCAGCGGCAGCGGCCAGCCGGCGTGCAGCGCCTGCGCGAGGACGACTCCGGCAAATGCAAGAATCGAGCCCACGGAGAGATCAATGCCCGCCGAGATGATCACGAACGTCATGCCGACCGCCAGGACGGCGTTGATCGCCGTCTGCTGCGCCACGTTGAGCAAGTTCGAAACCGTCAGGAAATACGGCGTGAACACGCTGATGATTCCACCCAGGACAACGAGCACGGCCAGCGTTCCGAACGGCCGGGCGTGGGCGATGAATGAACGGCGAAGGGTCATGCTGCGTTGGCGCCCAGGGCGCAGCGGAGGATGGCTTCCTGGGTGGCTTCGGCCGCCCCAAACTCGCCCGCCAGGCGCCCGCGGTTTAAAACGAGGATTCGGTCGCTCAGGCCGAGGATCTCGGGCAGTTCCGAGGAAATCACCAAAATCGCGCTGCCTTCGGCGGCCAGGCGCCTGACGAGCTGGTAAACCTCCGCCTTTGCCCCGACGTCGATGCCCCGCGTCGGCTCGTCGAACAGCAGGATATCCGCCGAGCGGCAGAGCCATTTCGCGAGCACCACCTTCTGCTGGTTTCCGCCGCTCAGGTTCAGGACGCGCTCGCCGAGGCCAGGCGTCTTCACCCGAAGCCCGGACACCAGGCGGGACGCCTCCGCCCGCTCCCTCCCGGCCCGCATGATCCCGCCGCGGCTGAACCGGCTGAGGCTGGCCAGGCAGGTGTTGTCCATGACGCTGCGCCCCAGGACCAGGCCCTGCCGCTTTCGGTCCTCCGTGAGGAAGCCGAGTCCGAGGCGGATCGCGTGCCGCGGCGATCGGATGACCACCTCGCGTCCGCGGACCCAGATTCGGCCGGAATCGATCGGGTCGGCCCCGAACAGGGCACGCGCGAGCTCAGTGCGGCCGGCGCCCATCAAGCCGGTCAGGCCCAGGACTTCGCCGCGGTGCAGCGTAAAGGAAATGTCCTCGAGGACGCCCCGCCTGGTCAGCCCCTCGACGCGCAGGGCCTCTGCCCCTGGCGCGGCGGTGCGCGGCGGGAACTGCTCGTTCAGCTCCCGGCCGACCATCAGGCGGATCAGCTCCGCCCGGCTGCTCTCCGCGATCACCCGCGTGCCGATCAGGCGGCCGTCGCGCAGGATGGTCACGCGATCGCCGATCTGGAACAACTCGTCCAGCCGATGGGAGATGTAGATGATGGCCGTGCCGCGCTCCCGCAGTGCGCGGATCACCTGGAAAAGCCGGGCGATCTCGCGGTCGGTGAGCGCCGAGGTGGGCTCATCCATGACGACGATCCTCGCCTCGACCGAAAGCGCCTTGGCAACCTCGACCATTTGCTGCTCGGCCATGCCCAGCCGGCGGACGACCGCCCGCGGATCGATCGCCACGCCAAGGCTGCGAAGGAGATCCTCCGCCCGCCGGACGAGGCGCGCCTGGTCGATGACCCCCGGCAGGAATCCGCGCGGCTCGCGCCCAAGGAAGATGTTTTCCGCGACGGTAAGGCCCGGCACCAGGTTGAATTCCTGGTAGATGACGCTGACTCCGGCAGCCCGCGCATCGCGCGGCGTGGCAAGTTCGCACGGGCGTCCGTCGATCTCCAGGGTGCCCGCGTCCCGGCGGAGCGCTCCGGCAAGGATCTTGATCAGCGTGGACTTGCCGGCGCCATTCTCCCCGAGCAGCACATGCACCTCGCCGCGGCGGACCTCGAGGTCCACGCCGTCCAGCGCCACCGCCCCCGGGAAGCGCTTCGAGATGCCGCGCATCTGGAGGAGGATCTGACGGGAGGGGGAGGCCATGGCAGCCTGGTCGGGCCGGCGGCGCCGCGTCAGCGGGGGCCGCCGCTCGGCGACCTGGCGGGCGCCGAGGCGTAGCTTTTCCGGATGAGCGCCTCCACATCCGCCTTGGTTCTCCGGATGGGCCCCTCGGCCTCCAGTTTCAGGGTCGTGGCGGCCGCCGCCCAGACGGTCGCCTCGGCCGGCGGCGCGGTCAGACGCTTGCCGACATACGATGCGATGCAGGTGTCGCCCCGGCCGCTGCGGCCGACCAGGCTCCGGGGGAGAAAGGGGGCCTCAAAGAACTCGCCCTGCGCCAGGACAAGCACGCCATCGCGGTGGGTCAGCACGATTTCCGTCGGCCCAAATCCCGCAAGCCTGCGCGCAGCCTTCTTCATGTCCTTTTCGCCGGTGAGGGCCTCGGCCTCCACGATGTCGGTCTTCAGGATGTCGACGTGGGCGAGCACCTCTTCCCTTTCCGGCCACGGTTCAAATTTCAGCGTGCCGTCCGGACTGACGACCCGGATGAATCCCTGCAGGTCGGCGACCAGCAGGCCGCCCTTCTTGTCCAGTTCCAAGATGACATCCAGGCCCACCTCGCCGCGGATCGACGCGTTGATCAGGAACGCCCGCGCCGAAAGGTCCGCGAACTGGTCCGGGGTGAAGGATCCGGCGGTCTTGGTCACCGTCAGAACGCGCTCGTCGGGGTTGCTCGTCGGGTAATACAGCCGCATGACCGTCGAATCGGGCGTGTAGGCGGGGTACACGTCGATTCCCAGCCGGGCGAGGGCCTCGACTACGCGAATATCCTCGCGGGCAAGGCGGGTCACAGCCGCCGTCTTCAGGCCCATCATGGCCGCGACGTGGGCGCCGTAATTGAAGCCGCCGCCGTCCACCGACGAGGTGCCGGTGGGTTTGACGATGGTGTCCTTGGTGTAATTGCCGAAGACGACGATGTCGTAGTGCATGGGAGGGTTCTGGGCTGGTTGGCGGTTGCCGTCAGTCGGTCGCCTTCGCGCGCCACAGGGAGGCGGCGAGGATCATGGACACCACGGAGGTCCCCATCCAAAACAGGACCACGCGGTGAAAATCATAATGGCGCACGCCGCCGACGAGGCTCGTGCCGTTCTGGATCAGGATTCCGCTGATCCGCTCCTGAAGGGCCGCGCCGACGTAGCTGAACACCCCGACGAAGCCCATGACGGCGCCCGCCGCCCGCTTGGGTGCGATGTCGACCGCGAACAATCCGCCGAGCGACGTCAGCAGCCCGCTCAGCGAGAATCCATAGGCCAGGAAGGCCCCGGCCAGAAGGACGGGGTGCCCGGGGGGGCTGAAAAACAGGAAGCCCAGCGCCGTGATCTCCAGGATGGCGCACGCGAGGTTGACGGGCGGCCGCCTCGCCTGAAAAAGCTTATCGGACACGAATCCGTACGAAACGCACCCCGCGAGCCCGGCCAGCGGATACAGCGCGATGAGGCTCCCGGCCTGGAGGATGGAATACCCCTTTTCCTCCTGCAGGTACAGCATTCCCCAGCCGCTCATGGCGTAGCGGGTCATGTACATCGTTGCGCTGGCGAGCGCCAGGATCCAGATCGACGGGAGCTTGAGGATTGTGAGCTGCGTCTGCCACGTGGACATGGCCGGCGCGGCTTTCGCCTGGCTGGAGGTCGAACGGTCGTTCTTCCAGTCCGCCACCGAGGGCAATCCCATCGTCCGCGGGCGGTCCTGGACCATGAAATACACCGCGACGGCCACCCCGATGGTCACGATCCCGGGAAAGGCGAAACTGGCGCGCCACCCAAAATAGGAAACCAGGGCGGAAGACGCGACGAACGTCAGCCCCTCGCCCAGGGGATGCGCGGTGCTCCAGATTCCGTAGTATCGGCCCCGCTCCTTGTTGCTGAACCACTGCGACAGCGAAACCACCCCGGCCGGGGCTCCAATGGATTGAAACCAGCCGTTGAATCCCCAAAGAACGATCCATACCCACAGGAAGGGGGACCAGCCCATGAAGAGGTTGACCAAGGCCGACAGCAGGATGCCCGCGGTCAAAAACCTCTTCACGTTGGCATGATCGGCCAGAAAGCCGTTGACGAGCTTCCCCACCGCGTAGGCGACCAGGAGCATCGAACCGATCTTTCCGAGATCGTCCGCTGAAAAGAGGTTCGCATCGATCAGGGGCTTCTTGGCCACCGACAAACCCAGCCGGCACGTGTAGGCGATGCCGTAGCCCAGCGTTATTGCCAGGATGACCAGCAGGCGGTGGCGGCGATAAAGACGGTCGACCTGTCCCTGATCGTCGAGCGGGGGCTTATCCTTCCCAGCGGCAAAGAAACGAACGAATGTGCGGAATAACGTCATCGGGGCCGGGGCGGAGGTTCGGCACTACAAAAAACGTTATGCTGGAAAGATCAATGTAAACGTTTACTTTTCTATCACAAATTGCGTAAGATAATTTCCGTCAACAAGATTTACGAAAGATAAGTCGCGGCCGCAACCGGAGCCAGGCGGCGGGCGAATCGGGACTGCCCAAACGATTGAGAAGCAGCTCCGCGGCTGCGCGGCCCACCTCGTAGGCGGGCTGCCTAACCATCGTCAGCGGCGGATCGAGCGCGTCCGCCCAAGGAAGGTCGTCGAACCCTATGATGGCCACATCCCGCGGGATCTTGAGATTGCGCTTGTGGACCGCCTCGATGGCCCCGACGGCCATGAGGTTGTTGGCAACAAACAGGGCCGTGGGCGGGACCGGGAGCGCCAGCAGCTCGTCGGTCAGGGCATAGCCGCTGGCCTGCTTATAGTCGCCCACCCGGACGTAGTCCGGATTGAGCGGAATCTCGCCGGCTGCCAGCGCCTGCTCGTAGCCGAGCTTGCGGTCGCGGCTGGTGGAGATGTTGATCCGGCCCGTGATGAGGCCGATCCGATTGTGGCCCAGCTTGATCAAATGCGCGACCGCGTCGAATGCGCCCTGGCGGTTGTCCACTTCAACCTTGTCGATCGTGGAGTCGGACAGGCTTCGGTCCACGGTCACGATCGGCATGCCGGACTCGGCGATTTTTCTGACCGCCGGATCCTGATCGTTGATCGGCGGCAGGATGATCCCGTCCACCGATTCGGCCCGCATGACGTCGAGGTAGAAACTCTCCTTTTCCAGATTCTCGTCCGAGTTGCAGAGCATGACTGCAAATTGGTTTGCATAGGCGACATCCTCCACGCCCCGGGCTATTTCTGCGAAAAACGGATTTTGGATGTCGGGAATTATGAGCCCCAGCAGCTGGCGCTTTCCCCCGCGCTGGCGCAACCGGCGGGCCACGCGGTTCGGCTGGTAGTCCAAGTCCTTCATCGCCTTGCGGACCGCGATTTGCGTCTGCGACGCCACTTTCTCAGGATGGCTGATCACCCGGGAAACGGTCGCGATGGATACTCCGGCTGCTTTCGCAACGTCGGTCAGACTGGACATGGAACAGGAGAGTTAGTGTTCCAACAATGGGAAATAGCAAGAAGGTCCGGCGTCAGCGTTCCCGGAGGAGCCAGGCGGCGGGTCCCGGCAGGCGCAAGGGTCCGGGCGGAACGTCCGGGTCGGGCGAGGAGCCGCCAAAGACCGGATTTTCGCTGTAAAGCTCGGTTTTCCAGCGGCAACGCGGGCGCGGCTGAAGCAGCGGCGAGTCGGCTCCCCGCGCTTCCCCGTCCCCGAGGGAGACGAGGAGCAGCCAGTCGCCGGCCACCTGCCGCCACCGGAGAGCCAAAAGCCCGCCGGCCGTCGAGGCGGTCCACTGCGACCTCTCCGGATTGCGAAAGTGGGCGTGCGCCAATCGGAGGGCGAGGCAGGCTTGGTAGAGAACCAGAACGCTGCGATGCGGATCCTGCGCGGCCTCGTCCCATCTGAGCTTCGATGACAGGAACGTCGATTCCGCCTGGGGATTTGGCATGCGCTCGAACATCGCGCGGTCGGCGGAGTTCCCTTCCGCCAGCTCCTTCACCCGCCATTCGCCGATCTTCTCGCCGACAGTTCCCGGCTGATCCGTGAAATAGAAAAACGGCGTGCTCGCCGCCCATTCCTGGCCCATGAAGAGGAGGGGCGTGTAGGGTGTCAGGCAGAGCAGGACGGACGCGGCCCGGTAAGCCGCGGGAGTTGCGACAAGGTTCAGGCGGTCGCCGAGGGGGCGGTTGCCGACATGGTCGTGGTTGGAAATGCCGACGACAAACCTCTCGGGAGCCAGATGCGCGCAAGGCGTTCCACGCGGACGATTCCAATAGGGATATTCCTGGCCGCGGAAGAGCCACCCGTTGGCCATGATGTCGGCCAGTTCGCCGGGAGCTCCCGTGTAGCTCGAAAACCTCGAGCGCCGTTCGCCCGTCAGGGCGACATGCACGCTGCGATAAAAGTCCTCCGTCCAGACTCCGTCCGCTCCCCATGCCCCGGTGCCGGTCGTTGAAACCACGCGCGCCTCGTTGCGTTCGTCCTCGGCGACTGTGAACGCACCGCGCCCGGCCACCGCCGCCGCGATTTCGGCAAAAATCGGCGCGGGCGATTTGTCCTCGACGGCATGGGTCGAATCCAGGCGAAGGCCGTCGAAATGAAACTCGTCGATCCAATAGACGGCATTCCGGATGAAAAACTCGCGGACCTGGCGCGAGTGCTCCCCGTCAAAATTGAACGATTGCCCCCACGCCGTGTTCCCCGCCCGGTGGTAGTAATATCCGGTGTACTTGTGCAGGTGATTTCCATTCGGGCCGAAATGGTTGTACACGACGTCGAGCACGACCGCCAGGCCCCGGGCGTGCGCCGCGTCGACAAGGGCGCGCAGGTCCTCCGGCCTCCCATAACATCGGGCGGGGGCATAAAGCATCACCCCGTCGTAGCCCCAGTTCCATCTTCCCGGAAAATCGGCGACCGGCATCAGCTCGATCGTATTCACCCCGAGGCGCGCCAGGCCGTCGAGGCGCCCGATCGCGTCCAGGAACCCGCCGCCGGGCGTGAACGTCCCGACGTGCAGCTCGTAAACGACCCTTTCGCGGAAGGGCGGAATCCTCCAGCCGCGGTCGGACCAGGCATAGGCCCGCGGATCGATCACCTCGGAAGGCCCGAAGACGCCTTCGGGTTGAAATCGCGAGGCCACATCCGGGACGGCATCCGATCCGTCAAAAACGAATTGGTAAAGGTCTCCGGCCGCCCCCTGCGGGTCGGTTCCCGCAAGCAGGCCATCGCCTTCAGCGGCCAGCGAAATGACGCGTTCGGGCCGATCCTTGGGCCCGACAGCGACTTCAACGCTTGCGTGGCCGGGCGCCCACAGCCGGTAGGTGACCCCGCCGGGTCCCACCGTTGCCCCGATCGGCGCTTCCCTCGACGCATCCATCGATCGGATCAGGGCGATTCCTCCTTGGCATCCGGCTCGATCATTTGGCCAATCTCGAGGCTCGGGGGCGGCGTGTCATCGACAAGCGCGATGAATCGGGCCCGCCTCTCATCGAGCAGGTCCCGGAGCTGCCTGCGCTGCGAATCGCTCAGTTTGAGCTGCTGGACCAGCCGCGCAAGATGGGGCCTGTAGGCGATGATGCGGAGAATCTCCGCGGGAAGCCCGCGCACGCCCTCCCGATCCGGACGGATCTGGCGGTCGGGAAACACATCCATGTCGTCGTCGCCGGGGTCTATGGAGGCCAGCTTCTGCCGCTGCTTGGGATTCAGGATGGCCAGAAACCGGCCATGAAACTCGGCCTCAATCGATGCGTAGCGGGCCCGGAAGGCATCCATCTGGGGCTTGAGTTCCTCGAGCCGGCGGTTGAGTTCGGCAATCCGGCCCGGGGTCAGCTCGTCGCGGAGCTCGTGTTTCCCGCCCTTTCGGTTGTCGCGGAAAAATTCATCGAAGGTTTTGAGAGCGGGGGGAGGGACCGCGTGCAAACGGCCAAACCAGGCGTACGAAAACGCGCCGGCAACGAATGCAAGCGTCAGCGAAAGAAATTGCAGGAGCCGGGTTTTCACAAAGGTTGGGTGGGGTATTACGGCGCAAGATCCTTGGCGGTAGCCACCATCTCGTTCCATTGGGAGAGGTTGGCGTTGGCCATGGCGTCCGAGCGCGCCGACATCCAAAAGAGAATGCCGGCCAATCCGCAGGCGGCTGCGGCCACCACCGCGGGAACCCCCCATGTGGACGGGGCTGGGCGCCGACTGCGGGCGAGCACCCGCCGGGCCAGGCCGGGCCGGATCTGCTCCGCGGCGACGCGGTCAAGCGCCCTCAGGACTTCATCGGATTCATTCATTTGGAAGGGCGCGTTTAAGGGCCTGGCGGGCACGGAACATCCGGATCTTGAGATTGGCAAGGCTCAGCCCGGTAATGGCGGCCATCTGCTGATAGGAATAGTCTTGCGTGCACAAGGCCAGAAGTTCCCGGTCCCGGAGGGACAGGCGCTTCAGGGCATCATTAACGGCGGCGAGCCCCCCGGCAGGCGGAGCCGGCTCCGTGAGGACCGCCGCATCGTGGATCGGAAGCAGCGGAGTGAAAAGACGCCGCAGCCGGGCTTTTCTGCGGTGGCTGCGGCAAGCATTGCGGGCAATCCGGAAAAGCCAGGGCTCAAACCGGGCGCTGTCGCGCAACCCGGCGAGCGAGCGGCACATCCGCAAAAAGACCACCTGGCAGACATCGTCGACCGAGTTCGCATCGCACAACATCCGGAAGACATACCCCGCCACGCGCTTTTGGTAGAGTTCGATCAGGACGGTCATGGCACGCTCGTCGCCATCTCGCGCGCGCTGCACGACTTCCGTGGGGGCAGAGCCGGCATTTTGATTTTCTGGAGGATCGGCGGGATCGATGACGGAAAGGGGTCCAGGTTCTGATCGGGCAACCCCGGCGTGAAACAACGGCGGACTGACAGTTGCTGCTGTTGCAGCTAACCCCCAGGCCGGGGGAATCAAGGCTTTTCCGGGGAGGAGGAGGGAGCCGCGCCCGGGGCGGCGGGGGCCTGCCGGTCCGCCTTGCGGAGGGCCTTGAATTTGGAGAACTGTTCGGGGGTCAGGACTCCCTTGAGCTCGTGGCGGAACTCGCGCCGGCTTATCGCCGGGTTGCCGCGGTCTCGATCGTGACGATCGACCCCGCGATCACGACTGCGCCCGGCCTGTCCGGAATGCCGGTCCGACCCGTCTTGTCGCCCGTGCGCGCGGCGCTCGAGGATCATCAGTTCCTTGACCTGGCCCTTTTGGATGTCGGAAAGCCCGAGCTCCGCGGCGAGACGATCGAGGCGCTCCTGCCCGGCGGGGGCCAGCCCTTGGACGCGGCTGTGACGCGGGTGGACCTTTGCGCCCGCCGGGCCGGTGGGCGAAGGGGAGGCGGGAGGCGGGCCGGATTCGGCCGGCATCTGGGAGGCTGCGAGGCCGGCGGTTGCGGCGCCGAGAACCAGCGCAATAAGGCAGGGGCGGGACATGAGGGAACGGATTTCCATGGCAATGGGAGTTCGCCGATCGATGATGGGATTGAGGTTTGTCCGCCCGGGTCCTGGCTGGAGACGGCCGGTTCAAACCCGAATGACTCCGCGGGGCGCGCAAAGTTACAGAATCTTCGGCCAGCGCCCCAAGGGGCGCGTGCCGCCGGCCGTGGTTGCGTAGGAATCGCGGACACGCTAGCAGGACGGGATGAAATGGGACTCCGGCTGGTGCGCGGCGGCTGTGATCGCAGCGGCGGGGCTTGCCGCATACGCCGGCTCGTTTTCGGGGGTGTTCGTACTGGACGACGTGCCGTCGATCGTGGACAACCCGACGATCCGGCATTTGACCGATGTGCGGGCGGTCTTGGGTCCTCCGGCCGGCAACGGGCTCACGGTCGACGGCCGGCCGCTCCTCAACCTGTCCCTGGCCGTCAATTATGCGATCAGCGGCACTCGCGTTTGGAGCTATCATGCGCTCAATCTCGCGATCCACATCCTGGCCGGCCTGGCGCTGTTTGGAATTGTGCGAAGGACGCTTGAGGGCGCGGCCGGCCGCCCGCGCGTCCGCATGGCCCCATTGCCGGGCGGGCCGGGCCTTCCCGCCCTGGCCGTCGCGCTTCTGTGGGTCCTGCATCCGATTCAGACCGAATCGGTCACCTACGTCGTGCAGCGGGCGGAATCCCTGATGGGGTTGTTTTACCTTCTCACGCTGTACTGTTTCATTCGGTACGCAGATTGCCGGTCCCGCAGCGCCGGGCCGGCAAAGAGAGCGGGTTCGGGCGCCGGACGCTGGGCCGGGCTCTCGGTCGCCTGCTGCCTCCTCGGCGCGGCGAGCAAGGAGGTCATGGTGTCGGCGCCGCTGATGGTCTGGCTGTATGACCGCACGTTTGTCAGCGGGACCTTCCGGAAGGCGTGGCGGGAACACACGGCGCTATACGCCGGACTGGCGTCTTCCTGGCTCCTGCTTGGCTGGCTGGCCCTCGGCACAAACGCCCGTGGCAATTCCGTGGGATTTGAATCGGGCGTCTCGTGGCCGGCCTATGCCCTTACGCAGTTTGGCGCCGTGGCGCATTATCTGCGCCTTTCATTCTGGCCGCGTCCGTTGGTCTTCGATTACGGCTTGGCGGTGGCCGGCCGGCTGGGCGATGTCGCGCCGCAACTGGCTGTCGTGGTCCTGCTGCTTGCGGCCACCCTGGTGGCGCTCAGGCGGTGGCCGTCGCTCGGGTTCTGCGGCGCGTGGTTTTTCGCAATCCTGGCCCCGACCTCGAGCGTCGTGCCGGTGGGGACCCAAACGATGGCGGAACACCGCATGTATCTGCCCCTGGCCGCCGTCGTGACCCTGGCGGTGCTGGCGATGTTTGCCGTGGCCGGGCGGCGGAGCCTTCCCGTGCTATCGGCCGCGGCGCTGTGCCTGGGATTGCTGACCGCACGCCGCAATGAGGATTACCGCAGCGCAGTTTCGATTTGGAGGGATACCGTGTCGCACCATCCGGAATCCTGGCGCGGACAAAGCAACCTGGGGGCGGCGCTGGCCGAGGACCCCGGCCGCCTGCCCGAGGCGATCGCGCACTATGAGGAGGCGCTGCGCCTCAAGCCGGATTCCGCCGAAGTGCACAACAACCTGGCAATTGCGCTGGCCAGGATTCCCGGCCGGCTGCCTGAGGCGGTGTCGCATTACGGGCAGGCGTTGCGCCTCAGGCCGAATTACGCCGAGGCTCACAACAACCTGGCCAACGCGCTGGCCAAGGTCCCCGGGCGCCTGCCGGAGGCGATCGCGCAGTACGAAGAGGCGCTTCGCCTCAATCCGGATGCGGTCGAGGCGCACTACAATCTGGCCAACGCGCTGGCGAAGGATCGCGGGCGCCTGCCGGAGGCGATCGCGCAGTACGAAGAGGCGCTGCGCCTCAATCCGGATTACGCCGAAGCGCACTTTGATCTGGCCGATGCGCTGGCTGGAATCCCGGGTCGCTCGCCGGAGGCGATCTCGCACTATGAGGCGGCATTGCGCCTAAGGCCCGATGACGCAGAGGCGCACAATAACCTGGCGACAACCCTCGCGCGGATTCCCGGGCGCCTGCCGGAGGCCGTCTCCCATTTTGAGGAGGCCCTGCGCCTCAAGCCGGATTATGCCGAGGCGCACAACAACCTGGCGAATGCGCTGAGCGCGGATTCCGCGCGCCTGCCTGAAGCGATCTCGCATTACGAGGAGGCCCTGCGCCTGAAGCCGGACTACGCCGAGGCGCAATTCAATCTTGCAAACGCGCTGGCAAGGGATCCCGGGCGCCGGCCGGAGGCGGTCTCGCACTTTGAGGAGGCGCTTCGCCTGAAGCCGGATTACGTCGAGGCGCACAATAATCTGGCGACTGTGCTGGCGGACGCTCCCGGACGCGTGCCGGAAGCGATCTCCCACTTTGAGGAGGCGATTCGACTCAGGCCGGATTACGCCGATGCGCACAACAACCTGGCGATTGTGCTGGCGTCGATTCCCGGGCGTTTGCCGGAGGCCATCGCCCAATATGAAGAGCTTCTGCGGATCAGGCCGGATTACGCCGAGGCGCACAATAACCTGGCGAATGCGCTGGCGGAAACCCCCGGGCGGCTGTCGGAGGCGATCCCGC
The DNA here is from genome assembly GCA_050015855.1 of Opitutaceae bacterium. Lineage (GTDB taxonomy): Bacteria > Verrucomicrobiota > Verrucomicrobiia > Opitutales > Opitutaceae > Palsa-1447. The sequence continues at coordinate 5,881 of JBEKAO010000028.1, read as the reverse complement.
AGTACCAGGAGGCCCTGCGTCTCAAACCGGATTACATTGACGCGCACTGCAACCTCGCGGCGGCCTATGAAAGGGCCGGCCGTTTCGATGAGGCGATCGCCCAGCTGGAGACTGCTCTCAGGCTCAACCCCGCGCTTTCCGATGCGCGTGACAGCCTGAACAGGCTCCGGGCGCTGCGCAGATGAGCCAAAGCTCGCATGCGGCGTTGCGGCCGGCGGAATTCGCCTGCATAAGGGTCACAATGCGCCATGACTGACGCAGCGGTCGGCCCCAGGAGTTGAAGGCCGTCATTTTTATGAAGCATCCCCACAGTCTCCCCTTTGTCGCGGCCGCCTCCGCGACGTTCCTGCTCGCCGTCTCCGCAATCCCCGCGGCGCGCGCGGAAGTTGCACCGCAGGTCATCCCGCTCGCCGGAGAATGGCGCTTCGCGCTCGATCCGGGCGCGGTGCAGCATGATCGCTCCGAAGGCATCACTTCCCCGCTTCCTCCGGGCGACGGTATCGCCCAGGAGTGGTTCAAGCGCGACCTGCAGGGCGGCATCCGGCTCCCCGGAATTCTCCAGGCGCAGGGCTACGGCGATGAGATCAGCCCCACCACCCCGTGGGTGCTGACGCTCGGCGATGCGTGGTGGAATCTGCAGCCGGCCGCCCTGCGCGATCATTTTTCACAGCCCGGGCATGTCGAGGTGCCCTTCCTGGCGCAGCCGCCCCGGCATTATCTCGGCGTGGCCTGGTACCAGCGGGATGTCGTCATTCCCGCCGATTGGAAGGGCAGGAGGGTCGTCCTTTTTCTCGAGCATCCGCACTGGGAGAGCACGACCTGGTGGGACGACCAGCCGCACGCCCCGGATCACAGCCTGGTCGCTCCGCATATCGTGGAATTGGGCATCGTTGCGCCCGGCCGCCACCGCCTGACGATCCGGGTGGACAACCGCCGGATCGTCGCGGACCCGGCGAACAACGGCCACGGCGACGACGCCCACAGCGTCTCCGATGCGCTCGGGGCTGCCTGGAACGGCATCGTCGGCCGCATCGAATTGCGCTCCACGACTCCGGTATGGATCGATGACGCGCAAGCCTATCCCAACGTCGCCGGGCGGTCCGTGCTGGTCAAAGTGAGGATCGGAAACGCAACAGGACAGGCCGGAACCGGACGCCTGTCGGCCGGCGGCCAATCGGAGGCGGTCGCATGGGATGCCGGGGGCGGCGCCGCGGACATCCAGGTGCCGCTCGGGCCCGGCGCCCGGACCTGGGATGAATTCCATCCCGTTCTCCAGCATCTCACGCTGGCCCTCCAGGGCGGAGCCGCCGACGACGCGAAACCGATCACCTTCGGCCTGCGCGAGATCGCGCACAGCGACAAGGACCTCCTGCTCAACGGCCATCTCATCAACCTGCGCCTTACCCATTTCGGGGGCGATTTTCCCCTCACCGGCTATCCGCCCACCGATGTCGACTCGTGGAAGAGGATCATCGCCGTCTGCAAGGCCTATGGCCTGAACGGAATGCGGTTTCATTCCTGGTGCCCGCCTGACGCGGCCTTCGCCGCGGCGGACGAACTTGGCTTTTACCTGCAGCCCGAGTGCGGGATGTGGAGCCCGTTCAACCCCGGGAGCCCGTATGCGCGCCTCCTGGAGGAGGAGACTCCGCGCCTGCTCCAGGCCTACGGCAATCATCCCTCCTTCATCCTGCTTTCGCCTAGCAACGAGCCGGCCGGGCGCTATCCCCTGGTCACTCCCCAGTGGGCGGTCTCCTGGTACGCGAAAGACAACCGCCGCCTGTATTCCGCGGGAACCGGATGGGGGGATCGGTCCCAGGTGGAGGGAGGCCCGCAGTACGCCTCCCTCGTCCGCTACAACTCGGCCAATCTGCGAAACATCGAGGGGTGGTTCGGCTCCGACTATCGCGCCGCGCTCGAGACGGCCCACATTCCCGTTCTCGCGCATGAGGTCGGCCAATGGTGCGCCTATCCCGACTTCGATGTGATCCGGGAATTCACCGGTTATCTCCGGCCCGGCAACTACGACATATTCAAGTATATCGCCGAGCAGCAGGGTGTGCTCTCCATGGACAAGGCGTTCGCCGACGCCTCGGGCCGCTTCCAGGTCGAATGCTACAAGGAGGAGATCGAAGCCAACATGCGCACGCCGGGCCTGTCGGGATTCCAGCTGCTCGACCTCCATGACTACCTCGGCCAGGGCACGGCCCTCATCGGCGTGGTCGACGCATTCTGGAAGCCCAAGAGCTATGTGACGGCGGGCGAATTCCGCCGCTTCAGCGGCCCCACCGTGCCGCTGGCGCGGCTCGCCCGGAGGACGTTCACGACCGCCGAAACGCTGACGGCGGACGTTGAGATCTATCACTTCGCCGAGAGGGCCATTCCCCGCGCGTCCCCCTATTGGAAGATCGTGGACGGCCGCGGCCGGACGGCGGCGGAGGGTCTCTTTCCGGAGCGCGAGATCCCGATCGGAAAGAACATTCCGCTCGGACGGATCGCGGCCGATCTGTCCGGATTCGCGGCGCCTCAAGCCTGCCGGCTGGTCGTGGGCCTGCGGGAGACGGCCGTCGAGAATGACTGGAATTTTTGGGTCTATCCGGCGCATGTCGACGACACGACGCCGCAGGACGTGCTCGTGACCAGCGGCTGGAACAACGCCGTGGAGCGCCTGGCCGCCGGGGGCAAGGTCCTGTTCGTGCCGGCCGCGGCCGATCTCGATCCCGCGCGCTGCCCACCGATGAAGAATGTGCCGGTCTTTTGGAACATCCAGATGACCGTCAGGCCCCCCAGGAATCCAACCGCCCGCTTTGACGCCATGCTCGGATTGCTTTGCGATCCGGGGCACCCGGCGCTCTCGGAGTTCCCAACCGGCGCCAACTGCGACTGGCAGTGGACCCCGATCGTCAACAATGTGAGATCGGTCAACCTGAGCGCCGCGCCCAGGGATCTCGTCCCGATCGTCTCCGCGATCGACGATTGGAACCGCGATTGGCGGCTTGGGGTGGTCTTCGAGTGCAGGGTGGGCCCCGGCAGGCTCCTGGTCTCGGCCGTGAACCTCGAGGATCCGAAGGCCGGCGCCGGGACCCGGCAATTGCGCCGGTCGCTTCTGGACTACATGGCGACGGACGGATTCCAACCGCAGGTCACCCTCTCTCCGGAGGCGGCCGACAGGCTTTGGTTCCATGGAAGCCAGGCGCCGATGGAACCCAAGCGCGCATTCGACCCGGATCTCGACGACGGCTCAGGCCAGCGGTCGCGGCGGGGGCGGTCCCCGCAAATGAGCCCGTCTCAGGGATAATACGGCCAACGGTCGATCTGCGGGCGCTGCTCCCCGGCTTCAACCATTCGCGCAATCAGGCGCTCCCGGAGCCGGTCGGTCACCTGCCGGATCGAACGCCCCCCGGCGTAATGCACGAGCGAGGGGTCGTCGGCGCGGCCCGCGAGATTGATCACCTGGGCCGGATCGGCGGCGTTGTTGTAAAGCTGGTAGTCCCGGTAATGCATGCTGCCGGAATCGCGCGCCACGCTGGCGTCGGGCGCCAGCGCAACGTACGTCCATTCCGGCGTCCGGATGGCGCGCGCGGTTTCGGACTGGCTGACCTGGACAAAGACCTCGTTGCGCCAGGCCGCTCGGGCGCTCCCGTCGCCGATCAATGGGATGAAATTGCGGCCCTTCATGGACGCCGGGATCGGCAGGCCGAGCGCGGCCAGCAGGGACGGCGCCACATCCACGAGGCTGACCATCTCCGAAACCGCCTGGCTTCGGTCGAAGCCGGGTCCCTGGATGATCAGGGGGACGTGGATCGAGCTGTCGTGCGGGCTGCGCTTGTACTCGTTGTTCCGCGTCCGGAAATGGCAGCCGTGGTCGCTGAGGAAGATCACGATCGTGTTGTCGTCCAGGTTCCCGTCCTTGAGGGCCTGGAAGATCCTGCCCATGGACTCGTCGATGCTCCGGCAGTCGCCATAGTAATTGGCGAGTTGATACGGCCAGTCGCCCGGAAACGGCCGAAGGTCGGGCGGAACGTACGGATTGCGGAATTTTTCCTCGTAACCCTTCGGCGGGGCGAAGCCGTTCAGGTCGTTCTGCTGGTGCGGCTCCAGCTGGGATAGCACGAGGAAGAACGGCTTTTCATGCTTCTGCCGCAAAAACGCCACGGCCAGGTCGGTCAGGTAGTCCACGCGGTAGACGCCGTCGAATTTCATCGGGTTCCCCGCCCCGTCCCAGATCGTCCCCTGATAGGGGTGGGAGGTCCGCTCCAGCTCATTGGACGCCTGCCAAAGATCGTCGAACCCGCCGCGGTATTGGGGCGGGACGTATCCCTGGCTGGCCGGGTTTGCGGGGGAATTGGGCGCCAGGTGCCACTTGCCGATGTAATTGGCCGTGTAGCCCCGGGCGCGAAGGAGGGTCGCCAGCGTCACTTCGCCGGGCTGCAATCCGGGGCCGAGCGTCCACACCCCGGTCTCCGTGGCGTACCTTCCGGTGAAGAGGCAGGACCGGGCCGGGGAACACAGGGGCTGGTTCGAGTAGGCGTTCCGAAAGGCCGTTCCCCGGCGCATCATCGCGTCGAGATTGGGCGTGCAATCCATCGGGTTTTCGCCGTAGCCGCACACGAAATCCCAGCGCCACTGGTCGGATATGACGAGCAGCACGTTTGGCCGCCTCCCTTGCGGCTCGTCCGCCCCGGCCCGTTGCGCGCCGACGCCGATCAGCGGGGCGATCGCCGCGGCCACGGCCGAATTCCGGAGAAAATCCCGGCGCGTCGTTCCCGGCGAAGCGTTCTCCGATTGGCGGAGAGGCGATGCGGAGGGGTCCGTTGATTCAGCCATTGCCACGGGCCATTTTGAGGATGCGGCGCCGATTTTGTCGACAGTATCCCAAGCCGGGCCGCGATGGCCGGCCGCCCTTCCCTATGCCGTCAGCCCCCTTCCGCTGATCTTGAGCCCGTAGACATAGTCGCCAACCTTCTGCGCGGGCAGCGTGACGTTCAGGCCGTTCGCATCGCGGACGAATCCTAGGGGCTCGGCGGTGCCGAGCATTTCAACCCGTTCGACATTCCCCGCCGCGGTCGCGGCGCCGTCCGCGAGCGACTGGATGACGAGTTTTCCGTCCTGCGGCCAGTCCATCACGAAGGCATACAGGGCGCCGGCCTTCTGCATGAAGCGGAAGTCTCGTGCCGTGTAGGACGGGGGCGGACCGCCGCGCCTTCTTTCCCCGACGCCGGCGCCGGCCGCCGGCGCATTGGAAAGACCTTCGCCAAACACCCTCCACGGTCGCGTGGCGTAGATGCCCTCGTTGTTCCGGTCCATCCACGTGGTGAAGTCCGTGACGATCGCCAATTCATCGGCGTCGGGCTGGCCGTGGCCGGGCAGCGGAATATTGAGCATCAGGTTTCCGTTCTTGCTGACATTGTCCACGAGCATCCGGGCTATATCCCGCGCATTCTTGTAGTCATGCTGGTTGAGATGCTTGATGGCATAATGCCAGGAGCCGATGCAGGTGTCGGTTTGCCAGGGTTCCGGCCGGATGGCGCTGGCGCCGCCGCGCTCGATATCCATCACAAGGGCCCGGCTCTGCTGCGCATTGAGGTCCTTTCCGGTCAGCACCACGTCGAGCTTGCCGTTATTGAGCTTCAAATTGTGGTTGTAATAATAGGCGGCGATGCGAAGGCCGATGTCGGAGTGGGGGTAGATCGGGAGGACCGAATCGTCGAAATAGAGCAGGTCCGGGTTGTGCTTGTTGATGAGATCAATCGTGCGATTAAAGAACTTTTCGCAGTACTCCCTGGCCAGGGGCGGCTCCCCGGTCTGCGGCCAGTTGTAGCGGCCCACGGGATGGTACTGGGCGTAGTAATCCTGCGGGTCCAGCCCTTCCCACCACAAGCCC
>JBEKAO010000027.1:0-59759 GCA_050015855.1 Opitutaceae bacterium | reverse complement strand
GTTTGCGAACGATTAGTTGCGGCATGGAGAAATATTGCTATCACTGATAGCACCTGTCAAGCGCACGCGTAGCTATGCCCGTGGCGCGTCCCGGCCGTTTGCAGCCGCCGGACTGTCCGCGTAGCGGACACCAAAACGGACACCAAGCGAGTTAAGAAGGGTAGTAGAGGAGCAATGGCGGATTAGGCTTGGGTAGCTCTGAAAATCGCTTATGTAAGTGCCTGCAACACGACGATAAAAGGCCGATTCCGGCCCGCGCCTCCAACCCGGCAACAGCTTTTATACGGCGAGGCCTCTATTTCGGCGACGCCAGGAACATCAATCCATCGGGAAGCGTCAGGCGCCAATTGATCGGGTCGTGCTCACCCTCGACCTCCTCGTATTTGAGTTCGTAGCCGCGGGCTCGGAGAACGTCTCGCATGTTCCGATTGTTGACCAAGCCTTCGTGTTCCGGGCCCGGCTCGTAGCGCCCGACGCTAAGGAAAAAACGGACATGCTGCGGTCCAGCTGCCGCATACTGCGTCGCCATCCAGGGCTCCGAATGGTTCGCAGCCACGGGCGACGGGGGACGCCACCAAAAGGATCCGGATTGCGACAATACAGCGCCAAAAAGCTCGGGATGGACGCTCGCAGCGTACGCCGCCTCAAGTCCGCCCATGCTGTAGCCTCCGACGATCGTACGGCGCGGGTCCGCACTGACGGGGTAATTGCGCCTGACCCACGGCACGAGTTCGGTAGCAAGAAATTCCGTGAAGTTCGGATCACAACCAAGCTCCCGCTCGCGGGCGGCGCCGGGCAGGTCGCGGATCATGACTGCGACAAGCGGGGCGATGCGGTGCTCGCCGATCAGGTTGTCGAGAACCTCCGCGATGCGCATGTCTCGAAGGTAGTCGTCGCCATCGAACAGGTAGACGGTCCCGGCCGGCCGCTCGCCAGCGACACCATATCTGACGGGTACATACACGTCTACCGTCCGTTCAGTTCCCAGGCGCGCACTCGTCAACCGCCGCGCCGTCACCGCGCCGGCGGCCACGCCCGGGTGCCGGTGGAGCCAGGGCTCAGGAGGGGCCCCTGGAGTCTCAAAAATCGAGTAGAGCTTATCGAAGGTTGGAGTAGCGGCGTCCTGCTCCGTGTGGAAGCGATTGAGAGGATCGCGTCTTACGGCGGCCATCCACGCCCCGCCCTTGGGATAGCCGCGCTGTTCGGCGTTTTCGACCAGCATGTATCCTACGCGCCACCCCCGGGGGACATGTAACGTGAGGAACCAGACGTCCGTGCCGTCCAGACGCCGGAATCCGAGGTTCTTGAATTTGCTGGTTATCTGCGGTCCAGAAAACAACCTCACGCTCCGGGTTTCGGCATTGCCTTTCCACAGGAATGTAGCGCGCGCCTCGTCGGGGTGCTCCTCGGTCGACTCCACAATCGGCGTTCCTGCGACTTCGACCGCGGACCAAAATTGCGCTTCGGCGTCCCTCACGCCGGAGGCCAATGCGTCGCGCAAAGCGCTCAGTCGGCCATTTTCAACCGTTGGCTGGTCAGGCGCAGCGACGGGTGCCTCGGAAGCGGACGCCGATTGCAGGACGCCAAGCAATATAAGCAATGCAAAGCATCTCGCGCCGACCGGCAATACGGGTTGTGCCGGCATATCATATCAGGGCGCGACGAACGGCATCGGCTCCCGGCCAAATCGTGCAAGTCCGTCCGGGATTTTTGTCGCGATTGTGGGCATGGAGTAAACCCAAAGGTAATCCTTTGGGTTCGTCAAGAATGGCAACCATCCCAAGTCGCCGGGAGCGGACGCCAAATGTCGTTGAAGTTTTCAACAGCCTGGAAATGGCCTTCTTGAGCTGCTTTTTTTTGACGGTAAACGCTTGACACTACTACGTACATAGTAGATGCTACTATTAATCTAATGAGAGAAAATCGGGGATTCAAGTTCACGCGCGCCGAAATGGAACTGCTGGAGGTCCTATGGAAGCTGGGCTCGGCGTCCATCCGCGAGATTCAGGAGCGCTTGCCGGAAAATCGACGCCTGGAGTACACGACAATCCAGACAGTGGTGTATCGGTTGGAGGAAAAAGGGGCGGTCGAACGAGTGCGAAAGATAGGGAACGCGCATATTTTCCGGCCACTGGTGAGCCGCCAGTCGGTGACCAAGACCCTGTTCGACGATTTCCTCGCGGCGTTCGGGGCTTCGCCGGAGCCTTTTTTGGCGCATTTGGTCGAGTCGGGGAAGATCTCGCTCAAGGAATTGAAGGAGCTAGAAAAAATCGCGAGGGAACGCAGGTTAAAATAGGCGATAAATCATGCACACGATCCAACTCATAAATCACATCTGGCAGTCCACCGTCGTGGGACTGGTCATTCTTGGGTTTTTGCTTCTCGAACGCCGCCTGTCAGCCGGCACCCGCAGGTTGCTCGGGTGGATTGCCCTGGCGAAGTTCGCCTTGCCGGCGATCTGGTTCGCCACGCTTCTGGTGCGTCTCGAAAACCTTTCAATTCGCTGGCTCGCGTCGACGCTGCCGGCTTCCCCGGCGCGATGGCCTTTGGCAATCAAACCCCTGGCGTTTTCGCTGAAATTGCCGGCTCCGATGCTGGCATCAGCTGCGCCGGTTCGCGACACCTCGGTCTGGATTGGATTCGACCATGTCGTCATCATCGCCTCGTTCGCGGTCTCCGCTGTTTTTTTTGCCTCCTGGATCACGCGAGGATTTTTCGTGCGCCGACGCATCCTCGCCGCCGCAGCTCCGATTTCGGCAGGGATGAAGCGCTCCATCAGCCTCGCGGCGGCCCGGGTGGGCCTGGTCGCGGCGCCCAGATGCGTCGCGACAACAGACCTCCAGGGACCGGGCGTGCTGGGCGTCTTCTCGCCGGTCGTGGTCCTGCCTCTTGCCCTGGAAGAGACTCTTTCGCTTGCCGAGCTTGAATCGATCCTGATCCATGAATTCATTCACCTGCGGCGCCGAGACAATTTTTGGAGCGCTCTCCAAACCCTCTTTCTCAGCCTCTTTTGGTTTAATCCGGTGGTTTGGCTTTTGAACCGGAGCATCAACCTGGAAACCGAGAAGTCATGCGACGAGTGCGTGCTGAAAATCACAGCCGACCCCGCCACTTATGTCGGCGGCATCGTCAAGGCGGCCCGCCATTCGCTCGGACTGCCGCAGCCCGGCTTTGTCGGCGCCGCGTCCCTGCCGGTGGTTTCCCGCATCAAGAGCATACTCGCCTTTGGCTCCCGGGTGAACCGGCCTTTGGTGAGAATTGCGGCCCTTGCGACCGGCTGCCTTTTCGCGGTTCTGAGCGTTTACGCCGGTGGCATTGCCGAGGGTTCCTCCGGCCCCGGGAATTCGAATGGCCCAGGTGACCAGCAACAAAATTCACCTCAAATGAGCGGCGAAACGAAACAGGCCTTCAGCAAAGTCACGCATTTGCTCGATGCCAAGGATTATGACGGCGTTCTGGCTCTTCTCAAGGGCCTTGAGCCTTCAGTCGACAAAGACAGCTATGACTGGGCGGTGATCATTGACACCGAGGCCAAGGTTCTCTGGCAGGGGAAGAACAGACCCGCCGATTCGATCAAGCCATGGGAGGAGCTTCTCCAACTGACCGAGCGGCATCCGAACTATCTGGCGCCGAAGGATCGGATCGCGCACCTCCAGTACCTCGCGCAAACGTACTATTTGGCGGCCACCGATGCGAAGCTGAAAGACGAGGCACTCAAATCGCAGGACATCGACAAATCGATGGCATATATGAAGCGCTGGCTCGGCTCCATGCCCAAGCTCAGCCAAGACGACCTCCTTTTCTACGCGAGCCTCCTATACACCAAGGCGACCGAGATTCCCTCAAAGGTGGATATGGCCCTTCTTCGCGAGGCGCAGCAACGGGCCGAAGAGGGATCGCTGCTCACCGCCGAGCCCAAAAAGCAATTCTACCAGCTTTTGGCGGCAATCTACCAACAAGAAGGCGAATGGGTCCCGGCTGCCGCGTATCTCGAGCGGGTTGTCATCCTGCACCCGACAAGGAGTTCCTTCCAGGACCTGATTGACTCCTACATCAAATTGGCGTCACAGAGCGAAAAAACCCCCGAACTTCATCAGGAATACCTCGACCGCGCCGTGAAAGCGCGCCAACGGGCGCAAGCGCTTGGCATCGACCTGAATTAGGCGCTGCATGCCCCGTCGACTTGCACTCGTGCCCGTCCTCCTTTGGGCAGCTGTTACATGTTTGGCGGCGTGCTCGCCGGTCACCGCCCAGGAGGTTCCGCACCCGGCTGCCCGGGCGGAAGCGGAGGCTCCCACCTCTTCGAATGTCGCCTACGGCCCGCACCCCGAGGACGTTCTCGATTTCTGGCGCGCGAATGCCGTGGCACCGACGGCGGTCGTGCTCTATTTCCACGGAGGAGGTGGAGATAAGGCCCGAATCCGCCCCGATCCGATCATCGCCGAATGCCTCGCCGCGGGGGTGTCGTTCGGAGCGGTGAACTTTCGGGACATTCGGCGGGGAGCGACGATTCCGGATGTGCTCCGCGAGTGCGCCCGCTCCATTCAGTTTCTGCGCGCCAATGCCAGGACGTGGAACATTGACCCGGTCCGTGTGGCCGTTTTCGGCGAATCCTTTGGCGCCACGACCTCGCTCTGGCTGGCATTTCACGCCGACTTGGCCGAACCGGCCAATCCGGATCCGATCCTGCGCCAATCGACGCGCCCGATATGTGCGGGTTCGTTTTCGGGGCAGTTTTCATTCGATCCATTTCGCTGGATCGATCTGTTTGGGCGGCAAGCGGTCGATCGCTTTGCGGGCGCCTACGAAAATCCGCAGCTCTGGGGCGTCGCCACCGAGGACGACCTGCACGGCCCGGCAGGGCGGAGAATTCGTGCCGATTGCGATGTGATTTCACTGATCACAAAGGACGGTCCTCCGGTCTTTCTGGTCGCGCATCGCCCCGACGCGCTGACGAATGCCGGTGAATTTCTGCATCATCCCAAGCTCTCGCAATTGCTCTATGAACGCTGCCGCGCCGTCGGCGTGCCGGTCGTCGCCGACATTCCCGCCCTGCAGATCCGCCCCGGCGCCGGCGAGCCGGCAACCTGGCGTGATTTTGTGTTTCGCGAACTGGGAGTGCCGCCGGCCCCGCCTTCCGGCTCGTGAGGTCCGTGAATGCGAGGGAGTTGAGCGGTTTCCAGCCCGGATTATTTGCCCGAAAGCCGCGCCAAGCGCGGCGGCGCGCACATTCTTTGAAAGGAAGTCCGCGTAGCTGGTACTAATCTGATCGACGCCATGAATTCGCCGACCCGCCACGAATCCATTCTGATCGCGTGGCTGCAAGACTATCGAGGAATCCTTTTGAAGTTGGCGCGGTCGTTTGCCTCCGAACCCGAAGACCAGAATGACCTCTTCCAGCAGATGGCGGTGCAGCTTTGGCAATCCGTACCCCGTTTCAGGAGCGAGGCGAAACCGACGACATGGATCTACCGGGTCTGCCTCAACACAGCCCTCAACTGGAGGCGAACTGAGAGCAAACGGAAGGGCAGCGTACGACTCGACAGCGTCCCGGAACTGGCCGGCGGCGTCGCCGATGGCAGTCGGGCAAACGATGCGGGCGAGTTGCTCGACGCGCTGTACCGCGAGGTCCGCGCCCTTCCGCCGGCGGAACGCTCGCTAGTGATCCTTCATCTCGACGGCCTCACTTACCGCGAAATCGGAGAGATCATGGGGACATCAGAAAACCAGGTCGGCATATCGCTGACCCGCATTCGCAAGAAAATGGCAGAAGCCTTGAAGGAGATTCGCAATGAGCTTTGAAGACATGCAGAAGGCCTGGGATAACCAACCGATCAAGCGTGATCCGGCGCTGGCCGTCGCCGAACTGGGGCGCATCCGCGCCGGTGAGCGCCGTTTCAAATGGCTCACGGCCGTTGCCGCCTTCAGAGACGGCGCCGTTTTCGTCTTATTTGCCGGCATGGTGACCTCCACGGCAGCCGATGGCCGCCCTCCCGGCGCCCTTGTCGCCATCACAAGCGCGATCTTTTTTCTTGGCATGGCCATTATCCTGATCAGCTCCGGTTCCGTGATAAGGGATTTGATCGGCGGAATCGGCGCACTGGCTGATCGCGTCGGCCGCGACAGCGTTCGATTCCGGCGAATCGTCCTGTGGCGGAACTTCCGCGAGGTCTTCTGTTGGCTCGGGGCCGGGTTGATTGTTGCGCGCTACGCGCCCCGGCAATCAGCGCAGCACCCAGCCCCGCACTGGGCGGCAGTGTTCTGTATCGCGATGGCCACGGCGCTGTACTTGTATCGCACGCTCCGCATCGCCTGGGGCGGGCCTCGGCACGACGAAACCGTGCTGGGACAATTGGGACTTTCGGCCTACTATACCCGCGCCCAAATTCGATTGCTGGAAAACCTTTGGTGGTTATTGGCGCCCACCCTTGGAGCCGTATTTCTGATGGAAGTGCCCCGCGTCCTGGCCGGGCGCACGACTTGGCGCAGCTTGCTGCTTCGGATTCCTGTCGCCGTATGCGCGCTCTTTGCCGTCTGGGCTGTTAATCGCTGGCTGGCCAACTCGCGCTTGCGGCCCCGGCTCGAACATCTGGAGGGGCTCCGGGCCGACCTGCTCAAGCAGCCAGGCGCGGAAAGCAATCCTTCACCATAGAATCTCCCGCAATGACGTACCTGTCCACGGGGCATAGGCCTCGAACCGGCGGACTGCCTGTGGCGATGGCTTGATTGTTTAGCGCAGCTTTGATAATCGAAAGATTCCACGCCATAAGTGAGACTGGCTGTATTCTTCATAGCCACGCAGTTTGAACCGATACGGATAACGGAGGGCATAAACATGAAGCTTAATGTTAAGGCGTTTGCACTGACTTGCGGGATTTTATGGGGGCTGGGACTGTTTTTTCTCACCTGGTGGATCATCGCATTTGATGGATCTGTGGCGGGACCTACGCTCGTCGGCAGGCTGTACCGCGGTTACACGATCTCTCCCATGGGCAGCGTAATCGGACTGATCTACGCGTTTATCGACGGCCTGATAGGTGGCGCAATATTTGCGTGGCTCTACAACAAGCTGTCAGGCGCCGCCGATTCCAAATAGAGTCGATGCCCTTGCAGCGGCATTTGCCGCTCCGTCGGGAAAAAATTCACATGCGCGCTCTCAGAGGGGACACCAAAGCGGACACCAACTGAGCAAAGCTGAGCGGTAGGGGAGTGGTGACCGATTGTGCTCGGGTGGCCCTGAAAGTCGCGCTTGGAAGTGCCTGCAACGCGACGACAAACGGCCGATTCCGGCCCGCGCCTCCAATCCAGCCGTCTCACCGGGATCGGCCTCTGGCAATCGGTTCAAGCTTCGCCAATTTCCGCGCGTTTGATGCGGTACAAAACATGCCTCCGGAGCGGGTGCCCTTCGGGTAGCCGGGGATGATCGAAGTTCTCGTTCGGATCCGTTCGCATACCAAGACGCTGCATCACCCGAATCGACCGCGTGTTGCAGGATGCGGTGAAGGAGACGATTTCTTCCAAGCTCAGGATCTCGAATCCGAACGTCAGCGCCGCCCGCGCAGCCTCGGTCGCATATCCTTCGCCCCAGGCATGCCGCGCAAAGCGCCACCCGATTTCCACGCACGGCATGAAGGACGCCTCAAATGAAGGCGTCATAAGTCCGGTGAATCCGATGAATTTCCCTGAGTCACGCATCGCAACGGCCCACAGCCCGTATCCGCGGGCTTCGATGTGGGTTCGAATCCGCTGCACCATCGCATCGCTCTCCGCACGACTCAGGGTCGACGGGAAATGGCGCATCGTTTCCCGATCCGAATTCAAAAGAGCAAAAGGCTCCAAGTCCTCCTCGTTCCAATCCCTCAAGACAAGGCGCTCAGTTTCAATGGTTCGCAGAGTCATGGGCCCAAGCTGTATCTTCAAGCGGCTCGATTTTCCTGAATGAGGTTAATAAGAACTGAAACAGCCCCCGACCATCCTGTTTTCAATTCCGATGAAGCTGCGGTCGTTGAATAGGGGCCGGTTTTCGGCCCCCACATTTTCCTAGAACTGGGTCGACATCAAATAAGCGTTCCCGAGCGCATGCAACGCGGCGGACGGGACCAAAGTGCGGCTCCTGCGCGCGGTGAACGCAAAGAAAAAGCCGTTGATCATGACCATCAGGTAGAATGGCCGCACCACCTGGGTGAATAGTCCGGGAAATGTTGTTGCTGCCCGGTTGTACACCGGAAGGTGCCACAAGGCCCAAAGAGCCCCGATGAACACAGCCGAAAACCAGGGATGCACTTTGCCGGACTCCGACCCTCTAAGATAGGGATCAAGCGCGCCTCTAAATGCCACTTCGTCGAATAAGAAGAGTCCGATAAACTCGGACAGCCACATTGCCAGCAGATCCTCCGTGCGCCAGAAAGAGAAATGAGGCGGACGCATCACGGACGCCATCGTCCATGCGACGCGCCAAATCACGCCGAAGCCGATCGCCGCGACCATCCAAGGCAGGGCGCGACGAAGATTTGCTTTGTCTTGCTCTTGGAGCGCAAATGATGCCGGCCAAACGCCGAAAGCAACAAGGGTGCAAAGTTCGAAGCGCTGTCCGGTGCCCGCGAGGACGCGAGTGCTTGCAAAGCTCACAAGGATGACGGCAAACGCAAGCAGGGCTACGGCCAGAATCAAATAGGGTTTTCGCAGCCGAAAGCGCAATGCGTCAAACGCCCAAAGATTCCAGAACCGCCGTCGCGCTATTGCCAGCTGAAACCCCAGGATCAGTGGCAGGCCGACGTACTGGCCGGCCAAAGGGCTCAACTTCAGCTCAAAGTGAACGAGCATCCAGAACAGGACAAACGCCGCGCATACGAAATAGCGGAAAGGAAGCGGAAAGCGTTCGATCTTGCCCACAGAATTGAGGATGGCGCGGAGATTAGACGACGCCGGTCTCGATCATCAACACAAGAGGGCGGTACGTTTACTGGCTGTTTAAACGGCCGATTCCGGCCCGCGCCTCCAATCAAAAGGGCCGTTCTGGTGCCTGGTCCGGGGGTCCAGGGCCCAGTGGTGCATCAGAAACCCCGGGCGACGCGAACCTGGGTCGATCCGGGTCCGAGAAATCTGGAAAAATGGAATTAAAGACCGATACGAAATATGAATGGTATGTGAAAATGAACGGGGTCTTCATCCTGCAATCCACCGCCACCGAGTTGACACGGGCCGGGCGAAATCGCGCCTTCAGAATCGCCTCCATCGCCGATTCGCCAAAGAGGATGTCATCGGCCTTCACAATCGATGCGTCTGTTACGCTCCCGTCGGCGCGAACCGTAAACAACACGACAGCTTCACCACCGCCGACGGACTTCAGCTCCCGGGGATAACGGGGTTTGCTTTTACTCACCAGTATGGGCGGAACGTCAACGCTTCTGGCGTCATAGACTCCGGCCTTTGGGGGCGGAATCGGGTTGTCGACAGGATGCAGGACGACTCGGGGGGCCAAGCTTCCGGGACTCGCACAACCAGTCATGCCAG
Source organism: Opitutaceae bacterium (assembly GCA_050015855.1). Taxonomy (GTDB): domain Bacteria; phylum Verrucomicrobiota; class Verrucomicrobiia; order Opitutales; family Opitutaceae; genus Palsa-1447. Next base: position 50,246 of record JBEKAO010000027.1, on the reverse strand, counting down.
CTGAAACGAGCAGCAGCAGCGCGCCGAACAATGCGAGTTCGCTGGGCCTGATTTTCGTTTTCATGTTTTGAAACGGGCTCGCGCCGGATAAGATCGCACGGCCTGTGCCAAATCTCAATGCATTGCCTTACGAATTAGTAATAAGCTTATTATGCGTTCTCTGCACTCACGTCTTCAGTGAAGAATTACCCAGGATTGGGTGCAGGCGCCCAATTTTCGGAAGGAAGTACAGCCGGTTTTGCGGCAGGCGCCCATTCTGCATTTGCACAGCACGGTTCTCAAAGCGGACGTCAAAGCGGACTCCAGAATAATGACTCACCGGGAACTCGGCGTAACCGGCCTTAACCCTGAATAGGATGGCGCTGGCAGGCATTGTCTGGCATGCCAGTCTGCAACACGATGAAGGTTCCAGCTCTTCTCGTTCTGGCCTGGCCGGCTTTCCTGGTCGCGGCTCCCGAAGCCGCAGACACTCCCACGCCAGTGGCCGTCTTCGACTTCGAGACGGCACACGGCGTCGACTCCAGGCTCGGACCGGCGATCGCCGAAATCGTCCGGGCCGGTCTTGGAATCCTGACGCCGCTCTATGGTGTGAGCATGAAACCGGGCGCCCGCGCGCCAAAGTTTGGGGAAACCCTCGGCCCCAGGGTGGCCGCCGAAATGGCGGGCAGGCTCGGCGCCAGGGCCCTCGTCACCGGGAGAATCACCAAGGAAGGCGGCTCCCTTGTATTTGCGGCCGGTGTCGTTGACGCAGATACAGGTTCGGCCTCCGGCGTCACCGTGCGCGACAATCGCTCCCTGCCGTTGGCCGAGGTGATGTCTGAATTGACCCTCAGGCTCGGGGCCGTCGTCCTGCACCATACCGAATCCGAGGCGGCCGCGCTTTGGGCGCCCGCTTTGCTCCGCGGTTCTGACCGGATCAGCGGCGGGGCTTCCTTTCTGAGCGAGCACGAGACCGCGTACGCGAGCGCCATTGATGGACGGGCGATCGACCGCGACCGCGACAACTGGAACAGGGACCGGCCTCTTGGGCCCGGGCGCCATGGTGTGGCAGCCTCCTACAATGACGGGTCCACTGTTGGCAGTTGCCTCATGTACTTCGTCGCCCTGCCGGGCCGGCACTACGAGCTGCGGTCGGAAGACAAGGAAAACGGCAAGGCGCTTCTTTGGTTGGCCGACGCGGATTCCGGAAAGCCGGTTACGGTGTGGGTGAGCCCCGCCGGGGCCCCGAAGCTCCAGCCGGCCATCTTCCTGGAAGTGGACATGTTCTCAAAGCGCCCGGCCGAGATGCAGAACAGCGGCTTCACCTGGGTGCCCGGCGGAACGGCAAACGTCTTGTTTGGGAAGTGAGCACGGGAAATCGACTGGGCGCGGTGGCATAATGCGAGCTCGCCTTTTGAGGGTCGCTGCTTTCATGGGTGGCCTTTCCATCGGGCCTGGTCGTACTCGTGCGGACCGACTCTTCAAGCGGCCTGAGTCGCCGGACCCCCGTCAGGCACAAATGCGGGCGCGATTCCCCGCCGGTCGATGACGACGACCAGTCCGAAGAGGAAGACCGCCATGAAGATTAACGCGCTCGAGAATGCCCAGATGAAGCCGAAGCGCTGGGCGATGGCCGTCACCAGGATCGAGCTGTAGGCTCCCATCAGGTTGAGCACCCCGTTATAGATTCCATAGACGAAGGCCGTGCTCTTGGGCGTCGGCGCCAGGTCCACCGCGTTGACCGCCCACGCGCCGACGCTGACGTTCATCACCAGCAGCGACAGCCCGATCAGCAGCGCGCTCGGCGCCACGAGATCCAGCTTCGAGGTCTCGAGGGCGCACAGCATCATCACGATCATCAGACCCATGGGCAGTCCGGCCCCCAGTTTGCGCCCCTTCGCGTAGCCGTATTTCGCCACCAGCCAGTCGTTGATCGGGCCGGACACCAGGAAGCCGACGAAGCCGGCCAGATAGGACACGCTTGTCCACGACGCGCTTTGAACGATCGAGAGGTTGAACGTGTCATGCATGTAAATCGGGAGCCAGTTGAGAAAGGTGAACAGGATGTAGCCGAAGGTCAGGAAGGTGAGAAGAACCCCGATGCCGTTTCGCGTCAGCATGACCTTCAATGCCTGCTTCATGTCATCGCGGCTCAGGCGCTCCTCCCCGGCGCTACGCGGCGCGGAGCCGGCCACGCTCTGGATGAAACGCAGCTCGCGCTCGTTGACCCATGGGTGGGATTGCGGCGTATCGCGGACCAAGGCCCACCAGATCGGGACCCAGAGCAATCCCAGCACGCCGAAAAGTATGAAGGTCCACCGCCATCCCCACCAGTGGACGATCCAGCCGGAAGCAAAGACCCCGACGATCGAGCCGAGGAACTGCCCGGATCCGGCCGTGGTAAAGGCCCGCGCGCGCTCCGATGGCGCGGCCCACGTGCTCGCCGCCTTCGCGTTGATCGGCCAGATCAGCGCCTCTCCGGCTCCCATCAGGCCGCGAATCAGGCACCACGAGAACATGCTGTAGGCCACCGCGCTGAGAATCGTGAAAATCGACCACCAGCCCAGGGCAAACGAGGCCGCCTTTCGCACCCCCAGTTTGTCGGCCAGCCATCCGCCGGGAAAATTGCACAGCGCGTAGGCCAGTCCCCAGATGAACGAGATGCGGCCGATCTGGGCTATGCTGAGGCCGAATTGCCTCTCGATCAGCGGGGCCGAGACGTTGAAGTTCGCCCGGTCCATGTAGTTGATGACGAAGGCGGCAAGCGTCAGAGAAAAGACGATGACGCGCACGCGGCTCCTGCGCCCGGCATCGGCGGCGGGTTCGCGCGTCGCCTGCGGGCCGACGGGGGTCGGTTTATTTGATGAATCCGGCGGGGAAGCCATGGCGTCAGCCGACGCGGATCGGAAGGACGACGAAGGGCAGGTTCGCGAGGAAGAAGCGCTGCTGGAGGGCGAGGGCGGTGTGGTTGTGCAGCCAGCGGGTGACGCGCGTCTCGTTCAGGAACAGGAGCTGGCCGGCGAAGAAGATGTTGTTCGGGAAGCGGGTGGCGGCCTCCTTCGACAATCGCATGATCTCGCCCATGATGTCCGTCCCGACGGAGGTGAAGGCCGCCGCCCCGTAGCCGTGCGCCCGGGCCCAGTCGACGTATTTTTGGGCGCTCTGCTCCGCGTAGGCCCGAAGGGCGTCGATCTCCGCCGTCCCCTTGAAATTGCCGGCGTCGACCGCACCGACCTGGATGAACGCAAAGTTGGAGAAGGTGTTGCCGAACATCCGGGGCACCTGAAGGACGGTGTGGAGGCCGAGTCCGTTGTAGCCGTTGACGAGGACGATGGCCGTGCGGGCCTTCGGGTCGGGTTCGCCCGCGGGCTGCACCCGCGACGTCGTCTCGGCGTTGGCGGCCTCGACGATGACGTCCAGCCGGCGGAGCTGGTCGGTGACGCCGTTGTAGTGCCGCTTGATCAGGAACGCCCCCAGGACGAGGAAGCCCGTGATCACGATCGTCACGCAGCCGCCCTGGACGAACTTCAGGACGATCATCGAGATCAGGATGAAGAGCGTCAGCACGAGCCCAAACCCGTTGATCGCCAGCCGGTGCTTCCACCCGGCTTCTGAATGGCGCACCTGCCACCAGTGCACCACCATTCCGAGCTGGGAGAGCGAGAATGTGATGAACACGTTGATGCTGTAGAGAACGACGAGCGTGTCGACGTTGCCGTAGGTCGCCAGCATCATGACCAAGGCCGTGCTGCCCATCACGAGAACCCCGTTCTGGGTCACGAACCGGTCGCTCAAGTTGGCGAAACGGGTCGGAAACCACCGGTCGAGCGCCATGTTGGACATGACGCGCGGCCCGTCGAGGAATCCGGTCTGCGCGGCGATGATCAGAAGGGCGGCCTCCGAGGCGAGTGTGATGAAGACGAAGACGGAGCCCAGGGAAACCGAGCCGATGTGCGCCGTCCAACCGGCGGTCAGTTTGTCGCAAAGGACCGCGTTGAGGGTCTTTCCGTCAACGTGCGAGACATCGAGGAGGATGTAGGCGATGAGCAGCCCGGCGACGGTCAATGCCAGGGATGTGCCCATGTAGACCATGGTTTTCCGCCCGGTGTGGACGCGCGGTTCCCGCAGGATCGGCAGGCCGTTGCTGACGGCCTCGATGCCCGTGTAGGTGCCGGCACCCATGCTGTAGGACTTGAGCAGGATCGCGATCAGGGCGAACCAGCCCGTCTGCGCGCTGACCGTGTGAACCTCACGCACGGTGGCGGCCGCCATCGTGCCGAGGCCGCCCAGGTGCGTGCCGATCGAGGCCCCGATGACCACGATGTGGGTCCCGACGAAAATGAAGAAGATCGGCACCCATACGAGCACCGACTCCTTCACGCCGCGAAGATTCAGGAAAGTGAGGAAAAGGACGCCCCCGATCTCAAAAGGGAGCTTCCAGGCCTGCCAGTATTCGGGGAAAAGGCTGAAAAGGGCGTCGCCGCCGCTCGCGACGGAAATCGTGACCGTAAGGACGTAATCGACGAGGAGGGCGCTGCCCGAGACGACGCCCGCCGCAGGGGACAGGAGCTTGCTCGCGACGAGATAGCCTCCGCCGCCCGACGGGAAGAGCGCGATGATCTGCGAATAGCTGGCGCAGATGGCGACGATCGTGATGACGCACATCAACGCCACGAACAGGCTCAGGTGGATGTTGGCGCCCATCACCTTGAACGACTCCTCGGGACCGTAGCAGGAGGAGGAAAGCCCGTCTGCGCCGAGGCCGACCCACGCAAATACGGCGATCAGCGAGACCTTGTGAAATAGGTCGCTGTCGCCGAGCGATCGGGCTCGGCCAAACAGAAGGGTCTTGATTGGGGGCAGGCTGGATTTCGGGCTGTCCATGAATCAATTGGAATGTCCGCATAGCATGCGGCGTGCTACGGCGTGGGATTGCAAGCGAGAAACCCCGTTTTGGGAAGGTCGATCAACCCGCTAATCAGGCGTGGATTAGGTTAGTTAACCGAAAATTTTCGGATCCAGCTCCGCTTGACACATTCGTTTGCGCGAGGCTATCTGGTCGTTTTCCCGTATGGAGGCAGCCCTCGACCAACCCGTGCTGGTTTTGAACCGCCTATGGCAGGCGGTGAACGTCATTGGCGCCCGGAGGGCCTTTGCGCTCCTGGCGCGCGGGCATGCGAGTGTCGTCCATCACCACGAGGACGATTTCCAAACCTTCTCGATGCTGGACTGGATCGACTTTTCGACGGTCAACCCTCCGATGGCGGAGCTCGAGATGGTGCACACCCCGAGCAAGACGATCCGCCTTCCCCGGGTGATCCTGCTGACGTTCTTCGACAAGCTGCCCTGCAAGGAGTTGAAGCTCACCCGGAACAACGTCTTCGAGCGGGACCGGAACACCTGCCAGTACTGCGCCCGGGTCCTGCCGCGGGAACAGCTCAACCTGGACCACGTCATCCCGCGCAACTACGGCGGAAAGACGACCTGGGAGAACATCGTCTGCTCCTGCGTGAAGTGCAACACGCGCAAGGCCAACAGGCTTCCGCACGAGGCCGCCATGCGGCTGATCCGCAAGCCGTCGAAGCCGAAGTGGAGGCCCGTGATTTCGCTGGTGCTCGGGACGCAGAACCGGGAGATTTGGAAGGACTTCCTCGATCTCGCGTACTGGAACGTCGAGTTGGAGGAGTGAGTCAGGAGGGGCGCTGGCGGGCGAGAAGCAGGAGGACGGCGACCGCGAGCATGTTGATCGCGGCCGCGAGGACGCGCACCGGCATGGGCAGGCGCGAGTGCAGGGCGAGGACCGCGATCGCCTCCCCGAGGAGGATCGCGGAGATCAGGTAGAGGACGCGTTTTGAATACACGGTTTATTTTGCCATCGGCAGGGTGATGCGGAAAGTCGTCCCCTTCTTGCCCGTCGAAACAAGGGTGATGTCGCCGTGATGGGTCAGGAGGATGCGCTTGGCAATTCCAAGGCCCAGGCCCGTGCCGTCGGGCCGTCCGGACAGGAAGGAATCGAATATCCGGTCCCGCACCGCCTCGGGTATCCCGGAACCGGTGTCGGCGACCTCCACCACCGCCAGGCGCGCCGATTCGGTCTTCTCCTCCCTCGCTGAAATCGTGATCGCGCCTCCGCCGGGCATCGCCTGCATCGCATTGATCAGGAGATTCAGGAGCACCTGCTGGAGCTGGCCCTTGTGCCCCTCCACAATTGGGCTTCTCTGCGGGGGGAGGAACTGGAGCTGGATGTCGTTTTGGACGAGCTTCAGGCGGATGAGGAGGATCGTGTCATCGACGATTTCGTTCAGGGAGCAGCGGGTGTGCAGGCTCGTCGGCGCCTTGCCGAAACTCAGGACCCGCGTCACGATTTCCTCGAGCTGGTCGAGCTTCTCGCTGATGATCCGGAGGTCCTTGCGGCGGGGGTCTTCGGGAGGGAAATCGGCGCCGAGTCCGTCGTGGAGGAGCTTGAGGACGGTCAGCGGGTTGCGGATCTCGTGCGCGATCTCCGCGGATAGCAGGCCGAGCATCGTCAGCCGCTCGTTTTTTCGCAGGGACTCCTCGCTTTTGAACACCCGGGCGTACAGGCGGGCGTTCTGGAGGGCCACGGCTCCGAGGCTCGCCAGGGCGAGGCACAGGCGCTTTTCGTCGTTGTCGAACCGGTGCATCCGCTCCAGGAAGACGGCCAGGACGCCGAGAACCTCGCCCTCGAAAATCACCGGGGCCGCCAGGGCGGAGCGCCAGGCGGGGCCCCCGGGGAGGTCGACAAGACCCGAGTCGTTCCAGGAATGGATGTCGGCGAAGGCCACGGTGTGGCGGGCCTGGATCGCCGCCGCGACAAGGCATGAATCCATGGGAAGCTGGCCCGCCGGGGGCTGCGTCGCGCCCGAGCCCGCGCTGGCGAAGGAACCGAGGCGCAGGAAACCGGGGCGCTCGATGAGAAAGAGGGTGCAGGCGCGCGCCTGCAGCATCTGGCAGGTGTCCCGGGTGAGGACATCGAAGAGGGCCTGGGGCGCCAGCTCGGAAACGAGGGACTGGCCCGCCGCAAGAAGCGTCTCCAATTGCACGGCCTTTTTCCTCAGGTGGCCCAACTCCCAAAGCCGCTGCATGACCTTTGAAGCCGCGGCCGCGAGCTCCGCGAGAAGGCCGAGATCCTTTGGGCCGAAGCCGCGCCGGGCGTTCCGGTCGAGGGTGATGACCCCCATCACATGGCCTTCGGCGGACACCATCGGAGCCGACATCTGGCACCGGACGCCGGGTCGAAAGGGGCGGTACCTGGAGTCCTTCGATGTGTCCGGGACGAGAAGGGGCCTTGCGTGCCAGGCGACCCATCCGGGAACCCCCTGGCCGGGCGCCAGCGAATAGTTTTCCTCAGGCGGAAGATTGAAGTGCGCCTCGACCTCGAGTTTGCCCGAGTCGGGGCTCAGGATCGTGACGAATCCGCTGTCGGCGCGCAGGGTCGAACCCACTGCGGCGAGGATCTCCCGTAGGGCGCCGCCCGCATTGCCGGCGTCCGCGGCAAGCGAAGCGATGGCCAGCCGCGCCTTCGGGGCCGATAGCGCGCGTTTCACCGGGGAGGCGCGGCGCGGGGATGACACTTTCTTTGCCACAATCGGGGTTCTAAGCCGCAATCATGGGGTTCGGCGAGCCGAGATTGGCAAAAGGCCTCCCAAACGACCTCCGCAAACGACCTCAGACCTCCAGAATTGAAATCCGCAAGGATTTCAATTCTGGAGGTCTGAGGTCGTTTGCGAGGAGGTCGTAGACAGAGGTCGTAGACAGGCGCGCGATTCCAGCGTCTAGGACGCTGCGGCCACCGCGGGAGGGCTGATCACCTCGACAAGGGCGTCGCGCAGCCCGTGGAGCCGCTCAACGCCCTCCACCCGGTCGTGCGATTCATTTTCGATGTAGAAGGTGTCGATCGCAACCCCGCGCTCGGTGCCGATTCGGGCAAAGGTGATGTCGAAGCCGCGCTCCGAAATCGTCTTGGCGAGGCGGTAGAGGAGGCCGAGCTGGTCCCGGGCTTGGATCTCCACGATCGTCCGCTGCATGGAAAGCTCGTTGTAGACGTCGACCGTCGGGGGAAATGAGCTTTGCAGGGGGTCCTGGCTCGCCGTGGATAGGTACCGGGTGGCCGCTATCCTCTTCGCTTGGGCGACGATCTCGGGATAGAGGTCCTTGTTGGACACAAGGCTCGCTTCCAGGCTTTGCGCGAACGTCTCCTGGATCGCGGTGCTTTGCACGACGCCTCGCCCCGGCTCGATCACGTAAAAAGTGTCGATCGCGATGTGGTCGGAGCGGGAGATCACCTTCGCTCCGAGAATATTAAGGCCGGCGACACTGAATGCGCCTGCCAGCTTGTAGAACAGTCCCGCCCGGTCCCAGGTCACGATGTTCACGACGGTGATCGAGCGGTTGAGGTCGTCGCGCCAGTCGAGCACCGGCCGGAGCGATCCCACCGAGTCGGCGGCCGTGATTGATTTCAGGAGACGGTTCACCATCTGGATGTGCAGCGCGACCTCGTCGGTGTCGGTTTGGATGAAATAGCGATCGGGCAGGAGGCTGAAGTGCGCGGTGATCTCATCCTCGCTTATTCCCGGCATGTTTTTGGCGATGAGTTCCTGTTGGGTCATTTTCTTTCTAGCTTCGTGGCTGGCGTCGATTTCGCTTCCGAGTTTTAAGCGCTCCATCGTGTAGCGAAATAACTTATTGTGCAACATATCCTTGTAGCTATTCCACAGTTCGGCCGAGGTTCCCCGGGAGTCGCAATAAGTGTGAATATAAAGGTGGCGGAGGCGCTCGGCGTCACCGATGAATTCTGCGAAAACTGCAATCGTCCCGGGGTCATCGACGTCCCTCTTCTGCCAGAATCGTGCCATCGCGAGATGATTTTTGATAACAAATAGAACTAATTCGCGATTTTCGGCCGAAACCGCCAGCCGATCCAAAATCGGCCCCGACAGCCGGACTCCGCTTTCGGAGTGGCCCTTGATTCCCTCGGCTTTGCCGATGTCGTGCAGGAGCAGGATCAGGTAGGCGAGGGCGGGATCGGCGAGTTCGTGCAGGACCTCGCGGTACCTCAGCCGGGACTCGTCGGGATCGGTGAAGATCAGGTCGAGCTCGCGGATTGCGGCGAGCGTGTGCACGTCGGCCGTATACCTGTGATAAAGCTCATGTTGCACAAAGCATGTCAGGGCGTCGAATTCAGGGATGAAGCGCCCCAGGACGCCCATTTCGTGCATGCGGGCCAGGGTCGGATGAACCGCTCCCAACTCGGAGAGGATGGCCTTGAAGCTTGACGCGGCGTCCGCGGATTGGGCGATGTTTGTGATGAGGGGCAGCGAATCGCGGATCAGCTCGGTAAGGTGGAAACCCGGCGTGCAGCCGAGCTGCTGGCAGTGCCTGAATACGCGGATCATCCGGACCGGGTCCTTGATGAAAACGTCGGGACTTTCGGCCGCAAGCTCCCCGCCCCGAAGGACGAATCCATCGATCTTCTGGCTGCGCCGGAAGCGGCTCGCCTTGAACGAATCGAGTATGGAGGCCGTTGCGCCCGAGGCGCCGGCGCCGATCGAGAGGGAAAGCCGGCTCTCCACCAGTTTGGCGATCCGAAAGATCGCCTGCGCCGCGCGGTAGTAGTCCTGCATGAACCGCTCCACCCGCTGGATCGGATCCCCCTGGCGGTAGCCCAGGTTCCAGGCCACGCGGGGCTGCAGGTCGAGGGTGAGGATGTCGGCCGAGCGCGTGCTCTGGAAATGCAGGTCGTTCCGGACGCGGAGCAGGAAGTCATAGGACCGCGTGAAGTCGGCCGCCTCCTGGGGCTTGAGGTGGCCCTGCGCCTGCAGTTCGTCGATCGTGTTCGTCCCGAGCTTAACGCGGGTCATCCAAAGGACATTCTGGAAGTCGCGCAGGCCCCCGACCCCGTTTTTCACGTCGGGCTCCTGGTTGAAGACCGTGTCCCCGAACTTCGCCCGGCGCCGGGCCTGGTCCTCGAGGCGCTCCGCGATGTAGGTCTTCGGCGAATCGCCCGTGTAAAAATTCCGGTAGACCTGGTCGAAGGCCTCGTACAGGACGGAGGAGCCCGCCACGAGCCTCGCCTCCAATAGCGATGTCTTCGTCTGCATGTCCTTCCGAGCCTCGACAAAGACCTGGTCGACCGTGCGCGTGGAATGCCCGACCTTCAGCCCGCAGTCCCACAGGATGTAGAGGATCTCCTGCGTCAGGATCTTCGTGTAGGGGGTCATCGTCCCGGCGCGGGTCCGGGACGGGAAGAGAAACATGATGTCGATGTCGCTCCAGGGCGACAGTTCGCCGCGGCCGTAGCCGCCCAGGGCGACCAGGGCCACCTGGGCCGGCGCCTTTCCGAGTTCCTTCTCGTACGCAGCCGCCGCGTAGTCGAAGAGCGCCTTCAGGACGAGGTCCATGATCTCCGCCCGCGCCCGGACGATCTCGAGCCCGGAGGCGAACGCCTCGTGGCGCGCGCGCAAAAGCTCCATCTCCTCCTTGAGGAACATCCTGCAGGCGGCCAGCCGATCGGCGATGAGGCCGTCGGCGGCAAAAGCCAGCCGGTCTCTGGCGCGCTCTTCGAGGGTATCGGGCATTTAGGCGGTTAAAGGTGCACGGGCGCACATTGGAGAGCAAACCTTGGAACGACCGTCTCAGTGAAGCGCCTTGAGCAGGCGCTCCATTTCGGCCGCCTTCGCCTGAAGCTCCGCGAGCTGCCTTTTGGCCCCCTCGATGACGGCGGCCGGCGCCTTGCCCGCGAACGCGGGGTTGGAAAGCCGCGCCTCCGTGGCGCGCACATGCGCCTTGATCTTCTCCAATTCCTTCGAGAGGCGCTCCCTTTCGGCCGCCGGATCGACGGCGCTCGCAAGGTCGAGATAAAGGGTCCCCAGCGGCGTCAAGGCCGCGGGCGCCCCATCGACCGATTCGCGGCGGGCGATCTCCGATGCGCCCGCCATGCGCAGAAGCTTCGGCAGGTTGGCCTCGATGGTCGTCCAGTTCTCATCGGCGGTCGTCACAAGGAGCCGCGCATCGCGCCGGCTTGCGAGGCCGTGTTCGGCCTTGAGGGCGCGGGCCTGCGAGACGAGCGCCTTCACCTCCTCCACCGACTCCGCCGCCTCCAGGTCCGGCCGCGCCCCCCGCGCGCCCAGGAAAACCGAGAGCGCAAATGAGGTCTCGATCCGGGCGTCCCTCATGAGAAGGGAGCCGGGCGCCCCGTAGCCCAGGAGCCCCCAGAGCTCCTCGGTGATGAACGGGACGAAGGGGTGCAACAGCAGCAGGGTCTGGCGGAGAACCAGGTCCTGGATCGCCAGGCAATTGGCCCTGGCCGCCGGATCCTGGAGCCTCGACTTGGACACCTCCACATACCAGTCGCAGAAATCGCCCCAGAAAAACCCGTACAGGGCCTGGGCCGCCGCGCTGAATTCGAACTCCCGGAAAAAGCGCTCGACCTCCGCCGACACGGCGAGCAGCCGGTTCAAAATGGCGTGGTCGTCCGCGTCGAACCGGGCCGGCTCAAGCCGCGCGATGATCGCCTCGAGGAGGGCGTTGTCGCCGGCCGGCCCGCTCATCTGCCTGAACCGGCAGGCGTTCCACAGCTTGTTGCAGAAATTCCTTCCGCCATCGATCCGCTCCTCCTGGAAGCGGATGTCCAGGCCCTGGGGGGCTATCGAGACGATGCCGAAGCGCAGGCCGTCCGCCCCGTACTTGTCGATCAGGACGAGCGGATCCGGGGAGTTTCCCAGGGATTTCGACATCTTGCGCCCCTGGGCGTCCCGGATGATCCCGGTGAAATAGACATTGCGGAAGGGAATCCGCTGCTCGAGGGGCTCGCCTGGCCGGACGAGCTCGAGCCCCGCCATGATCATCCGGGCGACCCAGAAAAAAATGATGTCGGGCCCGGTGACCAGGGTGGAGGTCGGGTAGAACGAGTCGAACCCGGCCTTCTTCATCGCCTCGGGATCGGGCCAGCCCAGGGTCGCAAAGGGCCAGATCCAGGATGAGGCCCACGTGTCGAGGACGTCGTCCTCCTGCACCCAGTTTTCGGGATCGGCGGGCCCCTCAAGCGAGACGTGGATCTTGGTCGAGTCCTTGAGGTCGTCCGCGCTGATCGGCTGCTCCCTGTCCAGGCCCTTGCGGTACCAGACTGGGATGCGGTGCCCCCACCAGAGCTGGCGGCTGATGCACCAGTCCTGGATGTTCTCGAGCCAATGGAGGTAGACCTTCGACCATCGATCGGGGTAAAACCGGATGTGGCCGTCCCGGACGGCGGCCACCGCCTCCTCCACCCGGGGATAGCGAAGCCACCACTGCCAGGTCAGGCGCGGCTCGATCGGCACATCCGCTCGCTCCGAGTATCCGACATTGTTTGCGTACGCCTCCTCCCTGACCAGGGCGCCGGCGGCGCGGAGCAGTTCGACCGCTTTCTTCCGGCCGGCAAACCGGTCGAGGCCGGCCAGGCCCGGGCCGGCCAGGTCATTGAGGGTGCCGTCGGGGTTCAGGACATCGATCGGCGCCAGCTTGTGGCGAAGGCCGATCTCGTAGTCGGTCCGGTCGTGTGCCGGGGTGATCTTGAGGGCTCCGGTCCCGAATTCCCGGTCGACGGCCGAATCGCCGATGATCGGGATTCGGGCCCGGTTGAGCGGACGCCAGGCTTTCGAGCCGACGAGGGCGGCATAGCGGGGATCCTCCGGATGGACCGCGATCGCGACGTCGCCGGGGATCGTCTCGGGGCGCGTCGTCTTTACGGAAATGAACCCGCCCGGCCGGTCCGCCAGTTCGTAGCGCACCTCGTAAAGGCTCCCGTTGACCGGCTTCATGATGACCTCCTCGTCCGAAAGGGCGGTCTGCGAGGCCGGGCACCAGTTCACCATGCGCTTGCCGCGGTAGATCCGGCCACGGCGGAATAGCTCGACGAAGGCCGCAAGGACCGAGCGCGAATAGGCCGGATCCATCGTGAAATGGGTGCGGTCCCAATCGCAGGAAGCGCCCAGGCGCCGGAGCTGCTCGAGGATGATGTTGCCCTTCTCGGAGCGCCACTCCCAGACCTTCCCCACGAATTGCTCCCGCCCGAGATCGCGCCGGGTCTTCTTCTGCTTGCGCAGTTCCCGCTCCACGACGCTTTGCGTCGCGATTCCCGCGTGGTCGGTCCCGGGGATCCAGAGGGCGGACTTGCCCTCGAGCCTGGCCCGGCGGATGAGGATGTCCTGGAGGGTGTTGTTGAGGACGTGCCCCATCGTCAGGACCCCCGTTACATTCGGAGGGGGTATGACGATCGTGTATTGGTCCCTGGACGGGTCCGCCTTCCCGGCGAAAGCGCCGGCGCTTTGCCACGCGGCATACCACTTCTTCTCCACTTCCCCGGGCTCGTAGCTTTTGGTGATTTCAGCCATGACTGGACCTAAACCTTCGAGGGAACCGGCCATTCACCGTCAAGGCAAGCCAGACGCGAGGCCGGTGCCGGCGGGCCCGGGGCGCATCAGCTCCGCGATCGCGGCAAAGAAGGCAGGGCCGAGATCGGGGCGCATGCGCAGTTCGAGGACGTCGTAGAGCTTCTCCAGCTGGCGTTCGACCTGCTCGAGGCGCGGCTCGTCGGGGACGAGGAGGAGGATCCGGCTTGTAGCCCCTCCGTTGACCGGAACGCAGGCGATGGCCTCCAGGTTGAAGGCGCGGCGCGAGAACAGGCCGGTGATGTGCGACATGGTCCCGGGATGGTTGCGAACGATGAGCTCGATCACGGAGGTGGGCGATTGCGGCTTGAATTCAGGCATGGGAGAGGGCGGTTTCGACGATCATGTTTCGGTTGGCGGCGCCCGGGGGCACCATCGGGAGGACGTTGGCGCCCTCGTGAATCGGAATGTCGACGAGGCAGGGGCCGTTCGACTTCAGGATCGAGGCCAGGTCGGCGAGCGGGTCGCCGTCCGGATCCAGGCGCTCGCCGCGGATCGCGAATGCGCGGGCAAGCGCGGCGAAGTCGGGCGTCGATTCGAAGTGAGAGGCGTGGAAGCGGCGGCTGTAGAACAGCTCCTGCTGCTGGCGGACCAGCCCGAGCTGGGCGTTGTTGAAAACGAGGACGGCGACCGGAAGTCCGAGCTCGGCCAGGGTCGCCAGTTCCTGGATGTTCATGAGGAGCGAGCCGTCGCCGGTCACGCAAACGACCGGGCGCCCGGGCGCCGCGAGGGCGGCGCCGATCGCCGCGGGAAGGCCGAAGCCCATCGTGCCGAGGCCTCCGGAGGTGAGGAGGCCCCGCGGCCGGCGGACGGGGTACGCCTGCGCGACCCACATCTGGTGCTGGCCGACATCCGTCGTCACGATTGCGTCGGCGGGCAGGATTTCCCCGAGGAAGCGGCAGATGTTCAGGGGGTGCAGGGGATCCTCCGCGCGCGAGGGATGGCGAAGGGGATGGGCTTTCCGAAGCTCGGTCGCCCGGGCGCGCCATTCCGGCCGGTCCTGCGCGGGCAGCCGGGCCAGCAGGCGCTTCAATATCGCGGCCGCGTCGCCGGCCAGTCCCAGGAACGGCCGGCGGATCTTGCCGATCTCCGCGCGGTCGATGTCGATGTGCGCGACGGCGGCTTGCGGGCAGAACTCGGCCACCTTGCCCGTCGCCCGGTCGTCGAACCGGGATCCGATCGCGAGCAGGAGGTCGGCCTCCTCGAGGAGGAGGTTCGTCCCCTTTGCCGCGTGCATTCCGAGCATTCCCATGAAGAGCGGATCGGACGGCGGCATGGCGCCCAGGGCCATGAGCGTGCAGACGGTCGGGGCGGAGAGCCGGTCGGCCAGGGAGCAGGCGAGTCCGGCCGCCTCGGAGGAGATCACGCCGCCGCCGAGGTAGAGGACGGGGCGCCGGGCCGTGGCGAGCCGGCGCGCGAGTTCCCCGATTTCGCTCTCCGGGCACGGATCCGGCGCCACGGCGCGGCCGGGTTCCGGCCAGTCGTTCACTTCGATCTCTTCATTTTGGACATCCTTCGGGACGTCGATAACGACCGGGCCGGGCCTTCCGGATTCGGCCATCTGGAAGGCGAGGGGCACCGTCTCGAGCAACTCGGAGGCGGATCGCACGAGAAAGTTGTGCTTGGTGATCGGCACCGTGAGCCCGTACGTGTCGACCTCCTGAAACGCATCGGTCCCGATGAGCGCCTGCGAGACCTGTCCGGTGATGGCCACCAGCGGCACCGAATCGAGCCGTGCATCGGCGATCGCCGTGAGGAGATTGGTCGCACCCGGGCCCGAGGTCGCAAGGCAGACGGCGGCCCGGCCGGTCGCCCGGGCCATCCCCTGGGCGATGAACCCCGCCCCCTGCTCGTGGCGGGCGAGGACGTGGCGGATCGAGCTGCCGCGCAGCGCGTCGTAAAACGGCAGGATGGCCCCGCCGGGGATTCCCGGAATCGTTTGGATGCCCTGCCTTTCGAGCAGGGTTCGGAGGATTTTGGCTCCAGTGGTTTTCATAATGGTGGCGGTTTGAGGCCCGCTCCATCGCCAATCCGTCGGAGGCAATAAAAAGCCCCCTCCAGCGGCGCCGGAGGGGGCAAATTCGAAAGATTTACAACCCTCAGAGCGCGCCGGTGAGCACGACGACGACGACGGCGACGATGCCGACGGAAAGGAGGGTCGTTGTGGCGGAGGGCTTCATGAAGGAGCGGGGACGAAAGTGAAATGCCGCAGGGTTGTCAAGAACCCTTCGCGATTTGCAATTGGGGAAGATCGCACAATCTTGGACGACTCCAGTGTTTGAGCCTGATGATCACCAGCATCCACACCCTGATCTATTCTGACGACGCCGCGGCGACGCGCGCATTCCTTCGCGATGTCCTCGGCTGGCCCTGCGTCGAGGACGCGGCGGGCGGAGGACCGGGCTGGCTGATCTTCAAATCCGGGCGGAGCGAGATGGGCGTGCACCCGACCCGCGCCGTCTACGATGGCAAGACGTACGAGTCGCCGCGCCACCACCTGATCTCCCTTATGTGCGACGACCTCTCAAAGACGGTCGCCGAACTGAAGGGCAAGGGAGCGGAATTCCGCGGCGAAGCCCAGGATCACGGGTACGGACTTGTGGTCATGATGGCGGTGCCGGGCGCGGACGACATCATGCTTTACGAGCCGAGGCATCCGCTGGCGTATAATCTGTGACCCGCCCGACAAAGGTTTGACCTGGGCCGTCGTGGATCGGCAGTATTTGATCGATTATGAGCGTGCAAAAACCCGCGCTTGACGACTTGCGCATTGAGCGCGGTGCGCGGCCGAACCCGGCCCGGCGGATCCTTCCCGTGGCGATCGGGCTGGCGATTCTGGTCCTGGCGGGCCTTGCCGCATGGATCGCGGGCCGGCCGAGGCCGGTGGAGGTGCGGACGGCGGTGGCGCGGGAGTCGGCCGGGGGCGATTCGGAGCGGACGGTCCTCAACGCTTCCGGATACGTCACGGCGCGGCGCGAGGCGACCGTATCCTCAAAGGTCACCGGCAAGGTCACCGAGGTCCTGATCGAGGAGGGAATGAAGGTGCAGGCGGACCAGGTCCTGGCCCGCCTCGACGAGACCAATGTCCGCGCAAGCCTGCAGCTGGCCGAGGCCCAGCTCGAATCGGCGCGGGCATCGATCGGGGAAACGCAGGCCCGGCTCCGCGAAGCCGAGCAGGAGCTGGTGCGCCAGAGCGCCCTTCTCAAGGACCAGGTGGCCGCCCAGGCCGACTACGACCACGCGGAGGCCTCCGCCCTGGCCTACCGGGCGAGGGCGGTCCAGCAGCAGGCCGACGTGATCGCCGCGCAGCGCACGGTGGAAGTCTGGCGCCAGCAGCTGGACGACATGGTCATCCGGGCTCCATTTGCGGGGATCGTCACTTCGAAGAACGCCCAGCCGGGCGAGATGATCTCGCCGGTTTCGGCCGGGGGCGGCTTCACGAGGACGGGCATCTGCACGATCGTCGACATGGGATCGCTCGAGATCGAAATCGACGTGAGCGAAAGCTACATCAACCGGGTCGAGCCGAACCAGCCGGTCGAGGCGACGCTCGACGCCTATCCCGATTGGAAGATCCCCTGCCGCGTGATCGCGATCATCCCGACCGCGGACCGCGACAAGTCGACCGTCAAGGTGCGGGTCGGCTTCGTCAAACTCGATCCGCGGATCCTGCCCGAGATGAGCGCCAAGGTGGCCTTCCAGGAGACGGGCGTCGCGGGGAGCCCGGCTCCGAGGCTCGTCCTCATTCCCAAGGCCGCCATCCAGAGGCAGGAAGGGCGGGACGTCGTCATGGTGGTGAACGCGGGCCGCGCGGAGCGGCGCACGGTCACGGTCAGCTCGACCGGCGCGGACGAATCGGCCATAGGGGCGGGACTCTCGGCGGGGGACAAGGTGGTGGTCGACTGGCCCGCGGGCCTGAAGGATGGAACGGAAGTGAGGGAAATCCAGCCATGATCCAAATGAAGCCAAATGACAACGCGGCCCCGCTCGTGGTCGTCGAGGGGGTTGAGAAGATCTTCCATCGCGGGTCGGAGAACATCCATGTCCTCAAGGATCTGCATCTGCGCGTGAACGGGGGGGAGTTCCTGGCCCTCATGGGCCCCTCCGGATCGGGGAAAAGCACCCTCCTCAACCTGATCGGAGGCCTCGACCGCCCGAGCCAGGGATTTGTCAGCGTCGGGGGCGAGCGCGTGGAGGGACTGTCCGACCGGCGGCTTGCGGAGTGGCGGGCCCGGCACATCGGATTCGTCTTCCAACTGTACAATCTCCTGCCGGTGCTCACGGCGGAGCGAAACGTGGAGCTGCCGCTCCTCCTCACGCACCTGTCGAAGGCGGAGCGCAGAAAGCACGTGCAGACGGCGCTCGCCATGGTCGGGCTCACGGACCGCGCCGGGCATTTCCCGCGCCAGCTGTCGGGCGGCGAGCAGCAGCGGGTGGGCATCGCGCGGGGGATCGTGACCGACCCGACCCTGCTTTTGTGCGACGAGCCGACGGGGGACCTGGACAGGAAGGCGGGCGACGAGGTCCTCGACCTCCTGCAGGCGCTCAACCGGGAGCACGGGAAGACGATCATCATGGTGACGCACGATCCCCATGCCTCCGCGAGGGCGGCGAGGACCGTGTACCTGAACAAGGGGCAGCTCACCGACAGCCCCGTGAGCTAGGCCGAGGCCCGACGATGAAGTTCTTGCCCCTGGTCTGGAGCAATCTGCGGCGGAAGAAGCTGCGGACCCTGCTGACGCTTTTTTCGATCATCGTCGCATTCGTCCTTTTCGGCTTCTTGTCGGCCATCAAGGAGGCCCTGGTCGGCGGGATCGAAATCGCCGGGGCAAACCGGCTGATCGTCCGCAACAGGATTTCGATCATCCAGTTCCTGCCCGAGAGCTACAAGATGCGGATGGAGCGGATACCCGGGGTGTCGCTGGCGACGCACCAGACGTGGTTCGGGGGGATCTACCAGGATCCGAAGAACTTCTTCATGCAGACCCCGGTCGTTCCGGAGGAATTCCTGGACATGCATCCGGAATTCATCCTGCCCGCCGACCAGAAGCAGGCGTGGCTGCAGCTCAGGACGGGGGCGATTGTCGGACGGAGGACCGCGGAGCGGTTCCAATGGAAGATCGGAGACAAGGTCCCGATCCGGTCCACGATCTGGTCCGGGCCGGAGGGAAACCGCGTCTGGACGTTCGACATCGTCGGGATCTACGACGGCCGGGAAAAGAACACGGACACGACGGCCCTGTTCTTCCGGTACGATTACTTCGACGAGGCCCGGATCTGGAGCAAGGGGTCGGTCGGCTGGTACACGATCCGGATCGCCGACCCGTCCCAGGCGGCCGATGTGGCGAGGCGCGTCGACGCCGAATTCGAGAATTCCTCGGCGGAGACGAAGACCGAGCCGGAGGGCGCGTTTGCGCAGGCCTGGGCGAGCCAGCTGGGCGACATCACCCTGATCACGGCCTCGATCCTTGGGGCCGTGTTTTTCACGATCCTGCTCGTGACGGGGAACACGATGTCGCAGTCCGTGCGCGAGCGGACGGGCGAATGGGGGGTCTTGAAGGCGCTGGGATTCAATTCCGCGCAGGTTCTGGGTTTTGTGCTCGCCGAGTCATTCCTTCTTTCGATCACGGGCGGGATCCTGGGGCTGGCGCTCGCCAGGGTCCTCATAACGGGCCGGGATCCGACGGGCGGGATGCTCCACAGCTTCTTTTTTCCGACCTCCGACATGTTCGTTGGCCTGGCGATCAGCGTTCTGCTCGGATTCGCAACCGGCGTCTTTCCCGCGGTGCAGGCCATGCGCCTGCGGGTGGCCGACGCCCTGAGGAGGATGTGACATGGCGGGACCCGTCAATTGGCTGTCCCAGGTCGCCTCGATCACGAAGTTCGGGCTGATGGGCATCCCGCAAAGGCGCGGCTCCGTGGCGGCGGCCGTCTGCGGAATCGCCGGTGTGGTGACCGTCCTGGTCGGCGTCCTCTCGATCGCATCCGGGTTTCGCCGGGTCATGGACTCGTCCGGCTCGCCGGATTCGGTCATCGTTCTGAGGAGCGGCTCGGACACGGAGATGGTCAGCGGAATCGCCGGACCCCAGACAAACCTCATCGCCGACGCCCCGGGCGTCGCCCGCGGTCCGGACGGCCCCCTGGCCTCCTCCGAACTCTTCGTCATCATCAATCTGCCCAGCCGCTCGACCGGCAAGGACGTGAACGTGCCGTTGCGCGGCGTGGAGCCGGCGGCCTTCCGGGTGCGCGACCAGTTCAGGATCGTCGAGGGGCGCAACTTCGAATTCGGGAAGAACGAGGTGATCGCCGGAGTCGGGGCGGCGCGGGAGTTTGCCGGGCTGGGCGTCGGCCAGAAAATGAAGGTCGGCAGCCGCGAGTGGCCGGTGGTCGGGATCTTTTCCGCGGGCGGCGGGGCCGCCGAGTCGGAGGTGTGGACGGACGCCCGGGTGCTGCAGGGGGCCTACAACCGGGGAGACAGCTTTCAGTCCGTCTATGCCAGGCTCAAATCGCCGGCCGACTTTGACGCATTCAAGCAATCCGTGACGACGAATCCGCAGCTCAACGTGGGGGCCAGCCGGCAAACCGACTACTTTGCGGAGCAATCGAGCGCGATGAACACCCTCATCACGACCCTCGGCTACTCGGTCGCGCTTCTCATGGCCGTGGGCGCCGTATTCGGCGCGTTCAACACGATGTACAGCTCGGTCTCGGCCCGCACCCGCGAGATCGCGACCTTGCGCGCGCTGGGATTCGGAAACGGGTGCATCGTGGCCTCCGTCATGCTCGAATCGGTCGCCCTGGCGCTCGTCGGCGGGATCGCGGGCGCCGCGATCGCCTACTTCGTGTTCAACGGGTTCCACGCCGCGGCCTTGAACTTCCAGAGCTTCAGCCAGGTCGCGTTCGCCTTCATGGTCACCCCGCGGCTGCTCGTCGAGGGGATCGTCTGGGCGACCCTCATCGGACTCATCGGGGGATTGTGGCCCGCCCTTCGCGCCGCGTGGATTCCGATCGCGGCCGCGCTTCGCGAAATCTAGCCCGGACAGAATTGTCCATAATTGACTCGGCAAAGGCCGTTCCATCTGGGATGGCTTGTTGGCTTGGGCGGGGGATGGCCGCACCCCCCGGGCACGTTGGATCCACCCGCGGCGGCCGTTTCATCAGCCCCGTTTTCTTATGTCAGTTTGGGAATACAAGGTCATCACCAGTGGGAAGGGCGGATTCGCCACCCCGGTTCTTTTGGAGTCGTTTCTTAACCAGCTCGGCAAGGAGGAGTGGGAAATCATCGATTTCCGCGCCCAGCCCGACAATCCGCTGGCATTCACCGGCCTCGCCCGGCGGCCGACGCAGCGCGACTGGACGCTTGAGGACGCCGCGGCGTCCGCGGCGCGCGCCGAGGCCGACAAGCTGCGCGCCGAATTCGAGGCGAAGTTCAAGGGCCTGGCCTCGTCCGGCCCCGCGGCCGAGGAAAAGCCGGAGGAGCCGGCCGCGGAGACGGCCGACTCGGACGACGGCCTGCGCAGGCTCCGGCACACCGAGAGCGACCAGGATCCCGACGCGCCGGAGGAGGAGGGCGAAGTGGATGAGTGGGACAAGCTCGCGAAGGAAGACGAGCTGCCGAGTTTCTTCGAGGCGATTCAGCCCCTGATGCGGCGGAACCAGCGGGGTTCGGGGCTTTCGGTCGGAGTCGACTACGCGGCGAAGAAATGGGGGATCGGCGAGGACGATGTCCTCGGTGCCCTCCGGGAATGCGGTTTTTCGATTCCTGAGGACGAGGACGCCAAGCCGGCCTATATCGAGTACGACGGGGACCTGTTCTGGGTGAACGTCAATCGCCGGGGCGAATACTGGATCAACACGAAGGAGAAGCCGCGCCGGGTGTTCAAGATTGTCCAGGGTGCAAAAGTGGAGGGTCCGCCGGCAGCGCAATCCGCGGGGGAGGAGCCCGTGTCGCCGCCGGAGGCCGCGGCCGCGGACGGCGGCCCGGGCGCCGCCGGTGAGAACGGTGAGCCGGAGAATGGAAGACGGTCAAGGCGGGAGGCCCGGGAGCCCGCATCCGATGAGGCGGCCGGTTCGGCGCCGCTGCCGGAAGGGCAGGCGCTTCTGGCCAGGATTCGCCCCCTCATGCGCCGAAACCGCGGCGCGCCGGGTTGGTCGGGGAGCGTGGGTTTCCTGTCCCGGGCGTTGAAGTGCCGCGAAACGGATTTGGTCGCGGCATTTGGCACCCTCGGGCTGAATCTGCCGGCGACACCGGGAGAGCCGCCCGCCCAGATCGAACTCGAAGGCCAGGACTGGTGGCTCAACAAGGACCAGCGCGGCGGAATCTGGATCAACGGACGGGGACGGAAGAAGGGTGGGGAGGTGCAACCGGCGCCAGGCGCACCGGCTGAAACGCCGGCCCCGGCTGGAACCGATGCGGCGGCGGAAGCCCCGGCAACTTCGCCCGCGGAAGGCGCGGCCCCTGAATCAACGCCTGCCGAGGCGGGCGCCACGGAATCGAGGGCCCAGGCGGATCTCTCCGCCATCAACCCCTTCCTTGCCGCGGCGCGGCCATTGCTGAAGGAGACGAAGACGGGAGCTTTCGCCGAGGAGATGGGAAAACTTGCGGATGGCCTGGGAAGGACGCGGGAGGAACTCCTCGCCGCCCTGGAGGCTGCCGGACTCCGTGTCCCGGACAAGCCGCGGGCCCGGCCCGTTTTTGCGGGGCATGCCGGCGAGCTGTTCTGGCTGAACCGGAACGCGAAGGACGAATTGTTTCTGAACGCGAAGGCGCCCAAGTATGCCTCCGGGGAAGGCGGCAAGCACCGGCGCGGGAGGCGCGCTACGGCTTCAGGCGAATCGTCAGCCCCAGTTCAGCCCGGCTGAAAACGGCGGCTCCGTCCGGCGCCGCCGTCAGAACCAGCCGGTCGATCGTAAGGGCCGGCTCGTCGCAAAGGCCGCGGATCGATGCGACGATTTCCGGCCAGTCGCCCAGCCGCGGATTCGCGTAGCGAAGCGAGTAATGGCGCAGCTCGTAGCCGCTCCGCCGGTCCGACATGGGTCCGGCCGCCGTCCAGCCCCCGCGGCAAAGGGCGCCCAAGCGCTCCTCGAATGAACCCGCCGCGGGCAGGTGCGCGCATGCGGCGGCAAACCCGGCCTCGCTCCGGGCCAGGGCGTCCGGCGTGTCCCCGGGGGAAGCCGGCGGATCCGGAACCGGGGATTTGGGCCCAAACGAGCCTTTCAATTCAAAATCGGATCCGGCGGGCGGCGCGGGGTCGGGCCGCAGCGCCCAGGGAACGCCGGGCGGCGCAAGGTCCGAGCAGAGCTTTGCAGCGACGTCCCCCGGACGGGCGCTTCGATCGCAAATTCGGCCGGTGACGGTGATTCGCCCGCCGTCGACCGACACCTCGTCCAATACGGCGCTTTTGGGGACCGAGGAGGCCAGGGCCAGGAGAAAATCCCCCTGCGCGGGCCGCGCCGCGCTCAACTCGGCGGCGGCGGTAGCCAAATAATGAATACGCTCGATCCGGGTCTCCCGCTCGCCGGCCTCCGCCCTCACGTGCAGGCGGGCGGCCTCCTCGTCCCTCTGCCGGCGCAGCCGGGCGTCCTTGCGCTCGGCGGCGCTTCGATAGGAAAAAACGGAGGCCAAGAGAACCAGGGCGGCCGCGGTGGCGACAAGCCCGCGGCGCTCCCGCGAACGGCGCCACCAGGGCTGTCCGGGCGCCAGGTCCGCCCAGCCGCCCGGGGAAAGGAGGCGGACTTTTGATAGAAGGTCCGGTATGGAGACCTCCGTCAGGGCGAGGCCCGGCGCGGCGGAGCGAAGGGCTGCGGGGGGCTCCCCGTCGAAGGCGAGCCAGCCCCGCGGATGCTCCGCCTCGTCGAATCGCGCAAGGGCGTTTCGAAGCGAGGCGGCTGCGGCCTCCAGGACATCGCCCCGATTGTGCAGGTCGACGCTCCTGTCTCCCGCCGGGCTCACGCAAACGACGAGGGCCCGCCCTGCGGCGGCGGCCAGGCACAAGGTGCCGCGGCCGCCCTGGGTCGGGGCGCATTCCGCCAGGGCCGGCAGGGGCCAGGCTCCCTCGACCTTCAGGCCGGCGCGCCCAAGGCCCCCGACAATCGCCGGCAGCGGTGAATTGCGCTCGAGGTGGACGACGCCGCCGCCCGCGCCGGCCTCGCCGGGAGAAAGGCACCAGGCGGTGCCGGGCTCCGCAAGGACCGGAAGTTCGCGGGCGAGAGTCGCAAGGAGCCGGCTCCGCCCGGCCCGTCCGGGCTTTTGGGAATGGCCGGCGAGGGCGACTTCATGGGCTTCGAGGGCATCGGGCTGATAGACGATCCGGACGCGCCCCGAGCCCCGCAGTGCCGCCGCAGCCAGGAGGATTTCCGCAACGGGATCGCGGGCGTTTTCGATGGGGCGCACGCTGCAGGCGCCGGACGGATCGATTGTCCGGATCTCGGCGCCCCACCAGCAGAGGATCGACGGCACCATGATCAGAGGCTCGTCAGATAATAATAGACATCGACGTACCCGTTGCCCGCGCCGTCCCTTGCGTAGACGACGGGCCCCTGGGTCTGGTCGTTTGCCGCCGGGGCGGCCGCGGTGTTCTGGACCAGGTACATTCCGTCGACGTCCAGCGCCAGCTGGTAGGCGTCCCCGTCCGGGACGCTCTTGACGATCAGGTAGGCCACGCGGCTGCCGCTCGCCACAAGGGTCCCGTTGCCGGCCAGGTTGAATGCGCATGCGGCGGAACCCGCGGTTTGACCGGTGACTCCCGGGTTGTTGATTCCATCGCAAAGCGCGCATTCCGCGCGGCTGACGGCGTCGTAGGAGAGGGTGGGGGCGGCGGTGCCCGTGAACGACTGGGTCGCAGGCACCCAGGCGAACCCGTTTGAATCGCCGGTGATCGCCCCGCTCTGGGTTCCCATTCGAAAGCTCACCGTGCGGTCGAGGACGCCTTCGGCGAGGAGCAGGTTGTCGAGGGTCGCCGCGTCCGATATGGCCTGGGCGGCCGGGGAACCGGCGCCGGTGTATTCCGAAACGATGGCCGGCCCGGTTCCCTCGGTCACGGGAAGGGTGCCGGGCGATCCCGGCTTGCTCAGGAATTCGGTGACCGCGGATTTGACGACGCTCGCCGTTCCCTCGACGTTTCGGATGCGCCCGCTTTGAAGGACGCGCGCGATCGCGGGAACGCCGATCGCGATGATCGCGGCGATGACGGCCAGGACGGCCAGGATTTCAATCAGGGTGAACGCCCCGTTGTTGCGGCGGGCGGCGGAGTTGCGGGAGGGGTGGAGGTTGTGGAGTTTATTCATTGGTTTTGATCGGCGCCTATTATGGCAAGGGAGGCGCCCCGCCTTTTATGGGTCTCCTCCTCGATTGCGGCGTGGACTTCCTCGATCGTCGTCAGCCCGACGGCCGCCTTGCGGACGCCGTCCTCGAAGAGGGTCCGCACTCCCTCCGGCCGAAGCGCCGCCCGAAACGCCCCGGCGGGAGCCCGCTCCGCGATCAGGCGCTCAAGGCCGGAGAGGGGGCACACTTCGATGATTGCGGTCCGACCGTGGAATCCCCGGCCGCGGCAAACCGGGCAGTCCCTCCCGGGCACCGCCGCCTGGAAGCTTCGCTCTCCGGCCGCGATCCCCTCCTCGTCGAGGAGGCTTCGGTAGCGGGCGCGGAGGAGGTCGTCCTGGGGATGCGTCCGCCGGCAATTGGCGCACGGGCGGCGGACCAGGCGCTGGGCGATGACCCCCTTCAGGGCGGAGGCCAGCATCAGGGGATCGAGGCCGATGTCCGCCAGGCGGTTGATGGCGCCCAGGGCGTCGTTTGTGTGGAGGGTGCTCAGGCACAGGCGTCCCGTGAGCGCCGCCCGGAGGGTGATCTCGGCGGTCGGGCGGTCCCTCGTCTCCCCGACCAGAACGACGTCGGGATCGTGGCGGAGGACGTGCCGGAGCAGCTCTCCAAACGTCCGGCCGATCTTTTCGTCCACGTCGACCTGGAGGAAAAAACGCGGGTGGCGCACCTCGACGGGCTCCTCGAGGGTGACTATCTTCAGCTCGTTGATCCGGTTGGCCGGAAGATTGTGGAGCATGGAGTAGAGGAGGGTCGTCTTTCCCGAGCCGGTCGGGCCCGTGACGTAGACCAGGCCGTTGGGCTGCCTCAGGAGCGCCTCGATCCGCCGCCGGTCCCCGGGCCAGACGCCCATCTCCTCGAACGAGCGCAGGCCCGCGTGGTCGTCGATGATGCGGACGACGATGGATTCGCCGTTCACGGCGGGAATGCACGAGAAGCGCAGGTGGTAGTCGCGGGCGCCGATGGCGATGCAGCCCTGGCCGTCCTGGGGGAGCCGGCGCTCCGTGATGTCGATCCGCCCGGCGATTTTCGCCGCCTGGATCAGCGGCTCCCGCATCTCCTTTTCGAAGAAGCGGCGGTGGATCAGGCGCCCGTCGATCCGGAGGCGGACGTCCAGGCTGTTTTCCCTCGGCTCGAGGTGCAGGTCGCTCGCGCGCTCGGCGATCGCGTCCCGGATGAGGTTTGCAAAGGCGTCCCCGGCGCCCGCGTGGGAGGCCGTGCGCCAGGCGTCCTCGAGGAGGCTGACGATCTCGCGCCGCGGCGCCACGTGCAGCCGCACCTCATGAAGCGGAAAATCCTCCCGGGCCTGGCGCATTCCGTACGCCGCGGGATCCTCGACCGCGAGGTCGATCGTCTTGCCGGACTGAAAAAAGGGGAGGACGCATTTCCTGCGCGCCGCCTCCAGCGGAAGGAGACGGGCGGCCGCGCGATCAACCGCGCGTGGCTCCAGGCTCGCCACCGACAGGCGGTGGCGGCTGGCGATCAGCGATGCGAGCTCGCGCGCGCCGGCGAGGCCCAGGGCCTCCAGGACGGAGGCGAAGGTCTCGCGCGGATTCCTGCGCCATTGCTGCTTTGCGCTCGCGAATTGCTCCGCCGTGATCGTCCCCTTTTCGGCGAGCGCGCGGCCGAGCCAGAACGGATCGCTCCGCGGGGGCTCCTCTGCGCATGCGATTTCCTCCGCCTGGGCCACGGCGTCACGGCACCACTTCCGCGGAGAGGAAGATCACGAGCTCGTTGTGGGCGGAGGTCTTCGCCTCCGTGGCGAAAAGCCGTCCCAGAAGGGGCAGGTCGCCGAGCCCGGGCACCTTCTGCGTCTGGCGGGTCGACTGGTCCTGGATCAGGCCGCCGATCATCACCGATTCCCCGGGGTGGAGGCGCGCAATCGTCGAGAGGGCCTTGATGTCCATCCGGGGCGCCGTCTGCTGGCCGTCGGGCGAGGTGTCCACGCCGGTCAGTTGGGTGATGGCCGGCAGGATGTCGACGGTCACGGTGCCGTCGCTGTTGACCTCCGGGGTCACGTAAAGGACGGTGCCGATCGTGATCGCGTTCTGGATGTAGTTGTTCTGGCTCGCCGTGTAGGGGGCGGAGCCCGCCGCTCCGCTGAGCGTGTTGATCGTGGTGGCGTTCGTGAGCGAGAAGAAGGTCTGCTCCGTTCCGACCTTAACAAAGGCGGTCTGGTTGCTCAGGCTCACGATCGAGGGGTTGGAAACCGAGCGCACCTCCCCCTGCTCGTGCAGGGCGTTGATGACGGCCGAGACTTTCCCGAGGGAAACGGTGCCGGTGATGGTGCTCGGGATCAGCGTCTGGCCCTCGGTCGTGGCGAATCCCGTGTTCGTGCCGAAGCCGCTCAGGGTGAGGCCGCCGGCCTTGGTCGCCGCGAGCGACCAGTCGACTCCGAGCTGGTGCTGCGAGTCGAGGTTCACCTCGAGGACCCGGGCCGAGATCCTCACCTGCCGGGAAATGCGCCGATTGAGGATCGCGATGAAGCTGCGGAAGTCCTCCTGGCGGGAGGGCGGGGCCGTGACCATTGCGAGACCGGCCAGCCGGTTCACCGACACGGACTCGCCGGGCTGCGCCATGGCCTTCAGCTCGGATTGGACATCCGCCCAGAAGGTGGACTGGTTCTGCTGCTGGATCGAGAGGTTGGTCTGGTCGTTCTGGACCGGGTTGGAGGCGTTGGCGGGTGAAAGCGTCTGGACGCCGGTAGTCCCGGGCAAAAGGCCGTTGGAGTTGGTCACCGGCCCTGTCTGGGCCGACAGGACGACGCTGCTGCTGCCCTGGGCCGAGCGGCTCATCTGCGGGTAGTCGATCTCGTAAAACTTTTGGGTGTTTCGGCGGATGGCGATCAGGCGCCCGTCCCGTTCCCAATAGCAGCCCTGCGACTTGGCGAGCGCCTCGATCAGGTCCTTCACCGTTCCGCCGCGCACCTCGA
Organism: Opitutaceae bacterium; assembly: GCA_050015855.1. Lineage (GTDB taxonomy): Bacteria > Verrucomicrobiota > Verrucomicrobiia > Opitutales > Opitutaceae > Palsa-1447. The sequence continues at coordinate 22,570 of JBEKAO010000027.1, read as the reverse complement.
GGGTCACGTCCCCCTTCACCGAGGGGTCCAATACAAGCGTGATCCCGTACGAGCGGCTGACCGAAAGGAACGCCGCGGCGACCGGAACGTGGGAGGCGTGAAAACTCTCCGCCGGAAGTTCGAGGGGGTCTCCCTCGGCGGCGCCCGATGTCAGGCGGTACGATGGAAGAAGCGTCTCCGCCCGGGTACAGAAGGCCGGCGGCAGAAACGCCACGGCGAGGACGAGCGCGCGGTGCATGGCGTCATATTAGCAAGGCGATGCCGGGGCTTGTTTTGCCGCGCCGATATGCGAGCATTCGGCGATGAACCACCGTCTTCCGCTTTTGGCGGCTGCGCTCTTTGGCGCGTCCGGCGTCGTCGCAGGCGCATTTGGCGCGCATGCGCTCCGCCCATTCCTTCTGGAGCGGGGCACCCTCGATGTGTGGCAAACGGGCGTGCACTACCACCTCCTGCACTCCGCCGCCCTTTTGGGCGTTGCCGCCTGGCTCCGCGGCGAGCAGGGGGAGGCGGCGCTCCGGCGGGCGGCCTGGGCCGTCTGGTGCTGGTGCGCGGGCATCGTTCTTTTTGCGGGATCGCTCTACCTCCTGGCGGCCGGGGGCCCGGCATGGATCGGGCCCGTGACCCCGATCGGAGGGGTGGCGCTTGTCGCCGGCTGGCTTTGGATCGGCGCGGCCGCCTGGGCTTCGTAGGCCCCCGAAAAAAAGAGTCTGATCCGCCCCCGAAGTTGTGGCACGCTGACCCCGAGGACCCTTTCGCAATCATGAGCCGCCCACTGCCCATTCCGGCCGACCTTCGGGCCATGCTCGAGGCGGTGCGCCGCGCGGGCCGGCCCCGCCTCGTGGGGGGCGGGGTGCGCGACTGGCTTCTCGGATTGGAGCCGAAGGACTTTGACGTGGAAGTGGCGGGCGTCGATTTCGAGGCGCTGCAGCGGGCGCTGGCGCCCTTTGGCGCCACCGATGTCGTCGGGCGCAGCTTCGGGGTCGTGAAGGTGCGAAGCGCCTCCTCGGGCGCCGAATATGATTTCAGCCTGCCGAGGCGGGAGTCGAAGACCGGGGCGGGGCACCGGGGTTTTGCCGTCGCCCCCGATCCGTCGCTCGGGGACGGCGAGGCGGCCGCAAGGCGCGACTTCACGATTAATGCGATCGCCTACGATCCGTTCTCGGGGGAAACGATCGATCCCTGCGGGGGCCTGGCGGACCTGAAGGCCCGCGTGCTCCGCCATTCGAGCGCGGCCTTCACGGAAGACCCGCTGCGCGTCCTTCGAGCGTTCCAGTTCGCGGCCCGCTTCGATTTTTCGCTCGCTACGGAGACGGCGGAGCTCTGCCGCTCGATTGCCGGAGCCTATTCCGAACTGCCCGTCGAGAGGGTCTGGGGCGAATGGGCCAAATGGGCGGAAAAATCCACGGTTCCTTCGCGGGGGCTTGCCGTATTGGAGGAGACCGGCTGGCTCCGGCATTTTCCGGAGATCGCGGTGCTGCGGGGAACGCCGCAGGAGCCGGACTGGCATCCGGAAGGCGACGTGTTCACCCACACCCAATTGTGCCTCGACGCCCTCGCCGGGACCGGGGGATGGCGCTCGTCGGGCCCCGAACGGCGCCGGATGCTGATGCTCGCCGTCCTCGCTCACGATTTCGGGAAGCCGTCGACGACCGAGCGCGCCGAAAAGCGGGGCGTCCCGCGATGGATCAGCCCCGGCCACGAAGCCGCCGGCGGACCGATCGCGGAAGCGTTTCTCAAAAGGATAGGCGCTCCGCTCGAACTCGCCCCTCCCGTCGTCGCCCTTGTCGTCCACCATCTCGCCCACCATCACGGGCAGCATGGCGAATTCTCGGATTCCCAGATCCGCCGGCTCGCGCGAAAGCTCTCGCCGGCGACGATCGACGATCTGGCGCTCGTCATGACGGCCGATTCCAAGGGCCGCCCGCCGAAGGAATCCCCGGAGACCGCCGCCCTGATCCGGCAATTGGTTTCCCGTTCGCACGAACTCGAGGTGCGGGAGTCGGCGCCGAAGCCGATCCTCCTCGGCCGCCACCTGATCGCCCTGGGACGGAAGCCCGGCCCGGAGTTCAAGGGCCTGCTGAACGCCGCCTTTGAGGCCCAGCTGGACGGCGCTTTCCTGGACGAGGCCGGCGGCCTCGAATGGCTGAAGCGGCGCCTGAATACTCCGGAGGACGGCCGGGCTTGACGATAAAATGCGCGCAATGACAACCGCTGCCGCCCCGGGCGGCCAACTGCCGGGCCCGGAATCCGGGCCGCCGGTGCGGGCTTTCCAATGGGACCTCGCCCGGCAGGTGGAGCGGCCCGACTGGCTGACCCGGCAACTGCCGCGACTGGCCGACTGGGGCTATCAGGTGGTTTATCTGCATCTGGAGGACGCCATCGAGTACCCGAGCCTGCCCGGTGTGGCGCGAAAGGACGCCTACTCCCACCGCGAATTTGGGAATCTCGTCCGGGCGGCGACCCGGGCGGGCCTGGGCGTCGTTCCGATCGTGAATCTTCTCGGGCACACGCAGTACCTGCTGAAGGTGCCCGAGCTCCGCGATTTGAACGAGTGCCGCGCACCCGACGGTTCCCCCCTTTTGCAGGGGCAGATTTGCCCGCTCCACCCGCGCACGATGGAAATCGCGGAGAAGCTTTTCCGGGATGTCGCGGAGTTTTGCACGGCAGGGGTCGTCCACGCAGGCCTGGACGAGTCCTACCACCTCGGCCGGCATCCGCTGAGCCGCGCGGAAATCGGGGAGGCAGGGCTCGCCGCCCATTTTGCCAACTACGTCCAGCGGCTGAACGGGCAGGCGAAGCCCCTTGGCCTGCGCCTCGGCATTTGGGCGGACATGCTCGCCCTTCTTCCGGAGGCGATCGACCTCCTTCCCCCCGGGATCATCGCGTACGACTGGTATTATCACCCGTTTGGGGACAGGCCCCGAATGGAAGTCCGCAATTTTGCCGAATACGATCTCGCCGCGGGCCTGCGCGGCCGGAGGATCGATTATTGGGGATGTCCGATGGCGGGAGCATTTCGGCACGAGCCGATGCCGATATTCCGCGAACGGCTGGCCAATATCATCGCCTGGTGGAAGCGGTGCGTGCGAACCGGAGCCTCCGGATTCCTCCTCACATCCTGGGAAGGGCAGAGGCTCGCGGCGGAGCTTCCGATGGCGGTCGCCGCTGCGGCGGCCGGACTTTGGATCGACAACGAAAGCGATCCCAGGCGGCTTTGGGAGCGGGGATGCCGGAGGGCGTTTGGCAGCCAGGGCAGGGCGTCCGCAGCCCGGCTGTGGGCCTCCGACGAAAAGCCGTTTTGCGGGTACCTGCGCTGGCAGATCAATGAACGCTGGGACACGGCGGTCACCGACGGACCGATCGGGCCATGGCTTCGCGAGGCGCGGTTCTGTGCGAGGCTGTCCCCTTTCGGAAAACTGCCCCCGGCCGTCTTGGCGAGCCTGCGGTTCCGCGCCTACCTCGCCGAGCGGGACCTTTTCGTCCGGCGGGCGGGAAAAGGGGTGCTCGGCCTGCGCAGGGCCCGAGCCCGCAACGACCTGCCCAGCATGGGACGCATTCTCGCCGAATTGCGGCTCGAGGCGGAGGATTTCCTAAGGCTCCTGCCCGCCGCCCGGGCGGCGGCGCGGACGATGTGGGGGCGGACGCGGGATCCGGCCGAGATCGGGCCGAACCAGCGGATCCTGGAGGCGGACCGGCGAAGGCTGGAAGAATGGAGAGAGTGGCTGCGCCGGTGCCGGGCAAGGCCCGATTCCGTCTGGGACAAATCGCCGGTCGCCGGCGCCTGGCAATTGATGTTCACGGTCGAAGTCGATGCCCCCGCCCAGCAGAAGGTCGTGGTCGAGCGGATGGGCGGGGACGGAAAATGGGAAGAGGTGCAAGGTGTGTTTCTGATTGAGTTCCGGGCGAGCGCCGCGCGAGCGCGGGCCCGGCTGCGGTACCGCCTGTCGGCGCCCATCGAATGGGCCGGCCCGCCCGCCGCGCCGCCCCGCATCCGAATTTGCGCCCGGGGCTTCGGGCGGTTCAAGGCGAGCCGCCCTGTCCTGACAAACGGAGCAATAAAGGTTGCCGACCTAGGCGGTGGTAAAGGGGCGGCGATCCTGGGAACGCCGGCGCCGCGAAAGGGTTTTCCCGACTTCGATTGGGCGAAGGACCGGGGCGTTTGGGAGCTGGCTTGAGGTTGCGATTTCGGTGCTAATGCTCACACAGTATATCCATGAAATCCCGCTCCCTTTCCGTGAAATCCAAGCGCCGCTCGAATCTGCCTGCATTGGGGATTGTCCCGACGAGCAAGGTATTCAAGTCCGGCAACTCGTCGGCCATGCGCGCTCCCGCCGGCCTCGCCAGACGTCGGGAGGGTCTCGCCGCCCTTTTCGGTTCCGCTCCCGACTTCCCAGTCCGCGAATGCTAGTTTTGGGGCAACCTGCAAACTTACGTTGCGCTATCTTTTGCTACCGTGTCTGAATGCGCATGTTATTGAATCCCGTCTTGCGGCAGATATCCCAAACGAACGCAAGCCGCTTTACCTGACTACTTTCAGTACACTTGATCAGCACGGGAATGTTCCCGTTGGTCATGCGAACATTCCCAAGCACTTTCTCCAAGGATTCATCGGTAACCGGCTTGCCGTTGAATTTGATCGTGCCGTCACTCTCGATCATAATGGTGACCGACTCATTCTCACCGACGTTGTCAGACTGCGACGGAGTGATGTTTGATGCGGCGCCGGCTGGGGACTGCCGGGGCGCGTCTGATTGGTCTGGACCCGAAAAATCAAGATTGAATGGCAATTTGGGCAGGCCGGCAGACCTATTCCCAAGAATGTTGGTGCTCGGCACGTCCTCTCCAACTTCCTCGATCTTCGCCCCGCTGACCCAGACTTTGCCTGTTCTATCAACAAAGAATCCGTAGGCGAGGTCTGCCGCGTTTGCCGGGACATCGAGAACGACAGAGTACTGAGCCCAATCGGTCGTGCCCCTGACCGTCCGTCCGTCCATATTGTCGAATTGCAGCACCTGGCCATTCTCCTTTCCGTCGACCCGGAGCCAAAGATGGCCGCCACCGATATCGGCATTCTCGGTTTTCATCCAGGCGCTGAAGCGCAACCTCTTCCCGACAAAATTCTCCGCCGAGCAAATCTGCATCATTCCACCGAATCCCTCGGCGACCGGCTGGATTGATTTAACATAGGCGCTCGGCTTGCCTTCATGCGTCTGGCTCCGGTCCAGGCCCACCACGTAGGCGGCTAGATTCGAGCCGTTTTTTCGCCAACCGCCGGGAGGTTCTGTTGTGACCATGGACCCAGGCGCCGCCGGTTGCTGCTGCGCCTGTGTCTCGCGAGTCAGGCACAGCGTGGCGACAAGGACGAGCACGGCGCATCCAAAAACGGCACGCGAGAAGGAAGACGGTCTCTTTGCGATGATCATTTGAATTCTCCGCTTTATCTGCTGTTTGGTCTCAACAATGCCCAGTCCCAGCGGGACCTGCGGGGCCCTGGCAATGCCGGCAATCTTCAAAAGCGCGGCCCCGTAGACTTGCGGCTCGGCCGGGCTCAGGCTGCGAACGACGTGCTCATCGCAAGCCAGCTCGCAGTCGTGTCGGGCGGTGCGGGCGGCGACCCATATCAGCGGATTGAACCAGTGCAGAATCTGAGCGGAGCGGATCACGGCCTGCGCCTGGAGATCCCGGCGTTGGCAATGCCCCAATTCGTGGGCGACAATCATCCTGAATTCGCAGGGGCCAAGTTTATCCAGGAGCCCAGGCGGGAATAAGAGCATGGGTCGGAACAATCCATGCAAGGCCGGAGCACCGACTGCGTCCGTCACGATGACCCTGATCCCGTGAACGCCGAGTTCGGCCGCAGCCTCAGCCAGGAGCACCTCCTGCGCGGAGTCGGCCGGAGAATGCAATTGGCTCAGCCGCCGAACAAATCTTCGATGGGCCCGAATGCGGCAAATCAACAGAAGGGCGGCGCCGAGGATCCACGCGGATGCCGCCCATTGAACCGGCGACAGTCGCGCGAGCCGGCCGGGGCGGATTTCCGCAAAAGCAACCGGCGTCGGCGGCGTCGACGCCGGCACTTTCACTGCGTGCCGCATGGGTTCTGTCGGCGGAATCCGGATCTTGCCCGCCGCAGCCTCGCTTTTCGCAAACCGGACAAGATTGAAGGGGCTCCAGTTAATCGGCACCGCAAATGGGATGAGGAGCCGGATAGCCACGGCGACCCAAACCCAAAACAACACTCGGGCTGAAACGCGACCGCGGAGCAGGGGCCGAAGGGCCAGGAAGACAAGAACGAGGCAGGCCATCCGCCAGGAGCTGTCCACCACCGCTCGGAAAATCAACTCCACCGCGCTCATTTCCGGGCCTTCTTCGCCTTCAGCAACTGTTCCAGCTCGCTTATTTCCTCCGCCGTCATATCCGCGCGCTCGCAGAAATGGAGCACCAGGTCTGCCGTGGCCCCATGAAAAACCCGCTGCAGAAAGGAATCTCCCTCAGCTTGCACGCATTTCTCGCGGGGGACGCGCGCCGTGTACACGAACGCCTTCCCCCTTTTGTCCACGGCCAGCACACCTTTAGCCTCGAGGCGGGAGAGAAAGGTATTCACCGTTTTTTGCTTCCAGCCGTGATTGGAGGGAAGCGAGTCGAACACCTCCACAGCTGTGAGGGGCGCCTTCGCCCAGATCACGCTCATGACATCCCACTCGGCATTTGAGATTTTTGGGGGCATATGTCGTACAGTTGTAAGAAAAGAGTCCTACATGTGTAAGATTGCAAATTATTTCTTCATGACGCGTCCCAAATAATTGCGGTTGGAGCAAAAAAGGGGTCAGGCTGAAAGAGTTGGCAGTAGCCGGATCTTCGTTCCTGCCCGGCTGTCCAAGACCGCAACTTTTTCAACCCGACCCCCTTCTGTTGCGCGGAACGAATCGACAACTTTGGACGTCTAGCCTATAGTAACCCCATGCTTGCCGTCACCGACTTGCGTAAGTCCTTCGTATCGCCTGATGGGGAGCGGGTTGAGGTGGTCCGGGTGCCCGAATTCCGCCTCGGGGCCGGCGAGCAGCTCGTCCTCAAGGGCGAAAGCGGCTCGGGAAAGACGACATTCCTGAACCTGATCGCCGGAATCCTGGCCGCGGACTCGGGCACGGTCGAAATCGACGGGGTCAACCTGGCGGCGCTTTCCGAGCCCAGGCGCGACCGCCTGCGGGCGGAAAAACTGGGCTACATCTTCCAGACGTTCAATTTGCTCCAGGGCTATACGGCGATCGAAAACGTCGCCCTCGGAATGTCCTTTGGCCCGGGCGTGGACCGCGCCAGGGCCCGCGCCCTCCTGGAGCGGATGGGCCTGGGCAAGCACCTCCATCATTTTCCCCGCCAGCTCTCCACGGGCCAGCAGCAGCGGGTCGCCGTTGCGCGAGCCCTCGCAAACAAGCCGCAGCTGGTCCTCGCCGACGAGCCGACGGGCAACCTCGACCGCCGCCGCGCTCAGGAATCCCTGCACCTGATCCGGGAGGCCTGCAGCGAAAACGGAGCCGCGCTGCTCCTCGTCAGCCATTCGACGGAGGTGCTGGCGCAGTTCGAGCAGGTCCGCGATTTCACGTCCATCAACCGGCCGGGGCCATGACGCTTCCCCTCATCATCTACCGGTCGCTCCGGCAGCACGCCCTGTCGACCTTCGTCACGGCCGGAAGCATAGCCCTGGCGTGCGGGCTGCTCATGTGCGTATGGACCGTGAAGACCCAGTCGGAGACGACCTTCGCCTCGACGACGGAGACGACCTTCGCGTCGACGACGACCGGATTCGACGCCGTTCTCGGCGCCCGGGGCTCGAAGCTTCAGCTCGTGTTGAACGCAATCTTCGACCTGGAGGCTTCGCCGGGCAACCTGGCCTGGTCCGACTACCAGTACATCAAGGCCCATCCCGCGGTGAAAACGGCGATTCCGATCGCCGTCGGGGACAACCTTCGCGGGTATCGAATCGTCGGCACCCTCGACGAACTGTTCACGAAGGTCGAATACTCGCCCGGGCACAAGTTCGAGCTGGAGCCGGTCGAGGGTGGGGCCGCCAAGGGGCTCCCGCGGTTTTTCGACGAAAACAAGAAGGAAGCCGTGATCGGCTCATTCGCGGCGGCCAAGCTCGGACTGAAGGTGGGCGATACGTTCCACCCGTTCCACGGGCTCAATTTCAACTTCAACGGTCCCAACGACCAGCACGCCGACATCTTCACCGTCGTGGGAATCCTGAAGCCCACGAACACGCCCGTGGACCGGGTCGTGTGGATCCCGCTTCACGGGCTGCAGACGATGAGCGGCCACGATCCGAAGTACGCGACCGACGTCAGCGCGGTCCTGATCCAGCTCCGGTCGCCCACCGCGGGGATCATGCTCGACATCATGTACAACCGGCAGGGCAACCGGTTGACGTTCGCCTATCCCGTGAGCGCCATCATCGCAGACCTGTTCAGCCGGATTTCCTGGTTCGACAAGATCCTGGCGCTGGTCGCCTACCTGGTCGCCCTGGTCGCGGCAGGATCCGTCCTGGCGAGCATTTACAATTCGATGAGCGCCCGCCGCCGGGACCTGGCAATCCTGCGGGCGCTCGGCGCCCGCCGAAGGACGATTTTCGGCGCGGTGGTCGCGGAATCGGCCTGCATCGGGGCCCTTGGCTCCGTGGTCGGATTCGCGATCTATTTCACCCTGCTCACGGTCGTCGCGGGCATCGTCCGGGAGCAGACGGGGGTCGTCCTGTCAATCTGGGCGGGCCACCCCGTCCTGATCTACTGCCCCTTGGGCATGACGGCGCTTTGCGCCCTCGGAGGGATGGTCCCGGCATTCAAGGCTTACCGTACTCCCGTCGCGGACACACTTGCGCCGGCCTCCTAAGCTGATAGTATACTGGAGAACCATGCGCTTCCGAATCCTGGCCATCACCCTTGCCCTCGCCGCGGCCGGCACGGCCTTCGCCGACGGCACCATCTCCACCCCGGAGGTGGAGGACGGCTATTTGAAGCTCGGATTCGACAAGCTGGCCGGGTTCAAGTTCGTCACCCCGGCCTTCGACCCGGTCGCCGACCCCAAGGCGGTTCCGCCCACGGGCGAGGAGCAGATCCCGAGCATCGTGAAGAGCTGGAGCGGCCAGAAGGCCATCATCACCGGCTTCATGCTCCCGACGAAGCTCGAGGACGGCAAGGCGGTGGAATTTCTGATCATGGCCAACCAGATGGCCTGCTGCTTCGGGACGGTTCCCAACATGAACGAATGGATCGTCGTCCGGATGCCCAAGGGCGTTCCCGTCACCCAGGATGTTCCGATCTCGTTTTACGGCACCCTGAAGGTCGGCGCGATGTACGAGAACGGGTACATGACCGGCATCTACTCGATGGATGCCGAGAAGATGGGCGACATCAAGGAGTGAGCTAGCGGGAGATGTCTCCCTGGTTCAGGATCTTGAATCCGCGCTGGCTCAGCGCCTGGCTGGCCACGTCGGAGTCCTCGACATTGATGATGAGGGCCCCCTTGAAACCGGGCCGCTTGATGAAGCTGTAGATGTAGTGGACGTTGATCTCCGCCTCGACGAGGGAGGAAAGGACGCCCTTCAACTCGGACTCATCGGCCAGTTCCACGGCCAGGACGTCCGACTCCACGTAGGGAAGGTCGTTGTTGATCATCAGCTCCCGGGCCCTGTCGGGATCGTCGACGATCAGCCTCACGATCGCGCTGTCCGTCGTGTCGAGGACCGTGATCGCCATCACGTGGACGTTGTTCTGCCTGAACAGCGCCGTCAGATCGTACAGCCGCCCGACCCTGTTTTCGGTGTAAACCGAAAATTGCTTCACCGGGTCCGAAGGACTGGTGCTCGTTTGGGCGGCCATGGCAGCCGTGCAGCATGGATGCATTTCGGTGCAGGTCAACGGCGGCGCGCGGGCCTCGACGCAGGGGGCAAACCCGTGCACAATGGCCGTCCGATGATTTCCCAAGGCCTGCCCGCGCATCATGCGGCTGTCCGCACCCGCGCCCTCGCCGGCGCGCGGCTGGTCCTTGGCGGGATCGCGCTGAACGGGTTCCTCGCCCTGGTCAAGTTCGCGGGCGGCATCCTGGGCCACAGCTATGCCCTGATCGCCGACGGAGCCGAGTCGCTCCTGGACGTCCTCTCGTCCTCGTTTGTGTGGGCAGGCTTCCGCGTGGCCGCGCGCCCCCCCGACGCCGAGCATCCGTTCGGCCACGGGCGGGCCGAGCCGATCGCCGCATTCGAGGTCGCCCTGTTCATCTTTCTGGCGGCGGGCGTCATCGCCTGGCGCGCCGTCCACCTGATCATCACGCCCCACCAGGGGCCGCACTGGCTCACGCTACCCCTCCTCGGGGCGATCATCGGCACCAAGGCCTGGTTTGCGAGCCGCGTCGGCCGCGCGGGGAACAAGGCGGGCAGCATGGCGCTGGGAATCGAGGCCTGGCACCACGGATCCGACGCAATCACCTCGTCGGCCGCATTCGTCGGAATCGCGATCGCCGTCGCGGGCGGCAAGGGGTGGGAGTCGGCGGACGACTGGGCGGCCCTCTTTGCCTGCGTCGTGGTGACCTACAACGGAGTCGGAATCCTCAAGAAGGCGCTGGGCGAGATGATGGACTCGGCCGTTCCGGCGAGCGTCGAGAACGAGGTCCGGGCCATCGCGGCCGCGGTCCCGGGGGTGCGCGCGCTGGACAAGTGCCGCGTGAGAAAGAGCGGGCTCAGCCTCCTTGTCGACATCCATGTATGCGTCGACGGCGGGCTTAGCGTTCGCGCGGGGCACCTGATCGCGCACCAGGTGAAGAATGCGCTTCAGTCCTCGCCGCTGCAGATCACGGATGTTTCCGTGCACATCGAACCCGCATCCTAGGTGCGCGCCGGCCGGCCGGATCCGCCGCCTCGCACCGGAGCATCCAACGCGCTAATACCGGGCGGAAGGAAACTTCAAACGTCGGCGGTTTGGCCTTTCCCATTTACTCGGATTTCTCCAGAAATAGGATTGCGAGCACAATGACGAAACGCAGCCCCTCAAGCCCTCTCAGCTCCAACAAGGAGCTGCGGCAGTGGGTGCGTAGGATGGCCGAACTGTGCCAGCCGGAGACCGTCCAGTGGGTGGACGGCTCGCAGGAGGAGTACGACGGGCTCTGCGCGGAGATGGTGAAGGCGGGGACGCTCATCAAGCTCAACCCGAAGCTCTGGCCCGGATGCTTTTACGCCCGCTCCGATTTGAACGACGTGGCCCGGCTCGAGGAGCGCACCTTCATCTGCTCCCTTTCAAGGGCCGACGCGGGGCCGACGAACAACTGGGTCGATCCCGCCGAGATGCGCCGCAAATTGAAGGGCCTGTTCAGCGGGGTGATGCGGGGCCGCAAGATGTACGTCCTCGCCTACAGCATGGGACCGGTGGGCTCGCCCATGTCCGAGATCGGGGTGGAACTGACGGATTCCCCGTACGTCGTCGTCAACATGCGGATCATGGCGCGCATCGGCCTGCGCGTCCTCGCCGAGATCGACAGGGGCGGGAAGGCGTTCGTCCCCTGCATGCACACGGTCGGCCTTCCGCTCGCCCCGGGGGTCAAGGACGCGCGATGGCCGTGCAATCCCGAGAAGTACATCGTCCATTTCCCGGAGACGCGCGAGATCTGGAGCTTCGGCTCGGGCTACGGCGGCAACGCCCTCCTTGGAAAGAAGTGCCTGGCCCTGCGGATTGCCTCGAACATGGCCCGCGACGGCGGCTGGATGGCCGAGCACATGCTGGTCCTAGGGGCCGAGGATCCCCACGGGGAGAAGACCTATGTCGCCGCGGCCTTCCCGAGCTCCTGCGGAAAGACAAACTTTGCGATGATGATCCCGCCCAAGCCGTTCAAGGACAAGGGCTGGAAGATCTGGACGGTCGGCGACGACATCGCCTGGATGAGGCCCGACGCCCAGGGACGGCTTCGCGCGATCAATCCGGAAGCCGGATTCTTCGGGGTGGCGCCCGGCACATCCGTCAAGACGAACCCGAACGCGATGGCCGCCCTTGCGAAGAACTCGATTTTCACGAACGTCGCGCTGACGCCGGACCTCAGTGTGTGGTGGGAGGGAATGACGGACGAGCCGCCGGTGGAGTGCCTCGATTGGAGGGGCAGCGTATGGACGGCGAAGACGGCGCAGGAGACGGGGGCGAAGGCGGCGCACCCCAACGCCCGCTTCACCGCTCCCGCCTCGCAATGCCCGACGATCGATCCGGACTGGGAGAGCCCCGGGGGCGTGCCGATCAGTGCAATCGTGTTCGGCGGGCGGCGCGCGACGACGATGCCGCTCGTCTACCAGGCATTCAACTGGAGCGCCGGCGTTTACATGGGGGCCACGATGGGTTCGGAAATGACCGCGGCCGCAAACGGGACCATCGGCAAGGTTAGGCGGGACCCGATGGCGATGCTGCCCTTCTGCGGATACCACATGGGCGATTATTTCAGCCACTGGCTCTCCATGCGGAAGCGGCTTTGCGACACCCCGCGCGTCTTCCACGTGAATTGGTTTCGGAAGGACGACGCCGGAAAGTTCATATGGCCGGGCTTCCGGGAGAACATGCGGGTCCTCAAGTGGATCGTCGACCGGACGCGCGGCCGGGCCCTGGGCCGGGAGACCCCGATCGGCTGGATGCCCCAGTACGAGGATGTCGATTGGACCGGCCTGGACTTTCCCCGGGACAAATTCGACGCGCTTCAGGCGGTGAGCCGCGAATCGTGGCGCAACGAGCTCGTGGGGCACGAGGAGCTTTTCCTGGACCTGGGCGACCGGCTGCCGAAAGAGATGATTTTCGAGAGGGAGCTGCTGATCTGCCGGCTGTCGTAATTCGCGGCTTGCAGGCCGGAATTCGACGCTTAGATTCGAGGGTTTTACATGCGCTTCGCGCCTGCAATAGCCATCTTCCTCACCACCCTTCCGCTTCATGCGGACACTCCGGGCCTCCTCGCCGGTGCGATCCGGAAATTGATCGCCGACGAGGACCACTGGGCCTTCACGCAGACGACGCTGCGGTTCGACAAGTCCGGCAAACCCGAGGGCGGGCCCACGGTGGAGCGATACGATCCTTCAAAGCCGATCGACGAGGAGTGGCAGCTGGTCCTGTATTCGGGCCACGCCCCGACCGAACTGGAGGCGCATATCTGGCGATGGCAGAAGGAGAAAGCGATGAAGCATCACGGCGAGAAGACGCTGGGAGACGTCCTGGACCTCGACCATGCGACCCTCGCCGCGGAGACGCCGGTTTCCGCCACCTACCTTGTCCCGATTCTCAAGGGTGCGAGCGAACGGTTCCCGGCCGACAAGCTCGAGGTGTTCATGAACGTCGACAAGCAGCTCGGGGCGCTCACCTCGTTTTCATTGCGGCCCAAGGAGCCGTTCCGGATCGGAGGCGTGGTGAAGGTGGAGTCTGGCGACCTGGAGGGTCGCCTGGATGTCGTAAAGGACAACACGACCCCCGCCCTTGTTTGGTGGAAGGGCAGCGGCCGGCTTCGGGTTCTCGGCCTGATTCCGATCGGGATCGGCCGGCAGGCCAGCTATGCCGATTTCAAGCGGGTGACGCCGTATAACTCGAGGTTTGAGGTCAAGATAGGGGACGTCAAAGCGCTCAACTTTTAGACTGTGGTGGAGATTGGGCGGGAAGAGCCGTCTTCCCGGATGACGATACTCGCCCGCTCCGTCCTTGCACTGCCGCGCCGCGTTTGCGAAAACGTTGCCGCCCCCATTCCCCCCGGCCGGCCCCGCCGCCTGGCCGCGCAACGGACCCCGCCTTAAGGAGCCTATCATGAAAAGAATGCGAAGCGCCCTCGCCCTGTTTCCCCTGCTGACCTCGGTCCTGCCCGCCCAGCAGCCCTGGCGGCAAATCACCCTGCCGTCGGTGGACGAGGTCGCCGCAAACTTCAAGGCGCCGCCCCGCGAGTACGGCGCCATCCAGCCATGGGCCAGCTGGAATGGCCCGGACGCCGGCGAACGAAAAGCGAGGATCGTTCACGACCTGGACGAGCTGTCGGCCAATGGGGTGTTCGTCGTCAACATGTCCCCGGGGCGAGGGGAGCCAATGTATCTTTCGCAGGAGTACATGGACCAGGTGAAGTTTCTGGTCCAGGAGTGCGCAAAGCGCGGGATGAAGCTTTGGATCCAGGATGAATGCGACTTCCCCAGCGGTTTCGCCGGGGGAAAGATCAGCGAGGAGTACCCGCAGCTGGGCATGCAGGGGATCGTCGCCGATGTGCGCATCGCCGTCGCTCCGGGCCAGCATTTCTCGATGCCGGCGCCGCCCGACACGCTGGGCGCATTTTACGTGGATCCGGCGACGGGAGCCGCAAAGATCGTGCCGATCCGCGACGGACTCCTTCAGTGGATCCCGCCTCCGCCGGTGCCGCCGTTCAACGGGGCGTCGCACCAGCCCGTGGATCTCGTGCTCGTCAGGCACGTGTACCGCAGTTCCCCGACCCGCATGTCGAACCGGCCCGACGGCACCCGCGCCAAGGACAGCCTTTTCTCGCTCGTCGACTACCTGGATCCGGCGGGCACCCGCGCCTTCCTGACGGTGACGCACGAGGCCTACAAGCGGGCGGTCGGCGACGAGTTCGGCAGGACGATCCTGGGCTTTTACGGGGACGAGAACGACTATACGGGCTTCATGCCGTGGACGCCCAGGCTTCTGGAAGAGTTCCGGAAGGAGAAAGGCTATGATCTCCAGCCGTACCTGCCGCTCCTTTTCGCGCCCAAGATGACCGACGAGGCCTGGCGCGTTAAGGCCGATTACTGGGACGTCTGGAGCGCGATGTTTGGCAGGAACTTTTTCGGTGGGCTGGCCGAATGGTGCGCGCAGAACAACATGGATTACCTCGACCACCTCAACCACGAAAGCATGATGATGTCGGTCGGCTGGGACGAGGACCTGATCCGCAATGAAGGCGACTTTTTCCGCGACATGCGCTACATGCCGATCCCGGGATGCGACAACCTCGGCGGCCTTGCACCGGGCGCGGTGCACACGGCGGACGGGACGTGGCTGGAAAACAAGAACTACCCCAAGCTTCCCTCCTCGGCGGCGCACCTGTTCGGGCGAAACAAGGCATGGACCGAGGGCGGCGGCGAGGCGGGGATCGACGGAAAATTCCAGATCGATTTCCAGCTCGTGCGCGGCATGACCCTCCTGCAGTTCCGGGGCGGCATGAGCCGTGGCGCGCCGACGGCCGCCGCGGCTGGCGCGAGCCGGACCCCCCAAACTCCGCCCGTGGTCGGCATGCTCGCCTGGTACATCGACCGGGCCGGCTACCTGATGTCGATCGGGCGGCCGGCGGCGCAGGTGGGTCTCTACCACCCCGCCAGCAGCATGTGGCTGGGCGATCTGGAGGCGGACCGCAGCACCACCAAGCTCGGCTGGCAGCTGTTCGAGCACCAGGTGGATTGGGACTATTTTGACGAGCAATCGCTCAGCTCCGTGGCCGCCCTTGAGGACGGCGGTTTCAAGAATCTGAGCGGGCAGGTGTATCGCGCCATCGTGGTTCCGTCGACCGAAGTGATGTCGAAAGCCGGCCTGGAGCGCCTGCGGTCTTTTGTCGCCGGGGGCGGCAAACTGATCTTCGTCGGCCAGACTCCGAAACTGGTTTTGGATAAGACCTTCCTGGACGCGAAGGAGGCGCCCGACCTGAGCTTCGCCACGTTGATCGAACCTTCCGGCGACATCACCTCCCGGGTGATCGCCGCGCTGCCAAAGCCGGACGTCGCCCTCGACAGTCCGATGGAGCGCCTGACCTACACGCACCGGACCTGGCGCGACGGCGACCTTTACTTCTTCTTCAATGAGAGCAACCAGCAGCAGGTTCGCACGGCAACCGTGGCGGGCCACGGGCAGGCGCAGGTGTGGGACCTCGGAACGGGAACGATTCACGCCATGGCCGGCGCGACGACGGTGGGCGATGGCGTGCGCTTCCCGCTGGTGCTCGGACCTTACGAGGCAAAAGTCATCGTGGTGGGCCCGCTTCCGGGAAATGCCGGGACTCCGGAGCCGTCCCTGGCATCGGGCAGCACGGTCGCCGATTTGGGCGGGAACTGGACGCTCGAACTGAACGGAAGGGAGCTCACCACTCCGCTGAAATCGTGGGAGGACCTGGGCGCGCCATCCTTCGCGGGACCGGCCACCTACCGAAGGCAGTTCGCCGTTTCCGCGGCGCCGGCCGGGCGGCGCCTGTTCCTGGAGATCGCCGACGTGCACGACTACGCGCGCGTGAAGCTGAACGGGAAGGAACTTGAGGCGCGCGGCTGGCAACCCTACCGCTGGGAGGTCACCGACGCCGTGCAGGCGGGCGCCAACGAGCTTGAAGTGGAGGTGCGCTCGACGCAAAGCAGCCGCGTCGCCGGCGCGCCGACGCCGACGGGCTCCGCAGGTCCCCTGTTCAACAGCACGACGGTGTGGGACGGGCTAAGCTGGGTGAAGAAGACTCCGCTGCTGCCTCCGCGGGTGGGCAGCCGGGGCTTCACCGCCACGCCGACGAAGGAATCCGGCCTTCTGGGCCCGGTCCTCCTCGTTGCACGCTGAGCCTGGCGGGTTGAATCGCCTCACGCGGACGCAACCAAGGCTTCCCACCTGGATCGAAAACGGATTCCCCGCCTTAAACGCTAGATCGTGGCGGTCATCTCCATCTGCCTGCCTGGCTCCAGGGAGGGAGGGTTGAGTCCGTTGAATTCCGTCTCGTCGTTGCGGTAGAGTTTGAACTTCACCGGGACGGTTGCCTCCGTTGTTTCCCAGCGCCACTTGCCGATGGAAACAAACTGCAGCGGCACGCCCTTGTCCCAGCTGAGCCCGGGTCCCTCTCCCCGGATGAACAGCCGGTTTCCGATGCCGATGTAGGCCGTCACGAGAAGCCGCGTCGCACCGTCGGCGGACACCGCCACCGATGGCGCCCCGTCGTCCGGCGACACTTGGGAAAACTCGAGGGCAAGCGAATCCGCCGAACCGGGTTCCGGCCGCTTTTCGCGGGCTTTCCCGGAGCGAACCGGAGCGGGCGGCTCCTCCCCGGCGGGCGGCTCGGATTCCACGGGCGGCGGCGATGCCGCCGGGGGGACTGCGGCCGGCGCCTTTGCCTCCGCGGGTTTCTTTGGCGCACGTTTGCGCTCGGGCTTGGCGGGCGGATCCCTCTTATCCGCCGTGGCGGCCGCGACGGGGGCTTCCGGCCCTTTGGCCGGCGCCGGTTCGACCGCGGGGACCGCCGAAACCGGTTCCGGCGCGGGACCTGCCTCGTCCGAACGGGGCGGGGGGCCTTGGGCGGCCAGAATCGGAAAACCCGCAACGGCGGGATCCGATTCCGCGCTCGTGCGGGCGATCCTGCCTTCATACTGGCCGGCCCGCCTTTCGAACCGTGAAACGTTCTCCTCGAATTGGGCGAGCACCGCCTGGGTCGCGCTCAATTGCCTTGCGGCTGCGGACTCCACCTTCGCCCAATCGGCGGCCGCCCGCGCGATCTTGTCCGTGATGGACTCCAGCCTTTCGCTCTCCGAGCTGCGAAGGGCGGCGAGTTCCCGCTCCAGCTCCTCCTTCTCCTCGTCGGCCGCCTGCGCAAGCCGGGCCTGGAATTCCGAGATCTTTTCGTGCAGTTTCTGCGGCAGCTGCTCGGCGTGCCGTATGTTCTTCTGCGCGATCTCCGTTATCTCCTGGAATCCCGCCGCCGCGATGCTGATCTGCTCGGCCGCGGTCGAGATCGTGCGCGCCAGGGATTCGAGCGAGCGCTGGCGCTCATCGAGGGCCTCGTCCTGCTTCCGCGCGTAATCCGCCAGGAAGGGAATTGCGCCGGCAAAGACGGCGCAGACGCAGCAGCCGGCGATTCCAACGATCGCCTCGACGGGCAGGGGGCGGCCGGAGTTGTCGAATATCAGCCATGCCGCGCCCAATAGGGCGGCATCGCCGGTGAGAAAGGGCCACTTGGGCAGGCGCGGCGTTTGGTCGGGGAGCGGCATGGGGAGGGCTGCGAATTCGTGGGGACCTACCTAAAAGCCGAAGCGGTCATCGAAACCGGATCTGTTTCCTGCATTGGACGGGAGATTATCTGCTCCGATGGGGGGAGGATTTCAATCATTGATTGAAATGTGGCAGCGCCTGAATTGGACGAAACGACCCGCTTCGCGGCTGGAGTTCCCCAATGCCCAAGCTTCCCGCCAAACCGGCCAGGGGGATCTCATGGTTTTGCCATGAGATCCATCCTGGCCACAGAGGCGGGAATAAGGGGAACAACAGCCGCTCCGGGGTCGTTTCGTCCAATTCAGGCGCCGCCACACTAAAAAAACGGGCGGCTCGGAAATGAGCCGCCCGTCGAAGGTGGAATACTAGAGGGGCGCGGGCCTAGGCCTTGCTTTCCGAGGGGATGCGCATGCCGTAGAAACTGCGATAGACGAAGATGAGCGCGATGATGAAGAAGACGGAGCCGATGGCGGTCTTCGCGGTCTGGTTTGTCATCGTCACTGCGATCTCCACGGCGAGGAGCCCGAAGAGCGTCGTGAACTTGATCACGGGATTCATCGCGACGGAGGAGGTGTCCTTGAACGGATCGCCGACGGTGTCGCCGACCACGGTCGCGGCATGGAGCTCGGTGCCCTTCTGGCGGAGCTCGACCTCGACGATCTTTTTCGCGTTGTCCCAGGCGCCGCCGGCGTTGGCCATGAAGATGGCCTGGAAGAGGCCGAAAAAGGCGATGCCGATCAGGTAGCCGATGAAGAAGTAGGCGTTGAAGAAGGGAAGGGCGAGGGCGAAGCAGAAGACGACGATGAAGATGTTCCACATGCCCTTCTGCGCGTAGACCGTGCAGATCCGGACGACCTCCTTCGAGTCCTTC
Organism: Opitutaceae bacterium; assembly: GCA_050015855.1. Lineage (GTDB taxonomy): Bacteria > Verrucomicrobiota > Verrucomicrobiia > Opitutales > Opitutaceae > Palsa-1447. Next base: position 3,721 of record JBEKAO010000027.1, on the reverse strand, counting down.
GCGGAGGCTGTCTTCTCATCGAGGTGGATGTTCTCCTTGATGTAGACGACCGCGCGGTAGGCGCCCGTGACCACGGCCTGGCAGGAGGCTCCCGTGAACCAGTAGATCACCGCGCCGCCCATGATGAGGCCGAGAATGATCTCGGGCTGCACGATGCTGAGGGCGCTGACGACCTCCTTGAAGGGGCCGGCGATGCCCGAGGCGACCTGGGCGTCGAAAAGCCCCTGAAGCAGCATGATGATGCCGAAGACCATCGTCGTGGCGCCGACGACCGCCGTGCCGATGAGAACTGGCTTGGCGGTCGCCTTGAACGTGTTGCCCGCGCCGTCGCCCTTCTCGAGCTGGTACTTGGCGTTTTCAAAGTCGGGCTTGAAGCCGAAGGTCTTCTCGATTTCCGCGGCGATGCCGGGCCTGCCCTCGATTTGCGAGAGCTCGTAAACGGACTGGGCGTTGTCGGTGACCGGGCCGTAGCTGTCGACCGCGATCGTCACCGGGCCCATCCCGAGGAAGCCGAAGGCCACCAGCCCGAACCCGAAGATCGGGGCGGCGAACAGGAATCTCGCCGGCATCAGCGCGAGGAGCGCCGGGTTTTGCGAGAAGAAGTAGGAGACGGCCATCAGCAGCATGATGATGAGGCCCATCCAAAATGCCGAGAAATCGCCGGCGACCAGGCCGGAGAGGATGTTGAGCGAGGCCCCGCCGTGCCTGGAGCAGTTGGTGATCTCCTTCACGTGGCGGGAATTCGTGCTGACAAAGATCTTCGTGAACTCCGGAATCAAGGCGCCGGCGACCGTGCCGCAGCTGATGATCACGGAGAGCACCCACCAAAGGTCGGGGGCGATCCCGCCCTGGTGGCCGAGGAGGAAATAGGATGCGAGGAACGTGATTCCGATCGACACCGCGGAGGTGATCCAGACGAGGTGCGTGAGCGGCGCCTCAAAATCGAAATCCTTCTTGTTTCCGTACAGGGCGCTGCTGAAGGCCTGGTTCAGGAAATAGGAGACGAGCGATGTGACGATCATCAGCACCCGCATGGTGAAGAGCCAGATGATGAGCACGGCGCAGAGGGAGGGGCTCTTGACGAGGGCGAGCGCGAGAAAGGCGATCAGGGCGACTCCGGTCACGCCATAGGTCTCGAAACCGTCGGCCGTCGGTCCGACGCTGTCGCCCGCATTGTCGCCCGTGCAGTCGGCGATGACGCCCGGGTTCTTTGGATCGTCCTCGGGAAGCTTGAAGACGATCTTCATCAGGTCGGAGCCGATGTCGGCGATCTTCGTGAAGATGCCGCCGCAGATGCGCAGGACGGAGGCGCCGAGGGATTCACCGATCGCGAATCCGATGAAGCACGGGCCCACGAGCGAGCGCGGCAGGAACACCAGGATGCAGATCATGAAGAAGAGCTCCACGCACACGAGCAGCAGGCCGACGCTCATGCCGGAGCGAAGGGGGATGCCGAGGGTGGCGAATGGATTGCCCTTCAGCGCGGAAAACGCCGTGCGCGAATTGGATACCGTGTTGATGCGGATGCCGAACCAGGCGACGCTGTAGGAACCAAGGATACCGAGAATCGACGCGAGAAGGATGACCAGCACGTGACGCAAGGTGTTCCCCTCGAGCACCTTGAAATAGTAGAACATGCAGGCGGCGATGAGCAGCCAAAGAATCGCAAGAAACTTGCCCTGTGTGAACAGGTACGTCTTGCAGGTTTCCCAGATCGTGTTGGAAACCTTCGCCATGCTTTCATGCACGGGCAGGGCCTTGGTCTGCGTGTACTGGATCAGCCCGAAGATCGCACCGACGGCGCACATGGCTATGCCGAGGTACATCAACGAGATGCCGCTGAGGCCGCCGAGGCCGTCGAATCTGACCTGGGTCAGGTCCGGAATTTTGATGTCGGCCTCGCTGGCCCGCAACGACACGGCGGGAACCGAGGCGACTGCAAAGGCAGCCAGCGACCAAAGGAATTTGGACAATTTCATAATCGATGAAGCGAGAGGTTTTTCTGGACGGATTCCGATTTAGGAGGCGCCCGGGTTGCGCGGCGAGATTATTTACCGGACGGCCGGACGGCTAAAGCCGGGCTAATCCCGGCCTCCAGAAATGTGATACGCGGTTCATCGAACCGCGAGCCTTGCGTCAAAACGGCAGCTTGGGCCAAATGCTTGAGACGGCCAGGATTTCGATGAGCCCGATCACTGATACGGCCGTTGCCAGGATTGACCAGCTCCGGAGGGCCTCCCCCTGGGTCAGGCCCCCGACGCGGCTGACGAGCCAGAATCCCGCATCGTTCATCCAGGACATCGCCTTTGAGCCATACCCCACGGCCAGAAGGATATACAGGGGATGGACTCCAAATCCGGCCGGACCCGCCATCGAGCTGACGATGCCGGTTGCGGCGATCATCGCGACCGTGGCCGATCCCTGGGCCGCCCGAAGGGTGACGGCGAGGAGCCAGGCGACAAATACATAGCTGATCGCGTGTCCCGCCGCCGCGGCGCGGACGGCATCGCCGAGCCCCGCCCCCTTGATCGAATCCCCGTACGCGCTGCCGGAGGCAATGATCAGGATGATGATTGCCGCCACCTCGAGCGGGGCCCCCAGGACGGTTCCCGCGCGGCGCCACCCGATCTTTCGCCGGTGGACGTTCGTCCCCACGGCCAGGACGGCGCCGATCATGAGGGCCACGTTCTTGTCCCCGAGAAATCCGATCGTGGTGGCGAGCCGGGGGGGCAGGCGGACTGCCGATAACGAGCCGTTTTGAAGGATGCCCAGGGTCGATGCGGCCGCGATCAGGACGAAGGGAGCGAGGACCGGGGCGATCGACACCCAGAATCCGGGCAGGTCCGAATCCGGGCGAGCCGCCGTGGCCGCGAGCGACTCGAGCGACTCCCCGCGGGTGGCGCGGGCGGGGATCGGCATCCTTGAATTGAACCAGCGCGCTCCAATGAGCGCCCCAATCGCAGGAATGATCCCGAACACCGCGCCCGCAAGGATCGCCACGAAAAGATTGATCCTCAAATGATCGGCGACGTACAGCGGTCCGGGGGCCGGGGGCACGGTTCCATTCGTGATGATCCCGCCGCAGCAGGTGGCCAGGACGTACAGGAGGCAGTTCTTCCCGGTCCGCACGCTTAAGGCCCGGGCGATCGGAAGCAAAAGCATGAAGACCGTGTCGATGAAGACCGGGGCGGCGAGGAGAAAACCGCAGACCATCAGGGCCAGGGCAGCGTTGCCCTCGCCGAAGGCGGAGACCAGGCAGCGGACGATCTTTTCCGCCGAACCGCTTTCCATGAGCGAGAGTCCGATCACGGCCGCCAGCGCAAGGGTGAACCCGAGCGAGCCCGCCGCCGAACCGAATGCGGTCGTGACCGATCCGATCGCCTGCACGTAGTGATGGGGGCCTGGGCTTCCCGCGGTCGAAAGGACCGCGACCAGCATTGCGGCGATCATCATCGCGAAAAACGCGTGCACCCGGAAAAGGGCGATCGCCGCGACGATGAAGCCCACGCTCAGCGCGAGGATCGTGAACGGGCTCAGCGCCAGTTGCGCGGAAATCAGGGGGGCCAGATGGGGCATCGCTCTTTGCCTTCAATAGCCGCCGATGGCGGAGCACTTCGCAATCCTTTTAACTGAGGCTCGCCTTTCCCGGCGCATTTGCAAAGGCTTGCCCCCGCAATGCGCCCGGATGGCGGAAAGGTAGACGCTTCGGACTTAAAATCCG
>JBEKAO010000026.1:0-49321 GCA_050015855.1 Opitutaceae bacterium | reverse complement strand
TATTCGAAGCCCGACATCCTCGCCATCAAGGCCTGGGCAGCCGATCTGATCAGCCGATGCGTGGAGCAGGGCCCCGAGCGGAGCAGGCGCCGGCTCCTCGGAAACGTGGCCGAGGATATCAGCCGGCTCCTGGCGCCGTTGCTTTAGGACCTCAGACCTCCAGTATTGAATTTCATTCAATACTGGAGGTCTGAGGTCGTACGACGAGTTCGTACGACGAGTTCGTACGACGAGGTCGTGCGACGCGAGGTCGTGCGACGCGAGGTCCTACGTAGCGGCGCGGTTGCCCAGCTTGAACTCGACGGCCTCTCGCAGCGCCTCCCAGCTCGCGTCGATGATGTTGTCGCTCACGCCGACGGTCACCCAGATCGAGCTTCCGTCGCCGCTTTCGATCAGGACGCGGGTCCTCGCGGCCGCCCCCTGGTTGCTGTCGAGGATGCGGACCTTGTAGTCGCGAAGCGTCATCTCGCGCAGCTGCGGGTAGAACTTGTCCAGGGCCAGCCGGAGGGCGAGGTCGAGGGCCCCGATCGGGCCGTTCGACTCGGCGACCGTGTGCATCGACTCGCCGTTCACCTTCAGCTTGACGGTGGCCTCCGCCCACAGGTCGGCCCCGTGCCGTTCGATGATGACCCGATAGCCCTCGACGTCGAAAAACGACCGGCTCTTGCCGAGCCACTTGGCCACAAGGAGCTTGAACGAGGCGCCCGCCGCCTCGTACTCGTAGCCCCTGAATTCCCTCTCCTTCAGGTCGTCGATGAGCCCCTTCATCTCGGGGTTCTTCTCGTCGAGCTCGAGGCCCATCTCGCGCGACTTCAATGCGAGGCTGCTCCGTCCCGCCATGTCGGAAACGAGGACTCGGGTCCGGTTGCCGACCAGGGCCGGGTCGATGTGCTCGTAGCTTCGGGCGACCTTCTGCACCGCGTTCGCGTGCAGTCCGCCCTTGTGGGCGAAGGCCGACTGGCCGACGAAGGGGGCCTTGGGATCGGGCCGAAGATTGGCGAGTTCGTCGAAGAAAAGCGAAAGATCCCTGAGCTCCGCCAGGTGCGCCGCGCAATTCGCGGTGCGGCCCATCTTCAGGATCAGGTTCGGGATGACCGAGACCAGGTTGCCATTTCCCACCCGCTCCCCGTAACCGTTGACCGTTCCCTGGACGAGCGTCGCCCCGGCCTCGATGCCCGCAAGCGACGTTGCGACCCCGAGTCCGCTGTCGTTGTGGAGGTGAACGCCTATCCTGTCCCCGCCGAATCGGGCGACCGCGGCGGCGGTGATGCGCCCGACCTCCGGAACCAGCCTCCCGCCGTTGGTATCGCAGAGGGTCAGGTTGGCCGCGCCGCCCCGCGCAGCCGCCTCCAGCGTTCGCAGCGCATAGTCCGGATCGAGGAGGTATCCGTCAAAAAAATGCTCCGCGTCGTAGATCACCTCCCGCCCCTCGGATACGAGGTGGCGGACCGAGTCCTCGATCATCGCAAGGTTCTCCTCCGGCGTCGTCCGGAGCACCTCGCGCACGTGGAGTAGCGAGGTCTTTCCCACGATCGTCGCGACCGGCATCCCGCTATCGAGAAGCGTCTTGAGCTGGGGGTCCTCCGCCGCGGCCACTCCCGCCCGCCGCGTCGAGCCAAAGGCCGCCAGCCGGGCGTGCCGGAGCTTCAGTTTCTTCGCCTCCGCGAAAAAGGAGATGTCGCGCGGGTTTGCCCCGGGATAGCCGCCCTCGATGAAGTCGATTCCGAACTGGTCGAGCCTCTCGGCGATCAGCAGCTTGTCGGCGACCGAGAAGCTGATCCCCTCGCCCTGCGTGCCGTCACGGAGCGTGGTATCGTATATTCTGATGGAATTCGTGCCCAAGGCTACTTCACCTCAGCTGCGGCCTTGATTAGATCGAGAAAACTGCGCGCTTCAAGGCTCGCCCCTCCGATCAGGCCGCCGTCTATGTCGGCCTGGCCGAGAAGCTCGGCGGCGTTGGACGGCTTCATCGAGCCGCCGTAGAGGATGCGCACCCGGCGGGCGGCCGCGTCCCCGAAAAGCTTCGAAAGCAGCCCGCGGATGAAGGCGTGGACCTCCTGCGCCTGGTCGGCAGTCGCCACCTTTCCGGTTCCGATGGCCCAGACCGGCTCGTAGGCCACGACGATGCTCGGGGCGAGCTCCTTGCCGACACCCTCGAGGCCGCGCTCCACCTGGGCCTGGATCACTTTGAGCGTCGTGGCGGCCTCCCTCTCGGCGAGCGTCTCGCCGACGCAGAGGATGGGCCGCAGCTGGTTCCTGAGGGCGGAGAGCAGCTTCAGGTTTATGAACGCGTCGGTCTCGCCGAACAGGGTCCTGCGCTCGCTGTGCCCGAGGATGACGTGGGTTACGAAGAGCGAGCGGAGCATCGGAGCCGAGACCTCCCCGGTGAACGCGCCGCCGGCCTCATGGTGCATGTTCTGGGCGCCCAGTTTCACGACGGAGCCCTCGAGGGCCGCCGCGGCGCTTTCAAGCGCCGTAAAGGGGGGGCAGACCACGATGTCGACGTCGTTTCTCTGGCCGACGCCGAAGGCAATGTCCTTGATCAGGGCGGCGGCGTCCGCCGTCGTCTTGTTCATCTTCCAGTTGCCGGCGATGAGTTTCTTGCGTGACACGGGCATGGGAGATCAGCTTTCCAGGAACGCGACTCCGGGCAATACTTTACCTTCAAGGAATTCGAGGCTTGCGCCGCCCCCGGTGGAGCAGTGGGTCACCTTGTCGGCGACCTTGAACTTCTTCGCCGCGGTGGCGGTGTCGCCGCCCCCGACGACCGTGATGGCGCCCCGGGCGGTGGCCCGCGCAACCGCCTCCGCCATCGCCCTGGTCGAAGCGGCGAACTTTTCGAACTCGAACACCCCCGAGGGGCCGTTCCAGACGATCGTCTGCGCCCGGCCGATCGCGTCGCAATACAGCGCGATCGACTTCGGCCCGGCGTCCAGGCCCATCCATCCATCCGGGATTCCCGTCGAATCGTCGGCCGGCCGCGTCGCCGCGTTCGGATCGAATTTGTCGCCGCAGACATAGTCCACGGGGAACACGAGCTTCACGCCGCGCGCCTGGGCCTTGGCGGCCAATTCCCCCACGATCTTCGCGCCCTCCGGGTCGAAAAGGCTCGTGCCGATCGCCATCCCGTTCAGGACCTTCTTGAATGTGAATGCCATCCCGCCGCCGATTATGATTTCATCGGCCCGGTCGAGCAGGTTGTTGATGAGCGGGATCTTGTCGGCGACCTTTGCCCCGCCGAGAATCGCCAGCAGGGGCCGCTTCGGGTGGTCGAGGACGGCGGCGAAGGCGTTCAATTCGGCCTCCATCAGGAATCCGGCCGCCTTCTGGGGCAGGGACACCCCGACCATCGACGAGTGTGCGCGATGCGCCGTTCCAAAGGCGTCGTTGACAAAGACATCCCCCAGCCGGGAGAGGCCCGCCCGGAATTCCGCGACCGCCTTCGGATCGGCCTTTTTCGACGTGCCGTCCTCGAGCTTCACCTTGCCCTCCTCCTCGATGTGAAAGCGCAGGTTCTCCAGAAGCACGACGGAGCCGGGCGCAAGGTGCGCGCAGGCCGATTCGACCGCAGGCCCCGCGCAGTCGTCGAGAAACGTGACCGGGCGCCCCAGCAGCTTTTCGAGCTCGGCGGCCACGGGCTTGAGCGAGAATTTCGCGATCCGCTGGCCGTCCGGGCGGCCGAGATGGCTCATGAGAACCACCGAGGCGCCCTGGGAAAGGGCATGGTTGATGGTCGGCAGGGCGGCTACGATGCGCTGGTTGTTCGTGATCGCGCCGGTCTTCTTGTCCTGCGGGACGTTGAAATCGACGCGGATGAGGACGCGTTTTCCGGCGAGATTGAGTTCGCGGATGGTTTTGAACTTGGGCATGGGAGGATGGCCCTTCAGTCGCGCTCAGGGCCGGAGCGGAGAACCGGGCGGTTCAATTGGTGCGCCGTGAACCTGGGATATGGATCCGGGCGGGACGGCGTCGCCGCCCGGTCGTTTTGAACGGGCCGCTCAGAGCCCGGAGGCGACTTTCCTGAGAAGGTCCACGCAGCGGTTGCTGTAGCCCCACTCGTTGTCGTACCACGAAATGAGCTTGAAGAACCGGTTGTTGAGCTCGATTCCGGAGCCCGCGTCGAAAATCGAGGAGGTCTTGTCGTGGATGAAGTCGGTCGACACGACCTCGTCGGATGTGTAGCTGAGGATGCCCTTCAGGTAGGTTTCGCCGGCCCTCTTCATCGCGGCGCAAATCTCCGCATAGGAGGTCTGCTTCACGGTGCGGACCGTCAGGTCGACGACCGATACGGTCGGGGTCGGGACGCGGAAGGACATGCCCGTCAGCTTGCCCTTCACCTCGGGAAGGACGAGCCCCACGGCCCTCGCGGCTCCCGTCGTCGAGGGAATGATGTTGATCGCGGCCGAGCGGCCTCCCTTCCAGTCCTTCCTGGAGGGCCCGTCGACGGTCTTCTGGGTCGCCGTGTACGAATGGATGGTCGTCATCAGGCCTTCCTCGACTCCGAATCCCTCCTTCAAAAGCACATACACGATCGGCGCCAGGCAGTTGGTCGTGCACGAGGCGTTCGAGATGATGTTGTGCTTTGCGGCGTCGTACTTCCCGTCGTTCACGCCCATGACCAGGGTGATGTCCTCGCCCTTCGCCGGGGCGGAGATGATCACCTTCTTTGCGCCCGCGGCCAGATGCCCCTTGGCCTTCTCCGCGTCCGTGAAGAGCCCCGTGGACTCGATGACCACCTGGACCCCCAGGGCAGCCCACGGCAACTCGGCCGGAGTCTTCGCCGCCACGACCTTGATCTCATGGCCGTCGACGACCAGGACGTCGGAGTCGGCCTTGTCGGGGGCCGACTTCTTCGAGGTCACCGTGCCGTTGAAACGGCCCTGGGTGGAGTCGTATTTGAGCAGATAGGCCAGATTGTCGGCCGGCACGATATCGCCGACGGCGACCACGTCGAATACCGAGCCGAGAAGGCCCTGTTCGACGAGCGCGCGGAAAACGAGCCGACCGATCCGGCCAAAACCATTGATTGCCACTTTGAGAGCCATGGGAGTCTTTATTTGATATGCAGTTATCGTCCGCTATGCGGTTCCCCGCAGGCGCGAGGAACATCGAGTGAACAACCCCCGATCCCGCGCGTCAAGCTAACCTTCGGTGGAGGTGCGTTCTGACAGGAAGCGCCGCTGCCTAACCTTCGCACATCCACAGCCCGCAACTGAGGGACGGCAGGACAAGGTTCGCCTCCACGGGGCGCAGCGAGCCGTGTCCCGGGACATAGAACCGCTCGTGATCGGCGAGCTGGCGCCAATGACCGAGGTCCGCGACGGCCTTCCCGAGGGAGATGGCTGCGTCGCCCAGCGTCGGATTTATCGCGAAAAGGAGCCGGACAGGGCCGTCCGAGCGGTCGGCATTGTACAGGGCGGCAAGCGGGGCGGTATCGGGCTCCCCGAAGAATTGAAAGAAGCCCTCCGTGGGCTTCGAATACCGCCGGACCAGCCGGCCCAGGAAGCCGCGCCGGAAGTCGATCCACTCGGCAAAATACGCGTGCGTTCCGAGGTACCGGTAAAGCCGCTGGTAATCGAGTGCGTTGACGTCCCCGCGCTGGTACGTGTTCTTGAGGCCGCGCTTGGAGCGGAGAAAATCCTGGCCCGCCGATATCATGGGAATCCCAAGGGACATGAAAAGGACGGCCGCCATCAGGTGCGTGCGCCGCCTGTCGTTCACCGTGGGCTCGGATCCGTCGAACTGGGCGTTCTCCGTGATCATGTCGAGCCAGGCCCGGTCGTCGTGGGATTCGGTGTAATTGACCGTTTGCGCCGGCCATTTCGCGAAGTACCAGGGCGAGCCGCGCAGGAAGTATTCCAGCCGCTTGGAATGCCCCTGGCCGCGGACGTAATCGCGCAGGAAATCACGATACCCGTCGTTCCAGGAGGCCCAATTCGTGTCGCGGAGGGCGCCCGCGATGTGCCCGCGAAAGCTCCACGGCTCGGCGATCAGGATCACGTCGGGCTTGACCCGCCGCAGGGCGACGGCGATCTCGCGAAGGACGCCGACGCCGAGCAGCTCCGCCAGGTCAAAGCGGAACCCGTCGGCTCCGTACGCCTCGATGAGATGCGTGCAGCTGTCGATGATCAGGCGCCTGGCCATCGCCGAGTCCGCGCGGAGGTCGTTTCCGCAGCCGCTCCAGTTCGTGAGCGCGCCCCGAAGGTCCCGCTGGAAATAATACAGGCCGTCGATGTGGAGCAGATGCGCCGGCACGCCGACGTGGTTGTAGACGACATCGAGAATGACCGCCATCCCGCGCCTGTGAAACGCCGCGACAAGATCCTGCAGCTCATGAACCCCCGAGGCCTCGGCCGGCGAGATCGAATAGGCGCTCTCCGGCGAGAAATAATTGTTCGTCATGTATCCCCAGTGGTACTCCTCCGGGGTCCTGTTATCGAACTGCTGGACCGGCTGAAGCTCCACGCAGTTGACGCCGAGTCCGTGCAGGTAGAAATCGGGGTTTTCAACCCACTTCGCGAGCCCGGTGAATCCCATCCTTTCGGCGGGGTTCGCCGATACGGGGGCGTTCGCGGCCAGGTCCCTCACGTGCGCCTCGGCGATGACCAGGTCCTGCCAGGCCGGCGTCTGGAACTCCCGATCCCCCTGCCCGATCCAATCGCGGGAAAGGATGATCCCCGGGCCGCCCCGATCGACGGAGGCGAGGGCGTACGGGTCGAGCACCCGCGCCTCCGGATCGAAGGCGCCCGGGCCCTCCCTCATCCCGTCCAGCGTGTACCAATAGAGCCAGCCGTGCAGGTTGCGGTCGAGGACGATCTCCCACACCCCCGCCGCGCCCTCCCCGTCCAGGCGGCGGTGCACGTCGTAGGCGAACGCCTGCGCCGCGCTCTCGGGTGTCTCGGCCACATGAAGGGTCACCTTCTTCGCCCGCGGGGCGAAGAGCCGGAAAATGGTCACACCGCCATCCGGAATGGCTCCCAGGGAAAGCGAAGTCTCCAGATTGCGGAAAAAGACCCCCATTCCGAGGGCCGCCGGCCCGCCCGAATTCTCGAGCGCGACCGACCCGGATTCGGACAGGTCGAAGGGACGGTCCACCGTGAATCTCCAGAGGTGCCGTCCCGTGCGCGCCGGGTCGAGCAAGCGGTTCCGTATGCCGCCTTCGTCCGGCGCAAGGTTCGGAGCGTCGTCGGGCACCTCAAGCCAGATTTGCTGGCCGGTCAGGAACTTGAAGCGGTGCGCCGATTTGAGAAGGGGCTCGGCCGGGCCGGACCAGACGAGCGCGGCCTCGCCGTCGATCACCGAGGGAACGAGCTGCCACTCGGGCTTGCCCGCGGCGGCCTGCCAGCCGTTGAAATCGCCGGCGACAAAAACATCGTCGACCGACGGGTCGACGTCGCAGACGGGCCCCAGCGGGATGACGAAGGAAAGGGTTTCCCCCCGCGCGTCGACGACGTAGCCGAACTCCCGCCCGGCCGCGGAATCCGGCGCCGGCTCCGTCCCCGCGAGCGCGGGAGCGCCCGCGCCCAGGACAAGCCGCGGAGGGGCGTCCGCGGTCCAATTCCGCTCGAACTCGACGATCCCGGAAGCCGTTGAATCGAGCCATGCGCGGACAATCTTTGCGGGGGAATCGGGCATCGGGGCGAAACCCTAAGGGGAGCGACGGTGGATGGACATGGTTTTTTTCATAAAATCGGGCTAAATGACCCGGTTCCCGATTTGACCATGCAAGCCCGAGAAAGGATCCTTGTCGCCATGTCCGGCGGAGTCGACAGCTCCGTCGCCGCGCTCCTGTTGCGGGACCAGGGCCACGACGTAGAGGGCGCCTACATGAAGAACTGGATCAACGAGGAGGAGATCATCGGCCGTTGCCCCTGGGAGGAGGACATCGCCGACGCGCGGAAGGTCGCCGGCCAGCTCGGGATCGGATTCCGCGTCGTCAACCTCATGCGCGAGTACCGGGAGCGGGTGGTCCAGTATCTTTTGGACGGTTACGCCCGGGGAATCACGCCCAATCCCGACGTCATGTGCAACCGGGAGGTCAAGTTCGGCGTGTTTCGCGCATGGGCGCTCGATCACGGCTATTCGGCCGTGGCGACCGGGCATTACGCGCGCAGGGTCGAGTCTGATCCAATGGTCCTCCTCGAGGGATCCGACAAGAACAAGGACCAGTCCTACTTCCTCGCCCTGTTGAGCCAGGACCAGATCCGCGGCGCGCGTTTTCCCGTCGGCCATCTCGCAAAGCCGGAGCTTCGCAGGCTGGCCAGGGCCGCCGGCCTCGCGACGGCGGACAAGAAGGACAGCCAGGGGATCTGCTTCATAGGCGAGGTGAAAATCGCCGATTTTTTGCGGGCATATGTGCCGGATCGGCCCGGGCCGATCGTGCGGGCGGGCGACGGACGCGAGCTCGGCCGGCACAGGGGCCTCCATTATTACACCCTGGGCCAGCGCAGGGGGATCCGCGTGCCATCCAACGCCGACAATGAGCGATACGTCGTCGTCGGGAAGCGCGCCTCGGACAATGCCCTGCTGGTCGCCTTTGATCATCCCGGCGCCCCCGGCCTCTACCAGTCGGAAGTCGGCGTGCATTCGCTCTCCTGGACGGGCGGCCCCGTGGAAATGCCAAGGACGCTGGAAGGCCGGGTGCGTTACCGCGATCCGCGCGTCCCGCTGGAGTTCATCCCGGATGGGCCCTCGACGGCGAGAATCCGCTTTCACGCTCCGCAGCGGGCGCTGGCGAGCGGCCAGGTGCTGGCGCTCTACGATGGCGAGCAGTTGCTCGGCGGCGGGATCTACGTCTGAAACCCCCGCGAAACCCTAGCGCAGGGTGGCCAGGGCGAGGCTTGTGGCGAGCAGGATGAAAACGCATCCGAGCGCCCGGTCGATCCAATGGCCGTGGCGCAGGTAGGCGGCGCGGACCCTCTGGCGCGTGAATACGTAGCCCACCAGGCAGAACCAGCTGGTCGCCGTCAGCGGGACCCAAAGCCCGTACCCGGCCTGCAATAGCTTCGGCGTCCGCGGGCTTATGACCGCGGCAAAGAGGGCGACAAAGAATAGCGTCACCTTGGGATTGAGCGCGTTGACCATGAAACCGGTCCTCCAGGCCGCCCGCCGTGAGGGCGATCCGGGCCCTTCGGGCGCGCCCGATTCCGGCGCTCCCCTAACCTCCGGGTCGCGCGGCCGGGACCTCAGGTCGGTGATGCCCAGCCAGGCAAAATACGCCGCCGCGGCGAATTTGAGCACGGTGAATGCCGCCTGCGAGCTTCGGATCAGGACCCCGAGGCCCAGCAGGGAATAGGTGACATGCAGGCAAAGGCCGGTCCCGATTCCAATCGCGGTCCAGACGGCTGCGCGGTGGCCGTGATTGAGGCTCTGCTTGAGGACGATCGCGAAGTCGGGGCCCGGGCTGATGACCGCGAGAATCGTCACCACAGCGACCCTGAGAAACTCGGCCCCGTATCCGCTCATGCCTCCGCAACGAGTTTCGCCTCCCGCGACCGGTGGGAGGCGATCCGCCTTCGGAGCTCAGATTTCAGCCGGTCCAGCCCCTTGCCGCTGACACAGGATATCTCGACAACGGCAACCTTGTGCCGCCGCTTGAATTTCGCCAGGTGGGCGCGGGCCTCCGGGAGATCCATCTTGTTGGCCGCGACGAGCCGCGGCTTTGAAAGAAGGGCGCGGTCGTACAATTCAAGCTCGCGAAGCAGGTGCCTGTAGTCATCCCCGGGGTTGCGTCCGTCGCAGCCGGCCATGTCGATCAGGATTACAAGCAGGGCGCAGCGCTCGATGTGCCGGAGAAACCGGTGGCCCAGCCCCTTGTTCTCGCTCGCCCCCTCGATGAGCCCGGGAATATCCGCCAGAAGCAGGCGCCGCGGCTCCGGAAGATGATCGGGATAGGTGATCACGCCGATCTGCGGGTGGAGCGTCGTGAAGGGATAGGGGGCCGCCCTGGGCCTGGCATTCGTGATCGCGCGGGTCAGGGACGATTTTCCGGCGTTGGGATAACCGACGACCCCCACGTCCGCGATGCTCTTGAGGACGAGCCGGTAGACTCCGCGCTCCCCCAACTGCCCCGGATTCGCCCGGCGCGGGGCGCGGACCGTGGATGTCTTGAAGTGCGTGTTGCCCCAGCCGCCGTTGCCGCCCTTGCAAAGGACGATCTCCTGCCCGTCGGCGGTGACCTCGGCCACGGCCTGGCCGGTCGCCTCGTCCGTCACGACCGTTCCCAGCGGCAATTTCAGGACCACCGGCCTTCCCTCGCGGCCGTGGCAATCCTTTCCCTGGCCGTGCTCCCCCCGCCCGCCCTTCCAATGCGGCTGAAACTTGAAATCGACGAGATTGTTGGTGTTCACATCGCCGAGGAGGACGACATCCCCCCCGCGGCCCCCGTCCCCCCCGTTGGGCCCGCCCCAGGGCTCGTATTTCTCCCGGCGGAATGAAATGCAGCCGCGCCCGCCGTCCCCGGCCTGGGCCTTTATGACGCATTCATCGACGAACATGCGCCCGAGGATGCAGAAGAATGCCCCGGGCCTCCAGAGTTAAAAACCGATTGCCATCGCGGTGGGGTTCGGAAGCGCCGCCTTCACGGGCTCAGCGTGGCGCCCGCCAAGCCATCCCCTGCTCACGGCTTGGATGCGCGAATGCCGGCCAGGATTCGCCGGGCCGTGTCATTGTCGGGCTGGAGCTTCAGGCCCGCCTCGAGCTGCGCAACCGCTTCGTCCGCGCGGCCGGGGCTCTTGAGGAGCGCCGCGGCCAGGTTGAAATGGGATGCAGGATCGTCCGGCCTCAGGCGCAGCGCAGTTTCGTACTGCTCGACCGCGTCATTCAACCGCCCCGGCGCATTCAGCCAGATGGAGCCCAGATTGCTGTGCGCTTCGGCAAAATCCGGCTTCAGCCGCAGCGCCTCCTCATATTGCGCCACGGCGTCATCCGACCGCCCCGGCGTGTTCAGCCAAATGTTGCCCAGATTATAATGGGCCGCCGGACTGTCCGGATCGAGACGCAGGGCCCGCTCATAATACCCGGCGGCCTCCGGCGACCGGCCGCTCGATTCAAGGACGGCGCCCAGGTTGTTCAAGGCCTGTAGAAAATCGGGCTTGAGCCGGATCGCCCCCTCATAGCAGGCGATTGCCTCGGGGATCCGGCCAAGGCCGGACAGGGTGACGCCCAGGTTGTACTCCGCCATCCAGCAGCCGGGATTCCTTGCAAGCGTCGCCTTGTAAAGGGTCTCCGCGTCCCGATAGGTCCGGCACTGGAGGTTTGTCAGGAGGCCGAGGATGGCCAGGCTCGCGACTGCTGCGGCGCCGGACAGGGAAATCCGGCCGGTCGGGATCGCGCGGGAACGCCACGAGTCCCAGCCGGCGGCTGCCAGCGCGATGATTCCCAGGCTTGCGAGGTATTGGAAGTGGTCCGCCGCGTACGAATAGAGAAACGGATAAAGATCGAAAAACCCGAGGGCGGGAAACAACGAGCCGCCGAAAAAGAGAAAGGCGGCCAGCGGCCCCCGCGACCGCCGCCGGGCGATTTTCCACAAGGCGATCAAAAGGGCCAATGCCGCCGCGGGAAACAGGTATTGCCACAACTCCCCGCCGTCCACGCGCCAATGCGGATAAATGAAAACGAGATTCGCGGGCCAGATCAGTTTCCCCAGATAGAACCACGCCAGCCGGCCCGCGAGGAGGCACCGATCGAGAAAACTCAATGCAATCGCGGCACCGTTGTCCTTGAGCATCGTGCGCTCCATCCAGACGGTGAGCCAGCCGGCTCCGGCCCCAAGGCCAAACCAAGGGAGCAGCGGCGCCACGTCCCTCCGCCACGACAGGCGTCCGCCCCGCCACCAGAACACGACCAGCAATGCCGCCGGCAGCGTTGCGGTGACGGTCTTGCTCAGCAGGGCCAGGACGAACAGCCCGGTCGCCAGCCAATAAATGCGCGGACGGGCGGAGCGCCCCGCCCGCGCCTCGTCCCAGCGAAGGTAGGCGAGTGCGGCGAGGAGATAGAAAACGGTCGACAGCGTGTTCTTCTGCTCGGAAATCCAGGCCACCGATTCGACGCACACCGGATGAAGCGCAAAAAGGAAGGCGGCGAGCCAGGCTGCGGCGGAGGGTTCGGATTTCCCGCTCCCGGACCAGACCTGCCGAAGGACAAAGGCCACGAGGCATGCCGCCGCCGAATGCAGAAGCACGTTCAGCAGGTGGTAGCCGAGCGGCGAGTCGCCCCAAATACGGTGCTCGAGCCAGAAGGCGCTGTGCAGCACCGGGTAGTATTGCTGCGTGGCTCCCGGCTCGAACCAAATCCGCCGCAGGCCGTCGGCCGATCGCAGCGCGGCCCTGGTGACATGCGCGTCGTCGTCCCAGACAAAGCCGCTGCGAATCGCCGGAAGGTAGGCCGCCAGCACAGCCAGGAAGATCGCCGGGCACATCCATCGTGCGCGCGGTCGCGAACTTCCCGATTCGGATGCGTCCTTCAAAGGACGATCTTGATCCCCTTCCGCAGGTAGGTGGGAACGTCGAGGTCCTGGCCGTCGAAGAGGTTCCGGTCGGTCTTCTCAAAGTGCCCGCGGCTTTCGAGTTCTCCGAACCCGAACTCGTCCTGTTGAACCTTGGCAAGCGCGGCCGCTTTGGACTCCGCGGGCGATGCGGGTCCCGGGGGCGCGGACGGACCCGATTCCGAAGCGGGGGTCGCAACGGCCGTTTGGACGGAGGTCCCGTTCGGCTGCTGGGCAACTCCGCCGTGCGCGGCCGCATGGGCATCCCGCGCCCTCGGGCGCCGGCCTGCAAATGGCTGCCGGCTGCCTCCGGCGCGGCCGCCCATGTCGCTTGTGCCGAGGACGCAGATCTCCACCCGGCCCTGCATGGCCTCGTCGATGACGGCGCCCATGACGATATGGGCCTCGCGCCCGAACTGCTCGGCCACGGCGTTCATGATTTCGTTCACCTTGGGAAGCGTGAGGTCGGTGCCGCCGATGAGGTTCACGAGGAGGCGGTCCGCCTTGCGGGAGAACTCCGGGGTGTGAAGGAGCGGGCAAAGCTTGAGGCTTGCGATCGCGTCGGCGACGGAATTGTCCCCGCTCCCCTCCCCCAGGCCGAAGAGCGTCTTGCCGCCCCTTTGCTGGAACGCCTGCCGCAGCGTGGCAAAATCGATGTTGATGAGGCCGGTCTTGAAGAGCATCGACCAGATCGATTTCACCCCGCGGCCGACCCACTCGTCGGCCCGTGCGAAGGAGTCGAGCACGGTTTCGCTGTCCGCCGCCTCCTGAAGGAGGACATCGTTCGGGAGGGGGATCACGGCGTCGCAGACCTGCCGCAGGGCGCGCAGGGCCTCGTCCGCCTGCTTCAGCCGGCGGCCGCCCTCGAAGCTGAAAGGCATCGAGACGAAGGCGATGACGAGCGCCCCCTGTTCGGCGGCGATCTCCGCGACGACGGGCGAGGCGCCGCTGCCCGTCCCGCCGCCCATCCCCGCCAGAATGAAGACCAGGTCGCAGTCCTTCGCCACGGCCGCGATTTTCTCGCGGTCGGCCTCCGCGGCCTCCCGGCCGAGCTCGGGATCGCCCCCGGCGCCGAGCCCCCGGGTCACGCTCATTCCGATGAGGATCTTGTCCTGCACCGGCGAGCAGGAAAGCGCCTGGTGGTCCGTGTTGATGACCGCGAGCTCGAGGCGGTCGAGATTCTCCATCTTCAGGCGGTCGACGGCGTTGGAGCCGGCGCCGCCGACCCCGATCAGCTTGATCGCCACGTTGCGGTCGGAGAGGAGCGGGTGCTCGAGCGGAAGTTCGTTCAGGTCCATTTTGTGTCAGGCGTTCGCGAAAAGCCGCGTGACTCCGCGCAGGAAGCCGCCCCGGCGGCGGACTCCCGCGGCGTTTTCCGCCTGGGCGTTGACGCCGTAGTAAAGGACGCCGAGGGCGGTGTGGAATCCCGGGTCGCGCAGATTCTCGGCGACCCAGGACGGCGCCTCCCCCAAATGCGCCGAGGTGCCGAAGACCTTCGCCGCGCAGTCGGTGATCGCCGGCAGCTTCGCCGTGCCTCCGGTGAGGACGACCCCCGCCGTGCAGGATTCGGCGGAAAACGACGGGCCGAGCCTTCTCTTGACGACGTCGAGGAGCTCCCAGGTCCTCGCCGCCGTTATCTGCTCGATCGCCAGGCGCGAAAACTGCCGGTCGCCGATCGCGAAATTCCCGTCGAGCCAGACCCGCTCGGCGCGGTCGCGGGCCTGCACCACGGCGCGCCCGAACCGGAGCTTGAGCTTTTCCGCCTGCCCCTCGGTCAGGCGCAGGCCGATGCTCAGGTCATTCGTCAGGTGGGCGCCGCCGATCGGCACGACGCCGGTCGTGTGCGGCACGCCGTCCCGGTAAATGACGTAATCGGTCGTTCCGGCGCCGATGTCGATGGCCAGCACCCCGTTCTGCCGCTCCTCGGCCGTCGTCACCATGTGCCCCGAGGCGAGGCTCGACAGCACGAGTTCGCGCACCTCCAGGTTGCAGCCGCGGATCACGTGGATGAAGTCCGCCAGGCGCTGCTCCTGTCCATGCACGGTCCAGTAGCCGACCTCAAGCCTCTGGCCGACAAGGTTCTCGGGCGACGTCGGGACGAGGCGGCTGTCGACCCGGTAGGGCCTGCGAATGTGGTGGACCACCATCCGCTCCGCCGGCAGCTCCTTCGACTTTGCCAGCTCGCAGACGGTCCGGATGTCGTCCTTGTCGATCATGTTGTCGGCCGCCTTCACGTTGACCGACGCCTCGTTGTAGAATCCCTCGAGGTGGCCCCCGCTCTGCGCGAGGAAGACGCAGTCGATGCGCTCGCCGGCGTCGCGCTCGGCCTGCTCTATGGCGGCCTGGGTGCCGTCGCTCGCGGCCTTGAAATCGGCGATGGACCCCTTGATCACCCCGCGGGACTGGCATTCGCCGCGGCCGATGATGGCCATCTCGCGCCCGGAATACTCTCCGACAAGGGCCGTGATCTTGGAGGTGCCGATTTCAACGGCGCCGATGAAAGTGTGTTGGGATTTCAATTCAGGGAAGGTGCAGTTGAAAATTGGGGAAGGCGGCGACATCGGGGCGCGCCGGCGCGCGAACGGTTTCGCCTGCGCCCGGGACCTGGGGCGATCCATCCGGGGCCGGGCCCGCGGCAAATTTGACCGGCACATCGACTTCCTGGCCGCCCGGGCGGGCTCCGAGGGAAAGATTGATTTCGCGAAGGGCCGCCCTCGCCGCCGGCCCCCCCTCCGCGGAGATCTTGTCGAGCGTGGTGTCGAGCCTTGCGATCTGGTGGAAGAAATCCTCCGCCGTCCCAAACGTGATCTTCACCCCGTCGCGGGTGCGCACCTCGATCTGCCCGTCGGATTGGAGCCGGGCAAGCGAAAGGACCGTCCAGTTGCGGTAAAGCCAGTCGGCCTCAAGCCGGGCCTGGGAGAGGAGGTCGGCCACAACCGCCATTCCCTCGATCGGCGCCAGCCCGCGCCCCCTTTGGACGAGCCTCACGCCGTCCAGCCACGGCAATCCGGATATCATCGCCGGGTCATAGTCGGCCCCCTCGTAGACAATGCCCTCGCGGGACACGAGGAGGGCGCGCGTGCTTCCGTCCGCCGTTTGCGCCAGGATGCGCGCCACGGGCGAGCGCTCCGAGACCACCACCGACAAGGTCGCGGGAAACTTGCGCACCAGGCTGACGGAGGCCACCTGGCCGCTCGCCTTTATCCGCTCCTGGGCCTGCCGCATGTCGAGGCCCATCAGCGTGGCATTCTTTGGAAGGGCAAGCGAGCGCTTGAGCCAGGCCGTGTCCTTGTTGAGGACCCCGTCGGACGACAGGGTCAGGTTGTCCCCGATCGGGACCGCGTCCGCCGAGACTGCCGCCGGACGGGGCGAGTTTTGCAGGACCGTCACGACCTGCCAGCCCGCCCAGGCGACCGCCGCCAGGGTCGCGAATCCGGCGACCATCCCCAGCGTCTGTCCCAGCCTGCGCCTGCGGCCCTCCCTTGACATGGCGCGCGACCTCACGTGCTGGGGAATTTCTCTCCAGCTTCGGGTCGCGGGAAGGGCGAGGGTTTCTCGGCTCACGTTTTCAATGCCTCCGCGGACCGATGAAAACGCTCCAACGCGGGTTTTGCCATCTCCCGGACCAAAGCGATGAAATCCAACCCCGCGCAGTGCGCACTCATCGGCAGCAGACTGGTCTCCTTCATGCCGGGAAGCGTGTTGATTTCGAGCAAAAACGGTTCGTTCGCCGGGGTAAGGATGAAATCCACGCGGGCGTAATCCCGGCAACCGCATGCCGCAAACGCGGTCTCGGCGGCCGCCCGGATCCCGGCGGCAACCGTCGG
The DNA here is from genome assembly GCA_050015855.1 of Opitutaceae bacterium. GTDB lineage: Bacteria > Verrucomicrobiota > Verrucomicrobiia > Opitutales > Opitutaceae > Palsa-1447. The sequence continues at coordinate 33,010 of JBEKAO010000026.1, read as the reverse complement.
GTCGACGGGCGCGGGCGCGACGTATTCGGTCAGGCCCTTCGTGTATTTGCTCGCGTAGTCGTACACGCCGGAGCGGGGGCGGATCTCCACGATTCCCATCGCCCGGCCGCCGAGGACTCCGATGGACAGCTCCCTCCCGCGGATCCGCCGCTCGGCGAGCCACCGGCCAGCTGATATGCCGGCGAGGGCCGCCTCCAATTCCGCCCGGTTCGAAACCAGGCTCAGGCCCACGCTGCTGCCCTGGTCGTTGGGCTTGACGACCAGATCCTCGCCGATGCGCTTCGCAATCGCGCCCGCATCGGGCTTCGCGCCGGCCGAGAATACGACCGCGTCGGCGACCCGGATGCCGCGGGCGGCCGCCAATGCCTTCGTGCCCGCCTTGTCCATTGTCCGGCGGCTCGATTCCGAATCGCATCCGGAAAAAGCGATCCCCGCCCGCTCGAGGAGGGCCTGCATCCCCCCGTCCTCGCCGAACGTCCCGTGCAGGAGGGAGAAGACCACGTGGCGGGCCGGGTCCAGGCCGGCCGGCAGGGCGTCGCTGTCCACCCGGAAAAGGCGGGTCGGGTGGGAGTATGCGAGCGCAAGGGCGCAGGCCCGTCCCGATCCAAGGGAGACTTCGCGCTCCGCCGAGGTTCCTCCGGCCAACACCGCGATCACCGGTTCATTCATAGCTCGTCCTTCCAATTGCGCCCGTAGAGCATCACCTCCGGCTCGAGCTCCACCCCGTGGAGGCCGCGCACGCGCGCCCGCACGCGCCGGATCAGCTCGATCACCTCGGCGCCCGTCGCCGAGCCGCGGTTGATGATGAAGTTCGCATGCACGGGCGAAATCTCCGCGTCCCCCACCCTCTCCCCCTTCAGCCCGCTGGCGTCGATGAGCCGTCCGGCCGAGTCGCCCGGGGGGTTCTTGAACACGCAACCGGCGCTCGGCTCCCTCGGCTGGCTCTCGCGGCGCCTCCTTTTGAAAATCCCTATCTGGCGCGAGATCTCCCCGGCCGCCTTTTCGCCGGAGGGCTTGAACAGGGCCCCCAGGGCGATGGCGTCCAGCAGTTCGGCGCAATGGCGGTAGTCGGCGTGCAGCTCCTGCCGGCGAAGGGTTTTCGCCTCCCCCTTGAGCGTCATCAGCCCAACCTCCTCGACCAGGTCGAAGATCCAGCCGCCCATGGCGCCCGCGTTCATGCGCAATGCGCCGCCGACGCTGCCCGGAATCCCCTCGAGAAACTCGAAGCCCGCGAGGCCCGCGGCGGCGGCGAGCCCGCACAGGCTCTTGAGCCGCAGTCCCGCCCCGGCCCAGACGCGGCCCCCGCCTCGCACCTCGAATCGCGACCACGCTTCGTTTGCGAGCGCGATGACAAGCCCGTCGACCCCCTCGTCCGGCACGATCAAATTCGACCCGCGGCCCAGGAGATGGACGGAAATATTCCGCTCCGAGGCCAGTTCGAGAAGACGGCGCAGATCGTCGACGCCGGCCGGCTCGGCATACAGGCGGGCGGCGCCCCCGACCCCGAGGGTCGTCTTCTTGGCAAGCGGCTCCTCCCGCCTCAGCTTCGTCTCCCGGCCAAGCCCCACCCGCACCGCCTCGGCGAACCCGTCCCAGCGCTTCGCATTCGCCGCGGCGATCCGGCGCTCCCCGAGCCATTCCCGGGCCCGGCGGTCGATGTCGCCAGCGCCGACAAACACGACGAGGTCATCGGATCCGACCTCGCGCGACAACGCCTGAAAAAGATGCGCCGCGCCGTCCCCGGCGAGATGGTCCGCCGGGACCGCCGGCGCCCGCCGCTGCATCTCGGCGCAGATGTCGGCCGCCGTTCCTCCCGCGACGGGGGCCTCGCCCGCGGAATAGACGTCGAGCAAATGAACCCGGTCGGCGAGCGAAAGGGCCGAGGCGAACTCCGCCTTGAACTGCGCCGTCCGGCTGAAGCGATGCGGCTGGAAGACGGCGATCAGCCGGCCGCGGCCCGCCAGGCGCTGGCGCAGGCTCGTGAGCAGGGCCCGGATTTCCGCCGGATGATGGGCGTAATCCTCGACGACCGTCGGGCCGTCCGCAGAGAGGACGGCCTGGCGGCGGCGAATTCCGCAATAGCCGGCCAGGGCGCCCCGGTCCGGAGAAACGCCCATGAGCTGGGCCGCCGCCAGCGCAGCCGCGGCGTTCGCCGCGTTGAATTCGCCCCTCGCCCGCACCCGGCAGTCGGCCGGGGCGAACAGGCCGCCGAGGCGAATGGTCATCCCCTTTTCGTCCTCGGATTCAAGGGCCGAGGCAAAGGCCCCCGTCCGGCCGAAGGTGAAGACGCGCCTTCCGGACAAGGGGCCCTTTTCATGGGAGGCCAGAATCCGCTGCGAGCGGGGACAGGATTCGCTTGCCAGGATGGCCATGCGCGTCCGCGCGAAAAGTGCGGAAAAGGTCGCCTCGAGCTCGGCCGGCTCGCGGTAGTGGTCCGGGTGGTCCCAGTCCAGGTTTGTCACAACCGTGATCTCCGGCGAGAAGCCGCCGATCGTGCCGTCGCTTTCGTCGATCTCGGCGACCACCCACTCGTTTGAGCCGACGCCGGCCGGAGCCAGGCCGTCGTTGAAGAGGCCCCCGACGAGGTATCCCGCCGGAAAGTTCGCCTGCCGCAATGCGGTGACGATCATCGCGGTCGTCGTCGTCTTGCCGTGCGCGCCGCAAACGGCGACGAGCTTCCTGTCGCGGACGACTTCGGCGAGCATTTCGCCGCGGCGCACGAGCGGGACGCCGCGGGCGGCGGCGGCGGCATACGCCGGGTGGGCGGCGGGAATCGCCGATGAATACACAACCCGGTCGACCCGGGCCGGCAGCGGGCCCACGGCCACTCGGGCGCGGCCCAGGAGGGCGCCGACCTCCTCCGACAGGGCGTCATCCTCGCCCGACACCGCGCAGCCGCTTTCGGACAGGTAGATCGCAAGCGGCGCGACCCCGGTTCCCCCGACGCCGAGGCAGTGGACGCGGAAGGGTCCGCGCGAAAGCGGGGAAATCGGAGAATCGCCGGGTTTCATTTTTCTCACGCGGCCTCCAGCCGCTTCGCGGGGCCGCCGCCGCCGGAACCGGCGATCTCCTCCAGGTCGAGCAGGATCGTCTCGAGCGGGTTCGCCCGGTCCATGCGCTGCAGGTTTGCGCGGAATTTCCGGAGCAGCCATTCGTTGAAGATCGCCTCCATCACCTCGGCGAGGAGCCCGCCCATCATCGCCTGGTTCACGACAAGGCCGCCGCCCTGGCGCTCGAAGAATTCCGCATTCCGGTCCTGGTGGCGATCGGCGGCGTGCGGATAGGGAACGAGGATGGCGGGCGTCTCGCAGCGGATCAGCTCGGCCAGCGTCCCGGCGCCGGCCCGCGAGACCACGAGGTCCGCCGCCGAGAGAAGCTCGGCCATCCGGTCGCAGAAGGGGGCGAAGATCACGCGCACCGCGGCCCCCGTCCTCGTCCTCATTTCGATCGACTCGGCGGGCCCCTTGTCCAGGCCCGTGAGGCAGTAGACCTGGATTCCCTCCGCGGCCAGGGCTCCGACATTGATCCGCGTCCACTCGTTCAGAACCGAGGCGCCCTGGCTTCCGCCCAGGACGGCGAGCACCTTCTGGTTGGGGTCCAGGCCGAGGGCGGCGCGCGAATCGGCCCTTGGAAGGCGCACGATCTCGCTGCGCACCGGAAGCCCGACCTGCCTGGAGACCCAGGGACTGACGCTCCCGATGCGGACCCCGGCCGGCAGGTACACCCTCTGGGCGAAACGGCCGGCGGTTCGGATCGCCAAACCGGGCACCCGGTTGGATTCGTGCAGGACGACGGGAATCCGGGCCAGCCCCCCCGCCAGGACGATGGGAGCGGATGTGAAACCGCCGAAGCCGACGATGGCATCGGGGCGCCAGCGGGCGATGAGGCGCAGGCAGAACAGGAGCGCCAGGGCCTGCGACGCCGCGCACCGGGCAAGCGCCATCGGGCGCAGCGAAAACGGATGGCCCGGCATACGCTCAAACCGAAGGCCCGGGTATTTCCCGATCAGCCGGCCGTCGACCCTTTTGCGGCTGATCAGGAGGACCGCCTCATGCCCGCGCGCAATCAGGCCCTCCGCGAGGGCGATGCCCGGCGAGAGGTGGCCGCCCGTGCCGCCGCACGAAACAAGAAACCGGCGCTTACTCACTCCAGACCTCCCGCATGGCGCGCGCGTGGTCCGGCAGCGCCGCCCGGCCCCAGGTTCGCGCCGTATTGATCAGAACGCCGAGAAGCAGGCCCATCAGGAGCAGGTTTGAGAGGCCGGCGCTGATGAAGGGGAGCGACATCCCCTTGGTCGGCAGGACACCGGTGACCACCCCGATATTGATCAGGGCCTGGAGGCAGATCAGGAGAAGGCACCCCGCTGCCAGGAGAAAGTGGTAAAGGTTCGGCGCACGGCGCAGGTGCACGATTCCCGCGACAAAAATGACGGTGAAAATCGCGACGACGCCGATCGTGTACCACAGCCCGAGTTCCTCGCCGACGACGGCGAAGATGAAGTCGGTGTGGGCCTCCGGCAGAAAATTCGCCTGCTGGCGCCCCTGCCCCAGCCCCGCCCCGCCCGTTCCGCCCGCGGCAAACGCGACCAGCGACTGCCAGAGCTGGTAGGTGCCCCCCTGCTTGTTCGCCTCGACATCGAGGAACGCGGTGATGCGCCGGAGCCGGTTGGGCATGAGCATGACGATCCCCGCGAACGAGCAGGCGCCCAGCGCGATCGTCGGAACGATGTACCGCCATTTCGCGCCGGCCAGAAAGAGCAGGATGATGCCCACGGCGAGCACCAGGGCGGCCGTCCCCAAATCCGGCTCGAGAATGATCATCCCGCCAAAGGCCCCGACGATCCCCAGCGGGACCAGGAAGCCGCGGAACAACTCGCGCAACCGCGTCTGGTTGACCGCCAGGTAATGCGCCAGGCAGAAGACGAGGGCCAGCTTTGCGAACTCGGAGACCTGGATGCGGGCCGAGCCGTGGCCGAGCCACCTGCGGCTGCCCTTGACCAGGATTCCAAAGTGGGGCACGAGGACCAGGGCCAGAAGGACCAGGAGGGCGCCGGCGATCCACCACGCGTACCGGCGCAGGTAGTCGAGGTTCAGGCGGCTCGTCACGAGGCACAGGGCGGCGGCCGCGATGACCCCGGCCACCTGTTTTCCAAGGTAAAAATACGGACCCTGCTTGAACGCCGCGCTCGCGCTGAAAAGAATCGTGAGGCCGAGGCAGGTGAGGGCGATCGCGCAGATGACGATCACCGCCACGGGGCCCGGCACCAGGCGAATCCTGGCGCGCGGGGCGGGTGGCGTTTGCGCGCCCGTCACCATCTCTCCCCGGGAACTCGGAATCATCTCGATGGATTCGACGGAGCGGATTGCGCGGCGGAATCGGACGGCTCGACCTTGATCACGGGAACATCGGCGCCCGGCCCGGAGCCGGCGCCAGGGGCCGCCTCGGGGGCCGGGAGCGGCGCCGGCGGAGCGGGCGCAGCCGGGGCGGAGGTTTCAGGCGCGCGGGAGGCGGCGGGTGCGCCGGACCGGGCCTTCGCGGGCCTCGCCGCATGGCCGCCCGCCGGAATCGTCAGTTCCTGGCCGGGGTGAATCTTGCCTGGGTCGGAGATCGAGTTTGCGGCGGCCAGGTCGCCGATCTTGAGCCCGTAGGCGTGCGCGATCGACCCCAGGGTCTCCCCCCGCCTCACCACGTGCTTGAGCGCGGCGCTCGGCGGGTTCGCGTGCGAGGGAGCCGGGGCGGCCGCGGCGGGTGCGGCCGCCGCCGGGCCCTCCGGCAGGGCTTTCGACGGAATCAGGAGCTTCTGCCCCGGCTGCAGCATGGAGGTCGGCTTCAGATTATTTGCCGCCGCGAGGTCGGAGACTTTCAGGTGGTTTTTCTTCGCGATGGTCCACCAGCTGTCGCCCTGCCCGACCGTGTATGTCGTGGCCGGAGTCACGCCGGCGACCGGCTGCGCCTCGACCGCGTCCGCGGCAACCGTGCCCGGGCGGGTCGGACTGTAAAAAATCGGCCCGCCTGCGGAGGCCGCCGTCGCGTCCGCCGGTCCGACCGCCTGAAACAGCGGCGTTGCGGGCGGATGCGGCAGGCTGACAACGGGCACCGAGTCGGCGGGCTTCGAGCGGGTGTTGGCGGGGATCGCAGCCGAGGGCTTGACGGTCGAGCTGCATCCGGGGGTCACGCACATGACGGCGAGAAACACGCCGAGGGCGACATGAATTCCAACGACGATGCCGAAAATTCTGATGATTTTCATAAGCGGATTGTGTGGTTTCTGGAGCGGATTGAAATTAGAAACTGTTTTTGATTCAAACGGGCGGGGCCGGCACGGCCCCGAGTTCCATCACGAGGCGCCCGAATTGGTCCCCGCGATCCGCGTAGCCGCGGAACATGTCGAAGCTCGCAAAGGCGGGGCTCAGCAGGACGTGGTCGCCCGGGCGCGCGGCCCCGGCGGCGGCGCGGACGGCGGCGGACAGGCTCGGGCACATCGAGTGCTCGAGGCCGGCGGCCGAGCACGCCCGGGCCAGCTCGCCCGCCGTCTCGCCTATGAGAAAGAGCCGGCGGACCCTCGGCGAAATCCGGCGGACAAAGCCCGGAAGGTCCCCGCCCTTCCCCTTTCCGCCGGCGATCAGGAGCACCGGGGCCTTGAATCTCGAGAGCGCCCCTTCGACCGCGTGGAAGTTGGTCGCCTTCGAGTCGTCCCAATAGGTCACCCCGTCCAGCTCGGCCACGCGGGACAGCCGGTGCGGGCCGAGGCGGAAGGATCGGGCCGCCTCGTAGAGCGCGGACACGCTCAGGTCCGCCGCCCGCCACCAGGCCGCGGCAAGGACGAAATTCTCCCGCTGCGGATAGTCGGAGAACACGGTGCCCGCGAGTCCCGGATCGGCGGGCAGTCCCTCCGTGGGGACCCAGATCACATCGGCCGTGGGGTCTCCGTCCGAATCGAAAAACACGGCCGGGCCGCGCGAAGGCGGGCGCCTGGCCATGCCCTCGGCGTACGAGCGGACCGAAGAGCCGGCGAAGACGCGGTCCGACCGTTGCGCGAGCACCGCTTTCGCGGCGAAATAGGCGTCCATGCCCGGGTGGCGCTCGAGGTGGTCCTCGGCGAAATTCGTCCAAAGGGCAGCCTCCGCCCGGAAATGGCGCAGGGTCTCCGCCTGGAAGGAACTCACCTCGCAAACGGCGGTGACGTCCGGGGATCCCCCGCCCTCGGCGGCGGCCAGCCCCGCAAACGACCGGCCGACATTCCCGGCCGCGACAGCCCGCCGTCCGGCCGATGCCAGCGCGTGGCGGAGAAACTCGGTGAGGGTCGTCTTTCCGTTTGTGCCCGTCACCGCGACCAGGCGCCCCTTCCAAAGAAGCGAGGCGAAGTCGATCTCCCCCAGGCAATCGCAGCCCGCCGCCCGGGCCGCCGCAAGCCACGGATGCCCCGGGGGAAACCCCGGGGAAAACACGGCCAGGCGGTGGCGCGCCGCCGCCGCATCGGTGAACTCGGCGCCCGTCCGGTCGTAGATCACAGGCTGGGCGCCCAGCGCCGCCACGAGATCGCGCGCGCCGGCGCCGCTCACGCCGGCGCCGAAAATCGCGACCGGGCGGGCCAGGAGCGGCGAGAGAAGCGGTGGAGCGGCGAGGGGCATGGGAATCAGCGGAGCCTGAGGGTGGCGAGGCCGGCCAGGGCGAAGATGATCGACAGGATCCAGAATCGCATCACGACCTTTGATTCGGGCCAGCCCTTTCTCTGGTAATGGTGGTGGATCGGCGCCATGAGGAAGAATCGGCGGCCCTCGCCGAAGCGTCGCCGGGTCATCTTGAAATACCCCACCTGGACGATGACGGACAGGGCCTCCCAGACGAAGACGCCGCCGACGATGACGAGGGTCACCGGCTGCTGGATCATGATCGCGATCAGTCCGATCAGGCCGCCCAGGGCGAGGGAGCCCGTGTCGCCCATGAAGACTTCGGCGGGATGCGAGTTGTACCAAAGAAAAGCGAGCCCCGCCCCGACAACGGCGCCGCAGATCACCGTCAGCTCGTCGGTGCCGGGAACGTGGCCGACGAAGAGGTAGCCGGCGAGGCTGGCCCGCCCGGCGACGTAGGCCATGAGGCCGTACACCAGGGCGACTGAAATCGTGCAGCCCATCGCGAGCCCGTCCAGGCCGTCCGTGAGATTGATCGCATTGGAGAAACCGACCGTCCAGAAATACACGAATACGAAGAGCGCGGCGAGCGGCATGCTCGCGACCAGGGGGTGCTTCATGAACGGGATCCACAGCTCGCGTATCTTGTCCGCGCTGACCGGATGCAGCAGCAGGAGGGTCAGCGCGATGACGGTCGTCAGCGTCTGCCAGATGATCTTCTCCAGGGAGGAGATGCCGTCGCGGCTCTTGCGGACGACCTTGAGGTAATCGTCCCGGTATCCCGCCCCCGTCAGCGCCGCATAGACGAACAGGGCGGTGAAGGTCCAGATGTTGGGCACGGCCCAGAGAAATGAACTGATGAACACCGAGGCGAAGATGAGCAGGCCGCCCATGGTCGGGGTGTTCTTCTTGTCGAACCGGTGCGCGAGGTCCCCCGTGCGGTCGTCGTCGTAGTGCTGCCCGAACTTCAGCCGGCGGAGCCGCGCGATGAGCCGCGGGCCGACCAGGAACCCCATCAGCGCCGCCGTGCACGCGGCCAGCAGGGTGCGAAAGGTCACGTACCCGAACATCCGCAGCGGGCCGAAGTGATCGCTGAAATTGGCGAGGTATCTCAGCATGGGGCGAAAAACTCCTCCAATTCGTGCTTCCGGCTTCCCTTCACGAACACCGCGCCGCGGAACGCCGCAAGGCGCGCGGAAACCTCCGCGCGGGAAATCGCCGCCAGGACCTGCGCCGGCCCGGCGCCCGCCGCGGCGGCGCCGGCCCCGACCTCGTCCGCATGGTCCCCCAGGACCACGAGGAGGTCGTCTGGACGCAGCCGGATGCCCGCCCCGAGTTCCCGGTGGTATCTCGCCGCTTCCGCGCCCAGCTCCTCCATGCAACCGATCAGGTAAAACCTGGGCAGGTCCGCGGGGGCGATCCCGTCAAAGGCGTCGAGGGCGTCCGACATCGACGCCGGATTGGCGTTGTAGCAGTCGAGATAGAGGAGGCGCCCGTCCCTGCGACGGATCTCCCCGCGCAGGGGCGCGGGGCGCCATTGCCCAATCCTCCCGTTCAGGGCCGCGCCCCCAATCCCCAGGCGCTGCGCGGCGCAGAGGGCGAGGGCCGCGTTTTGAGCCATGCCGCGGCTCACGCGGGGAAGGACGAATACCCCGCCCTCGATTCCACCGCCGCGGAGCGTGAGTTCGGTCGATTCCCCCGCTTCCTTCGCGGAAAAGAGGACCGATTGCGCCCCGAGCCCGTCGCCGTCCCCGCCGATGACGACCTTCGGCACCCTCAGTTCGCGAAACGCCGCGTACTGCGCGCAGGAGGCCGGAAAAAGGGCCACCCCGCCCCGGCGGAGATGGCCGGCAAGGGCGGCCTTCTCCCGGGCGACGGCCTCGAGCGTGCCGAGGTCATGCAGGTGGGCGGGACCGACGAGGGTGATGATCGCAATGTCCGGCTCGATCGCCGCCGCGAGCGGCGCCATCTCGCCCGGCGCGCTGATGCCTGCCTCGATGACCGCGAATGAATGAACGGCCGGATCCAGGCGCGTCAAAGTGAGGGGCACGCCGATGTGGTTGTTCAAGTTTCCCTGCGTGGCCAGGACGGGCCCTCCCCCGCCTTCGTCCGGGCCGCCGAGCAGGATGGCGAGCAGATCCTTGGTGGAGGTCTTCCCCGCGCTGCCCGAAATGCCCACGACCGGCCCGCGAAACGACCTCCGATGCCTGCGGGCTATGGCCTGGAGGGCCGCAAGGGGGCTGGCGACGACAAGCTGCGGGAGGGGGATGCCCGCCACGGGCGTTTCGACAAGCGCGGCACACGCTCCCGCGCTCCGCGCCGCCTCGACAAACGCGTGCCCGTCGCGCTTCCCGGTTTTCAGGGCGACAAACATCTGGCCGGGCCGCAGCCGCCGGCTGTCCGTTGCGAATCCGCAGACCGGCCCGGGAGGAGCCGAAGTCCACCTGCCGCCTGACCAGCGGGCGATGGTTTCTGGATCAAACTCCACCATGGTTTCGATACAGTCTTTCATTGCGGCTCCCCGGATCATTGGCGCCGCGGCGAATCGGGCGCCGCCCTACCCGCGCACCTCCCGGAGTGTCTTGACGGCGATCAGTTCCCGGACGACCTGGCGGTCGTCGAAGGGGATGATCGTGTCGGCGAATTCCTGGTAACTCTCGTGCCCCTTGCCCGCGACCAGGACCGTGTCGCCGGCGCGGGCCGCATCCAGGGCTATGCTGATCGCCCTCCGGCGATCCTCGATCCACGTGATCTTCTCCTGCTGGGTCACGCCCTCCCTCATGTCGGAGAAGATCCGGTCGAGCGCCTCGCTCCGGGGATTGTCGGCCGTCGCAAACGCGAAGTCCGCGAATTCCTGCACGGCGCGGACCATGAGGGGCCGCTTCGTGCGGTCGCGATTCCCGCCGCAGCCGAAGACGACAAGAAGGCGGCCCTTCGTGATGGGGCGCAGCATGCCCAGCGCATTGCGCAGCGCGTCGTCGGTATGCGCATAATCCACAAAAACGTCGTAGGGCTGCCCCGCGTCGACGCGCTCCATCCGGCCGGGCACGCCGGGGAACGCGGCGAGGCGCGGAAGAAAGGCCGCCGGGTCGCGGCCTAGCCCCCAGGCCGCCGCCGCTGCGGCCAGCAGATTGCTCACATTGTACCGGCCGACAAGCGGCGACTCGACCTCGATCGAGCGTCCCCCGGGCCATGTCATCCGCAGGTGCGTGCTTTTCGGACTGAGCACCACCCCCTCGGCCCGGAAAACGGCGCGCGGATCCTCCCCGAACGTGACGAGCCTGACCGGCGGGTTCATCCGGCCCACCTGGTCGGCCAGCCTGGCTCCGTAGGGGTCGTCCAGGTTCACGACGGCCACCTTTGGAACGGAGCCAAGGGCGCCCGTGAACAGCCGCGTTTTCACCTCGAAATAGGCGTCCAGCGTCCCGTGATAGTCGAGATGGTCGCGGGTGAGGTTGGTGAACACGGCCGCCTCGAACGAGAGGTCGAGGACCCGCAGCTGATCGATCCCATGGGAGCTGACCTCCATCACGGCGGCCCTGCATCCCGCGTCGCGCATCTGGGCCAGCATTCCGTGGATTTCGGGCGCTTCGGGAGTCGTGCGGAAGGCGGGCACGGTGCGGGCCCCGAGGTCGTAGCTGATCGTGCCGATGACGCCCACGCGCCGCTCCCCCTCGAGAAACTGCCGGAGCAGATAGGTGACCGTCGTCTTGCCGTTGGTTCCCGTGACGCCGACAACCGCCAGATCGCGGTCGGGATGGCGGTAGTAGCGGCTGCTCACGCGGGCGAGCACAGCCCGGGCGTCCGCCACGCGCACGAAGGCGACCCGGGCCGGAGTGTGGGCCGGCATGTGGGTGGCGATGACGGCTGCCGCGCCCCGGCTGACCGCCTCGTCGATGAACTGGGATCCGTCCGCACGGCGCCCCGGGAGGGCGAAAAACACGTTTCCCGGGACGACGCGGCGGCTGTCCAGGGCCAGGCCCGAGATCGGGCACTCGAGGTTTCCCTTGCTCGAGAGAATTTCGTTCTCCTGCAGAAAGTCTGAAAGTTTGGGGGCCATCGAAAAAAATCGGTTGAGGGCGGCTTTTTCGCGGCGTGTGTGCCGCAGCGTTTGCGACCTTAATGCATGAATGAGCGCGTAATCCCGGGTCAGGTATCCGATCACTGGCGGCCTCCTTCCAGGGCGAGCAGGGAGCGGCCCGAGTTCGACTCCGACGACGGCGGCCGGATCGGCACGTTGGAATGAATGAGTTCTTCACCAAGATGCCTGAAGGAGGGCGCGGCGACAAGCACCCCATACGCAGTCTTTCCCATGAATCTCTCGTCGGCGTCATCGACGATGACGGAGATCACCACCTGCGGATCGCTGGCCGGAAAGAATCCCACGAAGGAGGCGACATGATCGTGCTCGGAATACCGGATGACGGACTTGCCGGAGGCAAGGGCCACGGGCATCGGCTTTTGCGCGGTGCCCGTCTTTCCCGCGACCTCGTAATCGATGCCGTTGGCATGGATTGCGGCCGTGGGCGCCGTCCCATCCTCGCTTGCCACGCCCTGCAGGAGATGCGCCATGGTGCGGGCCGTTTTCTCCGAGATCACGCGGCGCTCCTCCACCCGGTCGAACCGGTACACGAGTTCGCCCGAAGCGTCCTTTATCTGCTTGACAATCTGTGGCTTCAGCAGAACCCCGCCGCTTGCGATGACGCTCATCGCCTGGTGCATCTGGAGCGGCGTGACGGCCACCGAATAGCCGGCCGGCATCCGGGTCATCGTCAGGTCGTCCCACCTGTCCGTCCCGGGCATGGGGACGTTTCTTCGAAGGGCTGCGGGCCCGGGCTCCCCCCCGACCGGGAAACCCGTGGGCTCGCTGAACCCGAATGCCTGGACGTATTGGTAGAACCGTTTGTCACCCAGGCGCATCCCAAGCTGCACGGCGCCCCGGTTGGAGGATTTCGCCAGGACCTTCCAAACCGGAATCGGGCCCGGAAAGTGGTCGGACGAGTCGTCGTGAAGGAGGGGCCGGGTCTTCCCCTCGTAGTCGATCTTGTCGAGGTTGCAGTCGATCAGGGTATCCGGCGTCACGAGCCCGTCCTCAAGGGCCCCGGAAGCCGCGACAATCTTGAAGACCGACCCCGGCTCATAGAGGCTCGAGACGGCGACGTTTTGCATCGAGGCCGTGTCCGCCTCGTTGTAGTGGTTAGGATCGAAAGTCGGATAGTTGGCCAGCGCCAGGATGAACCCGGTTTCCGCCCGGCTGATGATGATCGTGGCTTTTTTCGGATGAAACTTCTGGTGGATGATCTCGAGCTCGGCCTCCGCCATATGCTGCACCTCCGAATCCAGCGAGAGAACGATGCTGTAGCCGTTGGCGGCGGGAACCTCCCGGGTGCGAAACTGCGCCAGCTCATGCTGAAGGCCGTCCTTCTCCGTTTCGACCCATCCGTTTTGCCCGCGGAGAAAGAAGTTCGCATAGTTCTCGATCCCGTTGGCCGGCTCCTCCCTCGAATTGACGAAGCCGATCAGATGCGCGGCGAGCTCGTTGTCCGGGTATTCGCGGCGGTAGGCGTAGTCGCCGTAGACGCCGCGGATGCCGAGTTTGCGGATCTTTTCGTAGACATCCTGCGAGACGAGCTGCTTGAAAGCCGCATACTTGATGGGCCGCTGCCCGGAGGAATCCGGGTCGTCGAGCGCTTCATCGCCGCCGTCGGCTGCGGCGTCCGCCGCGGCCCCGGCCGCCGGAGGCCGGGCCTCGCCTGGAATCCGGATGTTCAAATTCAACACCAGGCTTTCCGGCGCGCCGGCGCGAGCCTGGGCGGCCGTCTTATACCTGGTGGTTAAGGTCTTCTGCACCTGGGCGAGCGGCACCTGGAGAAGCCGCGCCAGCTCCGGCCATTTGGACGAGTCCTCGGGGCGCACGAACCGGGGATCCGCCCAGACGACGACGCACGATACGCTCGTGGCAAGAAGGGCGCCGTTGATGTCCTGGATGTCTCCGCGCCTTGCAAATTCGGGGATGACCTCGCGGCGCACCATCTCGACCGATGCCAGCAGATGGTCGCGGTCGACCACATGCAGCCAGGCCAGGCGCAGGCCCAGCGCCCCGTAACCGGCGAGGACAAAACCAGCGAGAAGGCCGACCCGGTAGTTGGAGGCAAAGCCTTTCGACATGGCGTTTGCAGGTCAGCGCTGCACCGCCACCCGGAACGATATCGATCGGACGCCGTCCTTTGGCTGCGCGACTCCCTGAAGGAGGCTTTGGAACATGCCCGCGCCCCCAATTTCGATCTTGCCCGGAGAGGATTGCGTCCCGGCGATGGCCGATGAAATTCCGCCGGCGGCGGCGGAAAACGTCCTTGCGATTTCGACCCCGCCCTGAAGCGGCCCGCGATCCTGGAACAGCCCTCGGTCGCGCTTGGCGGTGAACAAGGCGACGGGATCCTCGGTGATCCGCTGCACCTGGCCGTCCTGGGGGGGCATGAGCCCGAGGCGCAATTCGGAATTCCGCTTCACGAGGGCGGTCACGTCCTGTTCCTCCGCTATCCACGTGCTGGTCTGCTGGGTCAGGCGCCCGACCTCGGCGAGGCGGTTCTCGATCGCCTTGTTGGCCTCGGCGGTCACCGAAATCTGATGGCGCATCCATACCGCTCCGATGCCGACCGAGCCGCTGACACCGATTGCCACCAGCGTGCCGATGACCACCTGGTTCACAAATGCGCGATTGCCCGGCGTCCTCATAATTTCCTGATCGCCCGGAGCTTGGCCGAGCGGCTTCGCGGATTGGCGGCGATTTCGGCGTCGCCCGGGGTCACCGGACGGCGCGTGATGGGTTCGGCGAGGCGGATCCGCAGATCCTGCGGGGTAGCGTCCCCCGCGTCCTCGGGCATGCCGCACCATCGCCGGAGGTGCCGCTTGACGGGCCGGTCCTCCAGCGAATGGAAACTGATGACGCAAAGGACTCCGCCCGGATTCAGGCGCTCGAATGCCGCCGGCAACGCCCGTTCCAATGCGCCGATCTCGTCGTTCAAGGCGATCCGGATCCCCTGGAAGGAACGCGTCGCGGGGTGGATCCGGGCCGTGCGCCGTTCCCTCTCCGGAATCGCGCCAGAAATCAATTCGACCAGGGGCTGCATGCGTGCGAGCGACCCCGTGCCGCGGAACGCCAGGATCGCACGGACCACCCTCCGCCAGTGCTTCTCCTCGCCGTAGTCGCGGATCGCCCGGATGAGCATCTCCTCGGTCGCCGTCTCAAGCCACGCGCTCGCGGGCACGCCTTTCCGGGGATCCATTCGCATGTCAACGCCCTCATCTGCCCTGAAGGAAAAGCCACGGCCGGGATCGTCCAACTGGAAGGACGAGACACCGAGATCGAACAGCACCCCGTCGAATCCCCGCAGCGGGATCTCCCCGAGCCTGCCAAAGTCCCGGTCGATGAGCGAAAACCTGCCGGGATACTGCTCGCGCACGACATCCGCCCGCCCCTGGGCCTCGGGATCGCAGTCCATCGCGATCACCTGCACGCCGGGGGCCGAATCGAGAATCGCCCGCGTGTGTCCTCCTCCGCCGAACGTGCAATCGAGGTACCGGCCGTCCGCCCGGGGCTCGAGAAACTCCAAAACCTCGCGAAGCAGAACGGGCTGGTGGCCGGGGCTCATGACGGCGGTTGGGATTTCCACGGACTCGCGCATGGTCAGATGCCGAGCCGGCGCATCAGGTCGCCGAAATTCTCGCCCGCGGTGCGGGCCTCCACCTTCTCCCAGCGCGCGGGGGAATAGAGATTGAACTTCGTGAGCGTCCCGACGAGAACCGCGTCCTTGGTGATCCCGGCGTGCTTCAGGAGGATCGGGTCCAGGAGCACCCTCCCCTGCTTGTCGAAGCTGAACGACTGGGTCTGGGAAAAGAAACGGGCGGAAAAATCCTGCGCAGCCCCGTCGCTGAGCGCCATCTGCGCGATCTTCGCCTTCAGCTTGTCGACCTCGGCGGGGGGAAGGACCGCCACGTATCCGTCCGGATGCGGCGTCGCCAGGAATGAATCCCCTTCCGCGTGCGCGCCCCGCCACGCCGACGGGATCGTCAAACGACCCTTATCGTCGAGGGTGTGCTTAAAAATACTGGTGTAAGAAGCTTTGCCTGTTTCGGCCATGAAGCGGGGTGGAAAAGACCGTATTTCCCAAAACGCCCCACTTCAACCCATTTTATCCCACTCCGCAAGCAAAGAAGCCCAAAATTCCAAAAAACTTATTCACATTTTTTCCCGTGTGCGCCGGCCGGGAAACCAAATGAAAGGGACCAGCCCCGGAGCATCGCGGAACTGGTCCCAGGATTCAAGTCACGCCATTCACGGGCGTGATCAGAAGTGATAGGTGATGTCGCACATCAGCGTTAACTGGGACTGCTTCAAGCCGTTGTCGTACGCTCCGGGCATGCGGGTCACGGCGCCTGTCGTGTTGTCCGGGCCGGTGGCGCTTTCGAGCCCATTGGCCGTGAAGCAGTGCTCGAAGCGAAGCTCCGGCCTGAAAACCATCAGCTTGTTCATCCACCAGGTTATTCCGACGGTGCCCTCATAGTAAGCGGAGGAGTAACCCGACCGGCAGCCGTCCGGATCGTCCCACCACTCGTTGCGGAAGTCCAGGAAAGCGTTTGGCGAGATGCGGTCGCAGGTGTAATTGACCACGCCGCCCGCCCAAACAAAGCCGTTCTTGGTCGGGAAGAACCCGTCGACAAAGGGCACATCGGCCGTCGGCTGCGTCGAGGCGCCCTTCTGGTACATGTACTGAAACTCGGTCGTCGTCCAATACTTGTCGTTGAACTTGTGGCTGTAGCTCTCGATGCACTCCTGGAGATTGTTAAAGCCGAAATGGCCGTTGTTGAACGAATTCATCCCGACGTAAAACGAGTCGTGCCCGCCCGGGGCGATGTATTGGACCATGATCGAGCCGGTGGGCTGAACTCCGGGATCCTTGGCCCAGGGCGCGATGTCGACGCCGTCGGCCAGTCCGACCTGAAGCAGCCAGTTTGCATTGAGCTTCGTGCTGGTCCAGATGCCCCAGGTTGTATAGTCGTCGAAACTGTAGACGAGCGAGTGGCTGGCCATGAGGTTGTTCGGCGCGAGCTGCTGCTCGATGTCGGGCAGCGAAATGATGCGCCCAATGATGATATTCTCGCCCTGCGCGATGCTCGGGATGTACACATTGAAGTACGTCATTGGCGTGTCAAAGCCGCTGTATTTATTATCCACAAACAGATTGTGGTCGTTGATATAGCCCTTCGAGGCCATGAACCGGTAATCCAGGCCGTAAAGAAGGGCGACTCGAAAGCCCCAGTCGACATTGGTGGTCTGGTTCTCGTCCGCCATTCGCTCGATATAAAGAACGTCCTGGTCATTCTCGACGTGATTCCCGCGCTCGTCATACACTTCCGGGTAATTGGAGGTCTCGCTCGGATTGTAGTTGCCGGAAGTGCTGATGTTTGCGCTCTCGGTTATCCATCCATAGAGCTGGATCCGGCTGTCGTACCATGCCTGGCCGTTCGGGCCGTCATAGATGGCCTGCATCAGCGGGTACGGGCTGTCCCGCAGCGCGCCCGGGTCCCCGATCACGTTCGGCCCCCCGCCAAGCTGCCAATCCTGGTCCGGATAGGGCGGCGAGTCGAACGGCGGATCGCCGATGCGCCGGGATGGCGGCGCGCCGGCCGCAGGCGGCGCCGGCGGCGTGTACGCCGCGGTCCCAAGCTGCTCGATCTCGGCCTCGCCGAGCCTCTCGAAAAAGCCCTCGTTCTTCTTCTTCCCATACGGCGGCGCCGCGGGCGCGGGCGCGGCGGCCGCAGGCGCCGGCGGAGCGGCAGCCGCCGCAGGCGCGGCTCCCGCATCCTCCGCCCGCGCCAGCGCCGCCAGGCCGGCGAGGCCCAGGGCCAAAAGTCCGGCCGTCCGGCATTTCACTATGGTATTTGTGGTGTTGGTACGTTTCATTATCATTCTGTTTGTGTTTTGGTATCCCCTGGTTGATGCGATTTGTTTCCCCCAACAGAATCTCCCTGCGATGCAACCTGGAACGGTTGGATTTGCGCTCGCCGCATTTTCCATATTTGTTCGTCCGCTCGCGTTTTTCGGCGGGCAACATCAATGGATCGTCGAGTCCCTTGTTTTATATTAATTTTATGTATAATCGCGCATTCAAGCATCCGCCACTTCGTTACGTGTTGCTCAGGACCGTCTTGCCTGCCATGAGCAACATAATAGAACTGTAAAGTTGGCACCAGCAGAGAGCACCTCAGATGCCATATGGAGTAAACTATTGGTTAATAAACAGCGTTGCCTGTTAATAATAGATCAATGTTCCGCCTAAAGCCGGCTGCGTGGGGCGGCGGTTGCGGGGAATGGCGCGGATCGGCATGAGTTTCGGACCCGGTCCGAGCCATTAATCTTTTATTGTCGGTGGCAGGCCAATTATTGATCCCGCCTGGGCCCGGCACCTGCTTGGAGTGGGGCTATGAAATATTCATCCTGCTTCACCGCTCCCACTCCGCCGCTGCCGGCGCATTGTTGACAAAACGTTGCCTCAGCCATGAACAATTTATTGCCGCAATGCTCATTGGTCCAGGAAGACTCCCGCAGACGGCCAAAGGCGCTCATTGTCGACGATGAACCGCAGATCCGCCGCATGTTGAAGCTCACCCTGGAGGCGGAGGGCTACGCCGTCCGAGAGGCCGAGTTGGGCGGCTCCGGATTGACCGAGGCCGCATTCACCCGGCCGGATCTGATCATCCTCGACCTCGGCCTGCCCGATATCTCGGGGATGGAATTCATCAAGAGGCTCCGGGAATGGAGCGCCGTGCCCGTGCTGGTGCTCTCGGTGCGGTCCAGCCAGCTCGACAAGGTCACGGCCCTGGACATCGGCGCGGACGACTATTTGACGAAGCCCTTTGACCCGAGCGAGCTGTTCGCCCGGCTGCGGGTGCTCCGTCGGCGGCTTCATCCCAACGACGAACCCACGGTCGTGGGCTTCGGGACGGTCCAGGTGGACCTGATGGGGCACACCGTGACGAAGGACGGCCGCGAGGTCAGGCTGACGGCCACCGAATATGCGCTGCTGAACCTGCTGATCACGAACCGCGGGAAGATCATCACCCACAAGCAGACCCTGCGGGAGCTTTGGGGGCCGGGGTGCGAAAATCGCACGAACTACCTGAGGGTTTACATGGGCCGGCTGCGGCAGAAGCTGGAGGATGATCCAAACCAGCCGCGATATCTCCTGACGGCCTCCGGCTTCGGTTATCGGTTGAACGCCGACGGCCCCGCGCATGAGCAGCCCGCCCTGGCGGAAGTCGCCCGTTAGAATCCGAAGCCTGCCGGGATCCGGAACCCCTCCTAATCGCTTGGCACGCCCTCGGGGCGCGGCGCAGGCAGCCGAATCGTAAATCTTGCCCCGCCGCCGGGTTCATCGGCATAGGCGACGTCCCCGCCCTGGGCGGTCACAAATCCGTTGACGATGGACAACCCCAGGCCCGAGCCGCCGGTGCGAGCGGCGGCGCCCCGCTGGAATTTTTTGAACAAATGATCGCGAATCTCCGTCGGAATTCCCGGGCCATTGTCTGCAATCGAAATGAATACGCGATCGCCATCGACGCCGGCCCGGATTGAGATTGCGCTGCCGGGCGGCGTGTGAACCGCGGCATTTAGCAGGAGGTTGGCCACGGCGCGCTCCGTCAATTGGGCGTCGACCCGCAATAGAGGCGTGTCGGGCGCGATCTCCACAACGAGGGATTTTCCCGCCAGCGCGTAGTCCGCGTCCCTGCGGGATTCCTGGATGAGGTCGCGCACGTCGGTCCAGTCCAATCTGGGCGCGATTGTGCCCGATTCCAGGCGCGTTTGATCGAGGAGATTGGCGATCAGGCGGTTAAGCCGGTCGGTCGCCCTGCAAATCTCGACGACAAGGTCGGATCCCTCCCCTGTTGTCTGTTTCTGCAGCGCCCATGACGCCGAGCGCAGCACCGCCATGGGCGTCTTCAACTCATGGGAGACGCTGTCAAACAGCGCGCGGTGCAGCCGGTCCGAGGCGGTCAGCGTCTTCTCCCTTTCCCTTGCCGCACCGATGATTTCTCCCTGGGCGCGGATCTGGGCAGTCAACTGGCCGGCGATCAGCGCCACGACGACAAACGAGATGTAAATCACCACGTCCTCCGGGTCGCCGATCCGGAACGTAAACTTCGGAGGAATGATGAAAAAGTTCCATTCAATCCCGCTCAGAACGGCTGCAACAAGAACCGGCCCCCGGCCCACCCGCAGGCTCAGCGCGATCACCGCCAGCAGATAGACATTGTCGAAGGACCGGTATGCAAACTGGAGCACCGGCAGGGACCCCACCGCGGTGACCGCCGCGACAACTCCGACCGCCTCCAGGTATTCCCGAATCACCGAGCGGCGCCCGTTTCGAATCCGCCTCACTTTCGGCCACGAGGGCATGGCCGGCAGATTGGCGGCCCGTGGTTCGGGCGGCAAGACCTCGCTGGCAGGGGATCTGGCGGCTCCACCCGGTTTCGAAGGCGTCATCTCAATTGGCCCCGATGCGTTTCAAAAATGGCAAACCAGCATGGCCGCGAATAGTTCGATCCTCTGGACCAACAGGAACCGATCCGCACTGGAGATTGATGGCCTGGGCATTCCGGCAATGGGAAAATTGAACGGGTCGCTACCCTGCAGCCCGTGTGCCATTCATCGCCAAATAAAGTTAACAAATCGACGTTGGCGTTAAAATACAATCAACGCGCGAAGCGGCCTTGGTCCGCGCTTCGAAGGAGGAGCTAATTACAATCGGATCAATTTTTTCCCCCGCGCGTCAATTAAAGGTCAATTATGGCGGGTGAAGCCGTCCCCCGAGCGCCGATGGAATATTACATGCTCAATGCACTTCGATTCGCATCTCGCATTCAATTCACTCAAACCATGAAAACAATTGTCCATTCCCTATTGTCATCGGCGGCGCTTCTTGCGCTCGCCTCGGCCGCGTATGCCGGACCGTCGTTTCAGCACGCACAAATGATGTCGCAGATCGAGACCGAGAATCGGATCGCGGCCGCCGGGCTGGTTCCATTGAGCAAGGAGGATCCGGCCTGGGCGGCCAAGGCCCTGGCCGAATATCCGCTGCAGACCTGCGTCGTCTCGGGAGAGAAGCTCGATCCCGCAGTCGGTGCGTACGATTACGCCTATGTGCAGCCCGGAGCGGCCCCCCGGCTGGTCCGCTTCTCCTCGCTCCATAGCGCGGACCAGTTCCGGAAGGATCCCGCGCAGTATTTGAAGATGATCGAGGTCGCCGAGAAATCCAGGTCGCCGGTCGGCGCCTGACCTTCCAATCCGGCGGGAATTCCGGGACCCCGCGCACCCGAAAAACAGTCAGGTCGAAGGCGCCGCCGGGGCGGCTGCCTTCGCCCCGCCCATCGGCAGGTAAATCAATTCGATGCCCCTGCCGTTGGCGGGATCGATGTTGCGCGAGTACCTGCGGGTGGCGTCGCTGTCCCAGTGCTCGTGGACGCCGAGGCTCGGCACCGGCATGCCGCCCTGCATATAGTGCGTCCCCGATGGCGCATGGCCGGGGTCGGCCATCTCCACCAGGTAATCGTCGGCATTCTCGCGGATCAGGATCCGCGGCTTGCCGTAGACCGGGTCGATGTTGTTCTTCGTCTGCGAATACATGATGTCGAGGCCGACCGAATCGATCGCGACTCCGTCCTGCGACAGGAGCAGGCTGGCCGGCCAGTCGGGGTTCTCATACGGCTCGACGCGGTTGTTGAAGGGCGGATTGGGGAAATGCTGGGGATACGACCGCCATTTGCGCCCGCTATAAAGGCCGTCGAGCATGTACAAAATCGCCTTCCCGCCGAGGTTGGGGGATGCGGACAGGTCGACGATGGGCGAATAAGCGCCCTTCACCCCGCGCTGGGACGTGTTGATGTCGGCGTGAAGCTCCGGCGTCCCCTTGATCGAGCCGAAGTAGTTTTTGCCGCACATCGTCACCGCGGTCTGACCCTCGTCCCCGTTTTCCATCGTGTCGTAAGGGTACGAATGATCCTTGAGGAGGGCCAGATTGACGAGGTAGGCGGCGTCGAGGATCTGCCTGGGAATCAGCATGGCGTCCTTGAACGTGCCGCTCGAATACGCGACCCCCTGGACCCAGTCGGCCATCTCAAGGCCGTGATGATTTCCATATGCGGGATTATTGGGCTGGCCGGCCTGCGCCTCGTCCACCTGGACAAAGCGGACGTCCTTGAACTCTCCCCAGACCTTGGTGAGGATCGCCGGGGTCATGTAACGGCGGGCATCATATACGATGATGTCGCCCGGCGGAACATGGGCCTGGCTGACCAGCTGCCGGACCATCGCCATGACGACCTGCGGCGAGGCGTCGATCTTGTTGTCGGCCTTGTCCGGCTGCTCGGAATTGTTGAGGTTGATTTTCACCGCGACAATTTGGCCGGTCCGGTAGCCGCGCCGCTCCGACCCAGGCACCCGGCCGTTGTGGTACTGGAACAGGGCCGCCCATGCGCCTTCGTCGGTCGCCGCCCCGGTCAGGCTGCGCAGGGCCGCGGACAGCATGGCCTCCACCCTGCCCTGGTCGGTGTTGTCGTCCGTCCAGTACTGGTCGGAATTCTGCCTCCAGTTGCCGGCCCACCGGGTCGCCGCGGGATCGCGGGTCCAGACAACGCGGCCCGGATTGATGCCCCGGGCAATGCCGATCGGCGAATTGGGCGCTCCCGGAGCCCAGTCATAATGTCCCGTCGCGGGCGGCGTCGTGCCGGGGGCCGGCTTGAAAGGCTGGCCGGCCAGCGGCGGGACACACGCAGGGCACGCGAGAATGCAAAGCGCGGCGGCGACAGTCGGGCTGCGACCGGGGCGCCTGCGCCGCAATCCCTGCGCAATTGAACGGGTGAATCGGACCAGGGGGTTTGCCGGCATGCCGACGATTCTGCGGATTTTCGGCCGAAAACGCGAGGCGCTTCGAACGCGTATTCACCGCCCTAAACCGGGCCCGCTGACTATTTAATGGCGGATTGCGCCAATTCCCCTTCGCCACGCCCGCTATCTCAATTTCAAGCCCGCCATCTCGGGATGGGATATCCGCGCGCCGGAATCCACGTCCTCGAGCGTATTGTCGAACGGGAACGGCCCCCCGCTGAAATTGTGGATCCCGCGGAAGACGATGCCGTTTGAGTCTCTCGCGCGCACTCCATACTCGAAGGGCGCGTTCGTTCCCGAATTGTGGTACATGTAGTAATTGACAAACTTTAGCTGCCCGCAGCCCTCCATCTCCAGCGAGGCGGTTCTCTCGTCCCCGGAGACCTCCTCGGTCTGCATCGTGTAGAAGGTCCAGTTGTGCACGTTGTCCAGGATCATCTCGACCTTGCGGTGGTGCTCCACCGACATCTGGTACATGGTTCCCGGAGTTGACGTGCCGCTGATGACGAGGCCGGCCGTGGCAGACTCGCTCGGCGTCCAGACCCCCCTGAAGGTTCCCGCGCCGCCCCCGGTGATCCACAAGCCGTAGCGTTCCTCCCCGCCCGTCGCCGTCCGGGAAGTTCGGATCGTCACATCGTCCATGAACGATTCCGGCGCGGCCATCCACTTGATGCCCACGGCGCCGGGATTGGGGTTTTGCATCAGGATCGCGATTCCGGAAACAATCGGCGCGGAACCCGGCGGCGCCTCGATGACGGCCCTGGGGCTTGCCGCATCGGAAAATCCGGGGGTCGAGGGGAGCAGGGTCAGACGGGTTTCCTCCGGCTGAAATCCGATCAGCGCCGTGTCCCTGCCCAGCGTGAGGGTGTCGGAAATCCGGTAGTTCCCCTGGGGGACGTAAACGGCCGCGTGCCCGGCAATGGCCCGCCTGAAAGCCGCCGTGTCGTCGGTCGTGCCGTCTCCCCGGGCCCCCAGGTCGAGCACATTCACCCAGGACGATTGCGGCGGCAGGTCCGGCCGGTCCCGCCTGGGAATCGGACTGAGGGCCGGAATCGCCGCACGGTCGATTACCGTGTCGCGCCGGCGCGCCACCTTTCCGTCGCCGCCGACAATCACCTGCAGACCGTGCGAGAGATTGCGGATGGCGTAGATTTCGCCATCGCCCGGGATCTTCAGAAGGCCCGCCGGGATCCTGGACAGGCCGCCCACGAAGGGATTGAACTCCAGGAATACGGGAACCCGCGCGCACTCCACATCCTCCACGTTGATCTGGGTCTTGGGATCGTAGTACCGCGCCACCCAGATCGCCGAATCCCTGATGTCCTCGAAACGCGAATCGCGCACGTAAAGCCGGTCGGTGGATTCGCCGGTGAGATGGCTGACCCGAAGCATCGGAATGCGGATGGCGCAGGGAACCTGGCGGAACCGGCAGCGGATCACGGTCATGCCGGCCTCGTGGGTTTCGATTGCGGCGGACCGCTGGCCCTCGAATTCGGAATCGAACACGGACGACTGCCAGCCCGCGGCGGTGACCCCCGTCCGGATGGCGAACTCGCCGCCGGAGAAACGGCAATCATCGATCAGATGGCCGGTTTCATCCACGGCGCCCAGCGCCGACCCGATTCGAAAATCGACGTGCGTGAGCGACGAGTGTTGCGCGTAATGGGCCCTGACCGCTATGGCGGCGGGATTCCCATCCCGGATCTCAATGTCGATGTTGATCAATCCCGAGTAAAGCGTGCCTTCATTGCCATCGACGACCGGCCCGTGGGGCGGGCCGGGCTCGTGGGCAAAAAAGATCATGTACCGGCCTGTTCCATCCTGATATCCGGGAGTGTGCTCCGCCAGGATCAGCCGGGGCTTGCGGCTGCCGTACCCGATCAGGCGGATGCCGTGCCAGACGTAAACCGTCCCGCCCAGGCGGTACAGCCCCTCCGGGATGAAAACAATTCCGCCGCCCGGTCCCCCGTGCACCTTGTCGATGGCCTGCTGCAATGCGATCGAATCGTCGCCAATGCCGTCGGCATGGACCGGATATTCAGCCTTGGTCAGGTATGCCGCGCGGGGGTCGTTCGGCCTCAGTGGATAGAGCGAGGCCTCCTCCTGTCCCCGGGCGGATGGGGCTCGGGCGAGCAACGACACGGCCGACAGCGCGCCGAGAATGGCGGGCGGCAGCCATTGGGAAATGCGTGTGCGTTTGGAAAACACGGCGGGCCGCCTCCATCAAGCCAGCACCGTGGCCAGATAGTCGATCGCGAGGGGCGGGCTGGCCAGGATCGGCGCGCCCCTCTTTTCCTGCGGGATCTGGTCGGCGACACGGGCCATGGACGCCTGGGCGAGGACGATCACGTCCACCTGGCCGGAGAGGATGGCAAGCGCCTCCAAAACCCTGGCGTCGTGCGCCGCCGAATCTCCGCGCATGAGGGCTTCGAACGCCCCCTCGCAAAGCCGGGTGGTCAACTCGACGCGGCGGCCGGCCGACAGCGCCCGGCGGCGGATCAGGTCGGCCGTCGGCTCGAGGGTCGTCGAAAGCGTCGCGACGACGCCGATCCGGCCGCCAATCCCGACCGCCGCATCCGCCATCGGCTGGTCCACGCGAAGGACCGGGACGCCGGTCAGCGGGACGGCGGCCTCGACGGCCGCCCCGATCGAGGAGCAGGTCACCAGGATATAATCGGCTCCCGCCGCCTCCGCCGATGCGATGTGCCCCGCCACGCGGCGGGCGGTGGCCGGCGTGAGCCGTCCGCGGGCGATGACATCCCTGATGAGGCTGTCATCGGCGATGTTGAACGTATCGACCGCGGCGAGACGCGCCTTGCACAGCTGCTGGAACACCGGGACGAGCGTCGCCGAGGTGTGGATGAGTGCGAGGGTCTTCCTGCCCATGGGCGCCTTCATGCTCCCAAGCCTTTCATCAAACTCCTCCCCGGGCAAGCCGGGCAAAATAGTCCTCGGTCCCCATCTGGCCCCCCTTGAAGGCGATTTCCAGCCCATCGGCGGGGCTGCCCGGGGCGTGCGCCCTGCAGAGCGGGGCCCCGGGGGTCAGCGGCGCGATCATTTCGAGCGATTCGACCCCCAGCGCCCGCGCGGCGTAGCTCGACGAGTCCCCGCCGGCGAACGCCACGCGCGGAACCTTCGCCCGGCCCAGGATTTCGCGCACGGTCCGCCCGAGTAGCCCGCCGATTCGGCGGGCGACGATTTCCAGGTCCATGTGGCGCCGCCTGATCAGGTCCCGGGCGGCCGCAAGCCGGGGATCCGACGAACCCAGGCTGGCATGGAGGAGCACGTTTCGCCCCGCCCGCAGCTCCCGGGCGGCCGATTCGACCGCCTTTTCATCGTGGGCGCCGTCGCCCTCCTTCAGCGCGCCGACCGTGTCGATTGGACGGCCGACAAACCCATGGCCGAGGGCCCAGGCGATCTGCCGCTCCGTCACCGGGGAGGTGCTCCCTGAGGCGACGAGAATCGGGGCAGCCGCCCCGGCAGGAGCCCGGGCCGCGGGCGGGGGACCCTTTGCGCCGCCCGCCCGCCAGCATGATCCCAACGCTTCGGTCACCGAAGACGGGCCCACGGAAAACAGGGGCTCCCCCCGCGCCGCCATCGAATCCAAATGCCAGCCGATCTCGTCCACCTGCGCCTGGACCAGTCCGTCGAACAGGATCACCTCGACGCCGTCCGCAAGCAGCCGCTCAACCGCCGCCCTGAACCCCGCCCTGGGAAGGCCGAGCTTGAGCACATCGAACGAGCTGATCCGCTTTTTGGTCTGGCGACCCAGGTGCACGCACAGGTCGCCCTCATCCGCGGGCGTCATCGGATGCGCGCTCATCACCGGATGCCGGTCAATCCGGTGAATCTCCCCGTCGGATCCGACGCCGACCCGGGCGAAAAGGTTTCCGAAAACGCAATAGCGGCCCAGGGTGGGATTCGAGCCGATCACCGGGACGAATGGCGCCGGGAAGAGTTCCGCGCCGATTTCGATCGCCCGGCCGATGCTGCCGATCCCGGGCGACGAATCGAACGTCGAGCAGATCTTGTAGAGCACGTGGGCCGGATGCAATGCCCTGAGGGCGGGAAAGACCCGGCGCAATTCCGCCTCCAGGGCGGGCGTTTTCATCGCCCGGCTCACGCCCGCGACGCCAACCGCCTCGATTTCCGGGTAGCGCGCCAGCGCAGCCGCACGGGGCGGCTCGAAGAACAGCATCGAGCGAATTCCCGCGGAAACGAGCGTTTCCAAAACGGCGCCCGAACCCGTCAAATCGTCGCCGTAGAAGGCAAGCCGCAGGGCACGGGCCTTTGGGATGGCGGTCATGGAATCGGGCGGTTGCGGCCCCTCATTGGCCCACGATCTTCACGAGGACCCGCTTGCGGCGCATGCCGTCGAATTCGCCGTAGAAAATCCGCTCCCACGGGCCGAAATCGAGCCTGCCGCCGGTCACGGCTACGACCACTTCGCGGCCCATGATCGTGCGCTTGAGGTGCGCGTCCGCGTTGTCCTCTCCCCGGTTGTGGGCGTACTGGCCGTGGGGCTTTTCCGGCGCCAGCTTTTCCAGCCATTTTTCGAAATCCGAATGAAGCCCCGACTCGTCATCGTTGACGAAAACGCTGGCGCTGATGTGCATCGCGTTGACCAGGCACAGGCCGTCCGTGACCCCGCTCTCGGAGAGCGCGGCCTCGACCTGAGGGGTGATGTTGATGAACGCCCGGCGGGTTGGGACCTGAAACCAAAGCTCCTTGCGAAATGATTTCATCTGGCCCTTCTATCCTGCATCCCCAGAGAATTCAACCCGGTTGAAATCCCTGCCGGGCAGACGATCATGAAAATCCCTATGAAAACACCCACCCGACTTGCCTTGCTGGCCGCCCTGCTGCTCCCGCTCGACGCCGCCCTGGCGCGGCAGGAGATCACCATGCCCTCGGTGGCCGAGGCGGCGGCGACGTTTTCCAATCCGCCAAAGGAATACGGCGCAATTCACTGGGCGCTGGGGTTCCCGCCCGGCAGGGAGCGCATCCTGTCGGATATCGAGCGCGTCAGCGAAAACGGCGGCGGAGGCTACATGATGAACAGCGGCGGCAGGCAGCCAAAGTACTTTTCGGCCGAGTATTTCGCACTGTTCAGGCTCGCCGTCGACGAATGCAGGAAACGCGGCCTGAAGATCTGGATCGACGGCGACGACGGTTATCCGGACGGATTCGCCGGCGGCATGATCAGCCGGCTGTACCCGCAATTGGGAATGCAGGGCATCGTCGCCGACGCGCGCTACACGGTCGCCGGAGGCCAGACGCTGCGGATCCCGCTGCCCGTGGACACGCTTGGCATCCTGGCAAGTCCCCGCTCCGCGGGCGCGGAGCCTGATCCGGCGGCGCCCGCGCCGACGAGCCAGGTTGTGCCCCTGCCGGACGGGGGAGACTTCAAATGGACCGCGCCGGGCGGGGGCATTTGGGAGGTCGCCTTTCAGGGAAGCGCGGGCGAGGCGCGCTACAGCGTCGCCTCGGGCCAGACGCTCACGATTCCGCTGCCTCCGGGAACGAAGGGCATCCTGGCCACCACGCGTCCGGGCAGGCGGGGAGGCCCCGGCGGACGCGGCGGCCCCGGGGAGCGCGCGGGCCGGAGAGCGGATAGGGAGGAGGGGCCGCCCAGCGTTCTCATCGCCCTGCCCGCGGATGGGGCGCAGTTCGAATGGCTCGCGCCTGGCACGGGGATGTGGGAGGTCACCTTTGTCCGCCACGTCTACCGCAGCTCGCCCACCCGCTACGGCCAGCGCGAGGACGGCACGAGGGACAAGGACAGCCTCTACTCGCTGATCGATTACCTCGACCCCCAGGCGACCGCCACTTATCTCAAGCTCATCCAGGAAGGCTACGCGAAGGTCGCGGGCGACGAGTTCGGCACGACCATCCTCGGCTTCCGCGGCGACGAGACCGACTATACCGGTTTCATGCCCTGGACGCCGAAACTGCTTGAAACGTTCAAGATGGAAAAGGGCTACGACCTGCAGCCCTATATCGCCCGGTTCTTCGCCACCCCGCTGACGCCTGAGGCCCAGCGCGCAAAGGCCGACTATTGGGATGTGTGGAGCGGAATGTTTCGCGATAATTTCTACAAGCCGATGGAAGAGTGGTGCCGGGCGCACAACATGGACTACATGCTGCACCTCAACCATGAGGAGACCATGGTGAGCCGCTTCGGCGGCGAGGACATGGTCAGGAACGAGGGCTCCTTTTGGCGCGACATGCGCTACGTCGGGGTGCCCGGCGTCGACAACCTCAACCAGATCGGGCCGGGAATCGTGGCCGATTTCCCAAAGATCGCCGGGTCCGCAGCCCATCTGTTTGGCCGTCCCCAAGCCTGGTCCGAGGAGGGCGGCGGAACCGGCCAGGGCGGGAAGTTCGTCTTCGATTACCAGCTCGTGAGAGGCCTCAACTACATGAACATCCGCGGCCTGAACGAAGCGCCTCCCGCCGTTGGGGGGGCCCTGTTGAATCCGAATTCCGCCATCGGCCGGTACATCAGCCGGGCGCAGCACCTGATGGCCATCGGCCGGCCCGCGGCCCAGGTCGCGCTCTTTCACCCGACCGACAGCTTTTGGATGGGCGACAAGGAAGCCGACGATGTGCAGGTCAGGCTGGTCACTGAACTGATGGAGCGCCAGATCGACTTCGATCACATTGATTCGGATGCGCTGGCCTCGGTCTGTTCGCTCGACCGGGGCGGATTGAGAAACCTTAGCGGGCAAGTCTACCGGGCCGTGATCGTCCCGACCTCGACGGTGATCCAGGAGGCCGTGCTGGAGCGTCTGCGGGCCTTCGCCGCCGGGGGAGGCAAAGTCGTCTTCGTGGGCCGGACGCCGACCCTGGTGGCGGGCCGAAGCTTCCTATACCCCGAGCCCGGCGCGCCGGATTTGAGTTTCGCCACCCTTGAGCCGACCCCGGAGATCACCGCGCGCGTCGTCGCGGCGCTGCCCGAGCCGGATGTCAGGCTCGACGCGGCCTGCCCGCCGATCAAGTACATCCATCGCTCCCTGTCGGACGGCGACGCATACCTGTTTTTCAACGAGTCCAACCAGGTCCAGACGCGCACCGCCACGCTGGCCGGCAGCGGCCGGGCCCAGGTGTGGGATGCAACGACCGGGACGATTCATCCCCTGGCCGGCGTCGCGCCCGCTTCGGGCCGCCTGGCCGTTCCCCTCGTCCTCGAGCCGCAGGAAGCCCGTTTCATCGTCATCGGGCCGCTGCCGGACGGCGCCGCCCGGCCGTGGCCCACACTCGCCGCCAGCCAGACCGTTGCCAACCTGGACGGCGCCTGGTCGGTGACCTTGGGCGAAAGGCAAACGGACACCCCGCTCAAATCCTGGCAGGATCTGGGCGCCGGTTCGTTTGCCGGCACGGCGGATTATCGCATGACTTTCAACCCGCCCGCACTCCCTGAACCGGGCAGGCGGGTATATCTCGACCTGGGCAACGTGGGCGAGATTGCGCGCGTTCGCCTGAACGGGACCGAGTTCGATGCGCGCGGCTGGCCCCCGTACGTCTGGGACGTGACCGACTCGCTCAAGAGCGGGGCCAATTCGATCGAAGTCCAGGTGCAGGTCCCCGCGGAAGGCGGCCGTGGAGGCGGCCGGGCCCGCGGCGCCGCTGCCGCGCTCGGGGCCGGACGGGCCCCGGGCATGTTCTTCCCCGACGCGCCTCCGGCGGTTCCCCCGGCCCGCGGTCTGCTCGGCCCGGTGAGGTTGATCGCGCAGTAGCCGATGCCTGCGCCCGGCGGGATTCAGGACGCGCCGCCGGAAGGATTCCCGGGTGCGGGGAACCGCATCTGCGGGCCCGGCTGGCGGACCAGCTTGCTGTGGTGGCGGCTGTAGGCGAAATAGATCACGAATCCGATCAGCATCCAAACGATCAGGCGAAGCCATGTGCCCCAGGGCAGGAAGCCCATCTGGACCAGGCAGACAATCGCGCCAAGGATCGGCACCACGGGCACGAATGGCGTGCGAAACGGGCGCGAAAAATCGGGGTGGGTCCGGCGAAGGATGATGATCGCGACGCAGACGATCGTGAACGCGAAAAGCGTCCCGATCGAGACCAGCTCCCCGAGCAGGCCCAGGGGAAGGACACCGGCGAAGAAGGCCGCCACCAGGCCCGTTACGGCCGTCGTGATGTAGGGCGTCCTGAAACGCGGATGCACCTTCGCAAAGACGGCGGGCAAGAGCCCGTCCTGGGCCATCGAAAAGAAGATGCGCGGCTGGCCCATCAGCATGACAAGAATCACCGAACTCAATCCGGCCAATGCAGCGATCTCGACGCCGAAGCGCAGCGCGGCGGGGGCGTTCGTCGACTGCAGGGCGAAGGTCACCGGCGCATCCACCTTGAGTGCGGTGTAGTGAATCATTCCGGTCAGGACCAGCGACAGGGAGATGAAAATCACCGTGCAGATCGCGAGCGAACCCAGGATTCCGACCGGCATGTCCCGGGCGGGACGGTTCGCCTCCTGGGCGGATGTCGAGACTGCGTCGAATCCGATGTAGGCGAAGAATATGACGCCCGCGCCCCTCAAGACCCCGCTCCAGCCGAACTCGCCCGAGGCGCCGGTGTTCGGCGGGATGAATGGCGTCCAGTTCCGCGTCGCGAGTCCCGGATGCCTGAGCAGGTACAGGACGCCGAAGGCTATCACGGCCAGAAGCACGGCGACCTTCGTCACGACCATGACGTTGTTGAAATTCGCCGATTCCTTGATCCCGATGACCAGCAGCGCCGAAATGAGAAGCACGATCACGACAGCCGGGAGGTTCATGACGGCGCCGGTCGCGACGAGGCTCCCGTGCACCTGGGCAAAAGGGGCTGTCGAAAGGGCGGCCGGCAGCGTGATTCCGAATTCATTGAGGAATCCCTGGAAATATCCCGACCAGCCGACGGCCACCGTCGGAGCGCAAAAAAGATATTCCAGGATCAGGTCCCATCCGATCACCCAGGCGAGAAACTCGCCCATGGTCGCATAGGCGTAGGTGTAGGCGCTGCCCGCCATGGGGATCATGGCCGCAAACTCCGCGTAACACAGCCCAGCGAAAAGGCATCCGATCCCTGAAATGACAAAAGACAATGCAATCGCGGGACCCGCGTACTGGGCGGCGGCCTGCCCGGTCAGTACGAAGATTCCCGCACCGATGATCGCCCCAATTCCCAGGCTCACCAGATTAAGCGCCGAAAGGCTTCTGCGCAGGCCCTGGTCCGAGGCGGCCTGCTGCTGGAGGTGTTCGACTGATTTCCTCCGGAACAGGCTCATGGGATGCGCATTTCGTTTAGGGTCTGACGCAAAACATGCAAGGAGGGAATCCAGGCAGCGAACCCGCTGGATCAATCGAGGCCTCGAACGTAAACCCGCGCACCGAAATGTCGGAATTCCTTACAACCTTGCGGCGTCCGACCCTAAAGTCCATTTCGGGGTTCATGCTTTTAAACATACGCTATTTGTTTACTCCAAACAACGTAGATGATTTGCACGGTCCGAAACGGGGATTGTCGTCCATTGGCACGAATTACGCGTTATTCCCCGGAAAATCACCTTCTATTCCCAGCCGCGCCCAGTTTAGCCGGATACAAGAATCAAGAAGATCCTTGTAATATTGACGGCTGTCCTGGCGACCAGGTCGGTGGCTTGTTCACGTCCAACCATTAAGCCTTCGGCGCTACTAAGTAATAATACCTTAAGTCTTTTTAATCGATAAAAGGGAACGCGGGACCCTTGGGAGGCATCAAAGGCACATCTCAGGAACACACACAAAACGAGGCCTCCAATGCTCAAATCAATAGTACCGCTCCTTGCGTTCAGCGCCGCTTGCTCGGCCGCCGAAACGAGCCTCCCGGTCCGCGTGGACGCGCCGCCGCAGATGGTATCCGATTTCCTTTACGCCATCCGTCAGGTGGAATCGGGCGATCGCTACGACGGACCGCCCGGGCCGGCCGGCGAACTGGGCGCCTATCAGTTCCGCCGGCAGGTCTGGGCGCAGCACACGGGCGCTCCCTTTGCCCAGGCGCGCACGTCGTTCGCCGACGAAATCGCGGCAAGGCACTATCGATGGATCGCCGAGGCGCTCAGATCCTCGGGAGTGGCCGACACCGCATGGAATTGCGCCGCCGCGTGGAACTGCGGCCTCGACAGGGTCCGCGCCGGCCGGATTCCACGTTCAACCCGCGACTATGCGCAGCGCGTGCAGAACATAATCGAATACCAAGCCGCATATCGGCGGTCCCTCACGCCCCAGTTCCATATAACCGCCGACCTGGCCGTGGCCGGCGCGCAGAATTGAGCAAAAGCACCTCCAGCTAACCACCTCAGACCTCAATGGCGCTAAGTTAAGGCCCGAGGTCGATGGGTAGATCATCGGGCGTCGGGCGTAAAAGTTTCACTGCGGTGGTGGGTGAGCAACGAGTATGCCTTTGGCCGTCG
>JBEKAO010000025.1:0-69175 GCA_050015855.1 Opitutaceae bacterium | reverse complement strand
AGCCTCGCCCGCCGCCAGATCGACCAGATCATCTTTGCCGACGACCGGCGCTTCCTTCTGATCGCGGGGCCGTGTTCGATCCACGATCTGGCTGCCGGCCGCGACTATGCCCGCCGGCTTGCCGGCCTCGCGCGCGAGGTTTCCGACCGGGTGATGATCGTCATGCGCGTATACTTTGAAAAACCCCGGACAACGGTCGGATGGAAGGGACTGGTGATCGACCCCCACCTGGACGGCTCCTATGACATCGCAAGCGGCCTCCGGATGGCCCGCTCGTTCCTCAGGGACGTTCTCGATCTCGGCCTCCCGACGGCCACCGAGCTTCTCGACCCCATCACCCCCCAGTACATCGCCGATCTCATCTGCTGGTCGGCCATCGGGGCGCGAACGACCGAGTCGCAGACCCATCGCCAGATGGCCTCGGGGCTGTCCATGCCGCTCGGCTTCAAGAACGGCACCGACGGCTCGATCCAGACCGCGGTCAACGCCATCAAGGCCGCCGGCCAGGCGCAGACCTTCCTCGGAATCAATCTTCACGGCGCCGCCTCGGCGATCGTGACACGCGGCAATCCAAACTGCCACGTCGTCCTGCGCGGCGGCTCCAACGGACCCAATTATTCGCCCGCCCATGTCGCTGAAACGGAGAGGCTGCTCGAAAAGGCGGGCGTGCGCCGGTCGATCATGGTCGACTGCTCCCACGGCAATTCGGCCAAGCAGCCCAGCCGCCAGGCCGAGGTCATCCGATCCGTCCTGACGCAGATCACAACCGGCACGACCTCGCTGATCGGCGCCATGGTGGAGAGCAACCTCATGGCGGGCAGCCAGACGTTTCCCCCAAGATCGCGCGCCTCCGGCAGGGGAAAGGTCCTCGCGAAGCTGCGGTACGGGGTGTCCATCACCGATCCGTGCATGGGGTGGGCAGCAACCGAATCGCTCGTGCGGGAGATCCATGCAGCCCTGGCCCCGAGGTTTCGCTGATTTCCGCGCAAAAGATTGTGGATTCCGGGGCCGGGATACGTATCTTGGCGCATCTTGAAATCCCCCATCCGTGTTGCCGTGACCGGCGCCGCCGGCCAGATTGGTTATTCGCTCCTGTTCCGAATCGCCTCGGGATCGATGTTCGGGCCCGACCAGCCGGTGATTCTTCACCTGATTGAAATCCCGCCCGCGCTCCCGGCGCTCGGCGGAGTCGTGATGGAGCTGCAGGACTGCGCCTTTCCGCTTCTCAAGGGGATCGTCGCCACGGCCGGCCTCGACGAAGGCTTCAAGGGGGTCAATTGGGCGCTCCTCGTGGGCTCGGTGCCGCGCAAGGCGGGCATGGAGCGCAAGGATCTTCTCGGCATCAACGGCCGGATCTTCGTCGGCCAGGGCCAGGAGATCGCGCGCCAGGCCGCCGCCGACGTGCGCATCCTGGTCGTCGGCAATCCCTGCAATACAAACTGCCTGATCGCGATGAACAACGCCCGGGCGGTCCCGGCCGACCGCTGGTTCGCGATGACCATGCTCGACCAGAACCGCGCCGTGACGCAGCTCGCCATCAAGGCCGGCGTCGACACGACCGCCGTGTCCCACCTGGCCGTCTGGGGAAACCACAGCTCGACCATGTACCCGGACTTTGACAACGCGAAGATCGGCGGCCGCCCGGCCGCGGAGGTGATCGGCGACCCGGCGTGGTTCAAGGACGCGTTCATCCCGACCGTGCAGCAGCGCGGGGCCGCGATCATCAAGGCCCGGGGGCTCAGTTCGGCGGGTTCGGCGGCAAACGCGATCGTGGACACCGTCCGGGCCCTCACGACGCCGACCGCCCCCGGGGCGTGGTTCAGCGTCTCAACCTGCTCCGGCGGCGCCTACGGAATCGAGAAGGGCCTGATCTTTTCGTATCCGTCGCGCACCGACGGAAACCGCCTTCAGGTCGTCGAGGGCCTGTCGCTGACCGACTTCGCCCGCTCGAAGGTGACCGCGACCGAGAACGAGCTCAAGGAGGAGAAGGCCCTCGTCGCGGAGCTTCTCCCGAAATAGGCGCTTTCGCTACCGCGCGAGCCTCGCGCTGATCGTGTAGCGCGCGGCCGCGGGGCCCGGGGCGGCGAAGAGAACGGCCTCGGCGGCGCTCCCGTCGAGAACGAGCGTCTGCCAGGGCGTCTCGTCCCCGTTTGGAATTCCCTGGCTGTCCCGGAACGCGCAGCGGACCTGCGCCTCGACGCGCTGCGCGGTGCGGTTCCGGATGAGCGCGACGACCTCGAGCCTGCCATCGCCCAGGGTGCGCTCCCGCAGGCTTTCGCACTCGAGGGCCGCGGCCGCGGCGGCATCGGCCGGGGCGAACCTCTCGTCGCCCGCGGCGGCG
Source organism: Opitutaceae bacterium (assembly GCA_050015855.1). Classification (GTDB taxonomy): domain Bacteria; phylum Verrucomicrobiota; class Verrucomicrobiia; order Opitutales; family Opitutaceae; genus Palsa-1447. The sequence goes on along the minus strand of JBEKAO010000025.1, from coordinate 66,834 downwards.
GGCGCGGCCGCCGCCGGGGGGGCGACCGGCGCCGGCGCCGTCGCGCAGCCGGCCAGGATGGCCGCTGCCGCGCTTGAAATGAGGAGCGGGCGCCGGATGTTCATAATTCGCTCAGGAAAATCACCGTGTCGCGGCCGGGCCCCTCCACGCGGATCGTGAGAGCCCGGGTTTCCCCGGGGATGGACCTCCCGTAGGAGTCGAGGAATTCCACCGTGGCCGGATACTGTCCGGCGGGCAGGCGCGCCGCGGCGAAACTCAGGCGCTGGGGGAGATTCTCCCACGTGCGGGTGTCCGCCTGGGGCTCGGTCGCGGCGGATGTGATCTTGCTGAGGATGCCGACGGTCGCGAGCGCCAGCGCCGCATTCTCGGCGCCCTGGCTCCTTTCGCCGTTTTCATGGTAAATGTCGCCGGCCGCGACGGCCGATCCGGCGAGCGCCACGTTGCCCACGGCGTCGGTCGCGCCCTTGAAGACGGCCTTGTTCCCGAGAATGTAATCCATCGCCCGCCCGCCGCGCGTCGTCGCCTGGTAATTCAAGTCGTCATACGCGGGCAGGGGCAGCACCCGTCCTCCGATCGTCAGCCTCGCCCCGTGCGCGGGGGAATCCTGCACCTGGAACATCAGCCGTTCCCCATATCGGCCGCCGGCGATCTTGCGCGGACCGCGTCCGAACTCGGCAAAAACAAGGACATTGGCCCCGGGGTCGTACGGCGGAAGGCGGGCCGCGCCGGCTTCCGCCTGGGCTCGCGCATGATCGCCGGTCCCATCCGCGCCCAGCCTGGACGATGCGAAGCCATCCAGGTAATCGAGGAGGGCGAAGGTGTTTTTCCACCGCCTGTTTTCGAGATCGCTGTTGATCACCTCGCCCGTCCGGTAGCAGGCGCGCGCGTTGTCCGCCTGGCCGTCGCGCCAATAGAGAATCGCCCGGTAATAGTAGGCCATCGACCGCTCGTAGGGCTCGCCGATGAAAATCTTCGTGTCCTCGGGATGGAAGAGGCTCCGGGCCCGGGCGGCATCCCTCGAATCGGCGATGATTCCGCCGACCAGCGGAATCGCGGCGTCGAGCTGCGTGCGCGCCTCGTCGAAGCGTCCCGCGCGCAGGGAGGCCGCCGCAATGCGATACTCCCAAAGGACGCGGTCCTTGGGAGGCGCCGACGCGAGAAGGGCCTCGGCGTTGGACACGTAATCGCCCGCCAGGGGCGCCGGCCGGGTCTCCGGCGGGTATGCGCACCCCGCGAGGCATGAAAGCAGGGCCGCCCATGCGCACACGGACAGGGCGCGCCGCGGGCGCCGTTCCCCCGCGGCCCGGCAGGCGCTAGGCTCAACGATACGCCGCATCCTCGAGACCCTCTTTCTTGATCTCGTAGGAGTCTTCCCAGACAATCTCGCTCGTCCGGGCATCGGTGAGACGAAAGCTGTAAAGGACGTAGTCGCCCGTGCCAGCCGAGGTTTTTGTCGTCATGCCATCAAGCTGGCCCGTCAGGAAATAATCCGCGCCGCGGAGTTCGCCGGGGCGGGAAGCGGCGGCCGTGGCCACGGCTGCGGTCTGCTCGCCGGAGAATCGGATCTGCTGCTCCTCCTGGAAGCGCGCCATCATCGCCCGGTCCAGGAAGCGGACCTTGTTCATGGCCTTGCTGTTCAAAAGGACCCGGATCCGGGTCAGAAAGATATCCTTGTCGATCGGAAAACGCGTGTTGTTCATCACCGGCTCGAGCACGATGTGGGGCGTGCTTTTCGCCTGGGCGATCTCCGGAATGGCGATGATTCCCCGCGCCATCTTGTCGGACACGACGACGAGATCCTGCGACTCGATTCCCGTGCCGGATACGAAGCCCGGCTCGTCGGGTCGCACCTGGGCAACGGGAACTCCAGCCGGGTTTTGAACGACCTCGGATACGCAACCGGAAAAAAACGCGGCAGCTCCGGCCAGCGCGAGAACTCGGCAGGGAATATTCATCTGGTGTCGGGTGGACCGTTGGGGAGACACGCCGCCTGCCGCAAGGTTTCAGGAATCGGATCAGCGGCTACAGATGGACCCGTATGGCTGCTATCCATTGCTTGTCAATGGATTAAAAACACGCCGGTCCGAAATCCGAACGCCCGTCGCCGCTCACTTGCCGGCAAACTCCCGGAGCGGGCCCTCGGCGAGCGCATATCCGGCCTTCAACGATTCAATTTCGGCCTGCGTCACCTTGCCGCCCGGACGGCCGAGCTTCTCCTCCAGCGCCGCGAACTCCCGGGCCAGCCCCGGCAGCCCCATCTGATGGGAACTGCTCTTCAGGCTGTGCGCCGCCCGCTCCGCGCGGACGTGATCGCCGCTTGCAATCTCCGCGACAAGGGGCGCGAACCCGTCCAGGAAGAGCGCGACCAATTCCCGCGCGTCATCCCTGCCCAGAGCGGCGACCAGCCCGGCCAGGCGGTCATTGGGGGCGGGCGCCGGCATCTCAGGGAATCTTCAGCTTTGTGCCGACGACAAGAATGTTTTCGTCGCGGATGGCGTCGCGATTCGCCGCCAGAATCTCGCCGTACCGGCTGGCGGTGCCGTAATACTCCTTGGAAATCTTCGTCAGGGAGTCGCCCTCGACGACGACATGGATCCGCGGTTCCGCCGTTTGGGCGGAGGGCTTGCCCGTCTCAACCGCGGCACCGGCCGCGGGCGCCGCCGCGCGCGCCGGAGCCGGTGCGGGTGCGAGGCCGGGCGAAGCGCCCTGCGCCGCGAGCCCCGGCCGCATCGGCGAGGCGGGGCCGCCGGCGGGGGATGGGCCGGCGAGCGAGAGGCGGATTTTCAACTGGGCGTTCTCCATCGCCAGGGCGGCGAGCTCATCCTGGGTCTGGCGAAGCTGGATGCGCAGCACATCGACCTGCGGCGCCAGCGCGGCCTGCGCCCTCAGCCCGTTGATGGTCGCGTTTGCCGCGTCCAACTGGGCGGCGAGCGCCGCCTTGTCGGCCGCGTTCTTGTCCGCATCGGCCTTCAGCTGGCTCTCCTCGTCCTGCAAAAGAGAGTAGCTGTGGAGCGACGTGGAAAGCTTGTCCTGGGTGTCCGAAAGCTGTCGCTGGAGATCGCCGGTGTCCGGCGGAGCATCGGCGGCAAAAGCCGCTGCGCCGGCAAGGAGAATGGCCGGCACGGCGTAAATCAGTGGATTTTTGGCCATGAAGGCACCATGGAGGCATCCTTCGCGGGAGACAACCCACAACGCACGGCCCCGTTCATCCCGGGGAAGCGGCGGATCAACCCTTGACGATCCCGCACTGCACGCACCAGCGCACGAGGCTCGCAACCTCGCGCACCCCGATCTTGTCCATGATGTTCGCGCGGTGCTTTTCCACCGTGCGCACGCTCAGGTCCAGCCGGGCGGCGACTTCCTTCGAGGAAAACCCCTCCGCGACAAGCCGGGCCACTTCCAACTCGCGCGCCGACAGCGCCTCGACTGCGGCCAGCGCCGGCGCGGCGGGACCCGGCTTCGCGCCCGCGGCGACCTTCGGATCCTTCCTGCCGGTCGACGTGGTCGTCGGCGGAACGTGCGAGGAGAAGAACATCCCCCCGCCCATCACCGACTCGACGGCCTGGAGGGCGTAGCTGAGCGGCGCCTCCTTGTCGACGAAGCCGTGGACGCCCTGCGCGATCAGACGCGCGGGCAATTCGCCGTCCGGGTGCCCGGTGATGACGAGGATGCGCGTGGCGGGAAGTTTTTCCCGGACCTCCTTCACGACTTCGAGTCCGTGGAGCCCGGGCAGAAAAAGGTCGACCACCAGCAGGCCCGGCTTCTCCTTCAGGCAGAAATCGAGCCCCGAGCGCCCGTCGGCGAAGGTCCCCGCGACAAGAACCCCGCGCACGCGGCTGAGGGCCATCGCGAACATGCGACGAAAGACCTCCTCGTCTTCTATGATTACGGCTCTAGTCGCCACGGAAAAAATGTTGAAGCATCGACGTTGGAACCTAAGGCGCGACCACTTAATACCTTCTCACCGGATGTGAAAACAAAAAAACAATTCCATCCAGTGCCGGAATACGGCCCTTGCCGCCGCACGCCCCCGGGCAAACGCGCTTACCCGGCGACACCGGAGACTGCGGTCTCGCCCTTGAGCCCCCGCGCCATGAGGGCAGCAAGCGCTTCGGCGGGCCGCCTCCCGGCAAAAAGGATGGCGCGCACCTCACGCAGGATCGGAGCGCCGATCTGCCTTTCGTCGCAAAGCCCCGCAAAGGATTCGGTTGTGAAATAGCCCTCGACCACGGTCTTTCGGTGCGCCAGGAGATCGGCGACTCGCCCGCCCTCCCCGATTCGCTGCCCAAACTCGCGGTTGCGGCTCCAGCCGCCGTGGCATGTGACGACCAGGTCGCCAAAGCCGCTCAGGCCGTAGAAGGTCTCCGCCCGCGCCCCCAGGGCCACACCGACGCGGACCATCTCCGCCAAAGCCCGCGTAAGCAGGGCCGCCCTGGAATTGTCTCCCAGGCGAAGGCCGTCGGCGCACCCCGCGGCGATCGCATACACGTTCTTGATCGCGCCGCCCAATTCGACCCCCGCCAAATCGTCGCTCGTGTACACCCTGAGCGTGCCGCTGCTGATCGCCGCCTGCACGCCCGCGGTCAGGTCTCCTCCCGACGGGCCCGCGCCTCCCCGGCCCGACACCGCCAGCACCATCGCCGCGGGAAGACCCTTTGCGACTTCCAGCGCGTTGGTGGGCCCGGTGAGGGCGCCGACCGAGGCGCCGGGCAGCACCTCCTCCAGCACCTGCGACGGCCTGAAATGGCTCCCCCGCTCGAGGCCCTTCGCGAGGCTGGCGACAAGTTTCGGCTGGGTCTTCCGCACCGAGCGGATCCGCCCGGCTGTTTCACGCAGAGCCTGGGAGGGGCAGGCAAGCCACGCCACGTCGGCCCCTTCGAGCCCCGCCTCCAGCTCCGCCGTGATCCGCAACTCCTGCGGAAGGGAGATTCCCGGGAGATACTCGGCATTCTCCCGCGCCGCCGCGACGGCCCTCGCCTGTTCGGGGCGCCGCGGGACGAGCGCGACGCCGTGTCCAAGCCGCGCAAGGTGCAGGGCGAAGGCGGTGCCCCAAGCACCTGCGCCGACGACCGTGAAATTCATACGCTCAGATTAGCGCCCCGCAGGGCCGTTTGCCACGGAATATTTTCCAGGCCTATTGCAGGAATGCCGGGATGCGCTCCCCCTCGATCATCTGCTCGAAGACCTCCCGCGCCCCGACCAGCTCAAACGCGCTGCCCTTCACCATGACCTCGGCCGGCATCGGGCGGGCATTGTACCGGCTGGACATCGTGCGCCCATATGCGCCCGCGCTCATGATGGCCAGGTATTCGCCCTCGCCCACCTCCTGCAGCGCCCGGTCCCTGGCAAAGCAATCGCTGCTCTCGCAGATTCCGCCGACGATGTCCGCGTTTAGCGAGGGGCGCGTCGTGTCACGGCGGAGGGGCACGATCTCATGGTAGGCGTCGTACATGGCCGGGCGCACGAGATCGTTCATCGCCGCATCGACAATTAGAAAATTCCTCCCGGAGCCGCGCTTCAGGTATTCCACCCGCGTCAGGAGAACGCCGGCGTTGCCGACCAGAAAGCGCCCGGGCTCCAGCAGTATCTTCAGACCCAGCGGCTTGAGCAATGGAAGGAGGGTGGAGCCGTAGACTTCCGCCGTAAGAGGCCGGCGGCCCTCGGGCTGCGCATCCCACCAGCCGGCCTGCCCGCTCGCCAGCGCATCGCGGTACACGATTCCGATTCCCCCGCCGATCGAGAAGTACCGGATCCCAAAACGGGCCTTCAGGGCCGCGGCGAACTCCGACATCTTTTCGACCGCCTCGAGGATCGGGCCGACTTCCGTCATCTGCGAACCGATGTGCATCTGCACGCCCCGAAGCTCGAGGTGGGGGAACTTTGCCGCCGCCTCGTAGGCCGCGAGCGCAGCCTTCAGCGGAATGCCAAACTTGTGCTCGCTCTTTCCCGTGCTGATCTTGGCGTGCGTCAGGGCATCCACGTCCGGATTCACCCGGATCGCCACGGGCGCCCTGGCGCCGAGCTTGCCGGCGACGTGGCTTATGCGCGCGAGCTCGGGCTCGCTCTCCACATGGAACGCGAAAATCCCGTTTTCCAGGGCCAGCCTGATTTCCGCCTCCGTCTTGGCGACCCCGGCGAACACGCTGCTCTTGACGTCCGAACCCGCTGCCAGGACCCGCCTCAACTCCCCGCCGCTTGCGAAGTCGAAGGCCGCCCCGAGGTTCGCGAACTGCCGGAGCACCGCCAGATTCCCGTTCGCCTTGTTGGCGAAGCAGATCTGAAGGTCCAGCCCCGCCAGGCACCGGGCCAGGCGGCTGTAATTGTCGGTCATCGTCCCAGCGCTGTAGACGTAGGTCGGCGTGCCATAAAGCCGGGCAACCTCGGCCAAATCGACCGATTCACAGTGCAGGTTTTGGCCTACGTAGCGGAAGTGATGCATGGCTCCAGAAGACCCGGGATTGGCGATGTTCGTCAATTTCCATTGAAAAATGAACCCAATAATCCGATGTATGGGGCATGTTGAGCGCGCTGCTAAGGCTATTCCGCCGCCCCGCCATACGGTTTGGCCTGGCGAAGGACTCGCGCGGCCGCTTTCGGGATCCCCGGTTTGTCAGCTTCCTGGCGCAGAACAACCGGAAGACGCTGAACACCGATTTTCAGGACGCGGTGCTGCGCGGCCGCAAGTTCGCGAAGCAGGTGCTGATCCTGCTGGTCGCCGGCGGGGCCGCATGGGTGGTGCTCGAAAGCGCAAAAGCGCTTTCGATGTTCTGATCCGCAACAAGCCGGTCCAGGGAGCCCTTCAGCGCGCGGCCGCGGACACGGATTGTGCGCCCATGGGAAACGCATTTGCGGGCGCAGGCGCAGGGCGCCTTCCGGGGAGCGGAGCCAGCTCGAGCGACCGGAACACGTCGCTAAACGTGATCGCCAGCAGGCCGACGCTGAAGATTCCGATGGCAATCGTTTCCACATTGACCAGGAGCAGGAGCAATGCGGCGGGGATCAGAAGGACGGGGAGGATGAGGGATTTGTTTGTTTTCATGATAATTGTGTTAATTACCCTGAAAACACGCCCTGCCCCGGAAAGTTACAGCAAACCTTCCGCCTCCCCCGGAAAAAGGCTCAACTCTCCCCGCCGCCCGCCATTGCCGTCACCGGCTTGAACGCCGTCCGGAATGACGCCTTCAGGTAATCGCGGTTCATGCGCGCGATAAAGTCGTGCGAGATCGACTTCGGGCACGCCGCGCTGCACTCGTACTGGTTCGTGCATCCGCCGAATCCGAGCCCGTCCATGGTCTGCACCATCGCGAGCACGCGCCGGTCGCGCTCCGGCTGCCCCTGCGGCAGGAGGCCCAGGTGCGAGACCTTGGCCGCGACAAAAAGCATGGCGCTCGCGTTCTTGCAGGCGGCGACGCAGGCGCCGCAGCCGATGCACTGGGCTGCGTCCATCGCGAGGTCGGCCGCCTCCTTCGGGACCGGGATCGCATTCGCGTCGGGTGCGGCCCCCGTCCGCGCCGAAATGAACCCGCCCGCCTGCTGGATCTTGTCGAAGGCGGACCGATCGGTGACCAAATCCTTGATGACCGGAAATGGAAGCGCCCGAAACGGCTCGACCGTGATCACGGCGCCGTCGGAAAAGCTTCGCATGTACGTCTGGCAGCTCGCCACGCCCCGGCGCGGCCCATGGGGCTTTCCGTCGATCATGAGCGAGCAGGTGCCGCAGATTCCCTCGCGGCAGTCGTGGGCGAAGGCGATCGGCTCCTCCCCCTTCACCGTCAGCTCGTCGTTCAGGACGTCGAGCATCTCCAGAAACGACATGTCCGGGTTCAGGTCTCGCGCCGGATAGTCGACGAAGCTTCCGCGCTCCTTCGGGCCCGCCTGCCGCCAGACGCGCACGGTGACGGAGATGTTTTTCTTCGTGTTTTCGGAAGCCACGTTCGCCCCCCTCACTTGTAGTTCCTGACGCTCATCTTTGTGAATTCGTAGGCGAGCGGCTCCACGTTGCGGAGGGGCGCCCTGCCCTCCCCCTGGTATTCCCAGGCCGCGACGTGGGCGAAGCGCTCGTCGTCGCGCTTGCATTCGCCGTCCGGATACTGGTGCTCCTCGCGGAAGTGGCAGCCGCAGCTTTCCTCCCTGGCGAGGGCGTCGCGGCAGATGAGCTCGCCCAGCTCCAGAAAGTCCGCCACCCGGCCCGCCCGCTCGAGCGACTGGTTGAGCGTCCCCTCCGATCCGGGCACGTTCACGTTCTTCCAGAACTCCTCGCGCAGGGCCGGGATCTCCTGCAGCGCCCTTTCGAGGCCCGAACGGCTGCGCGTCATCCCGCAATGGTTCCAAAGGATGGCGCCGAGCCGCTTGTGGAACCGGCTCACCGGCTCCCCTCCCCTGGCCCCCAGAAGCCGGCCGACCTTTCCCCGCACCTCGCCCTCCGCCTCCCGGAATTCCGCCCGGTCCGGCGCCGGGCGGGAGCCCGGCTTTTGCGTCGCCAGGTAGCTGGCAATCGTGTTCGGAAGCACGAAGTACCCGTCGGCCAGGCCCTGCATCAGGGCGGAGGCCCCCAGCCGGTTGGCTCCATGGTCGGAGAAGTTGGCCTCCCCCAGGACGAAGAGCCCCGGCAGGTTCGACATCAGGTTGTAGTCGACCCAAAGCCCGCCCATCGTGTAGTGCACCGCGGGGAAGATCCGCATCGGGACGCCGTACGCGTTCTCGTTGGTGATCTCGTGGTAGATGTCGAAAAGATTCCCGTAGCGCTCGCGCACCCCGGCGACACCCAGGCGCTTGATTGCATCCGCAAAGTCCAGGTAGACGCCGAGCCCGCTGTCGCCCACCCCGCGGCCCTCGTCGCAGACGCGCTGCGCCGCCCGCGATGCGATGTCCCGCGGGCAGAGGTTGCCGAAGGCCGGGTACATCCGCTCGAGATAATAATCGCGGTCACCCTCCGCGATCTCGCCCGGCGGCTTCAGGCGGTCCTCCTTGCGCTTGGGCACCCAGATCCGGCCGTCGTTTCGAAGCGACTCCGACATCAGCGTCAGCTTCGACTGGTAGTCCCCCGAGACGGGGATGCACGTCGGGTGAATCTGCGTGTAGCAGGGGTTGGCAAAGCAGGCCCCGCGCTTGTACGCGCGCCAGATCGCCGTCGCGTTGGACCCGCGCGCATAGGTCGAAAGGTTGAACACGTTTCCGTAGCCTCCGGTCGCGAGGACGACCGCGTCCGCGGCATGGCTCGCGATCTCGCCCGTCCTCAGGTCGCGAACGACAATCCCCTTCGCGTGGCCGTCGACGAGCACGAGATCGAGCATCTCGCTGTATGTGGAAAGGCGGATCCCGCCGCCCGCCACCATCCGCGAAAGCGCCGAATAGGCCCCGAGCAGGAGCTGCTGGCCGGTCTGGCCGCGAGCATAGAAGGTGCGCGACACCTGGGCCCCCCCAAAGGATCGGTTGGCGAGGAGGCCCCCGTACTCCCGGGCAAACGGGACGCCCTGCGCGACGCACTGGTCGATGATCCTCACCGAGACCTCCGCGAGCCTGTGGGTGTTGGCCTCGCGCGAGCGGTAGTCGCCGCCCTTGATCGTGTCGTAAAAAAGCCGGTAAACGCTGTCGCCGTCGTTTTGGTAATTCTTCGCCGCATTGATGCCGCCCTGCGCCGCGATCGAGTGGGCCCGGCGCGGGCTGTCATGGAAGACGAAGCTTTTGACCTGATAGCCCGACTCGGCCAGCGTCGCCGCCGCGGAGGCGCCCGCGAGGCCCGCCCCGACGACGATGACCTCGTATTTGCGCTTGTTGGACGGGTTGACGAGCTTCATCTCCGCGCAGTGCCTGCGCCATTTGTCGGCGAGAGGCCCCGCGGGGATCTTTGGATCGAGTTGCGCCATGGCGGGGTTCGTTCAGGGCCTGGACACCGCGGCCATCGGAGCCGGCGGGAGCCTGGGTTCCAGCTTCCCCGCCAGCACCGCGCCGGGGATCGCCAGGTTGCCCAGAAAGTAAATCGCGCAGCCAAGGGTCACGACCGCGCGCAGCCCGCGGACCCACCGTTCATTGCGCCACCCAAACGTTTGAAAAAGGCTGTCGGCGCCGTGCAGCAGATGCAGCGAGAGGAGCCCCACGGCGATGATGTAAAACCCGGCGACAACCCCGCTCTGGAAGCCGCGGATCACCATTGAATGGACGTCGAGAACCTCCGTGCCCGCCCGGACGACGGTGAACCCGAGGATCCGGTAGTCATGCACCATCGTGTAGTGGGGGATATTGGTCTTGAACGTGTCGGTCTGGACGGTCCCCAGGGTGAACTGGGCCAAATGATATGCAATGAAGGCCAGCACGATGTAGCCGGTCCATCTCATGTAGCGCGAGGAGATAGACGCCTGGATCCAGGTGTTGACCCGGTAGCTTTCGGGGCCCCTGGAGCGCCTGTCCTCGATCGCGAGCGTCGTCGCCGCCCAAATGTGGATTACCACGCATGCGAAAAGCACTGTGCGCACCGCCCAAAGCGTGGGCCCCAGCGATTGAAGGAAATGCGCATATCCGTTGATCTTGTCGGGATCCTCAAACACCTGGAGGTTGCCAATCAGATGCCCCACGACAAAGCCGACCAGCACAACCCCCGTCACCGCCATTAGAAACTTGCGGCCGATCGTCGATTTGAAAATGCGTCCAAAAAGGGTCATCAGATGGGCATCAGGCGGGGAAGGGCGGGATTTTCAACGCCCGACCCGACTTGTAAAGCGTTCCTGCTTTGGAGGTGGCATTATTAGGGTTACTGGAAGCCGACCGCTCATTAAAAATGGAATTCTCCGGTCGAGGGAAGGCCGGCCATCAGTTGCGCTTAAGGCACCGATCGGATGCCCCGGCCTCCGGCTACCTCGCGATCGGCTTGAGCAACGCGAACTTTCCGCTCGCCGCCGGGGCGATCGCCTTGCGCCGAAACGCGTTCACGCGCACCCCGTCGCCCAAGCTGCGCCCGAGCGCCCCCTCCAGCTCCCCGCGGTCGGCCGTGTGGTCCGCCACGTAATGAAAATCCCACCGAGCCTCGCCGGTCTGGACCAGGACGTAATGCCAGCACGCAAAGTTCTCCGGCAGCGCCGCATCGATGTCCTCGGGCGAAAGCAGCCCTCCGTCCGGCTTGTAACAAAGGTCGCGCTCCCGGCCCAGCACCCGATATCCGGTCTTCCGCTTTCTCACCACGTCGCCCGTATGGTAGCGCAGGAGCGGCATCGCCTCCCGATCGCGCGTCGTCACATAGATCTGGAACACGTCGGGCCACTCCGGCTTCCACGGAACGAGCTCGATGAACGCATTGTCATCGATCGCGCGCGAATTGTCGCGGAAGGCCTCGCCCACGAAAAGATAGCCCGCCTCCGTCGATCCATAGAGGTCCACCTGCGGCGCCGGGAACACCTCGGCAATCCGCCGCCCGTGCTGGCGGCTCGCCTTCCCGTAGGTCAGGATCACCGCCCGGAGGCTCGGCACCCGGATTCCCCGCCTCTGGGCCGCCCTTGCCAGAAGGGACAAGTAGATCGGCTCGCCCTCCAGGATCTCGGGCTGGGTCGCCTGCAGTTCCACGAGTATCCTATCCCATTCCGCCTCGGGGAACACGAACGGGTCGCTCGAAAGATTCAGGTAGACCGTGCCGTCAAAATACCGGTGGGGAAAGGGCTGGTCCTCGTACGGGCAGAGATTGCTCGAACAGCCCACCGGCGCCAGGACGCACTTGCGATGCGGCCGGTTCGCAAACTCGCTCAGGATCGGCGAAGCCAGGTAGGCGCGCCTGGTCTGGGCCTCCCACCATCCCTTTTCCATGATGACGGTCATGGGCCCCGCCGTCGTCCCGGAAGTGCTCTCGTACTCGAACCTCTTGTCCCGCAATCCGCGCTCGATCTCGCCGTAATCCGCGAAAAACGCCGAATGGCCCCGCTCGACGATCTCGCGCTTCGAAAGGGCCGGAATATCGCCGTAACACGACCATTTCAAGGGTTCCGAATGAATGGGAAACCGCGTGGCATACAATGGGCTGCGCTTGTAGATCCGCCGAATCTCCGCCTCAAGCGCATCCGGCAACCGGCCATCGACGGCCGGCCCAAGGGCCGATAAGCTGTTGGCGAAGGACGGTTTGTTCATTTTTCGGGCAGCCGGGCCGGGTTTGGAACGAGGTTTCGGACCGGCGCGGTGCCTGTCCCCTCAGGCTAGGTCGGGGATCGGTTCTGTCAAATGCCGCGGCCCCGCCACCACTGCTCGAAATGAAACAGGCCGCACAGGACCAGGCTGTGGGTGATTTTCCCGGATCGCGCCCAGGCCAGGACGTCGGCAACCGGCGCTTCACTCACGGCAATCTCTTCGTCGTCGTCCCATTCCACCGCGCTCTCTTTCACAGCTCCTTCGACAAGAATCAGATGGCATCGGTTGCGCTGGACGGCCGGATTCGGATTCACCACAGCGAGGACGCTTGCGGACCGGCCCGCATAGCCCGTCTCCTCCCTCAGTTCCCGAATCCCCGCCGCGACCGGATCCTCACCCGGTTCGACGATGCCTCCCGGAATTTCGAGCGAAAAATCATCCGTCCCAAATCGGAACTGGCGGACGAGCACGATCGATCCGCTTGGAGTCAGCGCGACCACATTGACCCAGTCCAGGGAATCGATGACGACAAAGTCCCGTTCTGTGCCGCGCACGGGATGCCGGTAGTGCACGCTCAGCAGTTCGAAAATTCGCGTCGTCGCAAGGCTGTGCTCCTCGCCCTTTACCCATCGCGACGGTCCGCCGGGATCTGTTTTCATCTCTTGGTCCATAAATGACAAGGGGCCGGATCCCGAATCTCTTTCCGCCTCATCGGCGGCCTTAAGATCCGGGAACCGGCCCCTCGAACTCTTCAGATGGAACTATGCCTTCTTCTCCGGAAGCTTGATCTTCTGGCCCACATGCAGATGCCTCGAATCCACTCCGGGATTCACGGCCTGCAGGTCGGCAAGCGAAACTCCATTTGCCCTTGCCACCTTTGCGAGGGTGTCGCCGGACTTGATGACATATTCGCCGGGTCCTGCAACGACGGGCTCCTTGGATCCACCCTTGGCGCTCGCTGCGACATGCTTCGTGGCGGCTTCCTTGAGCGTGGCGATGTCGCCCTTCATCGTTCCAAGGTCATTGCCGACGGCCGTGAAGGCGTCCTGCGTCTGCTTGGCAACCGAATCCAGGCTGGCCTTCACTTGATCCACCTTTGAGGAGGCGGCGCTGACTTGGGTGGAAATGTCGTTCATTTTCCCCTCCTGGTCGGCCACTTGGTTTTTCACCTTTGATACGGCCGTCAACAAATAGAGGCCGAGGATTAAGGCGAGGGCGCCCACAATGATGCCGCCAATCGGCAGCATGCTGTTATTTTCGCGGGAAATGGTATCCATGATTGAAGAGTTAGGCATTCAGCAGAAGCCGATTACCCGAGTGACGCAAGCAGAGATTATTGACAATGGCCCGGGAACATGCCGCAGCGGAACACGCTAATACCCCCTATGAAAAGGAGATCCGCTTCGCCTTCTCAAGGTGCTTCGCGCGAAACGTTGACACCGACCGCCCTTCGGCCATCGCCTTACGTGCTCGGGGTGTAGCTTAGCCTGGTAGAGCGCCTGGTTTGGGACCAGGAGGTCTGCCTCCTTACGCAAGCGCCGATGCCCGCCCCGGAGAGGTGGCAGAGTGGTCGAATGCGCCTGACTCGAAATCAGGTGTGCCCTTTGGGTACCGGGGGTTCGAATCCCTCCCTCTCCGCCACCTTTCGCAATGCGAAAGGTGCCACGGCGGAGCGCAACGCGCGAAGCCGGGCTCAACGATGAGAACCCTCCGAGGGTCGGTGCGGCAGGCGCTGAGCGCCCGTTTGGGGTGAAGTCCCAGCTTAGGCTTCGAACGGATTCAGGGTGTCCACTTCAGGAAAATCGCCCGTATTTCGCGTCACCACTGTCAAACCATGGCTGATCGCAATTGCCGCAATTTGAGTATCGGGGTAAGATCGCGGCTGACGTTTCAGCGCCGGGCGTGAAACATATTCTCCCCAAGCTTCGGCAGCCGCGGCATCGAAGGATAGGAGACGGTCTCCGGCCTCCTGAACAAACGCGGCGATTTCCAGCAAAAGTCTTGCTCGGCGGCGTGGCTCCGCAGCATGGGCCCCCTGACAGCGCTCGGCCACCGCGATACTTGGCACCGCGCAGGCCGCCTCATGGGCAAGGAGCCAATTCAGCACATTCGTGTTCGGGCGAGGCTTGCCAGCTTCGGAGATGACGTTTGTGTCGAGGAGAAATTTCACGGCGCCCGCACCGGCCTGCGGTCGCGCGCAGCGGCCGGCACCCGGCCCAAGCGGCGCAAGGCGTGAAGGAAACTCGTACCGGCGCCGGGTACCGATAACTTGACCACGCGGATTGAATCGCCTTCGGGACGCCAATCCAGGGTGGTCCCTGGCTCAATGCCGTATTGCGCCCGCAATCCTTTGGGCACGACCGTCTGGCCTTTCACTGTAACCGTGCTCGTCACGGTAAGAAATTCCTACTCCCGCGGTCTGTTGTCAAGTCGACTTGGACTGCCTTGCCCACGTTTTGGCAGGTATTGGCAAGTTTTGGGGAAGAGAGTTTCTCCGCCTCGTTGAGCAAAGGCGTTGAATCCGTGTACGCTTGCTCGAGCGATTAATTCAACTCAATGACCGGCTAGCCCCGCTTCTTTAGCCGGGCATTTTCCTCGGCCCGCTTTGCCGATATCAGCGCCATCGCTTTCTTGATCCTCGCCTCCCGGGTTTCAGGCCGTTTGGCCTCGCCTATCCACTTCAAATATTCCCGGCGGTGGGAGTCGGTGCAGCCCGCGAAAAATTCGGCCAGCCCATTTTCTTTCAGGGCCTTCGCAATATCGCCGGGAATTTCCGCCATGATATTCATCGGTTCAACGATGCGTATGCCGAATCAGAACCTCCACCTTATATTCAACATCGGTCCGATCGCATTCACGCCGGGGTCGACTTTGTCGAAATGACCATTTGAGACGTGCTGGTAATAGACTCCGAGCGTGGCGGTGCAGCGCTCGGTAAAACGGAGGCGGCCGCCCGTATATATCAGCCAATTGAAATTGAACTCCTGGCCCTGGCCGCCCGGGATCTCGTAGCCCTTCGCATCGAGCCAGCCGAAGCCGCCGCCACTGGTCAGGAAGATGCATCGCGTCCGCTGGTTGTCCCACCACTCAATAAGGCCGGCGGCCGAAGCGCCGTAATAGTGATGCTCGGGCGACTGAAGGATCGGCTCAATCAATAGGCTGTACCGCGATCGCAGAAAAATCTCGCCGCCCAGGAAGGGGCGCTGAATGTTCGCCGGCGCTACAAGCGAAAGGATCTGCGGAAGAAAAACATAATCGAGGGGCGACGCCGAGCCGGTGAAATGCCAGAGGATGCCGCTGTCGAAATCCAGCTGCCACTGTTGAGTTGGATCGCTTGACGGAGATTCCGCCGCCGCCGTTGCCGTCCCCGCAATCAGCAATCCGAGCGTCCAAAGCGTCCTGCAGCGCGCCCTCATCGGTCGGTGTGTCATGGGGAGCGCCGCTTTGCGTATCAGCCGCGATTGTTCGGCCCCAATTTGATCAAGGCCCATATGAATAGCACGCATACGAGCGCGAAGAGTCCGAAGTAGCGCATTTCCAGAAGAGCAAGGCGGAATGAATAGAAGGCCCTCGGAACGACAAAGCAAACCGCACAAAAGACGACCAACACAAGCAGCAGAGAGAAGCGGGATCTTTGCGGCGACGAAGGCATGGCGTGGATGGTGATAACGACAAACCCGCGATCGTCGCAAATCGCAAGGAGCGATCCGCAGTTAATTCCGCAGCGGCTGCCTGCATGTCATCGTTTGCCCGGTGAAAGGCAGGTCAAAGAATGGGTCCGTCAGGGCAGTCCATAGCCATACTGGGCGAACACCCTGCGGGCGGCGGGGCTGGTGAGGAAAGCCAGGTATCTCCGGGCCGCCGGATTGGCCGCGCCGCGGTTTGTGAGGACCCCGCCTTGGGCGATTGGATCGTACAACTCCGGGGACACCTCCAGCCAGCGGCCCTTGTCCTTTAATTTCGGGGAAAAAATCAGCGAAAGGGCGACAAAGCCTGCGTCCGCGTTTCCGCTGGAGACATATTCCGCCGTCTGGGTGATATTTTCCCCGAAGACGAGCTTGGCTCTCGCGACCCCGGTCAGGCCGAGTTTGGCCAGGACTTGCTCGGCGGCGCGCCCGTAGGGCGCCACGCTTGGATTGGCGATCGCAAGCTTTGCCACCTTTGGATTGCGCACGACCGATCCGACTGAGGAAAGGTCCAGTGCCGGCTCCGTGGTCCAAAGCGCCAGCTTGCCAACCGCAAAAGTCACCAGGCTGGACGCCTGCGCCCCTCCCGCTTGAACCAGTTTTTTTGGATACTCCATATCGGCCGACAAGAAGACGTCGTACGGGGCCCCGTTGCCGATCTGGGCAACGAGATTGCCGGAGGCACCGATCTCGCTCTCCACATCCACCCCGGGATCGGTCTTCGCAAATTCCGCGTTCAGCGGTTCGAGAATGTAGACCAGGTTGGCCGCGGCTGCGACGGCAACGCGCTCCGCAGCCGCGCACGAGCCAATGCCGGCGAGGATGAACCCGAGAATCACGCATTGAAATGCACCGATTGGGCGAGCCATCCGCATATCTTGGCGAAAATTGGCCGCCGGTCAAAACATGCGGAAGCGGTGCGGGTCCGTTTGGTCCAAAAGCGATCCCATTTCAATTCGGGCGATTAAATTTGACCATGCAAGCGGATTTCCGTCGTTTTGTCGGGTAATCAGATCGTTGCGGCCAACCCCAGTAACCCCGTTGTCAAACATGCCAAATAAGACTTTTTCTCGCCGAGATTTCCTAGGAGCCTCTGCAATCGGAGCCATTGCGGGAGCATCCGTCCTTGCGGACCCGATTCGCGCCGCCGCGCAATCGGTCGGGATCAAGCCCTCCGACCTGCCGGATCTCACGGTCAAGGAGGTGAAGGTGTATGTCGCGAACATCGGGCCCATACGCCGCATCAACAGCGGGGAAACCGGGGAAATCTGCTCCATCGTTACGAACTGCGGGATCGAGGGAAATTACACGATCGGCAACCGGGCTCCCGGCACGGGCTGGCTGGCCTACGCCAAGGACGCCTGTCTGGGCAAGAATGTCATCGACCTGCTGCCGGGACTCGCCGCGGCCACCGCCCCTCGCAGCCGAATGTTCCCCACCATGTTCCAGGGCGGGTTCGGCTATCCCAACGGCATGGCATTGGGCGGCCCCAGAGAGACCAATTACCATGCCGCGCTGATCGACGTCTGCCTCTGGGACATCCTGGGCAAGGCGGTCAACCGGCCGCGCTCGAGGATTTTGCGCCGCAGGCGCTGGAGGCGAAGGCGAACAATTTCCGGGCTTACAAGATTCATCCGGGCCGCGGGCAGCACCGGGAGGCCACGAAGGAACCGATTCCTTCCTACGTCGGCCACATCGAGGAGATCCGCTCGGTCCGCAAGGCGGTGGGCGAGGAATTCACCCTGCTTTTCGATCCTGTCCAGCAATACAACGTGCATGAGGCCCTGGCGGTCGGTCACGTGCTCGAGGAAGAGGGCTACGTCAGCTTTGAGGACCCGATCCCGTCGACCGACATCGAGGGCCTGATCGAATTGCGCCAGAAGCTGACCGTTCCGATCGAGGTCGGCGAGTTCCTCAACGCGATCCAGGCCTTTGCCGAATACATCCGGCGCGGGGCGCTCGACATTGTCCGGCTGATATCCGACAACGTCGGCGGCATAACCGGCTCGTTCCGCGTGGGACAACTGGCCGACGCTTTCGGCATGCCGTGCACTCCCCACAACTGGGGCAACGGATTCGACCTCGCCGTTCACATGCAATTGGAGCTGGCGCTGCCGAACTGCTACTGGTTCGAGATGCCCTATCCGCCGACGCTTCCGGACCGCTCCTACATGAAGCATCAATTCCGCCTCGACAAGGACGGTTACGTCAACGCACCGCCCGGGCCGGGCCTGGGTGTCGAGCTCGACCACGACGCGCTCGACAAGATTTTGCTGCGGATTGATCGCTAGATCCTGATCAGCGCCGGCGCCTGCGACCGCGCCGGCATCCCATTTTCGGGACGGCCGGGTTTCGCTTCCGAGCAAATCGGCCCATGGCTCGATACCCATGGAACCGCAACCTGTTGCCTAATAATGACAAAAAGATTACCCTCCGGCTGGCATGTCCCCTGCGATACAGCGCTTGATGATCCAGCTCCGCAACGTCAGCCGCGTCTATTCTCTTAAAGGCGGACCCTATTTCGCTCTTCGAGACATCAACCTCGAAATCAACGAGGGCGATTTTCTCTCGATCATGGGTCCGTCCGGGTCGGGAAAGTCGACGCTCCTGCACATCCTGGGGCTCCATGACGCTGCCTGGACCGGGGAATACTGGTTCGCCAAGGAGGCCGTGCACCAGCTCGGCAAGAAGGCCCGCTTTGACCTGCAGAAGAAGAACACGGGATTCGTGTTCCAAAGCTATCATTTGATCGACGACCTGACCGTATACGAGAATCTCGAGATACCGCTGTCGTATCGAAACGTCCCGAAAAAGGACCGCGAAGGCATAGTCTGCGATTTGCTGGACCGTTTTCGGATTGTCGGGAAGAAGGATCTTTACCCCTCCCAACTATCGGGAGGCCAGCAGCAGCTGGTGGGTGTGGCCCGCGCCCTGGTGGCGCGCCCGGCCTTGATCCTTGCCGATGAGCCGACGGGCAACCTGCACTCCGACCAGGGCCGCGAGATCATGCAGCTCTTCCGGCGCTTGAACGAGGAGGATGGCGTGACGATCGTCCAAGTGACCCATTCCAGCGACAACGCCGCTTTCGGAACGCGGGTCCTTCGCCTGGCCGACGGAATGATCGTATCATGACACCGATCCGCAGCCGCAGGAGCGTCATCGGCTCTTTCCTGCTGTCCGCCGCTCTATCGGCATTTGGGGCCCCGCCGGCAGCTCCGGAATCCGGTCCTGCCCTCACGATCGATGAAGCCGTCCGGCTCGCGCTTCAAAACAATCCGGACATCCAGGTCGAGGCCTATGCCCCCGCAATCGCCCGGGCCAATGTGCTCGCGGCCCTCGGCCAATTCGATCCATCGCTCAACTTTGGCCGTAGCTACACCCGCAGCTACGGCTATCCGAGCACCCCGGGTCCTTTGCCCCCCACGCTGGTCGATTCGGACACCTATAGTCTTTCGCTGACCGGCGCCGTGCCCACCGGGCTCACGTACACGATAGGCGGAACGGCGGCGAATGAACGCGGGCCGTACAATAACTTTGCGGGCGACTACATGACCTTCGGCGGGGTCAATCTCACCCAGCCGCTGCTGCGCGGATTTGGCTTCGCCGCGAACCTTGTGAATGTCCGCGTCGCGAGGGCCAACCGCTCGATTTCCGAATGGCAATACCGCCAGACAATGATCGATACGGTCACAAACGTAATCATTACCTATAACGAGCTCGTGCTGGCGAATGACAATCTCCGCATCGCGCGGCGATATCGCGAGCTCGGAGCGACCCTTCTCACGGAAGGCCTGCAACGGCTGAAGGCGGGCTCGGGATCCCAAAGCGACGTCGTCACGGCCCGCGCCCAGGTCGCGTCGCGCGAAGAGGGAATCCTGGAAGCGGAAAACACCGTGCGCGCCATAAACAACCAGCTGCGGGAGTTGATGGGGGAGAAATCGTTTCCGCCAGATGGTCCTCTTTTGCTGGTTGAAGCTCCCCCGGTGCCCGCCGTGAACGTGGATCCGGCGCGGGATTACCAGGAGGCTCTGAATCGAAGGCCCGACTACCAGGCTGCGCGCCTGGGCATAACGATCAATCGCGCCAACTCCGCCGCCGCGCGCAATGGCCTTCTGCCGCAGGTGAATCTCATCGGCAGCTACGGTTACGAAGGCCTGGCCAGCACCTTTGCCGCAAGCCGGCAGATGGTTGCCAACCGTGACGTTCCGTCGTCCGCAATCGGGATCAACCTGTCGATTCCGATCACCAATGCCCGAGCCCGGGGCCTGGCCCGCGCCGCGCGCCTCGCGCTTGAGCAATCGGAGGCCTCCCTCAAGGACCTTGAGGCGCAGATCGCGGTCAGCGTCGCAAATTCCGCCAACCAAATCGAAACCGCGCGCAAGCGGGTGGTTGCCGACCAGGCCGCCTACGACCTCGCAAATCAGGCGCTCGCAGGCGAGGAGAAGAAGTTGTCGGTCGGGACGAGCACCCCCTTGGCCGTGGTCCAGGATCAGACCAGCTTGGCCCAGGTTGAGGACAGCCTGGCCAACGCACGGTTTTCCGAGCGCCAGGCTGCGGCCGTCTACGACCAGCAGCTTGGAATGACGCTGGTGCGCAACCATATCGCGGTCGCGGAGGACAAGTGACGCCGGCCGCGGGGTCGCGGCATTTTGACTCTCGTCACCCCTCGCCCCGATGGCTATCTTTTCGACATGCTCCAGGAGCCCTCTCCGCGCATTCTGATCGCCGACGACCAGCCGGACATCATCGAAGCCTTGCGCCTCCTGCTGAAGGGCGAAGGTTATCAGACCGAGGCCGTGAAGTCGCCGGCGGCGGCGATCAAGGCGATCGAGTCCCGCGATTACGCACTCTTGCTGATGGACCTCAACTACGCCCGCGACACAACCAGCGGGCAGGAGGGGCTCGACCTGTTGGCCAGGGTCCAGTCGCTCGACAGCGCGCTGCCGGTGGTCGTGATGACCGCCTGGGCCAGCGTCGACGTCGCGGTGGAGGCGATGCGGCGCGGGGCCCGGGATTTCGTCACCAAGCCCTGGGATAATCCCCGTTTGCTGGCGATCGTGCGCAACCAGATCGAATTGGGCTCGGCTGTCCGATCGTACCGGCGATTGGAGCAGGAGAACCAGCTTCTGCGCGGCAAAGGCGGGCCGCAGCTGATCGCGCAATCGGCCGTGATGCGACCCATACTCGAGGTCATCGCCCGAGTGGGCCCGTCCGAGGCCAATGTGCTGATCACCGGGGAGAACGGCACGGGAAAGGGCCTGATCGCCCAGCAATTGCATGCGGTCTCCGCCCGCGCGGGCCGGCCGTTCATCACGGTCAACATCGGCGGCCTGCCCGAGGGCGTCTTCGAGAGCGAGCTGTTCGGTCATGTGCGGGGAGCCTTCACCGACGCGAAAAGCGATCGCGCCGGCCGGTTCGAGCTGGCCGACGGCGGAACGCTCTTCCTCGACGAAATCGGCAATGTGCCTCCGACCCAGCAGGCCAAGCTGCTGCGGACGATCGAGGCGGGAGAGTTCGAGCGCGTCGGCTCCTCCCGCACTTTCCGCGCGAACGTGCGCCTGATCTCCGCCACCAACGCCGATCTTTCCGCGGAGGTCGCCGCCGGAAAATTCCGGCAGGATCTGCTCTTCCGGCTCAACACGGTGCAGCTTCATCTGCCGCCCTTGCGCGAACGCCGGGAGGACATCGAGGTCCTGGCGCAGCATTTTCTGAAACAGCACGTCGAGCGCTATCGCAAGGGCCCCGCGGGATTCGACGAAGGGGCCCTGCAGGCCATGCGCGCGCACGCTTGGCCCGGCAATGTCCGCGAATTGGATCACGCGGTCGAGCGGGCCGTGCTCATGGCCCAGGGCAAGGTCATCCGGGCGGCCGATCTCGCGCTCGGCGCCGGCCAGGCGGCGCCGCGGCTGGAGGACATGAGCTTGGAGGAAGTCGAGGCGCTGTTGATCAAAAAAACCCTGGCTCGCTGCGACGGCAATGCCCGGCGGGCGGCCGATGAACTGGGCCTCAGTCGCAGCGCTTTTTACCGACGCCTGGAGAAGCACGGCTTGTAGGCGGTCGCTGCCATGGCGAAGCCTTCCGGAAAACTCCCTCACGAAAGAGCCGTCCTGGCCTGGGCGCTGCTCGCCGGACTTCCCGCCGTAGTCCTGGCCGAGGCCCTGCTCTGGACGCGAACGAACAACCCGGCCCTTCAATGGGCGCTTTCCCTGTTCATCGTCGCTTGTTGGCTGGGTTTCGCCTCGCTGGCGCGGAACAGGGTCGCGCGGCCGCTGCAGACAATGGCCAATCTGCTGCTGGCGCTGCGCGAGGGGGATTATTCATTTCGCGCGCGCGGCGCGCACCACGGCGATCCCCTGGGGGACGCACTCGCCGAGATCAACTAGCTGGGCTCTGTTCTGCAAACCCAGCGCAGGACCGCGATCGAAGCGATGGCTCTTTTGCGCACCGTGGTAGCCGAGATCGACGTGGCGGTTTTCGCCTTCGACGACCAAGGGGCGCTCAGGCTCGTGAACCGGGCCGGTGAAAAACTCCTCGCCCAGCAAAGCGAGCGCCTGCTCGGACGTTCCGCCTCCGCCATCGGCATGGCCGAATGCCTCACCGGAACGGCCACCCGGATGCTGGTCTCGACGACATTTCCGGGAACGCACGGGCGATGGGGCCTGCGGCGCAGCCAATTTCGCGAGGCCGGCCGGCCCCACCAACTCGTGGTCATCGCCGATCTAAGCCAGCCGTTGAGGGAAGAGGAGCTCAAGGCCTGGCAGCGGCTTCTGCGAGTGCTCGGTCACGAACTCAACAATTCCCTGGCGCCCATCAAGTCGATCGCCGGAAGCCTCGGCGCCGCGCTCCGGCGCAAGCCACGCCAGCCGGACTGGGAGGAGGACATGCAGGCAGGGCTCGAGATCATCGCCACCCGCGCCGAGGGGCTGGCCCGCTTTCTGCAGGCCTATTCGCAGTTGGCCCGGCTTCCTCCACCGTCCTTTGCGTCCTGCCGGCTTGCGGACCTGGTTGAGCGCGTCGTGGCCCTGGAATCCCGAATTTCAGTCGCGTTTTTGGGCGGGCCGGCCGTCGACTTGCGCTGCGATCCGGCCCAGATCGAGCAAGCCCTGATCAATTTGGTCAAAAATGCGGTGGATGCCGCCCTTGAACAGCGCGGCGCCGGACAAGCCGCGGCGAGCGTCCGCCTCAGCTGGCGATTGGAGGGCTCCTCTGTCGCAATCCAGATAGAAGACGACGGACCGGGAATCGCACAAACCGCCAACTTGTTCGTGCCCTTTTTCACCACGAAGCCCGCGGGCTCCGGCATCGGTTTGGTGCTTTGCCGCCAGATCGCGGAAAATCACGGCGGCTCGCTTAGCCTCAACAATCGCGCGGGGGCTTCCGGCTGCACGGCAAAATTTTGCCTGCCCTTTTCCCATGCCGAGCGGTGACCTTTCCCGCTTTTGGGACTCCGCAGTCCCGCTAGCGGCGTACAATCGCGCGATCAGGAACCGATCCTGCGTTGTTAACCGCTTGAAATCAATGGATAATGATTTCGCCTGAGTCTGGCACAGGGCGTGCAAACAAGCAGCCAAGTCCATGGACATTCCCCGTCCCTCCCAAGCGAAGGCCAAGCTTCGAAAACGCCTGATGATCGGCGGAATCGCCATCGTGGCGCTAGTCGGAGTCACGATCGTCCTGGCGCGCCTGAAACCCGCCGTCCCCACGGTGGACCGCAGCCTCGTCTGGATCGATACCGTGAAGCGCGGACCCATGACCCGCGAAGTGCACGGACTCGGAACGCTGACCCCGCAGGACATCAGCTGGATCCCGGCGCGAACCACGGCTCACGTCGATCGCATTGTCTTGAATCCGGGCGCCGCGGTGGAAGCGGACAGCATCATCCTCATCTTGAGCGATCCCGGAGTCCAGCAGGCGGCCCTGGACGCGGATTCCCAGCTCAAGTCCGCCGAGGCGGACCTTGAAAACACCAAGGTGCAATTGCAAAGTTCCGTGCTCCAGGCCGAGTCCGACGCCGCCACTGCCAAGGCCGCCTACGAGCAGGCGCGCCTCAAGGCTTCGGTCGAGGAGGAACTCGTCAAAGACGGCCTCGATTCCGATCTGAATCTGCAATTGGCCAAGGTCACCGCGCAACAGTCGGAAACGCTGAATGGAATTCAAACGAAGCGCTATGCCTTCGCCCAGGCGTCCACGGCCCCGCAGATCGCCGTAAAGCAGGCGGTCGTCGATCAGGACCGCGCGCAGGCCAGACTCCGCCACGCGGACGCCGACGCCCTGAACGTGCGCGCCGGAATGAAAGGGGTCCTCCAATTGGTCGGAGTCGATGTCGGCGCCCAGGTGCAACCGGGCGTGAACCTCGCCCGCGTTGCCGATCCCACCCACCTGATGGCGCAGGTGCAGATCGCGGAGACCCAGGCCCGGGACATGCAAATCGGGCAGAAGGCCCAGATCGACACCCACAACGGCGTGGTCAACGGGCTGGTTTCACGGATCGACCCCTCCGTGACAAACGGCACGGTCACCGTCGATGTCACTTTCACAGACCCGCTGCCCAAGGGCGCGCGGCCGGATTTGTCGGTCGACGGCACGATCGAATTGGAGCACCTCGACGACGTCGTCTTCGTGGGCCGGCCGGCCTTCGGCGACGAGCACAGCACGGTCGGGATATTCAAGCTGGCGCCGGACGGAGTCGAAGCCGCGCGGACGCAAGTCCAGCTCGGCCGCAGCTCGGTCAACACAATTGAGATCGTCAAGGGCCTCGAACCCGGCGACCGCGTGATCCTTTCCGACATGTCCCAGTGGGACGCCAACGACCGAATCAAACTCAACTAAAGCCATGGCAGATCCGCTCCTCAAACTTGAGAACATAACAAAGGTCTTCCTAACGGACGAGATCGAGACCCACGCCCTTTCCGGCATCTTCCTCGACATCCAGAAGGGCGAATACGTCTCGATCGCGGGCCCGTCCGGCTGCGGCAAGTCGACGCTGCTCTCCATCCTGGGCCTCCTCGACACGCCCTCCGAGGGAACGTACCTGCTCAACGGCAATCTCGTGCAGGGCCTGTCGCTTTCGGAGCGCGCGAGGATCCGCAACCAGGAGATCGGCTTCATCTTCCAATCCTTCAATCTCATCGGCGACCTCACGGTCTTCGAAAATGTCGAACTGCCGCTAACGTACCGAGGGATGCCCTCGGGCGAGCGAAAGACCCGCGTGACCGAGTCCTTGGAGAAGGTGGGCATGGGTCACCGCGGAAAGCACCTGCCATCGCAGCTCTCCGGCGGCCAGCAGCAGAGGGTCGCCGTCGCCCGCGCCCTCGCGGGCCATCCGGAGGTGCTGCTCGCGGACGAGCCCACCGGCAACCTCGACTCCAAGAAC
Organism: Opitutaceae bacterium; assembly: GCA_050015855.1. Taxonomy (GTDB): domain Bacteria; phylum Verrucomicrobiota; class Verrucomicrobiia; order Opitutales; family Opitutaceae; genus Palsa-1447. The sequence continues at coordinate 41,670 of JBEKAO010000025.1, read as the reverse complement.
GGCGAGGCGGTCATGGAGCTCTTGCATCAATTGCATGGCGACGGGGCCACCATCCTCATGGTCACGCACGACGCCCGGTTCGCCCGCCACGCCGACCGCGTGGTGCACCTCTTCGACGGCAAGATCGTGGAGGAGCAGGTGGAGGAGAAAAACTAAGAGGGCTTTTTCAGTCCGTTTATGCTCTCCGACCTCAAAAACGCCCTCCGCCAGCTCGCCAAATCGCCCGGATTCACCGCGATCGCCGTTCTTTCGCTCGCGGTGGGCTTCGGCGTCAATTCGACGATCTTCAGCGCGCTCGACGCCGCCTTATTCCGGTCGCTGCCCTTCAAGGACGCCAACGAAATCGTCCGCGTCTATCCCCAGCTTTCGTACCCGGAGTATCTCGAGCTGCGGGCCTCGATGCCGTCGCTCGCGGGCCTTGTTGCGGTGGGCCGCCACGTGGCCCTGGTCGAAGGTCCCGATGGCACGGAAGAGTTCGCCTGCGACGTCGTATCGCAAAACTACTTTTCCGTCCTCGGCATCGCACCCGCCATGGGGCGCCTGTTTTCCGACAGAACGGACGGTTCGCCGGGTGAGCCGACGGTTGTGATCAGCTACGGGCTCTGGCAAAGCCGGTTTGGCGGCGATCCGCAGATCGTGGGACGTACGATCACGATGGACCGCAGCCGGGTCACCGTGCTCGGTGTCGCGGCAAAGGGTTTCGGCGGCGACCGGCGCATCCCCGTTTGCGACCTGTGGAAGCCGGCAGAGCCGCAGGAAAGCAGGTCTGACCGCACGGTTCGCGATTTCGAACTCATCGGGCGGCTGAGGCCCGGTGCGACGGCCGCCCAGGCTCAGGACCAAGCCGCAATCCTTCTCGCCCGCATCGCCCCGGACGCGCCCAAGCTTTCCGATGGGAGGCGCGCGCTGGTGCAATCCGAAATCGATAGCTCCATGGCAAAGGGCGCGGCAGGCCTGCTGGCAATGTCGGTGGTCGGATTGGTTCTGATCGTCGCGTGCGCGAATGTCGCATGCCTGTTGCTCGCCCGCAACGAGGGACGACGGCGCGAGACTGCGGTGCGGCTCGCGCTCGGAGCCGGCCGGTGGCGGCTTATGCGCCAGTTTCTGGTCGAGGGCGCCATGCTCTCGCTTCTCGGAGCCGCAGCGGGGCTTCTGCTCACGATATGGACGATCCACCTCGTCCCGCTGTTGATGCCGCCAATGGGCCTTTCGCACCTCGTTGACCTACGCGTCGACGGACGGGTGATCGGCCTTACTCTCGGGCTGTCGTGCTTCGCCACGATTGCGTTTGGCCTTTTCCCGGCTTGGCGCGCAACGCGGGTCGATGTGGGCCCCTTGCTCAAGAGCGACATCTCGCCCGCGTTTGGGAAGGCGCGCTGGTTCACGGTGCGCAACGCCCTGGTCTCCGGCCAGGTCGCCGTCGCGCTCATTTTTCTCGCCCTGGCGGCGCTTTTTGTGCGCGGATTCGGAAACGGCCAGAAGGGCGATTTCGGCTTCACGCAGAAAAACCTTCTTCTTCCGCTGGTGGAGGTAAACGGCGGGCGCGAGGGGCCCGATGCCTGCGACCAACTGCAGGCGCGCCTTCGCGCACTGCCCGGCGTGCGCGCGGTCGGCCTGGGCACATGGGTGCCGTTCGCATTAAGCGGCGGGGGCGCCTCGCTGCGTGTCGTGCCGCCCGGCAACTCGGCGTCGGGCGGCTCGCAGGCTCAGCCGGTCCAGAGCGTTTCGGTCGAGCCGGGGTATTTCGCCACGCTGGGCATCCGGCTGATCCGCGGACGCGATTTCACGGCCCGCGATGACGCCGCCGGAGCGCGCGTTGCCATCGTCAGCGAGGCGATCGCAAAACGCTTTTGGCCGGGCGAGGATCCCGTCGGCAAGATCTTCCGGGCGGGAAACGGCGAACTCGCGCCTCGCGAGGTCGTCGGCGTCGCCCATGACCTCGTGGAGCCAATCCAATCGGGCGTAGCAACCGCGGCGTGCCTCTATTTTCCGTTCCGCCAGGAGCCGCGCAGCGAGGTGAGGTTCCTGATCGTTACGCAAGGTGGCGACCGCGCCGCCCTCGCCGGACTCGTTCGCGCCGAAATACGCCGGTTCAACGACCGCCTCCTGCTGCTTGACATGACGACAATGGACGCGCAGTTGCGCGTCGCCTTGTTCCTGCAATGGGTGGGCGCGTGGCTCGGCGGCGTGCTCGGATTGCTCGCGTTTGTGCTCGCGCTCAGCGGACTCTACGGCGTCGTGGCCCAAGCGGTTTCGCGCCGCACGCGCGAGCTTGGCATACGCATGGCGCTCGGCGCCCGGCCGGTAGACGCTCTCTGGCTCGTCCTGCGCCAGGGTTTGATGCTGAGTCTCGCGGGGATCGCCGTGGGATTGCCGGTGGCGGCGGCCGCGGGTTTCGCCATCAGCCGCGGACTGTACGGAATCCAGCCGGCGGATCCGGTTGCATTGGCATGTTCATCGCTGCTGGTGATCGCCGTGTCGCTGCTCGCCAGCTATTTCCCGGCGCGCCGGGCGACAAAGATCGATCCGGTGACGGCGCTGCGCGCCGAGTGATCCCGCAGATCAGCGTTCAGCCAATGTTCTCCAATCTCAAGTACACCTTACGCCAGTTCGCAAAGAGCCCCGGCTTTACCGCCGTCGCAGTCCTCACTCTCGCCTTGGGCATTGGAGGAAACACCGCAATCTTCAGCCTCTTCGACGCGGTGGCGCTCCGGGGTGTGCCGGGAATCAAGTACCCGGACAACCTTGTGATTGCCTCAAGGGTCGGGCCCCAGGTGACCCCCGACAACATGTACGGATTCTCCTATCCGTTTTTCGTCCAGCTCCGTGGCGAGGCCCGGTCGCTGGCGGATGTCGCGGCCACGAGCACCAAGGGCAGCGCTCGGACGCTGGTCGCGAGCGGTTTAGGCAGCAACCAGGTGGAGACCGTCCAGGCCAATTATGTCTCCGGGAATTTCTTCAGTTTCCTGGGCTTGCCGGCCGTCCTTGGGCGCACCCTCACGCCTGAGGACGATCGACCGGGGGACCCGAGGCCTGCGGCCGTTCTCAGCTTCGCATACTGGCAGAACCGCTTCTCGTCCGATCCCGATGTGGTCGGCAAGGCGTTGCGCATCGAGGACGTGGCCTTTACGATAGTCGGGGTGGCTCCGCCCGGCTTCACAGGCATGTACCGCGGCGCCAACGCGGACCTTTGGGTTCCGATCCAAATGGTCACCCAGATCGACCCCGCCGACCTCGGGCAGCGATTGAAAAGTCCCTTCGCGAACAACTGGGTGAACATCATGGGCCGGCGGCAGCAGGGTGTCAGCCAGGCAAAGGCCAGGGCCGAAATGGAGGTGGTCTACCAGCGGAGCCAGGCCGATGTGGTCGCCGCGGCCGGCGGCCATCTTTCCGCCGAGTTCCAGAAGTACTTCCTGGGAGATCATGTCGAATTGGAGCCCGGCGGATCGGGCTATACCGGCTTCCAGCTGTTCAAGCCGATCCTCGCCATCGTGATGACGATCACAGTCCTCGTCCTGCTCGTTGCCTGCGCCAATGTGGCGAGCCTGCTGCTGGCCCGCGGCACCGCCCGGCAGCGCGAACTCGCGGTGCGGCTTGCGCTCGGCGCCGGCCGCAGGCGGCTGATCACCCAGTTGGTGACCGAGAGCACGATTTTGGCCCTGGCAGGCGGGGCGCTTGGACTCGTCTTCGCCCAATGGGGCATTCCGGTCCTTTCAGGCTACCTCCCGTCGTACTTCAACAACATCAACCTCAGCCCGGACATCCGCGTGCTCCTCTTCCTGGCTGCGGTCTCGGTATTCACGGGCATTCTGGCCGGCCTTATTCCGGCGATCCATTTCAGCCGGCTGGACCTGATGACGGTCCTCAAGAACCAGACCCAGGGGGTCACCAGCTCACGGCAGCGGATCAACCGCACCCTGGTGACGGCGCAAATTGCGGCCAGCGTCTGCCTGATCGCGGGCGCAGGCCTTTTTGTGAGGACCCTGCAGAAACTCAGGGACGTCGACCCCGGTTTCGAGCACCGGTCGGTGCTTCTGACGTGGGTTGTCTTTGACAAGCGGTATGATGCGAACCGGCGGACGGATTTGTTCAAACGCTCGCTCGTGGAACTCAGGAGGCTGCCCGGCGTCGGGAGTGCGAGCCTTGCCGTGGGCGGGCTCGCAAGCGGCGGCGGCACAGTGACGGCGGGCCTCAATGTCGAGGGATACACGCCCGCCCCGGGCGACTCGATGGTTGTCTACACGACCGCGGCCGGGCCCGATTTCTTCAGCGTCCTCGGCGTGCCAATTCTCGAGGGCCGGCCCCTGGCCGACCGGGACATGTTTGCGGCCTATCCTCCGACCGAGCACGGGGCGAACATTCCGGCGGTCATCAGCGAAACCTTTGCTCAAAGATATTTCCGACCGGCCGATCCCATTGGGCGCCGCTTCCGGACTTCCCAGGGCGGCCCGAGGCAGTTCTATGAGGTGGTGGGAGTGGCCCGGGACGTGAAATACCACGATCTCAGGGAAATGACCCTGCCCGAGGTCTACGTTCCCTATGCGGCGTCGCCCCCTCCGGCGATTGGAACCATGACATTCCAAATGCGCACGACGGGCAGCCCGGCCAGCTTCGCCGCGAGCGTGCCGGCGGCAATCCAGCGGGTGGATCCGAATGCGCGGGTCATCGCGATGCGGACGATGGACGACATTTTGGACCGCAGCCTGCTCAACGAGCGGGCCATTGCGCAGATCGCGAGCTTCTTCGGCCTGCTGGCCCTGGCGCTGGCCTGCATAGGGCTCTACGGCGTATTGGCCTACAATGTGGCCCAGCGCACCCACGAAATCGGAGTGCGGATGGCCCTGGGTGCCAGCGCAGGGGATATCCTGGGATTGATCGTGCGCCAGGGCGTAACCCTAAGCCTTGGCGGATGCGCGCTGGGCATGATGGCGGCCTATGGGCTTGTGCGGCTGGTCGGCAGCCGCCTCTACGGCGTTGGCGGAGCGGACCCGCTCACTTTCCTCGGGACGGCCATTCTTCTCATGCTCGTGGCCCTCTTCGCGTCATGGCTGCCGGCCCGGCGCGCGACGAAGGTGGATCCCCTGGTCGCTCTACGCGCCGAGTGACCGCCCGGATTCGAGTTGAATCCATGTTTTCCGACCTGAAATACGCCCTCCGCCAATTCATCAAAACCCCGGTCTTCACTGCGGTGGTGGCTCTATCCCTGGCCGCCGGGATCGGCGCAAACACCGCGATTTTCGGTTTGCTTGACGATCTGGTCTTGAGGCCGCTGCCGGTCAGGGATCCCGGCGGATTGATCCTTTTCCAGTGGCTGCCGGGGCTCCAGGGCGGCCGGCCCCTGTCCGGACAGGAAGGCCAGTTTGGCGACAATGACATCGATCTGGCGACCGGCCGGAGAACGCAGCGCCCGTTTTCGCTTCGCGCATTCGATGCCTTCCGCGGTCAAAAAGACGTGCTGGCAGACGTCTTCGCGGCTGCGGTCGTCCACCAATTGAATTTGAATATCGACGGCCTGGCGGAAACGGGAGCCTCAGGCCGGCTGGTTTCCGGAAACTACTACCAGACCCTTGGTGTGTCCGGATACCGGGGGCGGACCCTCCTCCCCGACGACGACCAGGCTGGCGCGGCCCCCGTTGCGGTGCTTTCGTATTCGTACTGGCATCGGCGGTTTTCGGATGATCCGGCAATAATTGGGCGGACTATTTTGGTGAACCGAGTTTCGGTCACGGTCATCGGGGTGACGCCGCCGCGATTCATCGGGACGATGCTGACCGAAAATCCGGCGGATCTCACTCTTCCCCTCGTGTTGGCGCCGCAAGTTCGTCCCGACGGTGCGGAATTGGCCAAGCCGGGATGCTGGTGGTTGAACATCATGGGCCGCCTCAAGCCGGGCGTTCCCGAGGAGCAGGCGCGAGTGATCCTGGAGCGCAGCTTTCAGGATAGTGCGCGCGCCGGAATCTCTCATCCGGACGATCCGCCCCTGCTGCGTCTGACTCCCGGCGGAAGCGGCCGCACGGAAGCGGATCGCCGGCACAACCTGGGGTTGCTGGTGCCGCTTGTCGGCATGGCCGGACTTGTGTTGCTTGCGGCGTGCGCCAACGCCGCGAACCTGCTCGTCGCTCGCGGCGCCGGGCGCAGGCATGAAATTGCGGTGCGGTTGGCGCTCGGTGCCAGTCGGGGTCGCGTCATTCGCCAGCTTCTTTCAGAAAGCGTCCTTCTCGCCCTGGGAGCGGCGATCTTGGGCCTGCTGTTTTCCCGATGGGGCCTCGGGCTGCTCTCAACGATGGTGTCTCCCTACGAGCGCTCGATTTTTGACCATCTGACGCTCGACTGGCGCGTCCTTGCCTTCACGGTTGTCGCCGCCCTCCTGACCGGAGTTGGGTTCGGGCTTGCGCCCGCGTTGAGGGCAACGCGGCTCAATCTGACCGCGGAATTCCAGGGCGGGGCGCGCAACCTCGGCCGGGGCGCGCGCTCGCGTTTGGGCAAGACTCTGCTGATAGCGCAGGTGGCGTTCTCGATCGTGCTCCTGATCGCAGCCGGACTTTTTGTGCAGACGGAACATAATCTTCAGGCGGTTGATCTGGGCTTCAACGACACCCATCTTCTATTGTTTTCCCTCGACGGCGCCTCCTTGGGCTATTCGCCGGCGCGATCCGCGCGTCTGCACGAAAGCGTGGCAAAGCGGGTCACGGGGATCCCTGGCGTTCGCTCGGTTAGCTTCGCAGGCTGGCCCTTGGTAAGCTTCTATGGCGGAGAAGACGCCGATATTGCCGTGCCCGGGATGCCGGCGCCGGCAGGCAAACCAGACCAGGCCACATGGAACCAGGTGGGGCCGGATTATTTCCAAACCTACGAAATTCCATTGCTCCTGGGCCGGGGAATCGGCGCTGCCGACGATGCCTCGGCGTCCAAGGTCGCAGTCATCAATCAGGCCCTGGCCCGGAAATATTTCGCCGGCGAAAATCCAATTGGCCGGGTGATCGACATGCAGGGAAACCGGACAATCGTCGGAGTGATCCGCGACATAAGGGAGACCAGCCTGCGGGCGCGCACACTTCCGACGGCATTCACTCCATTTGCCCAAAGCCCGCGCAATGAGGCGCATTTTGTCGTGCGCACTGCAGGCGAACCGCAGGCCATGGTCGGAGCCATCCGAACCGCCGTGGGCGAAGCGGACCCCAATTTGCCGCTCGGGAATGTCCGGACGGGAGACGAGCAGATGCGCTGGATCCTTGAGGGAGAGCGAATCTACGCGACCCTGGCGGCATCGCTTGGGTCGCTCGCCCTTTGCCTGGTGTGCGTCGGCCTCTACGGGCTGATGTCCTACACGGTGGTCCGGCGCACCGCGGAAATCGGCCTTCGGATGGCCCTCGGGGCTAGGCCCGGCAGCGTCATTTGGATGATACTCCGCGAGATGCTGGTCCTCGTCGGAACGGGGATCGGTCTCGGAATCGCCGCCGCCCTGGGCGCAACGCGGCTGATTTCGAGCCAGCTCTATGGCCTTTCGGCGAGCGACGCCGCGACCTACTCCGTGGTATCCCTGCTCCTGGCCGCGGTCGCCGTTCTCGCCTGCATGCTTCCGGCGCGCCGCGCGGCGCGCATCGACCCGGTCATCGCCCTGCGCATCGAATGATGCCCAAGATCCCAACAAAGATTGGGTCGCCCATCTAAGATGAGACTTCCACCGGCTCGCGGAGCATCCTGACTTTTCCCCTCGCCGGAGGGCGAACCCTCCATTTTGCTGCCGTCATGATCTGGGACCTCCTCTCCAACGAAAAACTCTATCGCCACCTGCATCCGCGCTTCGCGTTGAGCTTCGACTGGCTGGCGCGATTCGATCCGGCGACTCCGGACGGCCGCGTCGAATTGGACGGCGAGCGGGTGTTCGCGCTTGTCCAAAGCTATACGACCGCGCCCGCCGACAAGAACACCTTCGAGACCCACCGCGAGCGGATCGACATCCAATATATCGTCCGCGGCACCGAGCTCATGCTCTGCGCGCCGGTCGCTTCCCTACAGGAGAAGACGCCCTACAATCCGTCGCGCGACGCCACCTTCTACGCCGATCCCGAAGACAGCACGAAGATCGTGTGCGGAACGGGGAGCTTTGTCGTATTCTTTCCCCATGACGGCCACAAGGGCGGCTGCACCTGGCAGACGCCAAGCGACATGAGGAAAATCGTCGTCAAGGTAAGGGTATCCTAAATCGGCTGGATCGCCGCCGGTCGCTCCCGCCACGCGCCCGCGAAGGCCGCAAACACGAGGATCCCGAGGATGCCGAAACCCGATTCCGCGAGCAGCATGTCCCTTGGGCCGAAGCGCTCCTCGACCGCGGCCAGGACGAGGCCCATGTACCAGATGGGCGTGTTTGAAAGCGATGCCAGCGCATTGTACTTGGTGGCCGCGTTGCCCGCGCCGATGGCATCCAGGACGAAGCACGAGAAGGCCGCGTAGCAAAGGCCGGTCGCGAATGCGTACGCCAGACTGCACCAGACGAACGTGGCCGGCGTAGCGGGTAGAAACGCCATTATCGCGGCGATCGCCGCCATGATTCCGCCAAATACGGCATAACCGAGGCGGCCCCCGAGGCGGACACACCCATACCCGCCTACGATCGAACCAATCATGGAGATGATTCCGTTGAAAAACCCCTGCACAAGCTCCACATGGCTGGGACCGGCTCCCCATTTTGCCGCAACCTCGGCCTGGGCCAGCACCCCGCTCGCCGCACCGGTGCCGACCGGCACTATGCAAAGGATCGCGCTCAGCACTCCGACGCGGGAGCGGATCATCCGCCAAAAATCGACCCCGACATTGCCGACAGCCTTGCCGATCGACATTCCCCGCGATTCCGCCGGCACATCCGGCACCCACGGCAGCACAGCCGCGCAGCCGAGCGTGAGCGCCCCGAATATAAGCCCGGATTCCCACCCGTGGCGAAAATGGGACATCAGCCAGATGCCGAGTCCGCCGCCAATACCCGTGCCAGCCATGTTCCCGGCCTGATACCATCCGCTGACCCGCCCCCGTTCGGACGGCGCAGTCAGATGCGCGATCAGGCCCTCCAAGGCGAAACCCAGGAATGTCGATGCAAAGGAACTTGCAAGGACAAGCGACTCCACGAGGAGGAAAGTCCCGGGCGAAAGCGGAACGGCCGCCGTGCCGAACATTCCGGCCGCGCACATCAAGCAGGAAATCAGGTACCAGCGGCGGCGGCTGAGGGTAAAATCGGCAACCGGCGACCAGAAAAACTTCCAGATCTGCGGAAACAGGCTGGCGGCGACCAGCACGGCGCCCTGTTGCACGGAGAGGCCCGATTTGGTGGCCAGGTACGCAAGCGTCACCTGGGCGTACCCGGCGCTCGCGCCAAAGGGCAGAACGAGGATCGTGTAAACGAAGGGATGGGGAGACCGTCTCGGTTCAGTCACAAGCGGCGGGTGTTTCCGCAATCATTCTCGGCGGCTCCATGGCAAGTCCCCGGTTGTGACCGAACTTTTAAATCAGGAAAGAAAAAACGCGAGTCGGGGGGCCGGGACTAGCCCGCGTAGACCTCGATCTTGCCCGCTTCCGCGAGCCCGAGCGGCTGGCGGGATCCGTCGCGGAGGCCGAGCTGGACAACGCCCGAGACGAGGTCCCGTTCCAAGACCCGCACCCTCGCTCCCGGCTTGAGGCCCAGCTTCTCGACGAGCGCCAGAAACATGGCCGACTGGTCCCGCACACGCAGCACGCGGGCGTTCACCTGGACCGGAAACGACACGAGGGTTCGCGCGGCCCTCTCGGAAACGGCCCCCTGGGCGGATGGTATCGGATCGCCGTGCGGATCGGTCTTCGGGTGCCCAAGGACCGCGTCGATGCGGCCCAGGAGCCGTTCCGAAATCGCATGCTCCAGCTCCTCCGCCTCCGCGTGGACGTCGGCCCAATCCATTCCAAGCGTCTTGACGAGGAAGGTTTCCACGAGCCGGTGGCGCCGCACGACGTTCAAGGCCATGCGCCGGCCGCGGTCCGTGAGGCGCACGCCCCCGCGCGGCCGGTGCTCGACCCAGCCCTCCGCGGCAAGCGCCTTGGCCATGGACGTCACCGTTCCCGGGGTCACTTCCATGGCCTCCGCCAGGGCCCCCATGGAGACGAGATCCCGGCCCTCCCCCAGGAGGAGGATGCGCTTCAGGTAGTTCTCGACGGTGACGCTCGGCACGGGAGCCAATATGTCAAAATAAAGTCTATGAGCAACAAAAAGATTTATTTTGATTAATCAAAATAGGGCTTGATCTCGATCCTTCCAACCCGAATCCTGCGGGCTTGAAAATTCGGACGGCGCTCAACCGAAAACCCAGCATTTTCAACGACCCATGAGCGAAGCCGACAAGACGCTCGTGCCTGAGCCGGAACAGACCCACGTTTCGCTGGAGGGGCTGCACGGCACGGTGAACGTGCCCTCCACGCAGACGGGGTTTTGGCCGCAGATGCGCGCCTTTGTCGGACCCGCGATCCTGATCAGCGTCGGCTACATGGACCCGGGCAACTGGGGCACCGATCTGGCGGGCGGGGCGCAGTTCAAATACGGGCTCCTCTGGGTGGTCGCCCTGGCCAGCCTGATGGCCGTCGTCCTTCAGGTGATCTCGGCCCGATTGGGCGTCGCGACGGGCAAGGATCTGGCGCAGTGCTGCCGCGACTACTACCCCCGGTGGACGCGCTGGCCCAATTGGATCACCATGGAAATCGCGATTGGCATGACCGATCTGGCCGAATCGCTCGGCAGCGCGGTGGCCCTGAACATGCTCTTCCACATCCCCCTATTGTGGGCGATCATCATCACCGCCTTCGACGTGCTCCTTCTCCTGGCCCTCCAGGGCCTTGGCGCGAGGCTGATCGAGGGGGTGGTCACGGTCTTCGTTTTGACGATAGCCGTCTGCTACGGCATCGAGATATTTGGACTGGCCCAGACCCAGCCAAACTTCCTGGAAATGGGCCACGCCATCGTTCGGCCCGATTTTGCCCAGGCCGGAATGCTTTTCGTGGCGATCGGCATCATCGGGGCGACCGTGATGCCGCACAACCTATACCTCCATACGGCCCTGGTTCAGACCCGCAAATTGCAGCAGGATGAACGCTCCATCCGCCGCGCCATCCGGTTCAACACGATCGACACGGCGGTGGCGCTGTCCATCGCCTTTTTCATCAATGCGGCCATCCTCGTGCTCGCGGCGATCGTGTTCTACGGCAAGGACGGCATTACGCTGGCCGGTGGGGAGGTAGTCCGGTTCACTCCCGACAGCGACTGGATTCGAGTGGCATACCTGACGATCGCTCCGCTCCTGGGGACGACCCTGGCCAGCACCCTGTTTGCCGTGGCGCTCTTGGCTAGCGGCCAAAGCAGCACGATCACCGGGACGCTCGCCGGACAGGTCGTGATGGAGGGCTTCATGCATTGGCGGATCAAGCCATGGGTGCGGCGGCTGATCACCCGCATGCTGGCCGTGGTGCCCGCGATCCTGATCATCGGCGTCCGCGGCAGCAGCAGCGTGACCGATCTCGTCAACCTGAGCCAGGTCGTGCTCTGCCTCGTATTGCCCTTCGCCATGTTCCCACTGCTTCAATTTGCCAGCTCGCGCAAGCGGATGGGAAAATGGAGAAGCGGTTGGTTCCTCATTTCCACCGGTTGGGGCACCGCGCTGGCGATTACGGCGATGGATATCTACAGCTTGCCGGACGCCCTGAAGCAGGCTTGGGTCGTCATCGTCGGCCATTGAAACATGATCCCGATAACATCTCAGCTCAAAGCGAGCCATGTATAACAAAATCCTTCTGACGCTGGACACGACCCCCGCCGACCGGGTGATCATCGAGCATATCAAGGCCTTGGCCAAGGAGATGCATAGCCGAGTCGTGTTATTGCATGTAGCCGATGGCTGGGCGGCGCGAACCCATGGGGCCGACGCGGTGAGCCCCGAGATCACCGAGGACACCGCATATCTGCGGGGCGTGCAGGCCGAATTCCAATCCGCGGGCATCCCGGCCGAGGCCGAGCTGGCATTCGGCGAGCCGGGCGAGCAAATCGTCAAGTGGGTTCGGGACAAGAGCTGCGACTTGGTGGCGATGAGCACCCACGGGCACCGATTTGTGGGCGACCTCTTTCTCGGGTCACCCTCGAGGAAGGTGCGGCACAGTGTCAGCGTGCCGGTTCTGCTTCTCAAAGCCAGGCCGTGACCAGCTGGAAAATTGAAGCTCGTCCATTCCAGTCTGCGCGCGGTCATTGTGCTCGGGTCCGGCATTTCCTGCCTTCTTGGCGCTCAGGCCCGGGCAGCGGATGGGCCCCAGGCAGCCGGCCCGACGGATGCCGCAGTGGCCGCTCGGGCGGCGATCCAGCCGTCAAATGGTTCGCCCCCGGATCCCGGCGGGCTTTTCGATGCCTCGCAGTGGAGCGTGCACGCGCAAGCGACGGTGATCGAACAGTGGCATTACGGCTTTCCGGCGGAGTACTCCGGGCGGAACAGCCTCGAATCGAGCACGACGGAGGACAAGCACACGGTCACGGCCACCCTTTTCATAGGCCGGCGGCTCTGGACCGGCGCTGAAATCTATTTTGACCCCGAGGTCCCCGAGGGCGAAGGCCTCAGCAGCACGGTCGGCATGGCGGGCTTTCCAAATGGAGAGGGGACCCGGGCCGCCGGCGACAGCCCGCATTACAACACGTCCCGCCTTTTTCTGCAGCAGACATTCGAATTTGGGGGCGGCAAGGAAAAGATCGACGACGATGAAAACCAGCTCGCCGGCGAGAAGGATGTCGACCGTCTCACGCTGACCGCCGGCAAGTTTGCCGCCGTCGATTATTTCGACGACAACGCCTACAGCCACGATCCACGCACCCAGTTTCTGAATTGGTCGCTGATGGACAGCGGGGCTTGGGACTATCCGGCGGATACCCGCGGGTATACGGCCGGATTTGTGGCGGAGCTGAAACAAAAGGACCGGGCCATAAGATACGGAATCATGATGGAACCGCAGGAGGCAAACCAGCTCGTCCTGGACAAGCACGTGACCCGGGCATTCGCGCAGGTCCTGGAATTTGACCAGTCCTATTCGCTGGACGGCCATCCAGCGACCGTGCGGCCCTTCGTATTCTTCAACCGCGCCGACATGGGGAGCTACAGTGAGGCGATCGAGAACCCGGCGGCGGACTTGGACGTCACGCGGACGCGAGCATACCGCTCAAAGGTTGGCGCGGGCCTGAGCTGGGATCAGGAGCTGACGGCGGATGCGGGAACCTTTCTGCGCCTCAGTTGGAACGACGGAAAGACGGAGTCGTGGGCATTCACCGAGATTGACCGCTCTGTTGCAACCGGCATCAGCATGAAAGGGACGGCTTGGGGACGCGCCGACGATGTCGCCGGCCTTGCCGGGGTCGTCAACGGCCTGTCCCCGGATCATCGCCGGTACCTCGCGGCGGGTGGGTACGGCTTCATTGTGGGCGACGGCCGCTTGAACTACGGTCCAGAGGAGATCCTCGAGGCGTACTACGATGTGAAGATCGTCAAGGGAGTGTGGCTCACACCCGATTTTCAGTACGCGGAGCATCCCGGCTACAACCGGGATCGCGGTGGGCTGCCGATCTTCGCGATTCGGGCCCATTTCGAGTACTGAGCCGCGGCCTGATGCTCTTTTTCCCCGCCGGGCCGGCTAATTGGAGAAATGGCCGGCCAGTTTTTCCTTCAGGTGGGTGACGCGCAGCTTGGCCTCGCTGTTGCGAACGGCCATCGCATAGGCGGCGGGCTCTCCCACGATGAAGACCTTCTTTCTTCCGCGGGTGATCGCCGTGTAGAGAAGGTTTCGCTGGAGCATCACGAAATGCGCCTTGAGGAGCGGAATGATCACGAGCGGATACTCGCTGCCCTGACTTTTATGAATGCTTATCGAATAGGCCAGGGCCATGTCGCCGAGCTCGCCCCGAGTGAAATCGTGGGCCTCCCCGTCGAAATCGGCCGTGAGCGTTCCGCCCCCGGGATCCACCCTCTTCACAACGCCTATGTCCCCGTTGAACAGGTTCTTGTCGTAGTTGTTTCGAAGCTGGATCACCTTGTCGCCCGGGCGATACTCGCCGGTTGCCGCCCGCAATGCCCGCCCGCCGGCCGGGTTCAGGGCTGCCTGCAGTTCGACGTTCAGGTTTGAAACCCCCGCCACCCCCTTGTGCATCGGCGCCAGGACCTGGATGTCGTTGACCGGGTCCAGCCATGTAAAGTGGCGCGGCACAAATTCCGTGCACAATTCGATCACCTTTCGCAGGCAGTCTTCCGCCGAGCTTGCCGCGATGAAGGCGAGGTCGCTCCACTGGGGCGCGGAAGCGACGTCGGAATAGACTGGCGGAAGCGAGAAGTCGCCGCTGTTGATCGCGTGCGCCGTCGTGACGATCGCGCTCTGGCCCTTTTGGCGGAAAACGACCGAGAGGCGCGTGACGGGCGCCCCGGCCGCTTGAATCAAATCCTTGAGAACGTCGCCGGCCCCGACGCTGGGCAGCTGATCGACGTCGCCGACGACGAGCAGGTGCGCCCGCAATGGAACGGCCTGGAATAGCGACGCGGCAAGCCTGGCGTCCAGCATCGACGCCTCGTCCACGACCAGGAAATCGGTCGCGAGCGGATGGTCCTCGTTGGTCGTGAATCCTCCGCGGACGTGGTCGTACTTGAGGAGCCGGTGAATCGTGGAGGCGAACCCGCCGGTCGTCTCGGCCAGGCGCTGGGCGGCCCGGCCCGTCGGCGCCGCCAGGTGCACGCGCGCCTTCTTGGCCTTTAGGATGTCCACCAATGCGCGCAGGCAGGTTGTCTTCCCGGTTCCGGGCCCGCCGGTCAGGATCGTCACCTTGTTCGTGAGCGCGTGGCGCACCGCGTCCCGCTGAAGCTCGTCAAAGACGAATCCCGCGCGCTTTTCGGCCCACTGGACGGCCGCGTCGACCTTGATCGCGGGCAATCCGCTCTGCGCCCGGCGCAGCCGAGCCACGACCTCCGCGATCTTCCGTTCCGCGCGGTCGTTGTGCGGGAGCTGGATGAGCGCCGTCCCGCCGGCGCCATGGCGCACGAGCTGTTTCGCCCCGACCAGCGCCTCGATCCGCGCGGCGGCGAGATCCCCGGCTGTAGCCAGCAGGTTTGCCGCGTAGGCGGACAGGTCCCCTTCCCGAAACGCGGTGTGCCCCTCCTCCTCCAGGGTCTCCAGGGCGAATATGAGCCCGGCGTCGATCCGGGGAGGCGCGTCGTTCGCAAAGCCCAGGTTGATCGCGATCCGGTCCGCGGTCTTGAATCCGATGCCGTCGATCTCCCGCGCCACGCGGTACGGCTCGTCCAGAAGGACCGACTTCGCCCCGCCGCCGTACTTTGCCACGAGCTTGACGCACTGGCCCGGCGTGACCCCGTAGGTCTGGAGGAAGATGTAAAGCTCCCGCTCCGCGCGCTTCTCGTCCCAGGCCTTCTTTATCGCGGCCGCGCGCTTGCGCCCGATCCCGGGGACCTCGTGAAGCCGGCCCGAATCCTCGCTGAGGACGCGGAACGTGTCCGCGCCGAAGGCGTCGACGATCTTGTTCGCGTAAACCTTGCCTATGCCCGGCACGAGGCCGCTTCCCAAGTATTTGCGTATCCCATACACATTCGACGGAAGCTCGCTGCGGAAGGAGGCTATCTTGAACTGGGCGCCATGCTCGGCGTGGCGCGTCCATTCGCCCGTCAGGTGGAGGGTCTCGCCGCACTCCACCCCCGGGAGGACGCCGACGATTGTTACGAGCGCCGCCCTGTCCCGCTCCCCGGGCGTCTCGGGCCGCAATTCCGCAATCGTGTAATGGTTCTCCTCGTTGAAGAAGATGATTCGCTCGACGACTCCGGCGAGGGTCGCGGGCGGGGGGGGGGATTGGGCCGCGGAATTCACGGCGAGCTGTCAGTCGAGATCCCGGCCGAGTTCCGGCAGCCCGGGATAAACGGCGTCCGCTCCCGCAGCCTGGAGCTCGGCGGCGCTGTGCGTTCCCGTCGTCACGCACCAGGCCTTGAACCCGCCGTTGTGCGCCGCCTGGACGTCGAACGGAGAATCGCCGACCAGAAGGCACGAGTCGATCTCCCCGCCGACAAGCTGCACCATGTGCGCCGTAAACCTGGGGTCCGGCTTGAGCCACGGCGTGTCCTTCGCCCCCACGACCGCGCGCAGGAAGGGGGTGAGGCCGAGCGCCCGGCATACCGGACGCGAGGAGGAGCCGAGCTTGTTGGACCATACCGCCAGCACCGCGCCTCGGGCATGGAGCGTTTGAACAAGATCGAAGGCCCCCGGCATCAGCATCACGTCATCGAGCATGATCGTCTCCCAGTACTCGTTGAAAATCCGGAGCCCCTCGGCCCTATGCTCTGGAGGAACGAGCCGGGAGAACGCGTTTTCCAACCCGCCGCCGACGGCCGCGCGGACCTGGGCCGGCGTCGGCTTCGGCAACCCAAGCTGCTCCATCGTATGCGAATAGCACCGGTGAATGGCCGCAAAGTGATCGATGAGCGTGCCGTCGAGGTCAAAAAAGAAGGTGCGAAAACGCATGCGAAGCGAGATTGCCAAAACATTCCGCGGCCGACGAGCCAAAGAAGCGCTAGGCGCCGCCGTCCGGCTGGACAATCTCGTGCCGAACGCGGTGGCCGGCGCCATCGCCCGCAACGGGCTCTACAGGGCGTGATCGCGAGTCAGCTTCCGACCTGGCCCTTGAAGCCGTTCTCCATCTCGCCCGACTTCGCCACATCGGCGACCTTGTCGACCAGCGCCTGGCGTTCCGCCTCGTCCATCGCGATGAAGCTCTGCGCGGAGGCGACGTTGGCCTTGAGGTGGGGGACGGTCTGCATGCCGGACACGAGAGTTGAGATGGGCAGGGACCAGACGTAGCGAAGTGCGTCGTGCACGGACAGCCGGTCGGGAATGACCTTCGGGCCGGAGGCGCCCCGGCCGCCCATGAGGCCGGCGGCAGCCAGCGTCTTCATGGCCAAAACGCCCATGTTTCGCTGCACAAGGATCGGCAGGACATTCATGGTGAAGCTCTCGAAGGAGGGATCCGCGATATTGATCGGCATCTGGCAGGTCTCGAACGCGTCGGTCAGCCCCAGGACGTGGGCGTGCGTCTTCCAGCTCGCATGCCCGGTGAATCCGATGTGGCGCACCCTGCCCTGCTCCTTTGCCTTGAGCATGACGTCGAGCACCTTGGCGACGCGAAGGTCCGCCTTGTCGATCGTCCTTATGTCGTGCAGCTCCCACAGGTCGACGTAATCGGTCTTCAGGTGCTGCAACGAGAGGTCCAGGTGGGCGCGCGCGGTGTCCGCGTCCTCCGCCATGGTCTTCGTGAAAATGAGCACTTGCTCGCGGTACTTCGGGGTGAGGAACTTCCCGTAGCGGATCTCGCTGCCGCCGTTCTGATAGAGCTGCGCCGTGTCAAAGGTGCGTATTCCGGCCTCGATCGCCGCCTCGATGACGGCCTGCGCGTCGCTGTCCTTTTGCGGGCGGCCGATGTGCGAGCCGCCGACGGTCAGCATCGTGACCCTCAGGCCGGTTTTTCCCAGCGTCCGCCGGGGAAGGATGGGGCCGAGCTTGTCCGAGGAAGCCTCTTCCGCGGCGCCCTTGGCGCGCCACGGCATCAGGGCTGCCCCGGTGAGCAGCGCCAGCCTTTGCAAAACTTCGCGCCGCGTGATGGGGTTGCGTGCCGGGATCATAGCGCGTTAGTTAGCGTAATTAACCCGATTTCGCAAACGAACACCCCGGATCGCCCGGTTTGGCCCGTGCATTTTTCGGTCGCGCTTTTGACGGGAGTTGTGATTCGCTAGGCGCAGTCTAGAACTCCCCCCCCGCCCCGTGATCAAAGGCATTTTCACACCCAACCTGACCCCCTTCCTCGACGACGGCCGAATCAACGAGGGCGAACTTCGCCGGATGGTGAATTGGCTCATTGAAAAGGGAGTCAGCGGCCTCTACCCCAACGGGAGCACGGGCGAGTTCATCCGTCTGAGCTTCGAGGAGCGAAAGCGCGTCATCAAGATCGTGACCGAGGAGAATCGCGGCCGGCTGCCGATCCTCGCCGGAGCGGCCGAGACGAACCTGACGATGATCCTCGAGGCCTGCCGGACCTATGCCGATCTCGGCTGCGTCGCGGTGTCGATCACCGGGCCCTACTACTACAAGGTCAGCCAGGAGAGCATCGAGCACTTCTTTCGCGAGCTGGCGAAGCGATCGCCGATCGACATCGTCCTCTACAACATTCCCCAGTACTCCAATGAAATCAGCGTTCCGGTTCTCACCCGGCTGGCGCTGGATTGCCCGCGCATCGTCGGGGTCAAGGACAGCAGCCGCGATTTCCCGCGGTTTCTGTCGACGCTCAACGCCATCAAGCCCCAGCGCCCGGAGTTTGCCTGCCTGATCGGCTGCGAGGAGATCCTGTTCCCTTCGCTCCTCATGGGCGCCGACGGAGGGACCATCGCCTCGAGCGGCGT
Source organism: Opitutaceae bacterium (assembly GCA_050015855.1). Taxonomy (GTDB): domain Bacteria; phylum Verrucomicrobiota; class Verrucomicrobiia; order Opitutales; family Opitutaceae; genus Palsa-1447. Next base: position 23,191 of record JBEKAO010000025.1, on the reverse strand, counting down.
CGTGCCCGAGGCGATCATGAAGCTTTATCACGAATTCCAGAGCGGCCATCTGGAGGAGGCGAAGCGCATCCAGTTCATGCTTTTGGACCTGATCGAAGCCATGCTTTCCGGCGTCAATTTCCCGGACGGATTCCGCGCGGGCATGACGCTGCGCGGATTCGCGCTCGGGTCGAGCCGGCAACTGCTATCGCCCAAGGAACAGGTGGGCCTCGAGGACATCCGCTCGAAGATCGCATGCATTCTCTCCGACTGCGGATACGAGGAGGCGGCGCACGCCTGCCGCCGCCAGCCCGCCGCCGCGGCGGATTCCGGCGCCGCCAAGGGCATCGATGTTGAAGGAATCGTGCAGGAAATCATGAAGCAGCTCCGTGCGCCGGGCGGTTCGTGAATATGACGATCCCGGCCCTGGGCTTTGCCGAGATGCCCTTTCTGAGCATCACGGCGGTGATCGCGGACCAGGTCGTCAAGGAGTCGGAGGTGCGCATCCTCGGCATCGAGACCTCCGGAAACGAGAACCTCATGCTCCGCCTCCAGGGGCACGTCGCGGCGGTGGAGGCTGCGCTGAGCTTCATCGAGAGGCGGGCCAAGGAGCTGGGGGTGAAGGCAATCGTGGACTGCATAGGCCGCCCAGAGGCGGGGCTCGACCCGCTCATCCATTTCCCGAATTCGACAAATCCGCTCTATGGTGGGCGCGACCAGTTGGTGCCGGAGGAACTCAACCAAACAACGGACAAAATTATGGACACAAATCAACCGGCCCTCGGAATCATTGAAACACAGGGCCTCACGGCGATCCTCGAAGCCTGCGACACGATGCTCAAGGCCGCCAACGTCACGCTCGTCGGCAAGGAAAAGATCGGAGCGGCCTATGTCACCGTGATCGTGAAGGGCGATGTCGCTGCCGTGCAGTCGGCGGTGGACGCGGGCGCCAAGGCGGTTGGAAGCCTGGGAAAGCTCGTTGCCGCGCATGTCATCGCGCGGCCGCACAACGACTTGATCGCGCTCCTGCCAAAGTGAGGCGCTACGCCGGCCGCGCGGCCTGCTCGGCCTGCACGATCGGATTCACCGGATCGATCCAGACCCAGCACAGTCCGCCCAGGACGTAGATGGCCGCGGAGATCGCGAAGGTGAGCGTCCAGTTGTGATTCATGTACTGGAGGATGTAGCCGACGACGACCGGCCCAACGGCGCCGCCGATCTGGCCGGACGTGTTCACGGCGGCGGAGACGGTGCCTGCGAATTGCCCGCCGACGTCCATCGCGGTGCGCCAGCAGAGCGGCAAGGTCAGGTCGAGGAAGAAACTGGCCATGCCCATGGCCAGCATCGCCAGGAGCGGGTCGCCGATGCGGGGCGAGACGAGGAGCATGGCCGCGGCCCCCCCGTAGCCAACGTAGCCCAGGCCTTTGCGGACGCGGACCATCGCAAAGCCGCGCCGCACGAGCCAGCCGGCCAGCCAGCCGGAAAGCAGACAGGCGAACCCGCCAAGGAAAAGGGGGATGCCGGCAAGGAGGGCGCTGCTATGCAGATCGAGCCCGAACCTCTCTTTGACATAGGTCGGCAGCCAGGTGATGTAGAAATACCAGCCGTAGCCGAAGCAGAAATACTGCACAATCAGCAGCCAGACGGTGGGCGAGCGCAGGATCTTCAGCCACGGCACGTTCGGGCGGCTCGCGGCCTTCGCCGGCGCCTCTTGCACCCGCGCGAGCTCGGCGGCGTTCACGCCCCTGTGGTCGCCGGGGTTGTCGCGAAACCACCAGTAGAACAGGACCGCCCAGAGAAGGCCCGGGACGGCGAACGCGGTGAAGGTCCAACGCCAACCCACCGCGTTGATCACCCAAACCACCAACAGCGGGGTGATCGCCCCTCCCCACCGGCTGCAAAGCCACATGACGCTGACAGCCCGGTTGCGCTCGACCGCCGGCAGCCATTTGGTGAAGGCCTTCGCCAGGTTGGGGAAAGCGCCGGATTCGGCCCCGCCGAAGAAGAATTGCGCGGTCAGAAGCGAGGCCAGATTCCAGGCCCGGCCGGTCGCCGCGGTGAAAAGCGACCACAGGGTCACGATTCGGGAGAGCACCTTGCGCGGTCCGTAGATGTCGCCCAGCGTCCCGAAAAGAACCCCGAATACTCCGTAAGCCAGCGTGCTGAAGGCAAAAACATAGCCCATCTGCACATTGGACAGATTCAGATCGGCGGCGACATAGCCCTTGGCCTGGGCCATGCAGACGCGGTCGACATAGGTGATTACGGCCAGGGTCGCCGCAAACACGAGCACCCAGTGGCGGGCGCTCGTGGGCCGGCTGGCCTCTGTGGTCGGGGGCGGGGTTGGGGGCATAAATGTGACGCCGGCGGATCTTATCGCCGGACCGTGCGTCAGGAGTAGGCAGTTAGGCTGATTTGGCAATCGAACCCAAGAATTAAGAATAAGACGGGGAATAAATTTACCAGCGCTTGACCTTCGCGACACCCCAGAATACTTGAGCCTACCCAATATCCCATCCAATGCGCCCCATTGAGGATGAGAATGTTTTCCCCCGTTCGGTACGTGCGCCGGGCAACCGGTGCGCATCCATCCTTTTCATCGAGTCGATGCAAGAACCCACCGCAATAATCAGGAGTATCCTATGTTGAATGGAAATATTTCGCGCCGGGATTTTCTCGGAGCTTCCGCAATCGGGGCGATCGCAGCAGGAGCGAGCGCCCTGACGAACCCGGTACGCGCCGCCACCGATTCGGTGGGGATCAAGCCGGCCGATCTGCCCGACCTCACCATCAAGGAGGTGAAGATGTACGTGGCCAACATCGGCGGACTCCACAAGTTCAACAGCCCGGAAAGCGGGGAGATCTGCTCCATCGTCACAAATTGCGGGATCGAGGGCAATTACACGATCGGCAACCGCATCGGCAACAACGGGTGGCTCGCCTACGCGAAGGACGCATGCCTGGGCAAGAATGTCATCGACCTGCTGCCGGGACTGGCCTCGCGCACCGCACCGCGAAGCCGCATGTTTCCCTCCATGTTCGAGGGCGGGTTCGGCTACCCCAATGGCATGCGTCTGGGCAGCGCAACGGAGGTGGACTACAATGCCGCGCTCATCGATGTCATGCTTTGGGACATCCTGGGAAAGACGGTCAACCGGCCGATCTACAAGCTTCTGGGCGGCACCAAGGACCGGATGCTGGCCTACGGGAGCTCCCAGCATCTGCCCTCGATCGAGGACTTCGCGCCGCAGGCGCTCGAGGCAAGGACGAAGAATTTCAGGGCCTACAAGATTCACCCGGGCGGCGGCCAGCACAAGGAAGCCACGAAGGAACCCATTCCAGCGTATGTGGGCCACATCGAGGAGATCCGGTCGGTCCGCAAGGCGATGGGCGACGAATTCACGCTCCTTTTCGATCCGGTCCAGCGCTACAACGTGCACGAGGCCCTGGCGGTCGGCCATGTCCTTGAGGAGGAGGGTTACGTCAGCTTCGAGGACCCGATCCCGTCGACCGACATCGAGGGCCTGATCTATCTCCGCCAGAAGCTGACCGTTCCGGTCGAGGTCGGAGAGTTTCTCTACTCGATCCAGGCCTTCGCCGAATACGTCCGTCGGGGAGCGATGGATATCGTCCGGCTGATCGCCGACAACGTCGGCGGCATCACAGGCTCTTTCCGCATCGGGCAACTGGCCGACGCCTTCGGAATGCCGTGCACGCCCCACAACTGGGGCAATGGATATGACCTGGCCGTGCACATGCACGTGGAGCTGGCCCTGCCGAACTGCTATTGGTTCGAAATGCCCTATCCGCAGGAACTTGTGGACCGCCCCTACCTGAAGCATAAATTCCGCCTCGACAAGGACGGGTACGTCAACGCGCCTCCCGGACCGGGCCTGGGCCTGGAGCTCGATCGCGACGCGCTGGACAAGATATTGCTCAAAATCGAACGCTGAGTCCCGTTGCGGCGGCGAATGAAAATCGCCGCCGCAGTTTTTTGGCGCAGCGCCCGGGTCCCAGAAATTGAAACAGACAACGCCGACCTTATGAAATCCACAAATCTCAGATCCCTGCCAGCCAATCGGTCCGGCGAGTTTCCCCGCCGCGAATTCCTGCAATTCCTGGGCGCCGGCGCACTGGGCCTTGCCCTTTCGATGCGCAAAGCTGCCGCCGCGGATTCCGACGCCCCCGCCGCCCCGCCGTCCTCGGGCCCGAAGCAGCTTCGCGGCCTCTTCCCGATCGCCCAGACTCCGTTCACCGAGGACGACAAGATCGACCTCCAGGCGCTGGCGGCTGAAGTGGCATTCTGCAACCGGGGCCGCGTGCACGGTTTCGTGTGGCCGCAGATTGCGAGCGGATGGTCCGTCCTCAGCGAGGATGAGCGCATGGCGGGAGCCGAGGCGATCCTTGCGGCGGGCAGGGGCGGACGCACGGCCCTCGTCATCGGCGTCCAGGACAAGGAGGCGAACATGGCCGCGGTCGCGCGCTACGCGCAGCACGCCGCCCAGCATGGCGCCGACGCGATCGTGTCGCTCCCGCCCGCGAACGTGAGCGACGAGAAGGTCCTCCTCGACTACTACCAGCAGGTCGGCCGCCTCACGGACCTGCCTCTCTTCGTCCAGAGCCAGGGCAAGATGAGCGTCGACCTGATCGTTGAGATCTTCAATACCGTCCCCACGGTGCGGCAGGTCAAGGACGAGGCCGGCGATCCGCTGGCGCGAATCGCCGAGATTCGCAAGAGGACGAACGACCAGCTCAAGGTGTTTTCGGGCAACGGCGTTCGGACGATGATCAACGAGATGGAGCTCGGGTTCTCGGGCCACTGCCCGACGACCGGCCTGTCCGACATCTACGCGCAGGCCTTCGACCTTTGGCACGCAGACCGTCACCGGGAGGCCTTCGACATGTTCGGCCGCATCTGCGCCTTCGAGAGCATGGGCACCGCCGGAATGAACAGCGTCCTGGTCGCCCGCGGCGTCTTCCCGGCGACGGTCAAATCCCGCCGGGCTCCCCCGACTCCGGGCGTCGACGTGCCTCCCGCGGGAGGCGGTCGCGGCGGTCGCGGCGGCGGCGGGCGGGGCGGTCCGATTCTCAGCGACGATGCCGTCAAAGTGGCCCTCGACCAATACCTGAAGCCTTACCTGAGAGGGTAGGCGTACCGACAGGAGAATCCAACCAACAGGAGCACCCCATGCAGGAAATCAACTACTCGCGACGCCAATTCCTCGGCGCATCCGCCCTGGGCGCCGTCGCCGGAATTTCGGCCCTGGCCAATCCCGCGCGCGCAGCCGCCGAGGCGGTCGGAATTAAACCCGCCGACCTGCCCGACCTCACGATCAAGGAGGTCAAGGTCTACGAACTCGACCGGCGCCGGATGCCCGGCCCCCCCTCCATCATGACCGGCAGCGCGCGGGGAAAAGGTGTCGTCGGCGCCCTTTACGGGGGCCGCATGAAGGTCGCGTCGATCGTGACCAACAGCGGAATCGAGGGCACCTACCTCCTCGAAGACCGCTACTTCCACACCAATTGGAGCAACCTGGGCTGGCTGGAATACGCGAAGAATACCTGCGTCGGAAGAAGCGTCATCGACCTGCAGTTGATCACCTCCCAGTGGGTGCCGGAGAGGCGCCGCCTGGGGCAGAGCTCCTACGCATCCGCGATCGACTGCTGCCTTTGGGATATCCTCGGCCAGGCGGTCGGCCTGCCGATCTATGAGATTCTCGGAGCCTATCGGCACCGGGTGATGGCCTACGCGAGCACCCAGCATCATGCGACGCTCGAGGAGTTCGTCGACGAGGTGAAAACCTGCAAGGCGCAGGGCTTCAAGGCCTACAAGATCCACCCGCCCTCGCCCAACGGCGGGCACGATTACAAGCTCGACATTGCGGTGGCGAAGGCGGTCCGCGAGGCCGTGGGCCCGGATTTCACGCTCATGATCGATCCGGTCGGAGTCTACAGCCGTGAGGAGGCGGTCAAGGTCGGTCAGGCGATCCAGGACCTGGGCTACATATTTTACGAAGATCCCCTGCCGACAAAGGACATCGAGGGCCTGGTCGAACTGCGCCAGAAGCTGACCGTGCCGCTCCACATGGGCGAATTCCTCGGCTCGATCTACGAATACCCCGAGTACCTCCGCCGCGGCGCGACCGACGCGGTCCGGTTCATCGTGGACAATGTCGGCGGAATCACCGGCGGGATGAAGCTGGCGCGCATGGCTGAATGTTTCGAGATGGAGTGCGCGCCGCACAACTGGGGTAATGTGTATTACCACGCGGTTCATTTCCATTGCGAGCTGGCGATGCCGAACAACCGGTGGTTCGAGATGACCGTGCCCCTGGGCTCCTCCGACCTCGCCTTCATCAAGGACAAGTTCCGCATCGATTCGGAAGGGTATGTCAACGCGCCGACCAAACCCGGGCTCGGCTACGAGATCGACCGAGACGCGCTCGACAAATTCACGGTAAGCATCGACCGATAGCCGGACGCCGTCGGGCGGCGCGAAAAAGGGATTGGCGCGCAGCCGCGGGGGGACAGACTGTCCCCCGATGCCTGTCCCTACAGAGCCCGCACGCGCATGCGCTGCCACCCGGACCGAAGGCGGACGGCTGGAAGTGGATCTGGGCGGCGAGTGGCGCATCGGCGACCAACGGCCGGTGTGGGCCGAGGTCCTGGGCGCCCAAAAACCCGAGCGCGTAAGGATCACCGCCGCCGGAATCGGCCCATGGGACACTTCCATCCTCCTCTTTGTCCTGGAAGCCCGCGCGGGCTGCCGAAAATCGGGGATCGACTGCGACATCGGATCCCTTCCCGAAAAGATGCGCCTGCTCCTGGGCCAATTCGAGGCGACGCTCAAGCCCGGCGCAAAGCGCGAGCACGGCGAGGACCTGCTCACCACGGTCGGGCTCGCTACCGCGCACGCGACGACCAACCTGCGCGGGATCCTCAGTTTCCTGGGCGAATGCGTCCTGGGGGCGGCGCGGTTCCCCGGGCGCCCTCACAAGTTTCGCTGGGGCGACTGCCTGGAGCAGATGCAGGAATGCGGCGCGATGTCGCTGCCGATCGTGAGCCTGATAAGTTTCCTCGTAGGCCTCACGATCGCCTATCAGGCCGCGGTCGAATTGCGCCAGTTCGGAGCCGACATCTTCGTCGCCGATGTCGTGGGCCTTTCCGTCGTCCGGGAAATGGGCCCGATGATGGCCGCGGTCATACTGGCCGGGCGAACGGGCGCCTCGTTTGCAGCCACCCTCGGCAACATGAAGGCCAACGAGGAGATCGACGCCCTGGAGGTGCTCGGGCTTTCGCCCATCGACTTTCTCGTCCTTCCCCGCCTCCTCGCCCTCGGGCTCATGATGCCGCTTCTGGCCCTCTACGCCAACTGCGTCGGAATCCTCGGCGGAATGGTGGTCGCCGGCGGGGTCCTGCAAATCCCGGCATCGGCCTACTGGGTCGAGACCCAGAGCGCCATCGACCTGAGCGACCTCAACGCGGGGCTGATCAAGGCCACGACCTTCGGGCTCCTGATCGGGCTGTCCGGATGCCTGCGCGGATTGCAGGCTGAGCGCAGCGCCGCGGGCGTCGGTCGCGCCACGACCTCGGCCGTGGTCACGGCGATCCTTCTGATCATCGTGGCGGACGCCATTTATGCCGTGGTTTTCCACGCCATGGGAATCTGAACCATGCCAATCGCCGATCCTGCAACCGGTCCGTCTCCCGCGCCTTCGGATCCAGCCATCGAGGTCGAGGGCCTCGAATGCAGCTACGACGGCGAGGACATCCTGAAGGACGTCACTTTCCAGGTCGGCCGCGGCGAGTCGTTCTTCATCATCGGGCCCTCCGGATGCGGCAAGACGACCCTGTTGCGCAACATGGTAGGGCTGAATCAGCCCTTGAAGGGAACGGTCAGGTTCCTGGGGAAGCCGTTCTCCTCCGCGGACATCGCCACGCGGCGGATGCAGCTCCGCAATTTCGGAATGCTCTTCCAGGGCGGGGCCCTTTGGACCTCCCTCACCCTGCGCCAGAACGTTTCCCTGCCCCTCGAGGAGCACACCTCGCTCAACCGCCGCCAGATCGAGGAGATCGCCAACCTCAAGCTGGCCCAGGTGGATCTCGGCGGATTCGAGGACTACTATCCGTCGGAAATCAGCGGGGGCATGAAGAAGCGGGCCGGGCTTGCCCGCGCGCTGGCGCTCGACCCGGCGATCGTTTTTTTTGACGAGCCCTGGGCGGGGCTGGATCCCATCACCTCCCGAAAGCTCAACGCGCTCATCCGGCAGATCCGGGACACCTTTGGCACGACCCTTGTCATCGTTTCGCACGAGTTGGATCCGATCTTCAGCCTGGCCGACCGGGTCATCATGCTCGACCGGGAAGCCCGGGGAATCATCGCCCAGGGCGTCCCCCGCGAGCTGGCCGAATCGAGCCCCGACGGGCGGGTGAAGGAGTTTTTGCATCGCGGATCCAATACCGCATAATCTATACAGACGGCGTCATCCTAATGAAAAAGGTCAGCCCAGCGGTCGTCGGCGCGTTTGTCCTGGGGGCATTCACCCTTGGGATACTCGCCCTGCTGTTTTTCGGCGGCGTGAATTTCTTCCGCCATCAACAGCGATTTGTCGTGTATTTCGACGAGTCGATCCAGGGGCTGGATCTCGGTTCGCCGGTCAAGCTGCGCGGGGTCGCGATCGGGCGCGTCGTTGATTTGCACGTTCGCCTTGACCAGGGGAAAAACGGCTCCGTCGTCGCGGTCGTGTGCGAACTCGAGCGCAACATGATCCGGGACGACAAGGGCGCCGAAATCGACGTGAGCAGCCCTGCGAAGCTGCAGTCGCTCGTCGATGAAGGCCTGCGGGCCCAGCTCGATGTCGTCGGCCTCGCGACGGGGCTTTTGATCGTCGAACTCGACTTTTATGATCCCAAGCAGTTCCCGGCCCAGACCCAGATGAGGGACGCCCGGTATCTGGTGGTGCCATCCGTCCCCTCGACGATTTCCGAGTTCCAGGCGAGTGTCATCGAGATCCTGACCAAGGTCAAAAACGTCGACTTCGAGGGTCTTTCAAACAACCTGAAGAGCCTTCTCGCGGATGCGCAGTCGCGGATCGACAGCGCCGACCTGAAGGGCCTGACGGCCCAGTGGCAGAAGACGGGGGCCGCGTTCGAGGACCTGGCCCGTTCGCCCGAGATCAAGCAGACCCTCGCCAATCTCAACGTGACCCTGTCCGACCTCCAGAAAACGCTGGCCGAACTCCACACCACGATCGGCAATGTCGACGGCCAGGTCGCATCGAGCAGCAAGGAGTTTCAGGCGGCGCTCCTGCACGCGCAGGAATCCCTGCAGCAATTCAACGCGACAGCCGCCACGCTCCGGCGCTTCATAGACGCACAGCAGGATCTCGGCGACGACACCCACCGGGCCCTGACGCAGATCGCCGAGGCTGCGGACGCCGTCCAGCGCCTGGCCGACTTCCTCGACCGCAACCCGAGCGCCCTGCTTTCGGGACGCAAACCGCCGCAATGACGCCGTGGCCGCATCGCAACCGCGTCACCCTTCTCCGATGAATCCTCGCATTTCTGTCGGCATCCTGCTCCCCCTTTGTCTCCTGCTTTTTTCCGCCTGCAACGTCGTTCCGGCCGCCCAGGGCGACTTCACGCGCTACTACCTCCTTTCTTCCCCGCCGCTTCCCGCCAGCGCCGTCGTCGCCGCCCCGCATGGGTTCAGCCTGGGGCTTCGAAGCATCGACGTCCCCGAGTACCTTCAAACGCGCTCGATCGTTGTAAGGCAGGGCGCGAACGAGCTGAAGCTCGACGAATACAACCGCTGGGCCGAGCCGCTCGAGGCCGGGATCACGCGGATCCTCCGCACCGGCCTGGTCGCCGCGCCGAACGTCGGACGCGTGTTCGCGCAGCCGTTCCCGCTGGACGGCGACCGGGACTACGACATCGCGGTGACGGTGCTCCACTGCGAGGGCGTCCGGATGGGATTCATCCGCAATACGGCCCATTTTTCGGCGCTCGCCGAAATCACGACCGGGGGGCCGAATCCCAAGGTCGTGGCGCGCCTGAGCTACGTCGCGCCCGATTCAAAGTGGGACGGGCATGATTACGCCCAGCTCGCGGCGGATCTGAGCGACGCCGTGTCCGGCCTGGCCCGCGAGATCGCAGCCGCGCTGCCGCCGGCGCCAGGCCATTAAAGGGGTCAGTCGAGCGCCGCGGCGATCCGCTCCAGGGCGGCCGCGACGTTTTCGCGGCTGTTGAACGCGCTGATGCGCACATGCCCCTCGCCGCACCGGCCGAAGCCCGCCCCCGGCGTGCAGACGACCTGGGCCTTTTCGAGCAGGAGATCGAAGAATTCCCATGAGTCGCGGCCCGTGTTGACCCAGATGTAGGGCGCGTTTTCTCCGCCGGCGCACGGAAGCCCGAGCTTCGCCATCGCTTCGCGTATCATCTTCGCGTTCCCCAGGTAAAAGTCCGCCAGGGCGCGGCATTGCTCCCGCCCGGCCGGCGTGTAGATCGCCGCCGCGGCCTTCTGGACCGGATAGGCGACGCCGTTGAACTTTGTCGTCTGCCGGCGATTCCAAAGCGGGTGGAGGGGCTGGGCGCGCCCCGCGGAATCAAAGGCGGCGACGCTCTTGGGAACGACCGTGTAGGCGCAGCGCGTGCCCGTGAATCCGGCCGTCTTCGAATAGCTCCGGAATTCGATCGCAACCTCCCGGGCGCCCTCGATTTCGTAGATGCTGTGCGGAATCCGGGAATCGCGGATGTACGCCTCGTAGGCCGAATCATAGAGGATGACGGCCCGGTTTCTCTGCGCGTACTCGACCCAGGCCCTGAGCTGGGAACGCGTGGCCACGGCGCCCGTGGGATTGTTCGGAAAACAAAGGTAGATGAGGTCCGCGGGGGAAGCCGGCACCTCGGGCACGTAGCCGTTGGCCGCCGTGCTCTCGAGATACAGGACCCCCTCGTAGCGCCCGTCCCTGTTCGGACCGGTCCGCCCCGCCATCACGTTGGTGTCGAGATAGACCGGATAGACCGGGTCCGGAATGGCGAGCCGGACATCCGGCGCGAATATCTCCTGGATGTTGCCGCAGTCGCATTTCGCCCCGTCCGAGATGAAGATCTCGTCGGCCGCGATCGCGCAGCCCCGCTCCGCGTAATCGTGCTGCGCCACCGCCTCCCGCAGAAAGGCATATCCCTGCTCCGGCCCGTATCCCTTGAATGTTGCGCGGTCGCCCATTTCGTCCGCCGCCGCGTGGAGCGCCTCGACACACACCCTTGGCAACGGCTCGGTCACATCGCCTATCCCCAGGCGGATCACCGGCTTTTGCGGATTGGCAGCCACGTACGCCCCCACCCGCCTCGCAATGTCCGCGAAGAGGTACGAAGCCTTCAGCTTCCCGTAGTTGTCGTTGATTCGAATCATCGGAAGGAAACGAGGGATGAGCCAAAAGCGGGGCGAGGACAAGCCCTGCGGGGACAGCCTCTCCAGATCGGGGGGACAGCCTCGTCGGAACGGCCCCTCCGGGGGGCCGGGAGGGGCAAGCTCGCTTTTGTCAATAACATGGTACTTGTTCCCCGCATCCGTTCGGCGTATGAGTCATCCGTCTCTTCCGGCGACCTCCATGAAACACATCCATTCGATGTCGGATATGAGCGCCTTCGCCGCAGACCTGCGGTCCCATGGCACGACGATCGGCGTCGTGCCCACGGCGGGCGCCCTCCACGCCGGGCATGAGGCCCTGGTCCGCGCCGCCAGGGAACGGGCCGGGGCCGCGATCGTCTCGATTTTCGTCAATCCGCTCCAATACGGCCCGCACGAAAAGATCTCCGAACGCCCCCAATCCATCGCAGATGACCTAAGATGCTGCAAGGAATGGGGCGCCCAGGCCGTTTTCACGCCGCCGGTCGAGGAGATATACCCGCAAGGCTACTCCACCTACGTATCCGAGGAGACCTTGAGCAAGCCCATGTGCGGCATTTCGCGCCCCAATCACTTTCGCGGCGTGACGACGTTCATGGTGAAGCTGCTCAACCTCATCCAGCCGGATTTCGTGTTTTTCGGCCAGAAGACGGCCCAGCGAGCCGCGGTCGTTCGAAAACTGGCGAAGGACCTGGGGTTCCGAGTGCAAGTGGTTGCCGTACCGACTGTTCGAGACGCAGACGGGCTGGCTCTCGGTGTGCGAAACCATGCCCTGACGGCTAACCAGCGATTGGATGCGCTCGCGCTTTTCCAGGCGCTGCAGAAGGCAAAGGAAATGGCCGACGCGGGCGTCCGGAGCCCCGACCGCGTTGTCGCCGAGGCGACTCATATTCTCGCCCAGCACCGGCGAATCCGGGTGATCTACGTCGCCGTCCTGGACAACGACACCCTGGCGCCCGTCCGGGAAATAAAGCCAGGCCATTGCATGGTGGCCATCGCCGCCTGGGTCGACGAGGTGCGCCTCATCGACAACATTCTCCTTTGAGGCGGGCCAGGTGCATTGTCTTGAAGTATTCTGGAAGATGCTGGAAGATTCTGAAATAATCCGCTGCAGGTTACGACCGTAGCCAGCCAATTTTCCGCACAATCCCGCCATTTTTCGTCATGGCCCCCCCTCCCCCTCCGCCCCATCGCGCCGAAGTCGAATACCTCGTTCGGCGGGCGCTTTACCAGCGCATGGGCAAGAGTCCGCCGCGCCGCGTTCTCGCTCCGAACCCGCTCGTGGTCAACGTGAGGGCGCGCCATTGCCACCTCACGCCTGCGGCGGTGGAGACCCTGTTCGGCAAGGGCGCAACGCTTACGCCGGCGCAGGACCTGTATCAGAAGGGCCGGTTTGTGGCCGGGGAGTCCGTCACCCTCGTCGGCCCGCTCGGCCGGGTCATCTCGAATCTTCGGATCCTCGGGCCCTGCCGCAGTCAAAACCAGGTCGAGCTTGCCCGCACCGACGCGATCGCCCTCGGATTGGAGATTCCGGTCCGCTCCTCGGACAGCATCGCCGGCTCCCCCGGATGCACGCTCATGGGCCCGGCCGGTTCCCTGCAGATGAACGAGGGCGTCATCCGCGCGGCTCCGCATGTGCACATGAACCCGGACGACGCCGCATTTTACAACGTGAAGAACGGGGATATCATGCATCTCAGGGTCGGGGGCCCGTGCGCCACCACGTTCGACCGCCTCCTTGTGCGCGTTCACGCCGAATCCAGGCTCGAAGTCCACATCGACACGGACGAAGGCAATGCCTGCGCGCTCGGCCCCGACACCCCAGTCCAACTCCTTTCCTGAACCCCTTGTCCCAAACCTGCCGCATAAGGCACAACCCTCACCTAGAAAAAACATGAGTGATTCCATCGGAATGGTAGAAACTCGCGGCTATGCCGGCAGCGTCGAGGCCAGCGACGCCATGGTCAAAGCGGCGAACGTCTCTCTCGTCCGCCAGGTCCAGATCGGCGGCGGATTCATAACGGTCATCGTCAAGGGCGACGTCGGCAGCGTGAAAGCGGCCGTCGACGCCGGCGCCGAAGCCGCCAAACGCGTCGGCGAGCTGGTCTGTTCGCACGTCATCGCGCGGCCGCACGCCGAGCTCCTGCGGACCGTCGGCCTCTAACCTCAACCGCAACACCAACCTCTTTTCTCCATGGCTCAAGAAGCAATCGGACTCATTGAAACCAAGGGCTTTTGCCCCCTGCTCGAAGCCGCCGATTCGGCCCTCAAGGCGGCGAGCGTCACCATGACCGGCTACGAAGCGATCGGCAGCGGGCTCGTCACGGTTTTCTTCCGCGGCGACGTCGCCGCAGTGAAAGCCGCCGTCGATGCCGGCGCCGAAGCCGCCGCCAAGGTCGGCGAAGTCGTCGCCGTCCAGGTGATCCCGCGCCCGCACGAGGACCTCGGGGGCCTGGGCAAGTGGATCGCCAGCACGACGCCGGCCTAAGCGAGGCGCAAAGAACCCAAAAACCAATCCATTATGTCAAAAGCCATAGGTTTGCTCGAAACCCGGGGCCTCACCGCCCTCGTCACCGGAACCGACGCCATGCTGAAGGCGGCCAACGTGACCCTTGCCGGACCCATGAAGCAGGTCGGGCACGCGCTGGTCACCGCCGTAATCTACGGCGATGTGGCCGCAGTCAAGGCGGCGACCGACACGGGCGCCCAGGCGGCCCGCGCCGTCGGCGAAGTCGTAAGCGTCCAGGTGATCCCGCGCCCCGCCGACGACCTTGGAATCGTCCTTCCGAAGTTCGCCAGTGCCGCAAAGCCGGCGAAATAAGCCATGTTCCTGGCGCGAGTCATCGGCTCCCTCGTATCCACCAAGAAGGACGCCACGATGACGGGTCGGAAGCTGCTCGTGCTCCGTCCGCTGCTCGTGGACGAGGCAAATCCGGCCCAGTTCCGGCCCGGCTCCGGCACGACCGTCGCGGTCGATTCCCTCGGGGCGGGCATGGACGAGGTCGTGCTCGTCTGCCAGGGCAGCTCGTCCCGGCAGGCGACCGGGATGAAGACCCTCCCGGTCGACGCCGTCGTCATCGGCATCGTCGACACGGTTGAAGCGCTGAACCAGCGCATCTACCCGGCGAGGAAATCCTAGCCGCCGCGCGATGGCCGATACTGCCCGAATCTGCTGAAGCCCCATGGTCCACGCCCGCGTCGATGGAGTTGTCGTCTCAACCGTCTGCCACCCGAGCATGCGGGGATGCCGGATGATCATTTGCCAGCCCCTCGACGAAAAGGGCGCTGACGACGGCCTGCCCATCCTCGCCCTGGATCCCCACGCCGCCGGCCAGCACCAGCGCGTCGTCCTCTCCACCGACGGCTCCGCCACCCGCGACTATGTCGGCGACCCGCGCTCCCCGCTGCGCAACATCATCATCGGCATCGTCGACGATCCGTCCTGATCCATGCGCCTGGGTAACGTCATCGGCAGAGTCGTCCTCTCGAAGCTGGATCCCGCCTTCAAGGGAGCCCGATTCCTCATCGTGCATCCGCTTTCGCGCGCGCAGTTTGCCGGCGCTCCCGCCCTTCCGCTCGCCAAGGGCGAATCGCTCGTCATCTACGACAATCTCGGCGCCACGCCCGGGCACACCGTCGGCTTCGTCCAGGGCAGCGAGGCCGCCGTCCCGTTTGACCATCCCACGCCCGTCGACGCCTACAACGCCGCGATCATCGACAGCATTTTCTACGCGCCACCCAAATAATCACGACCATGCCAAAAGTAATCACGGCAAAAGAGGCCGAAGAAATCCTTCGCAAGGGCGACCAGCCGCCCGCGGGCGCCATTCTCACGCCATCCGCCAGGGACGTCCTGTTCGGACGCGCCCGGCCGGGCCACGCCGTTCCGGCTCCGAAACCGGCCGGACCGATCGTCCCGGACTACGAGTTCAAATGGGCGCCAGGTTCCGATCCCAAGACGCCCGCCGACATCGAGCGCTTTTTCAATTCGCCGGCGATCCACGCCCTCAAGGTCAAGATCTGCGACATCGGGCGCCGCATCTGGGAAAAGGACTACGTGGACGGCAACGGCGGCAACATCACCCTGCGGGTCGGCGACAACCTCGTCCTGTGCACGCCGACCCTGATCTCCAAGGGATTCATGGCCCCGGCCGAGATGTGCCTCATCGACCTCGACGGGAAGCAGCTCGCCGGTGAGCGCAAGCGCACCAGCGAGGCCCTGACCCATCTCGGCATCATGAAGCGCCAGCCGAAGGCCAAGTGCTGCATCCACGCCCATCCGCCCCACGCGACCGCCTTCGCCGTCGCGGGCGTGCAGCCGCCGACCTGCATGATTCCCGAGGCGGAAGTCTTCCTCGGCAAGATCGGCTACGCCAAGTACCAGACGCCGGGGTCGCCGGAAAACGCCGACGAAGTCGGCAAGATCGGCGTCGACCACCAGTCGGTCATCATGGAAAACCACGGCGTCATCGTCTGGGGCAAGGACGTTGAGGACGCCTACTGGAAGATGGAGAACACGAATTCGTACTGCAAAACCGTCTGGATCGCCTCGCAGCTCGGCGGCGGCCTGCACACCTTCAGTCCCGAGAAACTGAAGGATCTGATCCGCATTCGCCAGGGCATGGGAATGCCCGACAATCGCGCCGACCTGCGCGAATGCGAATTGTGCGACAACAGCGATTTTCGGCCGGGCGTCGTGTGCCAGGCGCCGGACGGCGGCGCCGCCGGAGCCCCGGCGAGCCCGGAAGCGCCTGATCCCGCCATCGAGGCCGCCGTGCGGCAGATCACCGATCAGGTGCTGAAAAGGCTCTCCACAAAGCAGGCGTGATTTTCCGCTACCTCATCTCAATCTTCTGGCTGATCTGGCTGGCGTATTGGATCGCCAGCATGTTCGGCAACAAGCCGGCAGTGTACCAGGCCAACTGGCTTTGGAGGTTTTCCGCCCTCTTGGTGGTGGTTGCAATTGTCGCGCTATGGTGGACCTTCCCCAATTTCTTTGACCGGCGGCTCCTGCCGCGATCTTTTTCGAAAGCCCTCGTGGGGACCATTCTTTGCGGGCTCGGAGTCGCCTTCTCCATCTGGGCCCGCGCCATCCTCGGCCGAAACTGGAGCAGCAACCCGACGATCAAGGAAGACCATGAATTGGTGCAAACCGGACCTTACCGCCTGGTGCGCCACCCGATCTACACGGGAATTTTGCTGGCCGTTTTCGGAACCTCCCTCGCCAGCGCCAAAGTCGGGGACCTCGTGCTGATCCTGACCATCACCATCATGCTGATCGTCAAGCTGCGGATCGAGGAATCGCTGATGCAGCGGCAATTTGCCGAAAAATATACCGAGTATCGGAAGCATACGAAGGCTTTGATTCCATTTGTCCTTTGATCGGCCTGCGGGTTCTTTTTTTGTTTTGACAGTGTACCATGTGTTCTACTAGCCATAGTACACCGTGCTGCCCTTCAGCGTTGAATTTCGTCCGGGAGAGCCCGTCTACGAACAGGTGATGTTCGCGGCGAAGAAGGCCGTCCTCATGGGAAACCTGGCACCCGGGAACCGGTTTCCGTCCGTGCGCACGCTGAGTCAGGAGCTGAAAATCAATCCCAACACCGCGCACAAGGTCGTGATGGCGCTGACGGCCGAGGGCATCCTGACGGTCCAGCCGGGAATCGGCACGGTGGTGGCGCCCTTTTCCACAGGCTCGCCCCGCGACTGCACGGAGCTCCTGAACCACGACGCCGAGCGGCTGGTCTTCGAGGCCGGCCGCCTCGGCCTCACTGAAGACCAGGTGCTGGCCGCGGTGCGCAAGCATTGGCGAAAAATATCCCCCAATCCATGAACGTCATCGAATGCGAACACCTGACTCGGAAATTCGGCCGGATCCGGGCGGTCGATAATCTGAACCTCGGCGTGCCTAAGGGCTGCGTCTTCGCCCTGCTCGGCCCGAACGGGGCGGGCAAGAGCACGACCTTGAAGCTGCTTCTCAATCTCCTTCGGCCCACTGCCGGCCGAGCCACCGTCCTCGGCTGCGAAACGACGCGCTTCAAAAAGGATCAATTCCAGCGCATCGGCTATGTTGCGGAGGAGCAAATCCAGGCGGACTGGATGACCGTCTCGCAAATGTTGGATTTCTACCGCCCCCTGTATTCCGGTTGGGACGCCACCTTGGAATCGCGCCTGCGCGCCCAATACGAGCTGCCGGAGGGTCAGCAGCTCAAAAGGATGTCCCGCGGGACGCGCATGAAGGCGATCCTCTTGTCGACCCTGTGCTTCCGTCCGGAACTGCTGCTCCTGGACGAGCCGTTCGGAGGCCTCGATCCCCAGGTGCGGGACGACCTGATCGAAGGCCTGTTGGAGACGCTCTCCGGAGACCGCCCCGCGACCGTGGTGATCTCCTCGCACGATATATCGGAGGTCGAACGGCTCGCCGATTGGGTCGGAATTCTCTCGGAAGGCCGCCTTTTGGTCGCCGAGCCGATGACCCAACTGCAGGCGAGATTCAGGCGCATCGAGGTCGTGGGCCCCGGAGTCGGGGAAAAGCGCATAGATCCGCTGCCGCAGTCCTGGCTGAAATTTCAGTCTCCCACCCCCACCGTGGTGCAGTTTATCCACCAAGCCTTCGGCGAGGCGGGCGTTGCGGAGGCGCAGATTCGGGAATTCTACCCGCAGGCCGCGGTCAGCGCCTCTCCCATGACCCTTAGGGAGATTTTTCTGGCCCATGGGCGGCGCGCAATCCCGAGCAAAGGAGAGGAAGCCCAATGAAGAACCTGTGTCATCTCCTGGCCAAGGACCTGCGGCGATTCTGGCCGCTGCTTCTCCTGTCGGCCGGCATCCTGGCCGCAAACCTTTGCCTTACCCTCAATTTTTACGGCTCGCCGTTCAGTTATCAGGGAGGATCCCAGTTGCGCCCGCTCTTGATGCAACTGTTGCAGGTGGCCTGCTTCCTTTTGGCCTTTGTCGTTCCCGTCGTCGTGATCCAGGAGGACCAAGTGACCGGGGTTCGCCCCGCCTGGCTTACACGGCCAATCCGGCCCGGGACATTGCTGGCCTCGAAACTGGTCTTTTTGCTTCTCGGATTGTCCGTGCCCGCGGCGGTCCTCAATTGCGTCGCATCCGGCTATCTCGGCGCAAGTTTTGGCGCGGTTGCATCAACGGCGACATCCACCGCGGAAATTGTCGCAATCATCTTCCTTTTTGCCGCCTTGTTCGGTGCGTTTACAAAAACGCTTTTTCAAGCCGTCACCGCCCTTTTGGGAGTCCTTGTCTGCCTGGTCGTATTCTCAATGTGGTTCGCCTCTGCGAAGATCAATATTCCCCGTCCCCCATGGCCCTGGCCAAGCCCATTTCATCACTCCGCCGAGACGGCGAATTTCATCGGCAAAATAGTGATCATTTTGGCGGCGATCGGAGCGCTCGGTCACATGTACCGATGGCGCCGCAGAATTCAGACGCTGGGTGTCTTGCTGCTTCTCGTTTGGGCGGGCGCCGTCCTTGGGAGGTATTTGCCCTTTGATTTCCCTCCTCCCGGGCCGGACACCTCCTTCCCTTCCCCGAATGCGGCAGGGATTGCCGTTCAAGTCTATTCGCCGGAATCCCTCGCCGGACCCCGTGCGGCCGCTTCGGGCGGCCCCGTCCGCGCCGAGATCCAGCCCGACGGCTCGGTTCGGATCGCAGTCTCCTATCGCGTGCAGGGAATCCCTCCGGAAACCTTCCTTAAGGTAAGTTCGGGTTTGATCACCAAAATCGACCTGGCGGACGGCCGGAAAATTGATGGCGCCCGCCATGCAATTACGGGACCCACGAACGCAATGGCCCGGATCGTTCTGGAGGATGAACGGCGCATGGAGGGTGCCCCCTATTCGATGACGGGAACCACGGACAATCGGCCCGCAGTGGAATCCGCGTTGGGGTTGCCTCCGAGCGCAGCGCGCCCGCGCACCTTTGAGATCGGGACCGACGTGCCGGCGAGCGTGTTTGCGAAAGCGAAAGGGCAGACCGCCCGAGCCGAAGGCGTGGTTCTGTTGACGCCCTTTGCGTATCGCATTCTTTACAAATTTCCCCTGGCCGTGGGCGTCAACCACCGGATTCAGGGCGAGGGTTGGCAGGTTCGGGCCATGGACGGGATTGACGACGGGGCCTGGAAACTGGTCGTGGATTACGTCGGCACCCGCTCGTACATCTCGACGTCGGTGCTGACCGGCGATCCGGATCCTCTTGTCCTGGCCTTGGTGAACTCGGAACGAAATGAAGTTTCGATCAGTGAATCCGGCAGCATCATCGGCACCTGGATGTGCGGTTTTTCCGTCCAAACCATCCAGCGGCAATTCGTCCAACGGCGACCCAGAGCGGGCGGTCCGGCCGTGCGTGGCATCGACGCCGATTGGATCCGCCACGCCGACCTGTATATCCTGGCGCCCTCCCAAGGCGTCCCCTTTCTTCACAATATTGCCGATAATCACCTTGAGATCCCATCCGTCGCCAAACCCGCCCCGCCATCGGCTCTCATTCCCGCCGGGGTCACATTCAAAGCGGGAAGCCCTGCCGAATGAGTCAAGGAACCTTGCCCCCGCCCGATCGCCTCGGCGCAGAATTCCCCGATGCGCGGGACGGGCCCCGGCAGGCAGTCGGGTGATTCGAGGGACCAACTCCGGAGTTTGGCTGTCTAAAGCAAGCTCAACTGCCCAAGCTGGCAGTTTTCATGCACTTATCAAGGTGTTGACCCAAAATCGCTTCCCGCTTAGGTAACGCTTATGAAGCCACTTCTGGCGCTTGTAGTGGCCTTGGCCGGTCTGCCGATTTCATCGGTAACTTGCATGGCCCAGGCGGCTCCCGACGCGTCGCCTGACGCCGGAACGGCAGGCGCCGACGCCCTCTCCGACCTCCGCGATAAGGCGGATTCCGGCGATGCCGAGGCCCAGTGCTCGCTCGGCGCCAAATACTGGAACGGCGACGGAGTTCCCAAGGACCATGTCGAAGCCGCGGATTGGATGCGCAAGGCCGCCGACCAGAATCTCGCCGAAGCACAATTCTACCTGGGCGCCATGTGCGAGGCCGGCGACGGAAGGCCCAAGGACATCGGCGAGGCGATGAAGTGGTATCTCAAGGCAGCCGCCCAGGGAAATGCCTGGGCCCGGTCATCCATCCGCGCGAAAGCGGACTCAGGCATCGCCGCCGCGCAGTCATTCGTAGGCACCCAGTATTGGAACGGCGACGGCGTGCCCAAGGATCATGCCGAGGCGGCGAAGTGGATCCGCAAGGCGGCCGACCAGAATTTCGCCGAAGCGCAATACTATCTTGCCGTCATGTATGATGCCGGAGACGGCATGCCCAAGGACGGCGCCGAAGCGATGAAGTGGTATCTCAAGGCAGCCGCCCAGGGCAACGCCTGGGCCCAATCCTCCATCCGCGCAAAAGCGGAATCCGGCGGCGCCGATCTTCAGTATCGCGTCGGCCTCATGTATGAGAGCGGCGAGGGCATGCCCCAGGACGGCGCCGAGGCCGTGAAGTGGGTCCGCAAGGCGGCAGAGGCGGGCTACGCATTGGCGCAGGACAAACTCGGCTTCATGTACTATTGGAGCGTCGACGGCCTGAGCCATGACGGCGCGGAGGCGGCGAAATGGTATCGCAAGGCCGCGGACCAGGGTATCGCCGAAGCCCAGGCGGCCCTCGGCCTGATATACAGGAGCGGCGACGGCGTGCCCGCGGACAGCGCCGAAACGGTCAAGTGGTACCGCAAGGCCGCGGAGCAGGGCCTCGCCGAGGCCCAGGCCGCCCTCGGCCAAATGTATTCCGAGGGCGACGGCGTGCCCAAAGACAGCGCCGAGGCCGCGATATGGCTGCGCAAGGCCGCGGACCAGGGCGACGAAGAGGCCAAGAGCGCCCTTCAAGGCTTGCATTCCGAAGCGCCCCCCTCTGTTCAGTCCAAATAAGCATCCCCTTCTCGCATTGGCCGCCATTGGCTTCACGCTGGGACTCCCGGCTTGGGCTGGCGCAGGATTGTCTCCCGGGGCCGCCGATCCAGCCGGCGCCGCTGTTCACTACGATCTCGGTCAGCTCGCCCTGAAACGCGGGGACACCGACACCGCCCTTCGTGAATTGAAGGGGGCCGAAGCCCTCGAGCCCGACAGCGCGCGCATTCACCTCGCGCTCGGGGACGCCTACGGCCGATCGGCCGAAAAGGCCGGGCTGTTCAGCAAGTTCACGCTCGCCCGCAAATGCCTCGCCGAATACGAGCGCGCGGTCTCGCTCGAGCCGGACAATGCCGAGATTCACGAGCGCCTTTTCGAATACTATTCGCGCGCTCCTTTCTTCCTCGGCGGCGGCTCCGAAAAGGCGGCCGCCGAGGCCGCGATCATCAAAAGGCTCGACCCGGGATTCGCCCCGGCTTCGGATGCCCCCAAGGGGCCCAAGTAGGCGGCGTCCGGCGACAGGAAGCCGGCCGCGGGCCGATTTGGATCGATTTTTTGAGTTTCCCGGTAACCATCGGGCGGGATCGGCGTCGGAAGGGATGGGGCCAGACAAGGAAAAATGAAGCTCTGCTTTCTATTTTCGTTGGTTGCCGCCGCGAGCGCCCTTGGGGCCTCCGATGCTCCGACGGTTCCCGCCCCGCGCCCGCGCCTGACGGACGAAATGAGGCGCAGCGTCGAGAATTCCGCCCCGACCCAGGGCTCGGCAGCGAACGGCCAAAAGCCGTCTGATGGTCCCGTCCAGATGGACCCGGTCCAGGTCACCGGCAGCTACCAGGCGCCGCCCCGAACCCTCGAGGAGGAAAGCCCGCCCGGCTTGCCGTTCACGTGGAAGGATGGGGGGACGATATTCAAATCCCGCGGAAGCGTTTTCACGACCGAGCTGCAATTCAAGTACAACCCGGCGCATAACGGCTTTGATTTTCTCACGATCTCCTTTTGACGCTGGATGAGCCCCGCGCCGCAGGAACATAATGTTTAACAAAATCCAGCGGCATGTCGGCCTCCAGCGACGATGCCACGGAAAAACGGCCGTTCCGGTCGTGGTCTTTCTGTCGCTGGCCGTCCTGCTCCTTCCGCCGGGCTGCAGCTATGTGTCCACCGAGCAGCAAAAGCCGCCGCAGGGAACGGTGCTCCAGATACCGGACCAAGAGGCGCTTTTTGGGACGTCCGAATCGGGCGAAATCGTCAGATCGATCGAGGGCTCGAGGACCTTCGATGGCTTGCCGTTTGAAATCAAGGGATCGACTGTGTTTTACGGGCAAAGAGACGCCACCGGTCGAAAGAGCCTGGAGGGGATCCAGGTCGGCCGGCAATTCGACGAGCTTCACCTGATTCACTACGTCAAGTACGCCGCCGACAGGGACGGCACGCCCGTTGCCCGGATCCGGGTGAATTATGCCGACGGGTCGCAATTCGAGTTTCAAATTCTCTACGGTTCGCAGGTTCGGACCTATTTTCGATCGGCGCTGGAAGGAGACGACCGGCCGGCCGATCCCGGCAGCAAGGTGATCTGGCGGTCGCCTGTCGCGGAGAACGATTCGTCCAGCCGATTATTCAAGACGCTCCTGCGCAATCCATTTCCCGCAAAGCCGGTGAAAAGCCTGGATGTTTTCCCTGGAGCCGGCCGTGGGTGCTACTGCCTTGTGGCTGCGACCGTGGCCCAATCGGATCCGAATCGCGCGGTCACGGCCGCAGTCCCCCCGGCAAAAATGCCCGCTGGGTCCCAGGTGGAAACCGATGATCTGACCATCCGGATCTTCGATCACACGAGCGGGAAGCCGATCGCAGACGCGCTCATAATCGCATCCATGTACACGGGGGGCTCCTCCGAAATCGCCAT
>JBEKAO010000024.1:0-49538 GCA_050015855.1 Opitutaceae bacterium | reverse complement strand
CCGTGCTTCAGACCCTACGCATCCGCAATCTGGCCCTTCTCGAGCATGTCGATCTCGAATTCGAAGCCGGCTTCACCGTCGTAACCGGGGAAACCGGGGCCGGGAAGAGCATACTCCTCGGCGCCCTCAGCCTTCTTGCCGGGGAGCGCGCCGACAAGACCGTGATCCGGCAGGGGGCGGCCGCATGCGAGGTGGAGGCCGCGCTGCATTTTCCGAAGCCGGCCGCGATCAATGCCGCGTTGGAGACCCTGGGCCTGCCGGGCTGCGAGGAGGGCACATTGATTCTCAAGCGAAGCGTTCCCCTGGAAAAGGCTCCCCGCATCGCCGTCAACGGGAGCCTGGCGACCCTGGCGGCGCTGCAAGGGCTCGGCGCGCATTGGATCGATTTTCACGGGCCGGGCGAGCCGCGCCGGCTTTTGCGCGAGGACTGCCAGCTCGCACTGCTCGACCTGTTCGCCCGCAACGGGGATGCGCTCGGCGAGTACGGGAAGCGCTACGGGTCCTGGCAGGACATGCGAAAGGAGAGGGAGCGCCTGAAGGGGGAGGAGAGCCTTCCGGCGGACCAGCTGGACTTTCTCAAAAGCCAGCTTTCGCGGATGGACGGCCTGGACCTGACGCCCGAGGCGATCGAGACTCTCGAGCGCGATTTTGCGCGGACGAGCCGGGCGCAGGAGCTTCTCAAGCTTGCGCGGGCCCTGGCGGAGGGCCTCACTGGGGACGACGGACTGCAGGGCCGCCTGGCGCCCCTGCTTCGCGAGGCGCGGAGCCTGGAAGGGCTCGACCCGGCAGGAAGGCCCCTGGCCGAGCGGCTGGCGGCGGTCGCGGTCGAGCTGAACGAACTCGGCGCCGAATTCTCTTCCCTGGGCCGGGAGCTTCAGTTTGAGCCTTCCCAGGTGGAGGCGCTGGCTGCGCGAATGAACGAATGGCTGGACCTCAAGCGGCGGTACGGGGGCGATCCGCGCGCGGTCGCCTCCGCCCGGGAGTCGCTTCGCCGCAGGCTGGAGGCGCAGGGCGACCTGGCCGGAGCGCTGGCCCGGCTGGACGGCGAGATCGCCAAGGCCGGCGCCACTGTGCGGAAGGAGGCCGCGCTCCTGCGCGCCCGCCGCGAGAAGGCGGCCCGCGAGCTCGCGCGGGTTGCTGCGGCGAACATAGCCGAACTCGGTTTCGCGAAGGCCGACTTCAGGATACGGATCGCCCCCTTGGCCGAACCCGGGCCCTCGGGAGACTGCGGATGCGAGTTTCTCTTTTCGCCCAACGTGGGCGAGGAGCCGCGGCCCCTGGCACGGATCGCCTCCGGCGGCGAACTTGCCCGGGTCATGCTGGCCCTGAAGGCGGTGCTCGCGGAACTCGACGACATTCCGGTGCTCGTTTTCGACGAGGTGGACGCAAACGTGGGCGGGGAGATCGGGCGGGTCGTCGGGGAGAAAATGGCACGGATCGCGAAAAGCCGCCAGGTGTTCTGCGTCACCCACCTGCCGCAGGTGGCGGCGCGGGCGGCTTCGCACCTGGTCGTCACCAAGGACCAGTCCGGGGACAGGGCCGCCGTCCAGATCAGTCCGATCCAGTCGGCGCGCAAGGCGCGCGTGAGCGAGCTCGCCCGGATGCTCGGCGATCGCAATGCGAAGAGCGCGCTCGCGCACGCCGAGCAACTTCTCGGGTAAGCTGCGAAACGGGTGGTGGTACGTTTTGACCGGGCCCCCGGTCTAAACGTATCCCTGCTCGATCTACCGCTACGTTGCGAACGAACTCCGCCATTTCGACAAGCGGAGGTTTCCGACGGCGATGAAGCCCAGTTGAATCGCGACGAAGATCGACAGCGACCAGAACGCGGCCTCCGTGAATCCGTAGCTGTGAAGCCCGACGCCGAGCATGTTGGTGCCAAACCAGCTCCAGCCCGTGACGATGTTGCCGAAGACGGCCAGGCACATCAGGCCACGGCGCCGGACGAGCCCTCCCCACCTGGCGTGCAGGATGAGCGCGTTCCATAGGACGATGATCAGGGCGCCGTTCTCCTTCGGGTCCCAGCCCCAGAACCGGCCCCACGACTGGTCCGCCCAAATTCCCCCGAGGACGGTGCCCACAAAGCTGAACAGAGTCGCGAAGCAGACAATTCCGTAGACCATCCGCGCCAGCGCATCCGCGGTCGCGGGGTCGAGCGAGCGGGTGAAGACGCCGCGAACGATGTAGATCAGGGCCAGGAACCCCGCCAGGAACGTCGAGGCGTAGCCCGTCGTCACGACGACCACATGCGTCGCGAGCCAAAAGTTCGAGTCGAGCACCGCGCGCATCATTTCGAGCGTGTCCCCGCCCAGGGCGAGCTGGTGGGCGATCAGCAGCGTTCCAAAGCCGATAAGGCCGGCGGCGACGCTTCCGATCGCGTTTCGATAGGAGGCCTCGAGAACGAGGCAAAGCGCCACGGATCCCCAGCCGACGAACAGGGCCGAGGAATAGAGATTGGTGACCGGAGGCCGGCCTTCGAGCCACATGCGGGTGGCGATTCCCGCCGTGGCCACGATCCAGGCGAGGATGACGAGCCGGAACGCGGCGCGCCCCAGGATCTCCGGCCATTTGAGCCAGGAAAACACGGCCAGGAAGAACGCGGCCACGTAAAGGTTCATGCTCAGGTAGAACGGCTCGATCGCGTTGAAGCGCGATTCGGCGCCGCTTTTTCGCAGTTGCGGGGCGAAGCGGACCGAGAGATCGGCGCGATAGAGCGAGACCAGCTTGTTGAACGGTTCCGGGCTTCCGGCGCGCCACGAGTGGCCGAGGCCCGCGTAGGCAAGGGCGCCCGGCGCAATGGTCCCGCGCTCAAATGCCCCGAGGATCGCCTGGCCCGCGGTCTCCCAGGCGCCGGGGTCCGCGGCGCCCATATCGGGCGGGATGGCGCGGATCTGGGTCGCCTGGGCAAGCGCCGTGTACCGCCTGTCGGAATCGACCATGGCCTGGGCATCCTGCGCATTGAAGGGTTTGCCCGCCTCCTTCGCGCGCAGCGCCTCGAAACCGCCCGGAAGGGCGTCCTGGAACCGGAGAAGTTCGCCGAGGAAGTCGCCGGAACCGGGAACTTCAACCGCGTGCTCCAGGCCCTGGTAAAGGATCACGTTTTCCTCTAGCTGGAGAACCGCCCTCTGGAAGGGCGTGCGCGCCTTGTCGTCCACGGAATCCGCAAGCCTCGCCTGGCTGTCGATGTCCGACAGATAGGGCGAGATTTCACGGTAGCTGAACCGGCGGTAGCGCGAGGGGAGAAAGCCGACCAGGGCCATCGCCTGGCGCAGCGCGCCGGGGTATTTTATCGCGAGGTCGGATTCCGATTTCCGGATCAGGCTGAGGACCTCGGGATCGTCGATGAGAAAGGTGCGGTACGAATCCGCCCGGTCCTGACGGAAGAAAACGTCGAGCAGCCACTCGTCCGGTGTGATCTCCGAACCATCCGGAAGGACGACGCGCTGGCGTCCCTGCAGCTGGAGGAGCGAGCTGCGGGCAACGGTATCCATCGGCTTGATCCGCCCGTCCGCAAGGATCGGCAGCCGCCCGAAACCGACGGTGTCGAAGGCGCCTGGATTTCCGCCCGAAAAAAAGCCGGAGACGACATAGGCCAGGCCGAGGGCGAGGGCCGCGAGAGGAAGGATGCCCCGCGCGCGCTGCCGGGGGGCGGTGCCCTGGGCGCGGCGGCGGCCGGCAAAGCCGGCCAGGTGAAGGCTGAACTGGAACACGAGGCCGAGCGCCATGAGGGAGCAGGCGATGTAGGGGAGGGTCCAGCTCGGGTTGCGAACGACCTGCAGGATGGTGACCGTGTCCTTGTCCGGGTCGTAGCCGCTCTGGTAGAAGGTCAGCCCGTCGTGCCGGAGCGGGTTGTTCATGTAGATCAGGACGTCGCGGCTCGCCGACCCCTCGCCGCCGAGGCGCACCAGGCTCGAGAAATTCTTCGGGATATCGGTCCCCGGGTACACGTCGTGGCTGAACTTGAGCAGCGTCAGCGAAAACGGCAGGTAATTGCGCTTGAAGCGCATGGAGATTCTCCACGTGCGCCCGCCGTACGTGAAGGACTGGGCGGGCATCGGATAGAGGTTTTTCCCCGCCAGCCAGTCGGTCGAAACGAGCCAGGTGCCGAGGGAGCCCTCCGGTCCGATCAATTCCACGCAGGCGGCCGGAAGATTGCGCTCGCCCTCCCTCGCGGTCAGCGGTTGCGGCGTGATCGACGCCTGGGGGCCGACGCCCTGATTGGCGGGTGTCGGCGGGGCGTCGGGGGCGTCCTGCCGCGGCTGAACGAGCGCGTTCGGAAAGTAAAGCCTCGGGACGACCTGGAACGGCAGCTTGGGGTGCTGGATCGGCCGGAGATCCGCGACCAGCGTTTCCGGGATCGCAACCACGTCGTCGAAGCCCGGGTCCGTCGTGTCGGTGATCGCAAGCTCGTTGTACCGCTCGCTTTCCGAGTAATTCCGGGTCTGTCCCGTGTCGATGACCATGTTGTCGTCGCGCTGGAGGAGCCCGCTCAGGAGCTCGCCGACCAGAAGAAGGATGATCCCCGCGTGGGCGAGCCAGATGCCGGCTTTGCGCCACGTGAACCGGAATCTGTAGATATGCGCAAAGAGCAGATTAACAAAGAGAAGCCCGCCGATCAGATAGCCCCCGGGGAAGACGGGAATCGGAACGTCCGATCCGGAGAATTTCTCCAGGACGAAAAAGCTGTGAAAAAACTTCTGCTGGACGCCCCAAACGCCGAGGTCGGTCTGGGCCAGGGTGGCCCAGAAAATGAGGACGATCGACAGGGCCAGGAGCACAACGGTCAGGCGGAGCGAAACGAAAAAATCGCGGAACTGGCGGGCTATGCCGATCATGGCCTACGAATCTCTCCGCAAGCGGCGAAGAAGCAAGGGATGACTTCGAAATCGCTTCCAGCGCGGATAAGTCTTTTGATCTGCGCCGATGAGAGTGCGCATCAAACGGAAGGGCCCGGTGTTTGCGCCGATTGGCGATTCCGCGTTGGTCGTGACCCTCGGGACGGAAGCCGATCGGGAGGTCCTGTTGCGCGCCCGCGTAACTGCGGCCGCGCTCAAAAGGCTCCTGCGCCCGGCGGTCCTGGATGCCGTTCCCGCCTATGGGTCTGTCGCCGTTTATTATGACCCGGCGCGGGTCGCGGCGGGGCCGGGCACCCCATTCGAGAGATTATGCCGGCAAATCGGGCCCTACTGCCCAAGCGCCCCAAGTGCCGCCGGGCGCCGCCTTCGCAGGCTGTCCCTTGCCGGACGGCGCATTCGCAGGCTTTCGCTGGCCGGTCGAAAGATCGAGATTCCAGTCTGCTACGGAGGGGAATTCGGGCCGGACCTGGACGCCGTCGCAGCCCGCTGCGGATTGTCGCCGAAGGAGGCGGCCGCCATGTTCGGCGATGCGGAATACCTGGTCCAGGCGATCGGATTTTCGCCAGGCTTCCCATATCTGGCCGGGCTTCCGAAAAAATTGCACACCCCGCGGAAGGACACGCCCCGCGGATCCGTCCCGGCCGGCTCGGTCGGGATCGGGGGAGCCCAGGCGGGCGTCTATCCGATAACGACCCCGGGGGGATGGAACCTGATCGGGCGCACGCCCCTGCGGCTTTTCCGGGTGGAGGAAATCCCGCCCGCGCTTCTAAAGACGGGCGACCGGGTGACCTTCAAGGCGATCACTCCGGAGGAGTTTGCGGCATGGAAATGAAAATCGCCCGGGCGGGGCTCATGACGACCGTGCAGGACCTCGGCCGGCGGGGCCACCGAGCGTCGGGCGTTCCGCTGAGCGGTCCCATGGATCCCTTTGCCCTTCGGGTGGCGAATCTTCTGGCCGGCAATCCCGAGGATGCGGCCTGCCTCGAGATCACCCTTGCCGGGCCGGAGCTGGAGTTCTCGGAAGACGCGAGGCTTGCCCTTTGCGGAGGCGACTTTTCCGGACTGCCGTCCTGGCGGCCGATCGTCGTGCGGGCCGGAGAGCGGGTCCGCGTCGGCGAATGCCGGAGCGGCTGCCGCGCCTGCCTCGCGATCGCCGGCGGGATTTCCGTCCCGCCGGTTCTCGGGAGCCGGAGCACCTATTTGCGCGGCGGGTTCGGCGGCTTCGAGGGGCGCGCTCTTCGCGACGGCGACAGGCTCGGGATCGGGATCGACCCGGCGGGCCCGGCGTCGGCGGGCCGGCCGGTCTCCTTTTTCGTGGCGCCCTCCCTGCTCCCTGTTTATTCGCGCTCGCCGGTTGTCCGGGCGGTGCGGGGGGCCCAGGCCGGAGAGTTTGCCGACGGCCTGTATTCCGGGGAATTCACGGTGACGCCGCAATCGGACCGCATGGGCCTGCGGCTCAGCGGCAAGGCGATCGCGCGGACATCGGGCGGGGAGTTCGTCTCGGCCGCGGTCGCCCCGGGCACGATCCAGGTGCCGCCGGACGGGCAGCCGATCGTGCTCATGGCCGATGCGCAGTCGATCGGCGGCTATCCCCAGGCGGCGCATGCCGCCGCGGTGGACCTGCCGATTCTCGCGCAGCTCCGCCCGGGGGATTCGCTGCGTTTTCACGAGGTGCCGCTGGACGAGGCCCAGCACCTGCTTCTCAGGCGCGAACGCGAGCTGGCCGTCCTGCGCGAAGGGGTGCGGCAGCGCCTGAATCCATGACCGCCCGATCGCGGGGGGCCGCGGGCCCCTTTGAATGACCACGATTGATCTCAACTGCGACCTCGGCGAAGGCGCCGGCCACGACGCCGAGCTGATGCCGCTGATCACCTCCGCCAACATCGCCTGCGGCGGCCATGCCGGCGATAACGCGACCATGATCAACTCGATCGACCTGGCCGCGGCCGCGGGCGTGTCGATAGGGGCGCATCCCGGCCTGAACGACAGGTTCGGGATGGGCCGGAGGAACCTGCCGCTGTCGCCGGCGGAGGCGGCCGATCTGATCGCGGTCCAGGTGGGCGAGCTCATTCGGCTCGCGGGACTGCGCGGGGCGAAGGTGGCCCACGTGAAGCCGCACGGAGCGCTGTACCTCCGGGCGGCCCGGGACCGCGCGATCGCCGACGCGATCGCGGAGGCGGTTCGCGCGATCAATCCCGCGCTCGCCCTGTACGGCCTGGCCGGCGGGGAGCTGCTGCGCGCCGGGCGCGCGCGGGGGCTGCGCGTAGCCTCCGAGGTTTTTGCCGACCGCACCTACCGGCCCGACGGGTCGCTGACGCCGCGCGGATCCGCCGACGCGCTCATCACCGACGAGGCCGAGGCCGTGGCCCAGGTCCTCCGGATCGTCCAGGAGGGCCTTGTCCGGGCGACCGACGGTTCGGAGATCGCGGTGGTTGCCGACACGGTCTGCCTGCATGGAGACGGATCGCACGCCCTGGCTTTTGCGTGGAGGCTTCGCGCCGACCTTGCAGCGGCGGGAATTGCCGTGAAGGCGTTTTAGGGCGCAAATCGGAAGAGCGCGACGTCGCCGTCCCGGATGGCGTATTCCCTCCCCTCCAGGCGGTACTTTCCCGCTTCGCGCGCCGCGGCGATGCTGCCGAGCCGGACCAGATCCTCGAAGGAGACGACCTCGGCCTTGATGAATCCCTTTTCGAAATCGGTATGGATGACCCCGGCCGCCTGCGGCGCCTTGCAGCCCTTCCGGATCGTCCACGCGCGGACCTCCTTCCCGTTTTCGGTGAAGAAGGTGATCAGCCCCAAAAGCGCGTACGTGGAGCGGATGAGCGCCGAGGCGCCGGAATCCGCGACCCCCATGTCCTTCAGGAATTCCCGGGCCTCGTCCGGCGCCAGGTCGACCAGCTCCGACTCGATTCGCGCGCTGACCGGGATGTGGGCCGCGTCGTGATGGGCGCCGGCAAACTCGGCGACCTTCATGACGAGGGGATTCCGCGCCGCGCCGGCGAGATCGCCCTCCGCGACATTGACGGCGTAAAGAACGGGCTTGGCGCTGAGCAATTGGAAGAGCCGCATGAGCCTCGCCTCGTCCTCGTGCACGGGCAGGGTGTTGGCCGGCTTGCCGGAGTTGAGGTGGGGGGACAGCCGCTCGAGAAGGGCGAGTTCGGCCTGGGCCTCCTTTTCGCCGCTCTTCGCCCGCTTGTGGGTCTTTTCGATCCTCTTCTGGACGGCCTCGAGGTCGGAGAGGATCAGCTCGGTCGCGACGATTTCGATGTCCCGGACCGGATCGATCCCTCCCACGGTATGGATGACGTCCGGATCCTCGAAGCAGCGAACGACGTGCACGATGGCGTCGACCTCGCGGATGCTAGCCAGGAACTGGTTGCCCAGGCCCTCCCCCTTGCTGGCGCCCGCGACAAGCCCGGCGATGTCCACAAACTCGATCGCTGCCGGGATGATGACGCTGGTTTTCGCTATCTTCGAAAGGGGGGCCAGCCGCTCGTCCGGGACGTTCACGACGCCGAAATTCGGGTCGATCGTGCAGAATGGATAGTTTGCGGCCTCAGCCTTTCTGGAACGCGTCAGGGCGTTGAACAGGGTTGATTTGCCGACGTTGGGCAGTCCGACGATGCCGGCTTTTAGCATGAATGGCCACCGTCGTCCCGCGCCCCCGGGGGGTCAACGGAAAAGCTGCCGCTCCGCTCGGGCCTTGACAGGCCGAATTGCGGCCGGTGTACTGCTCGGCTTTTCAAGTCAATCAAGGCCCGCAGCACTTTCTTCCATGGCACTTAAAATCCGTCTCACCCGCATCGGCACCACGCACCAGCCGCATTACCGAGTCGTCGTGGCCGAGGCGCGCTCGCGCCGCGATGGCGATCCCACCGAGGTATTGGGCACGTACGATCCCCGCGCCAAGTTCAAGGGGGTCAAGCTCGACCTTGCCCGGGTGGACTACTGGCTCAGCAAGGGTGCAAGGCCGTCCGACACCCTCCATGCCCTGATCAAGAGGGCCCGGCGGGCCGCCACCGCCGAAGCGGCCGCGGCCGGAGCCCCCGCCGCACCCGCGGCCGCGCCGGCCCCCGCTCCCACTGCCACTCCGGCCTGAGGGGCAAAGGGCGCCAGATTGCGGGCCACTCCGGTGGCCGCCGAGCCCCGGATGTCCGTCCGGGGTTTTTTCTTTCATGCTTCGCATCGATATCCTGACCCTTTTCCCGCCGATGCTCGACGGATTCCTTTCCGAGAGCATCCTCGGCAAGGCCTGCGCGAAGGGCCTCGTCGAGGTGAGGGTGCACGACCTGAGAAGCTGGACGACCGACAAGCATCGCACGGCGGACGACCGGCCGTTCGGGGGCGGCGCGGGAATGGTGCTCAAGCCCGAACCCGTGTTTGCGGCGATGGAGCAGATCCAGACCCCGGGCTGCCGGCGCATCTATCTGACGCCAGACGGCACGCCATTTTCGCCCAAGCTGGCCCAGGAATTGTCGGGGCTTTCGCATATCATTCTGCTGAGCGGCCATTACGAAGGAATTGACCAGCGGATTCGCGACCGGCTGATCGATCAGGAGGTGAGCATCGGCGATTATGTGCTCACGAACGGCACGCTGGCGGCCGCCGTGGTCGTCGATGCGCTCAGCCGGTTCATTCCCGGGGTCCTGGGCGAGGAAAAGTCATTGACGCACGAGTCCTTCAACGGCAAGTTGCTCGACTTTCCTCAATACACGCGTCCCGCCGAATTTCGCGGCATGTCCGTGCCCGAAGTTCTTCTTTCCGGAAACCACGCCGAGATCGAGAAGTGGCGGCATGCATGTGCCCTGGAAAAGACCCGCCAGGTGCGGCCCGACTTACTTACATAACTTCAACGCCATGAACCCGATAATCAATGAAATCACCGCCGCGCAGGTGAAAACGAACACTCCCGGCTTCAAGGTCGGCGACGGTGTGCGAGTTCACACAAAGGTGCGCGAAGGAGACAAGGAACGGATTCAGATATTCTCAGGCATCGTCATCGCCCGGAAGGGCCATGGCATTCATGAGACATTCACGGTCCGCCGGATAAGCTACGGAGAGGGCGTCGAGCGCGTTTTTCCCGTCAAT
The DNA here is from genome assembly GCA_050015855.1 of Opitutaceae bacterium. Lineage (GTDB taxonomy): Bacteria > Verrucomicrobiota > Verrucomicrobiia > Opitutales > Opitutaceae > Palsa-1447. The sequence goes on along the minus strand of JBEKAO010000024.1, from coordinate 39,594 downwards.
TCCCCCAATATCGAAAAGATCGAGATCGAGCGGGAGTCCGAGCCGATGAAGGCCCGCCTATACTACCTGCGCAACCGCACCGGCAAGGCCGCGGTGGCGATCAAGGAGAGGGAAAAGCACACCGGGTCCGAGAAACAGCATGCCGAGGCGGCTCCGGCCGCGACCTGACGGTTGCGAGGCGGCGTCGGCCGCGCCCGCGGGGTGATCGCGCAAGGGCGCCGTTTTAGGCCGGCGCAATGCAGGTTTGCATGGGGGCCCGACGTCGGGTACGCTCAAGCGCCTTTTTTCACGCCAATTCATCATTGATCCCATGCCATTACAGATTCCCATCCTAGCCCAAGCTGCCAACGAAGCGCGCGGTCTCGCCATCGACGCCGTGCATAAGGCCGGGATCGGCCACCTCGGCCTTCCCCTGGGTTGCGCCGAGGTCGGGGCGGTCCTTTACGGCCACGCACTCGTCCAGAATCCGGACGAGCCGCGTTGGATCAATCGCGACCGCTTCGTCCTTTCGGCCGGCCACGGAAGCATGTTCCTTTACGCGTGGCTCCACCTCAGCGGCTACGACCTTTCCCTGGAGCAGCTGACCAGGTTTCGAAGCCTCCACAGCCAGACGCCCGGCCACCCGGAGTTCCGCGAAACCGCGGGGGTCGAGGCCACGACCGGCCCGCTGGGCCAGGGGGTCGGCAATGCGGTGGGAATGGCGATCGCAGGGCAGATGGCCGCGGCCAGGTTCAATTCGGCGGAGCACCCGGTATTCGACTACCACGTGGTCTGCCTGGCCGGCGACGGCTGCATGCAGGAAGGGGTGGGGATGGAGTCGGTCGAGCTGGCGGGCCACCAGAAGCTGGACAATCTCATCCTGATCTACGATTCAAACGACGTCACCCTGGACGCGATGGCGGCCAAGACGCAGAGCGAAAACACCGGGGCGCGCTTCAAGGCGATCGGATGGGACGTCCAGACGGTCGACGGCCACGACATGGCCGCCTTCCTGAAGGCCTTCAACCGGGCGAAAAAGGCCAAGAGCGGCAAGCCCCAGCTCGTGATCATCCGGACGATCATCGGCAAGGGCATCCCGGAAGTGCAGGGCACCCAGAAGGCCCACGGGGAGGGCGGGGCGAAGTTCGCGGATTCCGCGCGCGCGGGCCTTGGCCTTCCCGCCGACCAGCATTTCTACGTGAGCGGGGAGGTCCGCGCGTATTTCGCCGCGCACAAGAAGCGCCTCATCCGCGCCTACAGGCGCTGGGAGAAGACATACAAGGCGTGGCGCGGCGCCAACCCGGAAAAGGCGGCGCTTCTCGACTCCGCCCCGGCGCGGCCGAGCGCCGCGCACCTCCTGGAGAAGATCCCCCTCTTTGCGGCCGACATAAAGCTGCAGGGCACGCGCGCGGCGGGCCGCGAGGTGCTCCAGCCGGTCGCGGCGGAGCTGCCGCTCCTGATTTCGGGCAGCGCGGACCTTCACGGCTCGACGTACAATTACATCAATGCCGACAAGGATTTCGATCCGACCAACCGCGCGGGCCGCAACATCCGGTTCGGGATCCGGGAGCACGCGATGGCCGCGATCTGCAACGGTGTCGCCTACGACGGCCTCTTCCGGCCGTCGTGCGCGACGTTCCTCGCATTTGCCGACTATTCGCGCCCCTCGATGCGGCTGGCCGCCCTCTCGAAGCTGCCCGTCGTCTACATCTACACGCACGATTCCGTCGGCGTGGGCGAGGACGGGCCGACCCACCAGCCCGTGGAGACGATCTCCGCCCTCCGGCTGATTCCCGGCTTCGAGGTAATCCGGCCGGCCGACACGGAGGAGACGGCCGGGGCGTTTGCCGCCGCGCTCGAGCGCACGGACGGCCCGACCCTGATCGCCCTCACGCGCCAGTGGGTTCCGAACCTCAACGACATTCCGCCCCATATCCGGCGGGCGGGCGTCCTGAAGGGAGGATACGTGGCCGCGCAGGAGACGGCTCCGCTGACGCTCATCCTTCTGGCGACCGGAAGCGAACTCCAGCTGGCGCTTGCGGCGGCGAAGGAGCTCGGCGCCGGGACGCGCGTGGTTTCCCTCCCGTCCTTCGACCGGTTCGACCGGCAGCCCGCGGAATACCGCGAGAGCATCCTCCCATCGGCGTGCCGCAGGCGCGTGGCGATCGAGGCGGGGGTCACCGACCTTTGGAGAAAGTACGTCGGGCTCGACGGAAAGGTGGTCGGCATCGACCGCTTCGGCCTCAGCGCCCCGGCCCCCGTCGTCTTCAAGGAACTCGGGATCACAACCGAGGCGCTGGTCGCGGCCGCCCGCAGCCTGGACTAGGGGATTTTGGAGGCGGCCTTTGCCGCCGCAAATTCCGCAAAAAGGCTTGCGGATGTTAATTAGCCACCATATAGTAAGCCACCTTACTTTGCATGGAACGCCTGTTGATCAAGCACCTGCCGCGCTACGAGAGGCTCATCGAGGCGGCGAAGCGGTATCCCGACCTCGATCCGTCGGCGGCCCACGCGTTCCTCCACCTCCTGCGGGCCGGCGACGACGCCCTGCATTCCTGCGAGGCGTACCTTGCCGAGCACGGCCTCACCCAGGGCCGCTTTGTCGTCCTCATCCAGCTTCTGAAGAAAATGGAGGACTGCCCGCAGGCGCACACGCCCGCCGAGCTCGCGAAGATGTCCGGGGTCACCCGGGCGACGATGACCGGGCTCATCGACACCCTCGAGCGCGACGGGCTCGTGAAGCGGCAGCCCGATCCTGTGGACCGCCGGATGATGTCGGTGCGCCTGACCGGGCGCGGCCACCGTGTCCTCCAGCGGGTGCTTCCCGGCCATTTCCGAAACATGGCCCGCATCATGGGCCCCCTTTCCGAGAACGAGAGAAGGACGCTCGTGCGGATGCTGGCGAAGGTCATGCGGCAGACCGATCCGCAGTTCGACAAGGCGCCGGCCGTTTGCAACGGTCCGTGACCTGAATTGTTATACCGACCCCTCTTTCCAATGAAAATGACAATCCGATTGCTCGTCCTGCTCGCCGCGGTGGTGCTCGTCGTCGGCGGCGTATGGGCGTACAAGCTCCACACGCTCCACGCCCTCCAGCAGCGAATGGCGACCATGATGATCCCGCCGGTGACGGTATCGACCGCGATCGCCCCGACGGCCGTGTGGCAGCGCCAGTTCCACGCCGTGGGCAGCTTCGCGGCGGTCCAGGGCGTGACCGTCAGCAACCAGATCGAGGGCTCCGTCGCCAAGATCGCCTTCGAGTCCGGCCAGCACGTCAAGGCGGGCGATCTGCTGATCCAGCAGGACATCTCCACCGACGAGGCCCTCTTGCGCGGCCTCGTGGCCCAGGCGGACCTGGCCAGGATCACCCTCGACCGGGCGCGGGAGCTGCGGGCCAGCGACACCAATTCGCAGGCGGACCTGGACAGCGCCGAGGCCCAGTCCCGGGCGGCCGCCTCGGCCGTCGACAACCAGCGCGCCCTGATCGGCAAGAAGACGATTTGCGCGCCTTTTTCCGGACTCGTCGGAATCCGCCAGGTGGATCTCGGCCAGTTTCTTCCCGCCGGCGGGGCGATCGTGACCCTGCAGGCCCTCGATCCGATTTACGTCAATTTCACCCTGCCCCAGCAGGACGTGGCCGACCTCCACGTGGGCCAGTCGGTGCGAGTGACGGTCGACGCCTATCCCGGCGCCGTTTTCGAGGGCAAGGTCAACGCGCTGAACTCGAAGGTCGACGACGCGACGCGCAACATCCAGGTCCAGGCGACGATTCCCAACCCGGACGAGCGCCTGCTTCCGGGCATGTTCGCCGGCGTCGACCTCATCCTTCCGCGCCAGGACCACTTCGTCACGCTGCCCGAGACGGCGATCGTGTACAATCCGTATGGCGACGCCGTTTACGTGATCGAGCGGACGAATACCCCCTCCGGGGCCCAGCTCCTGGTCGCGCGGCAGCATTTCGTGACCCTGGGCGAGACGCGGGGCGATGAGGTCGCGGTGGTCAAGGGCGTCAACGCCGGCGACGAAATCGTGACGGCCGGCCAGCTCAAGCTGCACAACGGGTCGCCGGTCCTGGTCAACAACGCCGTGGTGCCGCCGGTCAATCCCGCGCCGAACCCGCCGAACACCTGATGAACTTCACCGACATCTTCATCAAGCGGCCGGTCCTCGCGACCGTCGTCAGCCTGCTCATCCTCTTCGTCGGGCTGCGATCGGTCTCGCTGCTGAACGTCCGCCAGTACCCGGTCAGCAACAGCGCGATCGTCACGGTGACCACGATATACACGGGCGCCAGCGCCGACCTGATCGAGGGCTTCATAACGACCCCGCTGGAGAAGCAGATCGCGAGCGCCGACGGCATCGACTACATCGAGTCGAGCAGCGCCCCGAGCGCGAGCGTCATCACCGTCCACCTGATCCTCAACTACGACCCGAACGCCGCGGTCGCCCAGGTCATCTCCAAGATCGACAAGGTGCGAAGCCAGCTTCCCGCGGGAGCCCTGCCGCCGACGATCGACGTGCAGGTGGGCGAATCGACGGCGGCGATGTACCTGAGCTTTGCGAGCGACCAGCTCGACAACAACCAGATCACCGACTACCTGACGCGCGTCGTCCAGCCCAAGCTCGCCTCGATCGCCGGCGTGCAAAGCGCGCAGATCCTCGGGGCGCGCGTTTTCGCGATGCGCATCTGGCTGAAGCCCGACAAGCTCGCGGCATACGGCCTGAGCCCCGCGCAGGTGAGCGCGGCGCTTGTGGCGAACAACGCCCTGGCCGCCGTCGGCGCGACCAAGGGCTCGTTCATTTCGATCAACCTGAACGCCGCGACCGACCTGCACACCGCGGAGGAATTCAAGAAGCTGGTCGTCAAGGATCAGAATGGCGCCATCATCCGCCTGCAGGATGTCGCCGACGTGGTCCTCGGGGCCGAGAACTACGACACGTCGGTGCGGTTCAGCGGCGAGAGCGCGACGTTCATCGGGATTTTCGTCCTGCCGACCGCCAACGCCCTCGACGTGATCGACCGTGTGAGGCTGGCCATACCCGAGATCGAGTCGTCGCTTCCCGCCGGGCTGCACATCACGGTCCCGTACGACTCGACGGCCTACATCCACGACGCGATCAACGAGGTGATCAAGACGCTCGTCGAGGCGCTGGCGATCGTCATCGTCGTCATCTTCCTTTTCCTCGGCTCCGTGCGTTCGGTCATCATTCCGATCATCGCGATGCCCCTTTCCCTCGTCGGCGCATGCTTCCTCATGCTCGCGATGGGCTTCACGATCAACCTCCTCACGCTGCTTGCGATGGTGCTGGCGATCGGGCTCGTCGTGGACGACGCGATCGTCGTGGTCGAGAACATCCACCGCCACATGGAGGAGGGCTTGAGCCCGCTCGAGGCGGCCCTGAAGGGGGCGCGGGAGCTGGGCGGACCCGTGATCGCGATGACGATCACGCTCGCGGCCGTCTACGCCCCGATCGGCTTCCAGGGCGGGCTCACCGGGACCCTGTTCAGGGAGTTCGCCTTCACGCTCGTCGGCTCGGTCGTCATCTCCGGGGTGGTCGCCCTGACGCTATCCCCGATGATGTGCTCCCGCCTGCTCCGCCACGACACGGGAAAGAGGGGCTTCGCGCATTTCCTCGACGTCACCTTCGAGAAGCTGAGGTCCCGCTACGAGGCGATGCTCTCCTGGCTGATGCAGACCTGGCAGGTCATGCTGATCCTGCCCGTCGTCGCAATGGCGCTCATATGGCCCTTCTATTCGATGACAAAGCAGGAGCTGGCGCCCGACGAGGACCAGGGGGTCATCATCTGCTTCTCGACGGGGGCCGCCGACGCGAACATCGACCAGACGGCGGCCTACGGCGCCCAGGTGGAGCAGGCGATCCGCTCGTTTCCCGAGACGCAGAATGTCTTCCAGATCTTCGGGGCGGTCTCGAGCAGCGCGGTGAGCAGCATCGCCAACTCCTCGATCGCGGGCATGGTGCTGAAGCCCTGGAGCCAGAGGACGCGGGGGACCCTTGAACTGCTGCCGCAGGTGAGCGCCAAGGTATCCGCGATCGCCGGTTTCAATACGGCGGCGATCCTCCGGCCCCCTCTGCCCGGCGGCGGCTCCGGCCTGCCGGTCCAGTTCGTCATCCTGTCGACCGACACCCCGGAACACATGGCCCAGGTGGCCGACACGCTGGTCGCGAATGCGATGAAAAGCGGGCTCTTCGGATACGCCGACAGCAACCTCAAGCTCGACCAGCCGCAGGGCTACGTGGACATCGACCGGGACAAGGCGGCCGCGCTCGGCGTCAACATGCAGGAGGTGGCCAACGACGTCGGCTCGCTCCTGGGCGGCGGGTACCTCAATTATTTCAACATCCAGGGCAACAGCTACAAGGTGATCCCGCAGGTCGAGCGGATCGGCCGCCTCAACCCGCAGCAGCTCTCGGATTACTACGTGAGCACGGGCAACGGCCCCCTCGTGCCGCTCTCGACGTTCGCCTCGCTCAGCACCAAGGTGCAGCCGCAGACGCTGAACCACTTCCAGCAGCTCAATTCCGCCACGATTTCCCTCGCCCCGCGGGGCGGAGTCTCGCAGGGCCAGGCCCTCGATTACCTTCGCGGCCAGGCCTCGATCCTCTTTCCCCAGGGCTACACGGCCGACTACGGCGGCCAATCCCGGCAATATGTCCAGGAGGGGAACACGCTCATCCTGGCGTTCGTCTTCGGGGCGATCATCATCTTCCTCGTCCTGGCCGCCCAGTTCGAGAGTTTCCGGGACCCGTTGATCATCCTTCTCGGCAGCGTTCCAATGACGCTCGTCGCGGCGCTGGCATTCCTCTTCCTCGGATTTTCGACGATCAACATCTACACCCAGGTCGGCCTGATCACCCTGGTCGGGCTGATCAGCAAGCACGGAATCCTGATCGTGCAGTTTGCCAACCAACTGCAGGAGGAGGGGATGGGAAAGCTCGCGGCGATCGAGCACGCCGCCGGCGTCCGCCTGAGGCCGATCCTCATGACCACGGCCGCGATGGTGCTCGGCACCGTGCCGCTCGTCGTCGCGACCGGCGCCGGCGCCTCCAGCCGGTACGCGATGGGAATCGTCATCGTAACCGGCATGACGGTCGGCACTTTCTTCACCCTTTTCGTCGTTCCGTCGGTCTACATGCTCATCGCGCGCGACCACGGCAAGAAGCACCGGGAAACCAGTGTCAACCCCGCACATCCATGAAGCCCACCTCCGTTCTCCGACTCCAAGCGGTCCTGGCCCTCGCCTGCGCCTTGGCCTGCGGCGCCGGGGCCCAGGCCCCGAATCCGGGGCCGCCCGGGGCGCCCCCGCAGGGGGCGATGGCCGCGGTCCCGAACCCGCTCGATCTTCGCGGCGCGATCCGTTACGCCTTGGACCACAATTACGCGATCCTCCAGGCGCGCGAGCAGATCCGCCAGCAGGAGGGGGTGATCATCCAGGTGGAGTCGGCCGCGATTCCCAATGTTTCCGCGAACGGCGCCTACCAGCGAAACACGGGGGCGATTTCGGAAAGCTATCCGCCCGAGACCTCGCTTTGGGAAGTCCAGCTCAAGGCCACGGAAAACCTGTTTGCCGGAGGAGGAATCCACTCTTCAATCCGCGGCGCAAAGCTCGGGCGCGAGGCCGCTGTCTACGACCTGCAAAGCGCGATCAATACCGCCCTGCTCGACGTTCGCACGCGCTTCTACAATGTGCTCCTCACCCGCGAAAAGGTGCGGGTCCAGGAGGAGAATGTGAAGCTCTTCGAGCGGCAGCTCCAGGACGCCCAAAACCAGTACAAGGCCGGCTCGGTTTCGAATTTCGATGTGCTGAGGGCGCAGGTATCCCTGGCCAATGCGCAACCGGACCTGATCACGGCGCGGAACGATTACCGCATCGCAATCGAGCAGCTCAGGCAGTCGCTCGGCGTTCCCGCCGGTCCGACCGGCACGACGGCCGCTTTTCCGGAAGTGGTCGGGACCCTGGACACGTCCCCGGAAACCTACGACCTGGATTCGGCGCTTGCCATGGCCCATGAGCGGCGGCCGGAGCTCCTGAGCCTTTCCAAGCGGCAGGAGGAGGGCGATCAGTCGGTCGTGAATGCAAAGTCGACCTACTACCCGAATCTGGCGGCGATGGGCAGCTACGAGTGGTTCGGCGCGGGCATTGCCCAGGGAGGCAGCTACAATGCCAACGGGTGGCTAATCGGGCTGCAGTCCTCGTGGGCGATCTTTGACGGCCGGGCGACGGCCGGGCATGTCCGCCAGGCGCGGTCCCTGCTCGAGCAGGCGCGCCTGTCGTATTCCACCGAAGAACTGGCGATCGACGTCGAGGTGCGCCAGGCGCTCTCCTCCCTGGAGGAGGCGGCCGAACTCGTGGACGCCTCGAAGAAGACGGTGGGCGAGGCGGACGAGGCTCTCCGCCTTGCAAACGCGCGCTATCACGCGGGCACGGCCACCCAGCTCGACGTCCTCACGAGCCAGGTGTCGCTCACCCAGGCGCGCACAAACGAGCTCCAGGCCAATTACACGTACCTGACCGCGGCCGCGGCAATGAGGAAGGCCGTCGGCCGGAGCGACGCCCTTGTTAACAATTGATGTCAAATCATCGGGCGGGACTTCAGGGTCCCCTTATGATTTCGGGAACTTCCGCCGAATATGGAGGTTTTCAATAGACGGCCGATGGACCGCGGCGAGGCCGCCGGCCCGGTCCAGCGGCCAAGGGTTCGATAAGCATCTCCAGCGATGAAAGGTGCCAGGGTCGTTTCAACCACGCTTATAGCCGGGGCGGGCTGCGTCCTGCTCCTGGCGTCCCTGGCCATGGTTTCAGGCGTCCAGACATGGGCGGTGCGCCGGTCCCTGTCGAATCGCCCGAATCTCAGGGGTTCGGTCGAGTCGGTCTCCGCGCTGCCCGGCAGGGTCCGCATTCAGGGGCTGCGTCTCGAGCGGAACGGGGCGGTCCTGGCCCTCCCTTCCCTGGAGGCCGATATTCCCGTCCTCCCGGCCGCATTGTGGCATCGCGTGGCGATCCGAAAGCTCGTCGCAAAGGGTTGGGTGCTCGATCTGACGAAGGCCCCGGGCGGCGCGGCCGCCCGGAGCGTCGCCTCGGCATTGATTCCGGCCGGGCCCGCAACCGGGCCGGGCGCGCGAACGAACGGGATCGTGCCGTCGGCGCGCGCCGATGCGGCGGGCCCGCCTTCGCCCGCTTCGCGGGCTTCGGCGGGAGAGGCGTTTCAGGGGATTTTCTCGAGTTTAAGGCTCCCCATCGATCTTTCGGTCAATGAGGTCGAGTTGGAAGGCGACGTGATTGTGCGGCACCCCGGTGCGGGCGCCCTGGCGCCGCTGACGCTCCACGTCATCTTCTATGGCGGCGGCCTGGCCGCCGGGAGGGAAGGGCGGTTCACCTTCAACGTTACGGCCGCGCCCGCGGCATCGGCTGACGAGCCCGTGGATTCCATGACCGTCAACGGAACGCTGGGCGCCACGATGGACACCCCCCGTTCGTTCACCCGCACATTGGCGCATGTCAACGCCGCCGCCAAGGGCCCGAAATTCCCCAACGGAGTGCGCCTGTCGGCCGATTTCGCAGCGTCCGGGGGAGCGTTCGGCGAAAGCTACTCCCTGGCCTTCACGGGCGAGGCGAAGGAACTGGCCACGATAGCCGCCGACTTTTCCCGCGCGACCGGGCGGGTGTCCGGGACCTGGAAGCTCGACGTCCGCGACGACGACCTGGTGCCCTTTGCATTCGGGCGCCCGCTGCCGCTATTCGATCTGGTCGGGTCGGGACGATTCAATTCCGACGCCTCGCTTGTCCAGGCCCAGGTGAGCGGCAGCCTGGACGCAACGGCCGACCGGCTGGCCGCGGTGAGCCCCGAGTTTTCGGCGGTCGGGGCCGTCAAGCTGACGGCCGATTTCGACCTCACCAGGCGGGGGTCCCTGTACCGGGTCGATCACCTCCGCGCGTCCCTGTCCGGCGCGAATCCCGTGCTGACGATCGAGGGTTTGCAGGCCTTTGCCTTCAACGCCGGCACGGGCGAACTGCAGGTGGCGGACACGACGCGCGACCTTGTCGGGGTGACGCTCCAGGGCGTGCCGCTCGAATGGGCCCAGCCGTTCCTGCCGGGCGTGCAGCTGACGGGCAGCCCGGTGCGCGGAGACCTCGTGGCCCTGGCGGGCAGCGGCGGACTCGCCGTGCGCACGAGGTCTCCGCTCGAACTCTCGGGACTGTCGATCGCCCGGAACGGCCTGCCGGTGGCGCGGGATGCAGACCTGCAGCTTGAGTTTGCGGCGGATTACACGCCCCTGGGCTGGCAAATCGAACTGTCGCGCTGCGCGGCGATCGGGCCTGCGCCGGGCGGAGGGCCGGGGGCCGGCGGCCAGGCGGAGCTCCGGTCGTCCTTCCTCTCGCTTTCCGCCAAATGCGGGCGGCTGGCCGGCGCGAACCAGCCGATCAAGCTCGCCGGCCGCCTGGAAGCGCAACTGCCGGCTCTCCTCGCGCAGCCGGGCATCGCCTCGATGCTCCGGCCCGGGGCCGCCTCGGCGCTGGCCGGCGGAGAGCTCGCCTGCGATTTCTCCGCAAACCTGGCCGGCCTGCGCCTTGTCGAAACGAAGCTCGCGATTTCCAAGCTCGCCCTCGCTCGGCCGGCCCGCGCACCGGCCGGCGATGAGGAGGACCCGGAGCCGGACGGGCCGCTGCCCCTGGCGGACGTCACCTCGAATGCGCGGTTTGAAATCGGCGAGGACGGCCGGGCGGCGGTCACGCTTCCTGTCCTGTTCCAGGAAGGCGGCCGCAAGTCGGATGCGGCCTTCAAGGGGACCGTCTTTCGGGAGGGAAGGACGGTCGTCGTCGATGGCGAGGTGTCGTCGGACAACATCGCGGTCGAGGAGGTTGCGCCCCTGGCCGCCCTGTTCGGGGCCGGCGAAGAGGCGCAGATGGATCCGACGGCCGAAGCCGGGGTGGCGGCGAAAGGCGCGCCCGTTTCGGACGCGGCCCCCCCGTGGGCCCGCTTTGGGGGGCAGGTGAAGGTGGCGCTGACGCGCGTCGAGCGGGCGGACGCCGTATTCTCCGGGGTCAGCGGGACCGTTCGCGCCGAGGCTTCGTCCCTGCAGGTCGACGGCCTCCGCGTCGGGTTTGGGGACGGCGGATCCGCGAGGCTCACCGGGATCCTCGCGTTCGCCCCCGGGGCCGTCCGGCCGTATTCGATTCGCGCCGATCTTGCCATTGAGGGCCTGAATGCGGCGCCTGTTTTCCTCGCGGCGAATCCCGGAGCGCCGCCGACCCTCGAAGGCAAATTCGACCTCGCGGCCCACGTTCTGGGCGACGGCTCGGATTTTGCCGACCTGGCAAGCCGGTTCCACGGCGACTGCCAGGCCACGAGCAGGGGCGGGACATTCCGCGTGCTTTCGCCGGGCGCCGCCCCGAAACCGGAAACTGTCGGAAAGATCGGCGCCGCCGTCGCCTACATCGGAAGCGTGACGAGCGCGATCACCGGCCGGAAGGACAGCGGCGATCTTTCGAATCTTGCCGAGGCGGTCACCGCGCTGGTGAATTCATTGAGGACCATCCAATACGACCAGCTGAGCGTCGCGCTCTCGCGGGATGAGTCGCTGGACACCGTCCTGCGGGATTTCACGCTGATCTCCCCGGAGATCCGGCTGAGCGGCGGCGGGCGTTTGTCCAGCCAGGACGGCGTCCCGATCCTGGCCCAGCCGCTTTCGATGGACTTCAAGCTCCGCGCCCGCGGGCACGAGGCCGAACTTCTCAAGTACGTCGGGGCCCTCGACCCGAAAAAACCGGACGACCTGGGCTATCTGCCCTGCACGCTCCCGATTCACATCGGCGGCTCGCTTGCGAAGCCCGACCACAGCCAGTTTGACGTGTCCCTGGCGAAGCTCGCGGTCGAGCGAAGCGGCGCGGGGGACCTTCTGAACAAGCTGCTGGGAAGATAACCTCCCGATTTGGGCGCAATGGGCGCCGATCGCGGCTCAGGTTGGTTATTGCATGTCGCGCCGCCGGTTGTATCGTTTGCCGTTTGCCGTGTCCAACCCCTTCCGCTCAATCGGCGCCCTGTTCACGACGGGACCATTGAGGCGCCGCACCCTCCTCCCCAGGCCTTTCGAATGGCTGGCCGAGGCGATTGTGCCCTTCCTATACCGCGTCCGCAGCCGGGGTGCGGAGCAGGTGCCGTCCCGGGGCGGGGCGATTCTGGTCGCCAACCACCTCTCGTACGTCGACGCCGTCGTCCTGCAGCTCGCCTGCCGGAGGCCGCTCCGGTTTGTCGGGTACCGCGGATTCAACACGCATTGGGTTTTCAACCTCGTGTATCGGCTTGCCGGCGTGATTCTGATCTCCCCGGAGCGCCCGACCGCCAGCCTGAAGCGGGCCATCGACGCGCTCAAATCCGGCGAGCTCGTCTGCGTCTTTCCGGAGGGGGCGATTTCGAGGACCGGGCAACTCATGCGCCTGCACAAGGGCTTCGTGGTCATGGCCCGGTCCGCGGGGGTGCCGGTGATTCCGGTTTCGGTCGACGGCCTTTGGGGCTCCGTCTTCTCGTTTGCCGGAAACAAGTACCTTTGGAAATCGCCGCGCCTCATGCCGACCCATGTTTTTGTGGCCTTCGGGCGGCCGATCCCGCCGGCCGGGGCCGACGTGGCCGACGTCCGGAGCGCCTTGATGGACCTGGGCGCCGAGGCATTCGCCGAGCGGCCGTATCTGAGGCGCCACATCGGGCGCGAGGCCGCCCGCGCGCTCGCAAGGCGGCCCGGGCGGTGCGTCGTCATCGACCGGACCGCGGAACGCCGCGTGGTCACGGCCTACCAGCTGATCGGGACGGCCGCGATCATCTCAAGATGGCTGAGGGCGGGGGTTCCGGAGCGGCGCGTCGGAATCGTGCTTCCGCCGGGCGCGGGCGCCCTCGTTGCCAACCTGGCCGTCGTGTGGGCCGGAAAAGTGCCGGTGAACTGCAATTTCACCGCGAGCCGCAGCTCAATCGAGGCCAGCCTGAAGCTTGCGGGCGTGGCCACGGTCATTTCGGCGGACGCGATGCGGGAGAAGCTCCCCACCTTTCCATGGCCGGAGCGCACCATCGACCTTCGCGCACTGATCGGGCAGGCCGGCGGGCGCCGCGCCATCCTGCCGTGGGCGCTTGCCGCCTGGATCCTGCCGAACCAGTGGGTCGCCAGCCTGCTTCACCAGCCGCGCGTCGGAGACGGCGCCGAGGCGGTCCTGGTTTTCACGAGCGGCAGCTCCGGCGAGCCCAAGGGCGTCGTGCTCCGGCATCGCAACATCCTCGCCAATTGCACGCAGATTTCCTCGCTTTCGATCCTCCCGCCGAACGCCGTCATGCTCGGCTCCCTGCCGCTTTTCCACAGCTTCGGATGCACCGCAACCATGTGGTATCCGCTCCTGCGCGGCTGCGGGCTGGTAACGGTCCCGAGCCCGCTCGACACGCGGAGGATCGTCGACGCGATCCAGGACGAGAAGGTGACGGTGATGATCGGGGCCCCGACGTTCCTGCGGCCGTTCCTGAAGAAGGCGCAGCCGCATGAGCTTCGCTCGCTGAAGCTGGTCGTCGCCGGCGCGGAAAAACTCTCGCCGGAACTCCATCGGGATTTCCTTCGCGCCTTTCGCATCGACATCCAGGAAGGATACGGCCTTACGGAGACCTCCCCCGTCTCGAACGTCGGCCAGCCCGATCCCCAGAAGACGGCGGCGGGCGCGGATCACCAGATCGGGAACAAGACCGGAACGGTCGGCCGGCTCATGCCCGGGATGACGGCGCGAATCCTGGATCCCGACACGGGCGCCAGCCTGCCGCTGACCTCGACGGGATTGGTCGCGCTTCGGGGCGCGAATGTGTTCGACGGGTATCTCGACAACAAGGCGGCCACCGAAGCCGTCATGCGCGACGGCTGGTTTGTCACCGGGGACATCGGGCGGTTCGACGAGGACGGATTCCTCTCGATCGACGGCCGCCTGACCCGTTTCTCGAAGGTGGGCGGGGAGATGATCCCGCACGGCGTCGTCGAGCAGGAGCTCGTGGCCGCCTTTGACATCGACCAGACGGAGAAGCCCGCCATCGTCGTCCTGGGAGTGCCCGATTTTGCCCGGGGGGAGGAACTGGTCGTCCTCGCCACACGGGACCTGGACCCCGACCTCCTCCGGGCGCGCCTGAGCGCCGCCGGCCTGCCGAATCTCTGGATTCCGCGCCATGTGATCCGCGTCGAAAGGATCCCGATCCTCGGCTCGGGGAAACTCGACATCCAGGCCTGCCGCGAGGTGGCCATCGCGGCCGGGAGCCGGGCCTGACTTCGGGTCAGGCGACCGCCTTTTCCGCGGGCCGCGCCGCCACCGCGGCCGGAAGCTCGAGGATGAAGGTGGCGCCGCGGCCCGTGCCGTCGCTTTGCGCGGTCAGCCTTCCATTCATGTCCTTCGCGGCCAGAACGCTGGAGTGGAGCCCGAAGCCGTGGCCGTTGATCTTGGTCGTGAAGCCGTGCCGGAAGATATGGCCCATGTTCTCCGGCGGGATTCCCACGCCATTGTCCTGGACGATCAATCGCACCGTGCCCAAAGGGGTGGCCTCGATTTGAAGGGTCAGGATCTTTTCGTCCTTCCTGCAGCTATCGAGGGCGTATTTCGCGTTTCGGATGAGATTGATGAGGATCTGGAGGACCTTGCCGCGCTCGGCTATGACATCCGGTGCGGGTTCGAACTGGCGGACGACATTGATCTCGTGGCGGAGCAGCGCGCCGGTGTTCATCCGCAGCGAGTCCTCCATCAGCTGGACCGGAGAAATGGGCTCGAGGTATCCGGCCATCGTCGAGTACGACTGCTGCATCGTCACGATTTCCCGGATGTGATCGATGTTCCTTTGGAGCGATTCGACCTCGCCCGCGATCCGGGTCCGCTCGGCGGCAAGCTGCCCGGCGAGGGCCGCCAGGAATTCGGGCACCCGCTTTCCCTTCGGGTCGCCGGTGATGAACGCGCTGAGATCGCCGGAGTGCTCCTTCATGAGGGCCGCCAGCCTGGAAAGGCTGGCGGACTTGGACTGCTTGAGGCCGGTTTCCACAACCGCGATCGAAACGTTGAGGCTGTTGAGAACATTGCCGACGTTATGGATGACCCCTGTCGCGACCTCGGCCATTCCCGCGAGGCGCGACGCCTTCATGAGGTCGCTGCGCGTTTTCTCCAGGGCGTCCTCCGTGGCCTTTGAGGCGGTAATGTCCTCGGTGATGCCGAAGGTGCCCATGATTCGGCCCTCCTCGTCGCGCAGCGGCAGCTTGCAAGACCTGGCCCAGGTGATGCGGCCGTCCGGCCAGAGGATCCTCCCCTCCTTTTCGAGCATCGCGGCCCCCGTTCTCATGACTTCCTCCTCTTCCCGCCGGGCCAGCTTCGCGTAGACCGGGGAGAACAAATCGGCGTCGGTTTTTCCGACGAGCGCGGAGGAACTCTCACATCCGTGCCGCGCGGCCTTCGATTTGCTGACTGCTATGAATCGGGATTCGAGGTCCTTGAAATAGACGAAATCCGGGATGTTCTCGAGGAGGGCGTTGATGAGCGTGCGCTTGAGCCGCAGTTCCTGCTCGTTTTCCTCCGGGCCCGGGACGAGCGGGGGGCCGGGAGCGGCCGCCGCGGCGGGTGGAGGCCGGGCGTTGGCGGGGGCTTTGGGCGGATTCATGCCGGGGGGGGGCCTAGGCCGCGGCGGCGACCGCCGCGGGAAGTTCCAGGGTGAAGGTCGCTCCGGCGCCGGGCCCGTCGCTATGCGCGGCCAGCGTCCCGCCCATTTCCCTTGCCGACAGGATGCTCGAGTGAAGGCCGTAACCGAGGCCCTTCACCTTGGTCGTGAAGCCGTGCTGGAAGATCCGCGCGAGGTTTTCGGCGGTGATTCCCTGGCCGTTGTCCTGCACGACGAATCGAACGCAGCCTGAGGCGCCCTTTTCGATCCGGAGCCTCAGCATTTTGTCCCCGGGTCCGCGCGCGTTGAGGGCGTGCTTCGCGTTGAGGACGAGGTTGGTCAGGATCTGGAGCACCTTGTGGCGGTCGGCCATGATGAACGGCACGGCCTGGAACTCGCGCACGACTTTCACCTCATCGCTGTCGCGGGCCCCCATGTTCATGCGCAGGGAATCCTCCATGAGACCCAGGGGATCTACGGGTTCGACGACGCCCGCCGTCGCCGCGTAGGCCTGCTGCATCGCCACGATCTCCTTGATGTGATCGACATCCTCCTGCAGCAGGGAGGTTTCACGGAGCATCTGGCCCTGTTCATCCTCATAGCGGCGGGCGAGCGTGTCCAGGAATTCGACGACTCGCCGGCCCCGGGGATCGCTTTCGAGGAATCCGGGAAGATCGTCCTTATGTTCGTCGAGCAGGGCCGAAAGCTTCGCCAGGCTGTCGCCCTTGAAGTTGCGCAGGCGCATTGCGATCACGCCCACGGAAACATTGAGGCTGTTGAGGACGGCACCCACGCTTTGCAGGACGTCTGTGGCGACCTCCGCCATGCCCGCGACGCGCGAAGCGTCCATCAGGTCCTTGCGCGCGTTCTCCAGGTCGGCCTTGGCCGCCACATCCCGGGTCATGTCCTTGCTGATGCCGAATGTTCCGATGATCCCGCCATTGGCATCCCGCAGCGGAAGCTTGGTGGTGAGGGCCCAGGTCACCCTCCCGTCCGCCCATGTCTCCCTTTCAAGCTTTCCGACGATGGGCTTGCCCGTTCGGATGATTTCCTGCTCGTCGTTGAAGCTTGGCCGGGCGTGGGCTTCGGCAAAGAAATCGAAGTCGGTCTTGCCCCTGATCTCATTCACGTCCTTGACTCCGAATTGAGAGGCCTGAGATTGGCTGTTGGCGATGAACCGGCCCTGGCGGTCCTTGAAGTAGACAGAGTAGGGGATGTTTGCCAGGAATCCGTTCACCAGGACGCGGGCCAGGCGCAGTTCCTCCCCGGGCCCGCAAGCGCCGGGGGACGGGCGCGATTCCGGCCCCGCCTTCGATGAATCCGGCTTCCGTGGAATCTGGATCGGCGCTGGCATTGGCGGCTCGCTCGCTGTCTCAGCCGGTGGCGGCGTAAAGATCCGGCGGAACGGGCGCCTCCCTGAGGTACCGCGCGAGAACGGCGCCCAAATGGTCGGAGCGGATCGGTTTGGTCAGAAAATCGTCCATGCCGGCCTCCAGGCACGCGTTTCGGTCGGAGGGCATGACGCTTGCCGTCATCGCGATGATCCGCAGCACCCGCGGAATGGAAGGATCGTTGGCGGCCTGTGCCCGCCGGATGCGGCGCGTGGCCTCGAGCCCGTCCATCTCCGGCATCTGGGCGTCCATGAGGACGATCCGGTAGGGGCGCTTTTTGAGGGCCTCGATCGCCTCCCGGCCGTTGGTGGCAACGTCCGCGGAGTACCCGAGCTGGCGAAGCTGGAGGAGAGCCACCTTCTGGTTCACGGGATTGTCCTCGACGACGAGGATTGGGAATTCGTGGGAGGTCGCCGGCGGCTTGGGTCCCTCGGCCGCGGGCGCCCGGCGCGCGCTTTTGTCGGCGGCGGTGGCCGTCAGGATCCTCCGCAGATTGGTGCGCAGCCTGTCGGGATGGATCGGCTTGGCTTCGCATCCGTCAAAACCCTTCAGCTTCATCTGGGCTGCGCTCAGCCGCTCGCCGCCCGAGGCGAGAAGGACGAGGATGGGCCGTCCGAGCGAGGGATCGGCGCGGACCGCGGCTGCCAGCGCGATCCCGTCCATCTGGGGCATTTGGTAATCGGTGATGACAAGCTCGTAGGGCGCGCCGGCCCGGGCCGCCCGCCTCATTTCGTGCAGCGCCGCCGGCGCCGAATCGACCGCGGCGTGCCTTGCGCCCCAGGAGCCCAGCAGGCGGAGCATCAGCTTTCGATTGGTCGGATTGTCGTCGACTGCGAGGATATGGCGGCCGTCGAGGGGCTGGGGGGCGATCTCCTCCAGGGCGGAAACGGCGGCGGCGGGCGCGAGTTCCACCGTGAACCAGAATGTTGACCCCTTGGCGGGCGTGCTGGTGACGCCGATCTCGCCGCGCATCAGCTCGACGAGCCGCTTGCAGATCGCCAGGCCGAGGCCGGTGCCGCCGAATTTCCGCGTCGTCGAGGAGTCCGCCTGCTCGAAGGCCCGGAATATCTTGGATTGGAGCGGCGCTGGAATGCCCAGCCCGGTGTCGGTCACCTCGAAGCGCAGGCAGACCCGCTCCGAATCGGCGCGAACCAGCGAGACCGAGAGGACGACCTCGCCACGGGACGTGAACTTTATCGCGTTGCCGAGCAGGTTCAGTACGACCTGCCTCAGGCGCATGGGATCGCCCTGGACCAGCCTCGGGACGGCTGGATCGATGTCCATGACGAGCTCGATTCCCTTCCGGGAGGCGCTCTCGGCGTGGAGATCGACCGCCAGTTCAAGGGATTCGGACAGGTCGAAGTCGATGGTCTCCAGCACCATGTGACCGGCCTCGATCTTTGAGAAATCCAGGATCTCGTTGATGATCGTCAGGAGCGAGTCGCAGCTGCGGCTGAGGGTCTCCGCGAAGTCGCGCTGCTCGGCCGTGAGGTCGCTGCTGAGAAGCAGGTTCGCCATGCCGATGATTCCGTTCATCGGCGTGCGGACCTCGTGGCTCATGTTTGCCAGGAAGACGCTTTTGGCCCGGTCGGCCAATTCGGCCGCCTCCTTCGCCTGCTGCAGGTCGGTCTCCACCTTGGCGCGCCGGGAGATCTCCAGGTGCAGGGCCGCGTTTGACGCCTCGAGATCGGCCGTGCGCTCGCGGACGCGCCCCTCGAGCTCCTCGGAGTGAACGCGCGATGCGCGAACAAGATTCCATTTCTCGGTGAACGAATTCGCCAGCTGGAGAACCTCGATCATGTCGAACGGCTTCTTGAGGATGACCAGCTTGTCCGATCCGCCGACCCGGGCGAGCATCTCGTCCCAGGAATAGTCGGAGTAGGCCGTGCAAATCACGATCTGCAGGTCGGGCGCCGCCTTCCAAAGCTCGATCGTGGTTTCGACTCCGTCCCATCCTGGCGGCATGCGCACGTCGACAAACGCCATCGCATAGGGCCGTCCCTCGGCATTGGCCTTCTTGACCATTTCGAGGCCCTCCCGCCCCTGATAGGCGGAATCCACCGGAAAAGCGGCCGCCGGAATCCGCGACCGGTCGCTTGCGCCCAGAATCTCATCCTCCAGGGCCGCGAACGATTCCGCAGCCTCGCTTACGGGGGGACAGAGGATCTTGCGAATATCGGTATGGATCGCCGGGTTATCGTCGATAACGAGAATTCGGTTGTTCCGCTCGGGCGTCGTGGACATGGGTTTGGATCGGAGCGGCCGCGCATGGATAGCCGCGTTAACTCGAAGAATCGGCACAACTTGGGAAATATGAAGCACACCGGGGAGCCCCCTTTTCGATCCCTTGCGGCGGTCCCTCGACGATTGCGCGGCGCCGGCGCGAAAAAGCCCGGATGGCGTCATCCGGGCTTTTATAAGTAAATAATCTTCGGCTGGATATGCCTTTACCTAACCACGCGGGCGCTTCCGCCGCCCATGACCTTCTCGACCTCCTTGGCCGTGGCCATGGACGTGTCCCCCGGGGTTGTCATCGCAAGGGCGCCATGGGCTGCGCCGTAGTCCACCGCCTTCTGGGGATCTCCCGTCTTTAGGAAGCCGTAAATCAGGCCGCTCGCGAAGCTGTCGCCGCCGCCCACCCGGTCCAGGATTTCCAGGGCGGGGTACTTTCGGCTTTCGTAGAATTTTCCGCCCGTGTAGCAGATGGCGCTCCAATCGTTCTTTGTCGCCGTGATCACCTTCCGAAGGGTCGTCGCGGCCACCTTGAAATTGGGGTACTCGGCCACCGCTTTCGCGATCATCTTCTTGAACGCGTCGGTCTCGATATGGGTCAGCTGCTCGTCGGCGCCTTCCACCTCGAAGCCCAGCGAAGCGGTGAAATCCTCCTCATTCCCGATCATTACATCGACGTATTTCGCGATTTCGCGGTTCACCTCGCGCGCCTTCTTCTGGCCGCCGATGCTCTTCCAGAGGGAGGGCCGGTAATTGAGGTCGTAGCTGACGACGGTCCCGTGCTTGTTTGCCGCCTTCACGGCCTCGATCGTCAGGGCCGCGGTCGATTCGGAGAGGGCGGCGAAAATGCCGCCCGTATGGAACCATCGGACCCCCTGTTTCCCGAAAATCGACTCCCAGTCGAAATCGCCCGGCTTGAGCTGGCTCGCCGCGGTGTTGCCGCGATCGGGAATGCCCACGGCGCCCCGGATTCCAAAACCGCGCTCGGTGAAATTGAGCCCGTTTCGAACCGAACGGCCGATGCCGTCGTCGGCGCGCCAAAGGACGTAGTCCGTCGCCACGCCCCCCTGGAGTATGAAGTCCTCGATCAGGCGGCCGACGTCATTTTCGACAAACGCGGTGCAGACCGCCGTCCGCAGGCCGAAGCACTTTCGCAGGCCGCGGGCGACGTTGTACTCGCCGCCGCCTTCCCAGGCCTTGAATTCACGCGCGGTCCGGATCCGGCCTTCTCCCGGGTCGAGGCGGAGCATGATTTCTCCGAGCGAAAGCTCGTCGAATTTGCATTCAGTGGAGGGTCTTATGTTCAGGGTCATGATGATGGAAGAACAACCGTTTCATTTCAAAACTCCGGCCGCCGAAAGTCCGAAGACAGCGGCCGCCGCGGCCAGGCAATAGATTCCGAAATAGTGCCAGCGGCCCTTTTCCAGCCACCGTGAAAGAAGGCGGAGGGCAAGCAGCCCGGCGACGAAGCTGCACGCCATTCCGACAAGACCGGGCCCGGCCAGGTGCGCGAGGTGGTGGGGACGGGTCTCGGCGGCATGAAGCCTGAGCAGCCGCTCGAATTCGAGCGCCACGATCGCCGGGGTCAGCAGAACGGCGAGGGCGAAGCTGAAATCCTCGGCTTCCGCGCGGCCGTTGCCGGCCAGCAGCCCCATCGAAATCGTGCCTCCCGATCGCGAAAAGCCGCGAATGGGCAGGATCAGCCCCTGGATGAGGCCCATGCCGACGGCCGATCCCATGGAGACTTCGGATCCTGGTGCGCCACTCCGGCGCTTCCACCCGGACACGAGGATCAGAATTCCGACGGCCGTCAGGCCGGCGGACATCAACGGCAGGTTGCCGAAGAGATCCTCCACCTCGCCGGGACTGGCGCCGCTCCCCAGGATCACCCGTTCGATCAGGAACTTGAGACCCAGGCCAATGACGCCCGAGCAGGCGGTTGCGACAACGAGCTGGGTCACCACGGCGCCCGTCCGCCCCGTGCCGGAAAAGTACCTCGCGGCCCACTTTTTCCAAAAATAGACGAGGACCGCGAGCATCGTCCCGGTGTGCAGCATGACGAGCAGAAACGTCGCCTCGGGGCTGGCGGGGTCGATGCCCATCAGCTTTTCAGCGACGATCACGTGGGCCGAGCTCGATACGGGCAGCAGTTCGGCCGCCCCCTGGATGAGGCCGAGGAGAATGATTTGAAGGGCGCCGATCATCATTCAGCGGCGCTCAGACCGAAACCCTCTTCAATTCCGCGGCCGGCCATTTCCTCTGCCCGGCCTCGGCGGCGATCTCATTGAATGCCTCGATCTCCGCCTCCGAGAAGAGAAGGCCCCCGGCGGCCGCCGTCTTCCTCGCAAATTCCGCCTCGGGCTGGCCGGGCAGCATCGCCCGGTCGTTTCCATGGCCCAGGATGTCGGCCAGGACCGCCTTGACGTTCTGCGCCTGGTTGCGACCTTTTGCAAAGGCGCCCCCGCTCATGGCCTCGGGGTGCATCACCTGGAAGAAAAACGTGCAGGTGTGCTTCTCGCCGTCGTCGGCCCATTGGCTGCGCAAGGTCGGGAGCGATCCGCCGATCAGTGCGCCAACGATTTCGTCGATGAGGGCCAGGCCGTACCCCTTGTGGCCGCCGAAGGGGAGTAGCGACGCGACGGCATTCGGATCGGTCGTGGGCCGGCCGTCCTTGTCGACCGCCGCCATCGGGGGAAGCTGCTTCCCTTCGCGCTGGAGCTGCTGGACCCGGCCAAAGGCGATCACCGAGGTCGCCCAGTCGATCACAATCGGAAAGCCGACCGCCTCGGTCGTCGGGAATCCCCAGCTGTGCGGATTGGTGCCGAGGGTCGGATACTGGCCGCCAAAGGGCACAACCTCCGCCTTCGCCGCCGTGCAATTGGTATAGGCGACGTAACCCTTCTTCGCGGCGGCCATCACGTATCCGCCGCCCCACAGGTAGTGGAAGGCGTTGTCGACGCAGACCGTGCCGATCCCGTATTTGTCGGCGAGCAGCATTGCGGCGTCGATCGCCCGGTAGGCGACCGATTGCCCCAGTTTCTTGTTCGCATTCCAGATCTTTGCCGCGGCGAATCGCGAGGGCTTCTCCTCGATCCGGGCCCCCGGGACGCAGCCCTTCGAGCCGCTGCCGATCAGGTGATCGAGGTGGAGCGCCTTTATGGCGTTGTGGGTGCGGATGCCGTGGCGGGAGGCCTCCGCGCAAAAACGGGCCGCCTCGGCCGATTCGTCGGCGGTATAGCCGCGATGGCGGTAGGCCGCTTCGACAAGCGCATTGTGCTGGGTCTCGGGCACGACGAGGAAGGTTTCGGGCATGGGATGGAGGGATTGCGGATTTCCGTGGGAGGATCGGGATCGAAGGCCGGATTCAGTTCAGGTTCGCCTGGGCGTGCGGCTTCTTGCCGGAGAGGAACAGCGTCAGGTTCTCGACCGCGCAAGTGGCCTGGCGCTGCACGCTTTCGTACGTGCGCGAGCCGATGTGAGGCGTGATGATCACGTTCGGCAGCCCGATGAGCGGGTGGTTCGGCGGCGGGGGTTCCACGTCCAGGACATCCGTGCAATACCCGCCGATTTTGCCGGCCTTGAGCGCCTCGACCATGGCCGCCGTGTCGACGAGTTCGCCGCGGGCGCAGTTGAGGATGATGGCGTCCTTGTGAAGGAGCCTGAGGCTGTTCGCGTTGATGAGGTGCCTGGTCTCCGCGGTCAGGTTTGTGTGGAGCGAAACGAAGTCCGAAACCCTGAGCAGTTCGTTGAGATCGGTGTAGCGCTTCACCCCGAGCTCCGTCGTGAGCGTGTCCGGCCAGTAGATGTCGTAGCCGACGACGGCGAGACCGAAGGCCCGCGCCCGGATGGCCACCTCCTTGCCGATCCGCCCGAGGCCGACGATTCCGATCGTCTTGCCGAAGATCTCATGGCCCGTCAGGCGCTTCCATTGCCCCTTTGCGACATAATTGGCCTCCGGAATCAGCTGGCGCACGGCTGCGAGGAGCAGGCAGAACGTGTGCTCGGCGACCGTGGTGTGGTTGACGCCGGGAGTGAACAGGACGGGGATCTTGAATTCGGTGGCCGATTTGACGTCGATCTTGTCGAGTCCGATGCCGTATTTGCTGATCACCTTGAGCCGGGGCAGGGATTTTTGGATCACTGCCCGGGTGATGGCGTCGTCGCCGCAGAGGAACGCGTCGAATTGACCCGCAAGCTCGAGCATCCGGGCCTCGGGCAGGGGCCCCCGCTCGGGGACCACCTCATAGCCGGCCTTTTGCAGGAGGTCATGGTGAACTCCCGGAGTGTCCTGAAACGAAGTCGTTGTGAGAAGAACGCGGATCATGGGGGGACGATTCAACAAGTTTGGGTCCTCCTTGGGAAGTCCAAACCAAGGCTGGTACACGTGTCCCAATTTGGGTGATGGTGCGTTTTGTCAGGAAGAGCCCCGGGCGAGGCGGAGCTCGCCGAAACCCGGAATGCCCGCCAAGCCGGGCCAGGCGGGATCCCAGCCCGTCCTGGCCCCCGAGGCGGGCAGGCAGGCTCGCAACGCCTCTTTCGGGGCTCTTCCTGTCAAAACGCACCACTAACCGGATTTGGACTCCGATTGCCCGGAGGAAAAGATGTTTCGCACTGCCTATTGCCTGTTCCACAAATGGCGCTGTTCTGCTATTTGTCCTCGCGTTCAATGAAGCTCCATCCCGCCGCCACCCGCCTGCTTCGCAGACGCCTCGGGCCGAAAGCCGTCCGCACGGACGGGCGCTCGCTCGAGGCTGCGTCCTTTGACGGGATGAAGATCGCATTCCTGCCCGAGGCGGTGATTTTTCCGCGCACGCGGGACGACCTGGGAGAGGTCCTTAAGCTCGCGAACCGGCGGCGCGTGCCGGTGACCGTGCGGGGGCGGGGGAGCTCGCTCACCGGCTCGGCGGCCCCGGCGCGGGGCGGGTGGGTGGTCGATTTGCTCGGCTGGGACGGCATCCGCATCGACGGCGAGGCGGGGATTGCGGAGGTGGAGGCGGGCGCGAAGGTGGCCGACATACACCGCGAGGCGGAGCGGCGCGGCTGGTTTTACCCGCCGGATCCCTCCTCAAAGGAGTATTGCACGATCGGCGGCAACATCGCCTGCAACGCGGGCGGGATGCGCGGGGGCAAGTACGGGGTGACCCGGGATTTCGTCCTTGCGCTGAAGGGGTTCCTGCCGACCGGGGAATTTGTGCGGTGGGGCACGCCGACGCGAAAGTTCTCAGCCGGGTTCAATCTCCGTGACCTTTGGATCGGAAGCGAGGGATTGCTGGGAATCGTGACCGATGCGACGCTCAAGCTGATCCCCAAGCCGGCCGCGCGGTGGACGCTCCTTACGTCGTTCCCGGACGAGACGACCGCCTTCCGGGCGGTCCGGGCCCTCTTTGGCGGGAGGATCCAGCCGTCGATCTGCGAGTTTCTGGACCGCTATTCGGTCCTATGCGCCGAAAGGGCGACGGGGGCCACCGTTTTCGCAGGGCAGCCGGGCCGCCCGGTCGTCCTCCTCGAGCTCGCGGGGTCCGCGAGCGAAGTGAGGGAACAAAGGCCCCTGGTGCTGGCCTGGGCGCGGCGGCACGCCTCGGCGCACCGCGCGGCCCGAAGCCTCGAAGAGGCCGAATCCCTTTGGGAAGTGCGCCGCAAGTGCTCGGGCGCGATGTTCGAACTCGGCGACTCGAAGCTCAACGAGGACGTTGTCGTGCCCATGAGCCGGTATGTCGCCTTTGCCCGGTTTCTCGACCGGCTCCGGCGCGATTCCGGGCTCGCCATCCCCACCTTTGGCCATTTGGGCGACGGAAACCTGCACGTGAACATCATGTACCACGAGGCCGTTCCCAGGGAGCGCCGGGCCGCGGAGCGGGCGGTCGGCAGGCTCATGGAGACCGTCGTCGGGCTCGGCGGGGCGATTTCAGGGGAGCACGGAATCGGCCTTGCCAAGACGCCCTTCCTGAGGATCCAGCACAGCGCCGCCCAGGTCGGGGCGATGCGGGCCGTGAAGCGCGCGCTGGACCCGCGCGGCATCCTGAACCCGGGCAAGATGTTCGACGTGTTCCGCGTATGGAAGCACAAGCGCCTGGCCGTGCGCCTGCCGTGGGACCACAAGTGAGGGCGAATCTTCGCCAACTGCGCCTGCCGCAGGGACGTAGACCGCTTGACAAGGTTTGACCGCGCCGAGTAATTTGTCCGACTCACTTTAACTCACTTTGCAGAAAAGTGGGCCCTGCGGCCCGCTTTTTTTTTCCACATACTATGAGCAGCGAAATTCTATCCGTCCTCGAATACATGGAGAAGGAAAAGGGTATTCCCCGCACGGACATGATCGCTACGATTACGAACGCCCTGAAGACGGCCGCCCAAAAGGGCGTGAGTTCCGGACAGGAACTCAAGATAGAAATCAATCCCAAGAACGGGCAGTTGCATGCCTGGGCGCTTCTCAAGGTCGTCGATTCGGTCAGCAATCCGCGCACGGAAATCCATGTCGAGAAGGCGCAGGCGATCAAACCGGGCGCCCTGATCGGCGAATTCGTCGAGAAGGAGATCGATCCCTCGTCGCTCGGGCGGATTGCGGCGCAAACCGCGCGCCAGGCGGTGATGCAGCGCCTCCGGCAGTTCGAAAAGGACCGCATCTACGACGATTTCAAGGATCAGGTGAGCAACATCGTCACGGGCACGGTGCGCCGCCGCGAGAGGAACGACATCTACATCGACCTGGGCAAGGCCGAGGCGGTCATGCCCGCGAAGGAGCAGATGCCCGGCGAGGAATACCAGCCCGGGGACCGCATACGCTCGCTCCTTCTGGAAATCGAGAACACCCCCCGCGGCCCGGAAATCATCCTCAGCCGGGCCAGCGCCAAGTTTGTGCGGCGCCTTTTCGAGCTCGAAGTGACGGAGATCGCGGACGGCACGGTGAAGATCGAGGCCTTTGCGCGCGAGCCGGGCTATCGGACGAAGATCGCGGTGACCAGCTCCGATCCGAAGGTCGATCCGGTCGGCGCCTGCGTCGGCGCCCGCGGGGCCCGGGTCAAGACCATCGTCCGCGAGCTTGCGGGCGAGAAGATCGACATCATCAAGTACTTCGCCGACCCGAGGGAAATGGTGATCGAGGCCCTGAAGCCCGCCGTTCCCCGCGACATCACGCTCGACGAAAAGACCCACCGGATAATCCTCAAGGTCGCGACGGACGACCTTGCGGTCGCGATCGGGCGCAAGGGGCAGAATGCGCGCCTGACCTCCCGCCTGATCGGCTGGCGGCTGGACATCGAGGAGTTCAAGGCGGCCGGCGACGATCCGCGGGGCAACGCCGTGGCTTCCCTCGTCAAGGCGTTCAATCTCGATCCCGCAATCGCCGGGCGCCTGGTCGACATGGGCATCAATTCGCCGGCGGCCTTCGAGGGCGTCGCAGCGGAGGATCTGGTCGGCGGCGGTTTCACGCCCGAGGAGGCGAAGGAGATCATCGCCCGGGTGGGTTCCTGAGGCGCGATCAAGCGGCGCTACCGTCACCGAATGAGCATCCGTATCCACGAACTGGCCAAGCGGCACAACATGGAGGGCAAGGACATGCTCGCCCTGCTCAAGGCCCGCGGCTACGTGGCGGCGGACACAAAATCGGTCTCGAGCACCGTCAGCAAGATTTACGAGGAGGAGATCGAGAAGGAGTTTGCCGCCAAGGCGGCTTCCGAGGCCGCGGCGCAGGCGGCCGCCGCTCCTCCGCCCGCCCCGGCCGAGGCGCCGAAGCTGCGGCATCCGGCGGGCATTTTCGTCAAGACGGCGGACGACATAGCGCGAGAGCACGAGGCGGCCGCGGCTGCGAAGGCGGCGGCCCAGGGGCCCGCGGCCGCGCCGCGCCCCGTCGTCCCGGTCGCGCCCCGGCCGGTCGCAAAGGTGTCGCCGGCCCCGCCGCCGCGCCCGGCAGCCTTCCCGGCCCCGCCGGCCTCATCGCCCAAGCCGGCGCCCGCCATCCAGAGGCCGGCCCCGGCCGCCCCGGCGCAGAAGCCGCCCCCGCGGCAATTCTCCGAGGCGCCGCCGTCCGCCCCGCTCCGCCCGCCCGTGGCGGCCGCGCCCAAGCCGGCCGAGGCTCCCGTTGCGGCGGCAAGGCAGCCCGAGCCGCCTCCCGCCCCGGCGCAAGTGTCGGCGCCCCCGCCGCTGCCCGTTTCGCAGCCCAAGCCGCCGCCGGCGCGGAGCCCGCAGCCCGTCGCCCCGCCGAGCGGGGCCTCCGGGGCCACCGTGACATTGCAGGGCGACGTCAAGATCATCCATTTCAAGCCGCCCGTGGTCGTCCGCGATTTCGCGGCCATCCTCGGGCTTCGCCCGTTCCAGCTCATCTCGGAGCTGATGCAGATGGGCATTTTCGCCTCGATCACGCAGTCGCTTGAAGAGGCCGTCGCGACGAAGGTCGCGGAGAAGCACGGCTTCGTCCTCGAGGTCAAGCATCGCGGGGATCCGTCGGTCCAGCAGCAGGCGCAGAAGGAGCGCGACAAGAAAAAGCCCGACGAGGACGAGGCCCGCAATCTCGTCCCGCGCCCGCCGGTCGTGTGCATCCTGGGGCACGTCGACCACGGGAAGACGTCCCTTCTGGATGCCATCCGAAAGACCAGCGTGGCCGCAGGGGAAGCGGGCGGAATCACCCAGCACATCGGCGCCTATCAGGTCGAATTCAACGGCCGCAAGATCACCTTCCTCGACACCCCGGGCCACGCCGCGTTCTCAAAGATGCGCGCGCGCGGAGCCTCGGTGACCGACATCGCCGTCCTCGTCATAGCCGCCGACGACGGGTTCATGCCGCAGACCGACGAGGCGCTCCAGCATGCGCGCGACGCAAAGGTGACGCTCGTCGTCGCCGTAAACAAGATGGACGTCAAGGGGGCCAATCTCGACCAGGTGAAGGCGCAGATGCAGCAGCGCGGGATCGCTCCCGAGGACTGGGGCGGCGAGACGGTCACCGTGCCGGTGTCGGCGACCAAGGGGACCGGCATCAACGAGCTGCTCGAGATGCTCGTCCTCCAGGCGGACGTCCTCGAATTGAAGGCCAACCCCAAGGGCGAGGTTGCCGCCGTGGTCATCGAATCCCAGGTGGACGTCGGCCGCGGGCCGCTCGCCACCCTGATCGTGCAGCGCGGTACGCTGCGCGTGGGCGACGCGCTGGTGTCCGGCCCGTACTGGGCGCGCGTCCGGGCGATGTATGACGACAAGGGCGAGGCGATCAAGGAGGCGCTGCCCGCCTCCCCCGTCCGAGTGATCGGCTGGTCCGGGACGCCGGAGAGCGGGGCGCCTGTCCGGGCGGTGAAGAATGCCCGCGAGGCCGAGCAGCTGGCCGAGGAGGAGCTGCAGCGCCTGAAGAAGAACGCGGCCGCCGAGGAGGCGCCGAAGGAAGTCTCCGTCGAGCAGCTTTTCGCGAACATCGCCGCGACGCAGCAGCGCGTGCTGAAGCTCATCATCAAGACCGACGTGTTCGGCTCCGCCGAGGCCGTGCGGAACATCCTCGACGGGATCAAGAGCGCGAAGGTCCAGCTCGAGATCGTCTCGGCCGAGGTGGGCCTGGTGACGAAAAACGACGTTCTCATGGCCGGGGCCTCGGGCGCCGTCATCGTGGGCTTCGCCACGAAGCTTGAAAACGGCGTCACCCCCCTCGCCAAGCACCACGGCGTCCGGATCGAGACCTTCGAGATCATTTACGAGCTCGGCGACAAGGTGCGCGAGATGATGGCCGACCTGCTCGAGCCCGACCTGAAGGAAACCAAGCTTGGCGCGGCCGAGGTCCGGGCGACCTTCCCGCTCGCCAAGGGTTTTGTCGCCGGCTGCCTCGTTACGGAGGGCAAGGTCGGCCGGAATGCCGCCGCCCGGCTCCGCCGCGGGCGGGAGATCATCCACGAGGGCAAGGTCGCGACCCTCAAGCGTTTCAAGGACGACGCGAACGAGGTGCGCGCGGGACTCGAATGCGGCGTCAAGCTCGACGATTTCAATGGCTACGAGGTCGGCGATGTCATTGAGTGCTACGAGATCCAGAAAGTCCGGGCATCCCTCTGACGGCGGGTGACCGCCCGCCTCCGACGCGTTCGTCCCATGTCCAACCGCACGGTGCGCATCAATGAACTCGTCCAGCGCGAGCTGAGCGAGATTTTGCGCCGGCGCTACCAGGCCGAGGCGGTCGCGGTGACGATTACCGAGGTGCGCGTGGCGCCGGATTTGCGGGATGCCCGCGTCTTCGTCTCGATCGTCGGGAGCGACGATGAGGCTTTGGAGCGCATGAGGTGGCTGCACCGGCAGGCCCCGGCGATCCGGGAGGAGCTGGGCCGCCGCGTGGTCCTCAAGTACCTGCCGAAGTTCGAGTACGTTCTCGACAAGTCCGCGGCCCGAAGCGTCCGCATCCTTCAGATTCTCGACGAGATCGAGCGGGCGGACTCCAGAAACCCGGCCGCGCCCGGCCGCCCCTGACCGTGGAGAAGTTCTACCCGAATTTTGCGGATGATTTCAGCCGGCTCATCAAGGCCCTCGCCGGACGGCGCGTGGCGGTGGTCGGGCACGCGAGGCCCGACGGCGACTGCATCGGGGCCCAGGTGGCGCTCGCCCGGGCGCTCAAGGGCCTCGGAGGGGATCCCGTCTGCGTGAACCCGGACGCCGTTCCGCGCCGCCTGCAGTTTCTCACCCGCGAAGAGGCCTTTCTGCGCACCGACGAGGTTCTGGAGAGCAGGGCGGACTGGACCGCCGTCTTCGTGGACTGCGCCGACCACGCGCGCGCGGGCGAGCGGCTGGCGGCGAGGTTTCCCGCCCCCGCGGCCAACATCGACCACCACCTGTCCAATCCCGGGTATGCCGCGGTCAATCTCGTGGACGGCTCCTCGGCGGCGACCTGCGAAATCCTCGCGGGGGTCCTGCTCGACGCGGGCCTGCCGCTCGATGCGCGCACGGCGCAGGCCCTTTTCACGGGCATCCTGACCGACACCGGGCAATTCCGGTTCAATTCGACCTCGCGGCGCAGCTTCGTCCTCGCCGGGGAGCTGGTCAGCCGGGGCGCGGTCCCCTCCGAGGCCGGGTTCGAGCTCTACGAGCGCGAATCCCTTGGGAAGCTCCAGCTCCTCGAGCGCTTCCTCGCCTCGCTGCGCCTGGAGTGCGGAGGCCGCGTATGCATTGGAACGCTCCCCGACGGCGTGTTTGCCGCCACCTCGACGACGGGAGAGGACACCGAAGGCCTGGTCGACTACGCGCGGAGCATCGACGGGGTCGATGTCGGCGTCCTCATCGAGGAGCGTCCCGGAGGGGCCGTGAAGGCGAGCCTCCGCGCCAAGGATCCGGCCCTGCGGCTCGATCTGGTCGCCGCGAAGTTCAACGGGGGGGGGCATGCGTGCGCGGCGGGCTTGAGCCTGCCCGGACCGCTGGCGGCGGGCTTCCGCCCGCGCCTGATCGCCGCCCTTTCCGAACGCATCGCCAGGGTCGGCGGGCGACCGGCGGGTCCCTGAGACCGGGGGAACCCACCCCGACCGCGCCCCCGAAGCCATGCTGGTCCCCCAGAAAGAACTCGACGGCGTCCTCCTCGTGGACAAGCCGGTCGACCACACTTCGCACGACGTCGTAGCCCGGCTCAGGGGCAAGCTGCACACAAAGCGCATCGGACACGCCGGCACGCTCGATCCGATGGCGACCGGGCTCCTCGTCATCCTGGTCGGCAAGTCCACCCGGCTGTCGCAGTACCTGATCAGCGTCGACAAGGAATACGAGGGGACGATCGAACTGGGCAAGATCACCGACTCGCAGGACGCCGAGGGCCGCGTAATGGAGACCCGGCCCGTGCCGCCGCTCACCGAGGCCGCGCTGCGAGAGGCGGTCCGGGGCTTCCTCGGCGACCAGTACCAGACCCCGCCCATGTATTCGGCGATCAAGATCGACGGAGTACCCCTCTACAAGATGGCCCGCAAGGGCGAGGAGGTCGAGCGCGAGCCGCGCTTCATCCGCGTCATGGCCTGGGAGGTCACGGGCATCGCCCTCCCGCGGTTCGACTTCAGGCTTCGCTGCACGAAGGGCACGTACGTGCGCACCCTCGCCCATGATCTCGGCCAAAAGCTCGGCTGCGGCGCCCACCTGGCCGCCCTGCGCCGCACGGCGTCGGGCGCCTTTTCGGTGGCGCAGGCGCTGACACTCGACCAGATCGAGGCGCTGTCGATTCCGGAAATCGAAAAGCGCCTGATCCCCGCCCACGCCGCGGCCCCCGCGGGCTTTCTCGCGTGACCCCCGCCCGCCATTTCTCCTCGGTCGAATCCGCCGGCGCCGCGCTTGCGCGGGACCGCCCCCTGCAGCTGGCGATCGGAATGTTCGACGGCGTGCATATCGGGCATCGCGCCGTCATCGAAACCGCCCTGCAATCGGCGCGGCAAAACGGGGGAATCGCCGCCGTCCTCACCTTTCGCCCGCACCCGAGCCGGATCCTTCGGCCCCAGCAGCCGACGAGGCTCATCCACGACGCCGCGACCCAGGCCGGCCTGCTCGACGAACTCGGCGTCGACGCCGTCATCGTCGAGCCCTTCACCCCCGGGTTTGCGCAGATAAGGGCGGCGGACTTCCTGCCGTGGCTTCGGGAGCGGCTGCCGGGCCTCTCCGTCGTGTGCGTCGGGAGCAACTGGAGATTTGGCGCCGGAAGGTCCGGAGACCTGCCGGGCCTGGTCGAGGCGGCGCGCAGGACGGCCGTTTCGGTCTTCAGCGTCCCCCCGGTTGAATTCGACGGGATGCCCGTCAACAGCACCCGGATCCGAAACCTCCTCGAATCCGGCGATGTCGCCCAGGCGGGCGCCCTCCTCGGCTACAGTTACTTCGCCCGCGGGCCGGTCATCGCGGGAAAGGGGCTGGGCCGGACCCTGGGATTCCCGACGCTCAACCTGGCATGGTCGCCCGAGCTGACGCCCCAATTCGGCGTCTACGTCGTGCGGGTTTCCGGCCGGGGCGTCCGGCTGCCCGGAGTCGCCAATTACGGCGTTCACCCGACCGTCGGGGCCGCGCCCGTCCCCCAGGTCGAGGCGCACGTGCTCGGGAGCTGTCCCCTGGACGCGGGCGACCTCGTCACCGTGGAGTGGCTTGAGTCGCTGCGGCCCGAGATGAGGTTCTCAGGGATTGAGGCCCTCAAAAGCCAGATCGGGAACGACGTCGAGAAGGCCCGGTCCTATTTCAGGCAGCGCGGCCAGTCGTGAATTTGCGTCATGAACCTCTTCGGCATTGACCTCGGCGGAACGAAGATCGAAGGGGCGGTCGTCGACTCGGACCACCCCGGCGAGCCCCGCTGCAGGCTGCGCGTCCCGACGGAAAGCGATCGCGGGTACGATCATGTCATCAGCCAGATCGGGAAGCTGGTCGCCGAAATGGAAAAGGCCTCCGGCTGCCGGAGGCCGGCCACGATCGGGTTTGGCACGCCGGGGGCGATGGATCCGGCGAGCCGCAAGCTGAAGAATTCAAACAGCACGTGCCTGAACGGGCGCCTCCTGTGCGACGACCTGTCGAAGGCTCTCGGCGTGAAGGCGAGGCTCGGCAACGATGCGAATTGCTTCGCCCTGGCCGAGGCCCACTTCGGGGCCGCCCGCGGGCGCGGCGTCGTCGCCGGGCTGATCATCGGAACGGGCGTGGGCGGGGGAATCGTGGTCGACGGGCGCGTCCTCGAGGGCCTGCACGGGATTGCCGGCGAATGGGGGCACAACCCGATCTGCGGCGAATCGTCGCCCTGTTATTGCGGACGAAAAGGCTGCGTCGAAACCGTGATCGCCGGGCCTTCGCTGGAAAGGTTTTACCGGCAGCGCACGGGGGCCCCGGCCCGGCTTCCCGAAATCGCCGGGCGCGCCCGCTCGGGCGAGGCGGCCGCGATCGAGACGCTCGAGCGGCTCTCCTCGAAGTTTGGCGAGGCCATTGCCGCGCTCATCAATATAGTCGATCCGGACGCGATCGTGATCGGCGGGGGTGTCGGCAACCTCGACATCCTCTACGGGGAGGGGACGCGCGAGGCGGTCCGGCGGCACCTGTTCAATCCCGAGCTGAGGACCGAGTTCCTCAGGCCCGCGCTCGGGGACAGCGCCGGGGTCTTCGGCGCGGCCATGCTGACCCGGTGACGCGGAGGCCGGCGTCACCAAGAGATCTTATTGCCCATGAAGCCCATCCTTCCGATTCTTCTCCTCCTCTCGGCCCCGGTGTGCGCCTCCGCGCAGACCGGAGCCCCGCAGCCCGCGGCCATCCCCCTCGCCACCGCCGTCCCGGACGGCCGCCCGCACAAGTTCGAGGCGCGCGACCACCGGTTCTGGATCGACGGGCAGGCGACGCTGCTCATCGCCGGCGAGATGCATTTCGGCCGCGTCCTGCCGGAGGACTGGGACACGCGCATCAAGCAGGCGAAGGCCATGGGCCTCAACGCCATCAGCTTCTACCTTTTCTGGAACCAGGTGGAGCCCGAGGAGGGGCGGTTCGACTTCACGGGCGCCACGGACGTCCGCCGCGTCCTCAGGCTTTGCCAGGACAACGGGATGTGGGCCATCCTGCGCCCCGGACCGTACTGCTGCGCCGAGACGGAGTTCGGCGGGATTCCGTATTGGACGCTCAAATACCCAGGCGTCCGGATCCGGACCGACGACGCCCAGTACGTGGAGTGGAGCCGGCGCTACATCGCCGCGGTGGCCCGGCAGGTTTCGGACCTCCAGGTGACGCATGGCGGCCCGCTCCTCATGGTCCAGGTCGAAAACGAGTACGGCATCATCGCCAACGGGAACATCGACTACATGAAGTCCCTGGCGGGGATCTTCCGGGAAAACTTCGACGTGCCGCTGTTCACATGCGATCCGACGACGCCGGTGTGGGGGAATGCGGCCCTGCGCGTGCCCGGCCTCATGTACAGCCGCAACGGGCTGAAGGACGAGCGGACGATCGCGCAGATCGCCCCCGCGGTCGGCGACTTTCCGCTGTACGTTCCGGAGGTCTACACGGCGTGGTTCAGCGGCTGGAGCGAAAAAATCGCAAAGAGATATCCCATCCCGCAGGATCTGACATGGATCAACTTTCTCCTCGACCACAACGCCTCGTTCTGCCTCTACCTCGAGTTCGGCGGGACCAATTACGGTTTCAGCAACGGATGCAACTGGTACCTGCCCGTCCAGACGAGCTACGACTATGACGCTCCGATCGACGAGGCCGGCCGGATCACGCCGCGCTACCGGGCGTTTCGGGATCTCCTCGGCCGGCGCCTGAATGCCGCCCTCCCGCAACCCCCGGCGGACCCGCCGGTCATCACCCTGCCTCCGATCAGGCTCGATGCCAGCGAGCCTCTCCTCGGCCTGCTGCCCCCTGCGCCGACCCGTGTGTCGGACCGGCCGGTTTCGATGGAAGACCTGGACCAGGCGTACGGCTTCGTCCTCTACCGCAAGCACTTCCCAGGCGGTATCACCGGGGCCCTCGATCTCCGCCAGGCCATGGACTACACGGTCGTGATGGTGAACGGAAGGACGGTCGGCAGGGCGTTCCGCGGCTACGGTCCCGAAAGCAGCCGGATCGAGCTGAACGAACCGGGTCCGGCCACGCTCGACCTGCTCGTCTACGACCTTGGCCGGATCAGCGTCCCGGTGAGCGCGCAAACGCAGGCACTCGCCCGCAAGGGCCTGGTCGGCGGCGCATCGCTGGCCGGCCGCGATCTCGCCGGGTGGGAGATCTACTCGCTGCCGTTCGATCGCATCGAGCATTTTAAGGCCTCCGCCGCGCGGCCCGCCGGTCCGGCGGTTTACCGCGGATCCTTCCCGGTCGATGAGGTCGGAAGCACCTTTCTCGACATGCGCAACTGGGGGATGGGCGTCGCTTGGGTCAACGGCCACAACCTGGGCCGATTCTGGGACCGGGGAGGGCTCCGTTCCCTTTTCGTTCCCGCCCAATGGCTCAAGGCCGGAAGCAACGAGATTTACATCCTCGAACTGCACGACGCTCCCCGGGTTCCCGAGGTGAGCGGCGGCACGAAAATCATCGAGGAGCCGCCAGTTCCATTTCCCGTGAAGCTCGACCAGGAGTCGCCGGCGCCGTTTGCCGTCCGGAACGGGTAGCCGGACCGCCGGCGTTCCCGCCCCAGGCGTCACTTTCCCCCGGACTGGGCGGCCTGCCGCTGGATCAGGGTCGATTGCAGGACCGCATCCGGAGCGGCCTGCTGCCAGGCCGTGAGCCAGAGGGACCCGAGCATTTCGCCCGCGGCCAGGAGGCGGCCGTCGATGAACGCGCGGCCCTCGCTGCTGCCGGGGCCGCCGTCGACAAGCTTGTCCTCCTTCAACAGCCGGTACATCGGCTCCACCGTCCTCCGCGTGGCCAGGAGGTAGTCGACGACGTCGACGAACACCGGATCGCGCCCGTCGGGGCGCGGCAAAAGATCGAGCGGCCGGGCCGGAACGACCCCGGGCGCCAACTCGCGAACGGTGATGCCGGCCTTCGCTATGAAGCCGCCGTCGATCAACGCGTGAATGTCGTTTGTCGGGTAGTTGGCCGGATTCGGTCCAACCCAGCCGCGATTGTGGACCGTCGTGTGCAGCGGCTGGGATCCGTCGCCGACGAAATGGCCCATGACGCCCATCACGTAGACCACGCTTGCCCGCGCGTCGGCGATCTCCTCCGGGGTTCCGTAGCGCTCGTAGGTCTTCAGGTAGGAGAACTGCGTCTGGAGCTTGGCGTAATACTCGGCTATGGCCCAGGGAAGGAAGCCCGGCAGCCCGAGCGAATGCTGCGGGTCCTTCGCCGGATCGATTGCGGGAAAGCGATCGGCATGGGCGGCCCGGCCCTTCAGGAATTCGGCGACGAACTCGTATCGAAAGGGGGTGAGGGTGGACAAGTCGATGCCCGCCCATTCGATGGAATCGAAGTCAATCCCATGATCCGGCGCGTTTTCGTGCTGCAGAAGCTGCTCGCGGGTCCGGCGCCAGCGGTCCGGCTCCTGGGAAAGAAACACGATCCGCTCCTCGACCGCGGGCTCGCGGACCCATGATGGAAAGCCGGCCGGCAGCGAGTTGATGGCGAGTTGATTGATAATGCGGTGGCCCGGCTCGTACCACCCGAGGGACGCCAATGGCGCCAATCCGAGTACGAGGCGGGCGATGCGGGTCAGGGCGGGGCGGCGGGGAGCGGGCATGGGCCGAGCTTCGGCCATTGGGGAAAGTCCGTCAAACCGGCCCACGGCCCGGATTCGGGCCGTTTCCGAGGACCTCCTGCCCCCGACTGATCCGATCCATTTGGAAGACATGGGGATCGGTAGCACTGCAAGAAATGCGCAGAGCTTCACAAGCCCTGCGGGGCGCCGGGCGGCGTCCCATGCGAAGATGGGTCATGCCGAACCCGGTCGACGACGTATTTGCAGGCGACCTGATCTACGTCTCCGCATTTTGCCTCGCCGGACTGGCCCTCACGATCGGGCCGATCGCGGTCGTCCAGCTCCTCGCCTCCCGCAGGACCCGCAACACCGAAAACAAGACCGGTCAGGCGATCGAGTGCGGGATGGAACCGATTGGCGAGGCGTGGATTAGGTACAGCGCGTCCTATTACCTGTATGCCCTGGTCTTCGTCGCATTCGCGGTCGACGTCCTGTACCTGATACCGGTCGCCCTGGTCTACAACCGTCATTTTGCCATCCGAGACTTCGTCGAGTTGGCGATGTTCGTGGGGATCCTCTCCCTGGTCATCGTCTATGCCTGGAAGAAGGGAGTCTTCGAATGGAAGCGGCGGTAGACACCTCCCAAATCGTCCATTTTGCGAAGCTGGACGACCTGCTGTCCCTCAGCCGCGCGAATTCCCTGTGGCCGCTGACGTTCGGCCTCGCCTGCTGCGCGATCGAAATGATGGCGGCGGGCGGCCCGCGCTTCGACATCTCCCGGTTCGGGGCCGAGGTGTTTCGGCCATCGCCCCGGCAGGCCGACCTCATGATCGTCGCGGGAACGATCAACAAGAAAATGGCGATGGCGGTCAAGACCCTCTACGACCAGATGCTCGAGCCGAAATGGGTGATCGCCATGGGCAACTGCGCGATCTCGGGCGGACCTTTCGTCTTTCCAGGGCAGTACGCCGTGGTCGAAGGGGTGGACAAGCTTTTCCCGGTCGATGTCTACGTCCCGGGCTGCCCGCCCCGCCCGGAGGCCCTGATCGAGGGAATCCTGACGCTGGAAAAAAAGCTGACCGGCAAGCGCCGCTGGCCGGTCGTCAAACCGGACTGAACCCCCCGACCCCCGATGCCTGCCGACCTCGAACAGATCCGGGAGCACTTCAGCGGGACGGACCGCGCCCTTTCCTGCGCGCCTGCCGACCGCGCCGCGAAGGGATACGATCTCGACGTCGGGGTGGCGGCCGGCCAGGTCGTCTCCGCCGCGGAGTTTCTCGGCGGGATCGGATTCAGCCTCGATACGATCACGGGGGTCGACTGGATCGCGCAAAACGAAATGGAGGTCGTCTACGACTTTTTTCATCCGGCCTCGCCGCTTCGGATCGTCGTCCGAACCCGCCTGCCCCGCGACAATCCGGAGGTTCCGACCCTGTCGCCCGTGTTTCCGGGAGCGAGATGGCATGAGCGCGAGGCGCACGACTTTTTCGGGATCCGATTTGCCGGCCACCCGAACCTGATCCCGCTCCTCCTGCCGGAGGATGCCGATTACCATCCCCTCAGAAAGGACTTCACCGCGTGAGCGCGCTTCCCGACATCACCGTGAGCGTGGACTCCGGCGAGGAATTCGTCCTGAACGTGGGGCCGCAGCACCCGGCCGCCCACGGGGTCCTCCGCGTCAAGATGACCATGGACGGCGAATACGTAATGCGGGCCGAACCGATCATCGGCTACATCCACCGAATGCACGAGAAGATGGGCGAGAACCGGCCGCTCGCGCATTTCCTCCCCAACACGGGCCGGATCGATTATCTCTCGGCGCTCCACTACAATCACGCATTCGTCGGCGCCGTGGAGCGGGCGGCCCGGATCGAGGTGCCCCCCCGCGCGGAGTTCATTCGCGTCATCACCTCGGAATTGAACCGCATCTCCAGCCATCTCGTCTGGTGGGGTGCCTTCCTCCTCGACCTGGGCGGCTTCACCCCGCTCCTCTACGCATTCGACGACCGGGAGAAGATCCTGGACCTGCTGGAGGGCGTCACCGGGTCGCGCCTGACCTACTGTTATTTCCGATTCGGCGGGCTGTGCGACGACATCGACGAGGGGTTTGTCGCGCGAACCCGCGATTTCATCGCGCAGATGCGCCCCCGGCTGAAGATGTACCGGCAGCTCGTGACCGACAACGTCATCCTGCGCAAGCGGCTCGACAAGATCGGGCCGATCAGCCCCGAGCTTTGCCGCAGGTACGGCGCGACGGGGCCCGTGATCCGCGGGTCCGGCGTCCCCTATGACGTCCGCAAGGTCGAGCCGTACTCGGTCTATCCGCAGCTCGACTTCGAGATCCCCGTCTTCCCGGATGGGGACTCCATGGCGCGCTACCGCGTGCGGATGGAGGAGATGGCCCAGAGCCTTCGCATCATCGAACAGGCCCTGGACAAGCTTCCCGAGGGGCCGGTCATGGGCAAGGTTCCCCGCGTCCTGAAGCTGCCGCCGGGGGACACGTGTTTCGCGGTCGAGGCGGCGCGTGGCCGGCTCATGGTGCGAATCGTCAGCGACGGCAAGGAGGCCGCGTACCGGCTCAAGATTCGCACGCCCTCGTTC
The DNA here is from genome assembly GCA_050015855.1 of Opitutaceae bacterium. Classification (GTDB taxonomy): domain Bacteria; phylum Verrucomicrobiota; class Verrucomicrobiia; order Opitutales; family Opitutaceae; genus Palsa-1447. The sequence goes on along the minus strand of JBEKAO010000024.1, from coordinate 654 downwards.
TCCAACCTGAGCCTCTTCGAGGAGGCGAGCCGGGGCATGCTGCTGGCGGACGCCCTGGCGCTCCTGGGCAGCCTCGATCTCGTGATTCCGGACATCGACCGGTGACGCCATGAGCCTTCTTTCGACCGAACCCGTCCGGCTTCTCTTCTCGCTCCTGTGCATCATCGCGTTTGTCGGCGTGAACGCCATGTATCTGGTCCTGGCGGAACGCAAGGGCGCCGGTCGCTTCCAGAACCGCCCGGGGCCCAACGAGGCGGGGTACGGCGGCTGGCTGCAGCCCGTCGCCGACGTGACCAAGCTTCTGTCCAAGCAGCTCATGGTCCCCCCGGAAGCCGACGGCCTGCTCTTCCGCCTGGCCCCGCTCGTCGTCCTGACCCCCGCCATGATGTGCCTGGCCGTCATCCCGTTCGGCCGGACCCTGGTCGCCCGCGACGTCAATGTCGGCCTCCTCATGGTGTTCTCCTTCGGGTCGATCAACGTGATGGCGGTCCTCCTGAGCGGCTGGGCCTCCCGGAACAAGTTTGCGATCATCTCGGCCGCCCGGGTCGTCTCCCAGAACGTCGCCTACGAGATCCCGATGCTCCTGGTCGTCATCACGCTTCTGATGGCCACGGGCACCATGGACCTGGGCGAGATCGTCCGGCAGCAGGCCGG
>JBEKAO010000023.1:0-49704 GCA_050015855.1 Opitutaceae bacterium | reverse complement strand
TCGAATGCCATGATCAATTCGACCGTGTCGAGTGAATCAGCGCCAAGGTCATCGAGGAAGGAGGCCGTTGGAGTGATCTGCTCCTCGTTTACATTCAGTTGATTGACGATGATCTCCTTGACGCGTTGTTCGATTGATTTTGGATCAGCCATTTTTGTTGGGAGAGTGGGTTTACGGAGGCTTCACATCGCCATGCCGCCGTCAACGGTAAAAACTTGGCCGGTTATATATCCCGCCTCCTCCGAGCAGAGGTAAGCCGCCATGTGCGCGATGTCGGAGGCCTCGCCAAAGCGCCCAAGCGGCACAACGCCCAAAATCCTCTGCGCAACCTCCTGCTGATTAACCAATTCGGATGTCATGTCCGTCTTGATGAATCCGGGCGCGACGGCGTTCACCGTCACGTTGCGCGAGGCGAACTCCCGTGCGAGCGATTTCGTCAGTCCGATCATTCCCGCCTTCGCGGCCGAATAATTGGCCTGGCCCGCGTTTCCCATGATCCCGCTGACCGACGTTATATTGACGATCCGCCCCCATCGCGCGCGGGTCATCGGCCTGGCCAGGTGCTTCGTCCAGTGAAAGCAACTCGTGAGATTCGTGGCCAGGACATCGTTCCAATCCGCATCGCTCATCCGAAAAAGAAGCCCGTCGCGCGTGATCCCCGCGTTGTTCACAAGGATTCCTATGTCGGGAAATTCGGAGAGGAGGGCGCCGGCCGCGCGCGCAATGGCCGCACCGTCGGCGACATCCACGGCCATGGCCCTGGCCTTGCCTCCGCCGCTGACGATCGACGCGGCCGTGGCGCCGCAGGAGTCGGCCGACTTGGAGACGCAAATGACCGTCACGCCCTGCCGGGCCAGCGTCTCGGCGATGGCCTTTCCGATGCCCCGGCCTGCGCCGGTCACCAGGGCCGTTCGGGATTTGAATGTCAGCATTGTGAAGGAGACTGAAAGAGACAGTCCTTCCGCCCGAGGTCAACACCACCGAGGGAGGGCTTGCAGCAGGCGCGGTTTTTCGGTCCGATGCCCGATGGTCGCCATGGAAACAACGGTCCGCGTGCAAAAGTTCATCGCCGAGGCGGGGGTGTGCTCGCGCAGGGCCGCGGAGGCTCTCATCGCGCAGGGCGAGGTCTGGGTGAACGGCGCCCGGGCCGTGCCCGGACAGAAGATCACGCCGGGCGAGGACAAGGTCGTCGTCGGCGGAAAGCCGGTCCGGGGTTCCCCCCAGCCGCGAATCACCCTGGCCGTGAACAAGCCCCGGGGCCTCGTCTGCTCGAATGACGACCCCCACAATCCGAGGACGGTGCTGGACCTGATTCCCCGCGAGCTGGGCCGATTGCGTTTTTTTTGCGCGGGCCGCCTCGACAAGGACAGCGAGGGCCTGGTCATCCTAACGACCGACGGCGAACTGGCGAACCGCCTGATGCACCCGTCGAATCGCGTCGTGAAGCGGTACCACGTGAGCTTGAAGGACGACTTTCCCGCCGACCAGCTCCCCCGGCTCGTCAAGGGCATCGTCGTCGAGGGGGAGCGCCTGAAGGTGGAGCGGGCGGCCCTGGTCAATCCGGGGCCCTCGGGAAGGTCGCGCGACCTCGACGTGCACATGCACCACGGCCGGAAGCGCGAGATCCGCCAGCTTTTCACGCTTCTGCGCCACGACGTGCGCCGGCTCCGCCGGTACCAGATCGGCGCCGTCCGCCTGCAGGGAATCCCGTTGCGCGGAGGGAAGCAACTCTCTACGAAAGAGATCGAGGCACTCTTCCATTCTCCCTGGACACCGCGAGCCGAGGCGTTTGCGGAGTCCCCAAACACCCACGATCAACGATGAAACCATCCAATCGTCCTCCGCCGCCCGCAACCGGGCCTTCAAATCCGGCATGCGGACGCCGGGCCGCCCGAATTCCGGCCGCGCTTTTCACCGCATTTTTTCTCGCGGCTTCCGCCGCCCATTCCGCACCGCTCGCCGAGACGACCGCGGTTCAGACCCAGCCCGACCCGTCCGCGCCGTCGATCACCTTCTTGAGCGCCGGCACGGAGCCGGTGCCGGCGCCGCCGGGCGTCGTGCCCCTGCCCGACGGGTGGCAGGCGGTGACCCTGCCGGGACCGTTTGAAGCCTACGTGGAGAACAAGAACCTGAACAAGGCCCTCGACGTGGTTCCGGGAAGCCCCGTTTATCTCGCCCCGAATCCGGACTCCGGCGTCCTCGCCATCGTCCGAAAGGGCGACCGCGTCTCGATAACGGGTCTGCGGGGAAAATGGACCCAGGTGCGCCTCGATGAGCCGCTCGTCGGCTACATTCACCCGGGGCCGCTGCCAGCGGCCGGCGCGGCGCCGGCGCAGCCGTTGCCCGAAGGCGCCGGCAATTATTCCGGGGCGCCCGCGCCCGCGGTGTCCCCGGCCGTCCCGCCGGAGCCTCCGACGACGGCGCCCGGAAAGCCGGCCGCGGATACTGCCGCGGTTTCCGGGCCGGAAGTCGTGGCCCGCACCCTGGAGGGCCGCTTCGTCTCCACGAAGCGCCTGATCGGGCCGAAGCGCCCCTATGAATGGCAGCTCGACGACCCGGCGGGCGACCGCAGGGCGTACCTCGATGTCGGAAAACTTCTCCTCACGGAACAGATCGACAAGTACATGGGCCACGAAGTCTCGGTCTACGGGACCGTCAAGCCCGTCCCGGGCACGCCGGACATCGTGGTCGAGGTCGAGAGCCTGCAACTCAGGTGAGGAGATGGAGCTGATCGACGGCAACCGGATCGCGGCGGAAATAACGGCGGAACTCAAGGCGGAGGTCGCCGCAATCCCGGGCCGAAAGCCCTGCATTGCGCTCGTGCGGATCGGGGACGATCCGGCCTCGGTTTCCTACGTCAAGAGGAAGGAGAAGACCGCCGCTGAAATAGGCATCGCGAGCCGCGTGATCCTGCCGCCCGCCTCCATCAGCCAGAGGGAGCTCGAAGCCCTGGTCGACCGGCTGAACGCCGACCCGGAGGTGGATGGAATCCTGGTCCAGTCTCCCATGCCCGGGCCGCTCGACGAACGGGCGGTATTCCAGCGCATATCGCCGGAGAAGGACGTGGACGGCCTGCACCCGGTCAATCTCGGGAAGATCGGGCAGGAGGACGACACCGGCCTGGTCTCCTGCACGCCGGCCGGCGTCATGGAGCTTCTCGCGCGCAGCGGAGTCAGCCTCCAGGGCAGGCACGTGGTCGTCGTCGGGCGCTCGCTTCTGGTCGGAAAGCCGGTGGCGCTGCTCGCGATGCGGAAGAGGCCATCGGCAAACGCCACCGTCACGGTGTGCCACTCGGCGACCGCCGACCTGGCGGCCTTCACCCGGCAGGCCGACGTCCTGATCGCCGCAATCGGCCGGCCGGAGTTTGTCACCGGCGCGATGGTCAAGCCCGGAGCCGTCGTCATCGACGTCGGCATCAACCGCGTCCCCGATCCGGCGCGAAAGACGGGATACCGGCTGACAGGCGACGTCCACTTTCCGTCCGTCGCGCCGATCGCGTCGAGGATTTCCCCAGTGCCGGGCGGGGTCGGCCCGATGACCGTTGCGATGCTGATGAAAAACACGCTGAAGGCCCACCGCCTGGCGTCCGCGCGGCGCTGATCGCCCGCCTTTCCGGCATTGCCCCGCCCGCGGCCAAACTCCAGGCTGACCGAAACGACGTCCCCGCCATTCAACGCCCCACGGCACTCCGCGCATGCCCAATCCGAAAATCCTGGTTATCGACGACCAGCCGATCAACGTGCAGCTCCTCAAGCGAAAGCTCGAGCGCGAGGGACTGGACGTGATCGCCGCGCACACCGGCCAGGAAGGGCTGAAGATGATCGCCGCGGCCAAGCCCGACCTCGTCCTGCTCGACGTGATGATGCCGGACATGAACGGGATCGAGGTCTGCCAGAAGCTCCAGGCGAGCGAGCAGACGCGCGCGATACCGGTGATCTTCATAACGGCGCGTACGACGAAGGAGGGCAAGCTCGAGGGGCTGGGCGTCGGCGCGGTCGATTACATCACGAAGCCGATCGACCTGGACGAGACTCTGGCCCGCGTCCAGACGCAGCTGCGGTTCGTGGCGATCAACCGGGAAATGGTGGAGCTGCAGCGCCGGCTCGAGGAGGCGCGCCGCGCCGCCACGATCGGCGCCGTCACCCAGGGACTGGCGCACAACCTGAACAATCTCCTCGGAGTCGCGATCGGCTACCTCGACCTGATCAAGGTCTGCTACGACAAGCCGGCGCAGGTCCAGAACAGCGCGGAGCGCATCGACACCGCCCTGCACCGGATCGTCGCCATCATCCGCCAGTTGAGCTCGCTCGAAGTCAAGGCGCGGCCCCCGGTGTCCAAGGCCCCGCTCTCCGATGTGATCCGCGGCGGCGTGGCGCGGGTCCACCGGGATTTCCGGATATCGGCGGATGTGGCGATCGACAACCCCCTCGGCGATCTGCCGATCGAGACAAACATGGAGATGCTCGAGGACGTGCTTTCGAAGGTGCTCATCAACGCCTGGGAGTCGTACGGCAGCCCGGAGAATTCTCCGCGGCCGATCGCGGTCGCCACCCGGCTCCTCGACCTCGGGAAGATGGGCATGTTCGCCGAGATCCGCGTGGACGACGAGGGCCGCGGGATTCCCCCTGAGGTACAGGACCAGCTCTTCGAGCCGTTCGTCAGCACAAAAAACACGGTCGGGGTCGGGATGGGCCTCACGGTCGCCCGCCACGCCATCCGCAACCTGGGGGGCGAAGTCACCGTGGTGAACCGGACCGGCGGCGGCGCAAGCTCCATCCTGCGGCATCCGCTTGAAAAGCGGTCCCCCCTTGAGGAGGGGGAGGCGAAGGTCCTGGCCAGGCTGGAACCCGGAGTTCATTCATGAAACTCGCATTCCTCGGCGCAGGCAACATGGCCTCCGCGATGGTGGACGGCCTTCTCGCAAAGCGTTCGGCCGGCCCGGCCGACATTTCCGCAATCAGCGGACCGGACCCCACGGGCGCGGCGCTTGCAAAGAGGACCGGAATCCGCCTTGCCGCGACGATCGACGAACTGGTCTCCGGGGCCGACGCCGTCGTCGTCGCATTCAAGCCCCAGCACCTGGCCTCCGCCGATCCGCGCCTCGCGGAGGCGACGGCGGGCCGCCTCGTCATTTCGATCCTGGCCGGCACGCGCCTCGCCAGGCTGACCGAAGCCTTCCCCAGGACGCGCAATCTCGTCCGATGCATGCCCAATACGCCGGGGAGGATCGGGGCGGGAATCACCGCATGGTGCGCCGTGCGCGGGCTCGGGCCGGAGGATCGGAAAATCGTCGGCGCCGTCCTGGGCGCCCTCGGCCGGACGGTCGAGCTTCCGGAGGCCCAATTGGACGCCGTCACCGGGCTCAGCGGCAGCGGCCCCGCCTACGTCTTTGAATTCGCCGCGGCCCTTCGGGAGGCCGGCGTCGCCGCGGGCCTTGCCTCCGATGTAGCCGATCTGCTCGCCCGTGAAACGCTGCTCGGCGCGGCCAGGCTCCTGGCGCTCGAAAACAAGACTCCCGAGCAGCTGCGCGACGAGGTCACCTCCCCGAACGGCACCACTTTTGCCGGCTTGAAACGCCTCTCGGCGGGCGATTTTCGCGGCCTCATCCGCGAGACGGTCCTCGCGGCAAAGGCCCGTTCCGAGGAGCTCTCCCGGGCGTGAGCGCGCTCGACGGCCGAATCCTCGTCACCGGCGGCGCCGGCTTCATCGGCAGCGCGCTTGTCTGGGCGCTCAACCGCCGCGGCCACTCCCGAATCGTCGTCACGGATTTCCTGGATCCGTCGAAGCGCTGGAGGGACTCGGTGCCCCTCGGCGCCGACTCTCCGGCCAAGCGGCGCAACCTCGAGTCGCTGCGCTTTGCCGAGTTTGTCGAAGCCGATTCGTTCCGATCCCGGATCGCCTCCCATCCGGACGCGTTCGGGGCCTTCTCCGCCGTCCTGCACCTGGGCGCCTGTTCATCGACGACCGAGACGAACGCCGCCTACCTCGACGACGTGAACTTCGAGTACACGCGGCTCCTTGCCGGCTGGGCGCTCGCCCGGAATTCGCGCTTCATCTACGCCTCCTCGGCCGCGACCTACGGCGACGGCTCCGCGGGGATGGACGACAAGGACGGCGGCATCTCCCGGCTCCATCCCCTCAACCTGTACGGCCGCTCGAAGCAACGATTCGACCTCCATGCGAGGGACCAGGGCTGGCTCGGCCGGATTGTCGGGCTCAAGTATTTCAACGTCTTCGGCCCGAACGAGGACCACAAGGGCGACATGCGCTCCGTCGTCTGCAAGGCCTCCCGGCAGATCCGGGAGACCGGCCGCGTGCGGCTTTTCAAGAGCTACCGCCCCGATATCCGCGACGGCGAGCAGAGGCGCGATTTTCTCTACGTCAAGGACGCGGTCGAGATGACGCTCCACTTCGCCGAGGCGGCCCCCGCCGCGGCCGGACTCTTCAACATCGGCTCCGGCGAGGCCCACACCTGGCTTGAACTCGTGAATCCGGTCTTTGCCGCCCTGGACCTCGCTCCGCAAATCGAATTCATCGACATGCCCGAGACCCTGCGCGACAAGTACCAGTACTTCACGCGGGCCGACATTTCAAAACTGCGCGCCACCGGCTACACCCGCCCCCTCACCCCCTTGGCGGACGCAGTCAAGGACTACGTCCTCAATTATCTTGTCCCGGACAAGCGCCTCGGCGCCTAGCCAGTGATGGTACGTCTCGGCAGTGAGCGCCCACTCCGTTACTTGACCTGCAGAAGCTCCTCCTGCGTCCACTCCTTGTGCCCGCTGACCTGCTGGCGGATCTGGGCCACCTTTGCGGCATCGACCGGCGGAGCCTTGTTGCCCCATTCCTGGCGGACGTAGCTGAGGACGTCGGCGATCTTTTCGTCGCTCCAGTTGAAGCCCGCCGCGCCGAAAGACGGCATCTGGACCGTGCCTGGAAAAGAAGTGCCCCTGACCTGCACGGGGCCCTTGAGGCCGTCGAGAAGGATGCGAATGATCCGCTCGTCGGGCCCGTTCACCAGCTCCGACCCGGCAAGCGGCGGATAGACGCCGGGGATGCCCTGACCCGTCGGCTGATGGCACGTGACGCAGGCGCTCGGCGTATTGAAAAGCCTCTTTCCCATGGCGATCGGATCCACCTTGACGGCCGCCGCCGTCTGCGACTGCTGCTCGTTTTCGTCGTAGATCAGGTAATTGAAATGCCCCGAATAACGGATCACGTACATCGCCGAGCACAGGACGCATCCGCTCAGCACGAAAAGGAGCATGAGGGGAAGCAGCCTGTAGTGCGCCCGGTCGTCGGTCCCGGGCCGAAGCGCATTCTCGTGGGCGTCCACGAGCTGGTCGTCGCCGAACGCCGCCCGGTCAAACCGCGGATCCTGGTATTCGGGCGCGCTCATTTCCTGACCTTCGCGCCGGGTTCCGGGACCGGCTGCGCCTCCGGGTAATCATAGGTCGTATTCAAGCTCAGGAGGTACGCAACCAGGTTCCGGGCCCGTTCGGTTGGCACGATCTGGCGCCCCGGCGCCGGTGCCTGGGAGCCCGCCAGCCTCAGGGCATCGTCCGATGCCTGTCCGGCGACCTTTCCCTCCTCAAAAAGGAAGGGATAGGCCGGCATGCCGCCCTGCCCCGAGTAAAGAAGCATCATCAGATGGTCGGCGTCGGGAGCGGACGGCTTGCGGCCGGCGAGATTCGTCAGATCCGGGCCCGTCCGCGACCAGCCCAGCTGGACATGGGGCTGGTAGATGTAGTCCCGCGCGACGCTCTGGCGATCCCCCCAGCCCCGATCCACGTCGGAACCGAATCCCGGCCTGCGCACCTGCTGGGTGTGGCAGGAGGCGCAGCCAAGGTCGCGATAGACGAGCTGGCCGGCGGCGGCGTTCCCCGGCATGCGGGACGGAAATGATGCGCCCTCGCCGTCGTCGTAGTAGGGCGCCAGGCGCCCGAGCTGCAATTCGGACCACATGACCCCGGTCCAGGACAGTCCGAAAGCCGCCGCCAAACCGATGAAGAAAAGCGAGCCCTGCTTCATGACGGGTCCTCCCTTCCCCCGCCCTCGGGGGAGCAGACGAGGGTCCAAAAGAGGTTCACGGCGAGAAGGATGTACGCAAGGAGAAGCACGCCCCGGGCCGCCGTCGCACCCAGGAGCCAGTCCCGTGTCAGGCCCGCGATGTCGGAAAACGCCGTTTTCGGATCATTCAGCGCCCATCCCTGGACCAGGCCCGCGGCGCCCAGGCAGGCGGCGAGCAGCAGGACCCCCAGCACGGACAGCGCGAGGTGGCCCCGCACCAATCCGCGGGAAGCCCAGGGACGGCCGATGATCCTCGGGAAGGCGAAATAAAGGGTCCCGAAGAGCATCATCGCGGCGCCGCCCTGGAGCGCAAACTGCCTCTGGGCCTCGTCAAAATGGGTGAACTGCGTGACGACGGCGACGCCGCGAACCGCCGTGACCGCATCCACGAGGCCGCCCAGAGCGTAGGCCGCCACGCCGAAGGAAATGAACCGCAGCGAAATCCCGCCGCCCGCAAATCCAATGCGCAGGTTCAGGAAAACGACGATGTAGTGAAAAAGAAGGATGAGCGCGGCCCCGATGGCCACCGTCGAAATCCACGCCGGCGCCGGCCCCCCGATCAGGTGCCGCCCCCCGGTCCAGCCCCCGACCAGGAGCAGGCACCAGAAACCGAAGACCGCGGAGTCGTAAGCCGGCAGCACGCGGCCGGCCACGCGCGGCACGACATAATAGGCGCCGGCGAGGGACAGCGGGGCGATCCAAAGCGTCCACAGGCCCTGGGCGAACCAGCCGGCCACGATCGCCTGCAGGACGCCGTGAACGGGGAACCAAAGAAGCATGACCTGGGCGACCGAGAACAGCCACGGGAAGAGGAAGAGCGCCGCGACCGCGTACCAATGGGAGGCGAACATGACCTCGCGCCGGCGCCCCGTCCAGGCGGCGACGCCCGCGAGGGCGATCGCCGCGTAGGCGGCGAAAAGGAGCGGCTGCACGTAGCGCGGGAGCTCGAGCATCGGCAGCGCGGTCGCTCCCCCGGTTGCGATGCCCGCCAGCCCGATCGCGAGGCCCAGGTTCCAGAAAAAGGCGCCGGTGGCGGTCCAATTCGAGGCGCGCAGCGGCTCCCCGGCCAGCCGGCACAGGATCCAGAGGGCCAGCGCCAGCCCGGCGTTTCCAATCCAGCCGTAGACAAAGGCCGTCTCCGCGAGCGCCTGCGTCCGGCCGTAGGTGAGGCAGGCGCACTGCGAGAGGAACTGCGGGCTGTGGATCTGTATCGAGGAAATGAGGGCCAGGACTCCGGCCACGACGAGCCAGAGGACGGCCGAGCCGAGCAGGAAAACAAGCGGGGCGCGGCCCGGCTCCCCGCCGGGGGCGGGAAAATCCGCCGCCTGCGGCTCCGTGCTTGCATGGGTCGGGGCGGGAATCATGGCTTGGCCGGGCCGGGCGGAACCGCGGATTTCGCGCGCGTGTCGCGGATGAACAGCTCCATCGCCCGATCGATGGGAAGCTGCACGACGCCCTTGTCGCGATCGATCCAGGCGTAGGAGGCCGCCTGCTTCGCCTGCTTCGCTCGCAATTCGTCAAGATTCGCCCTGCGCGCCGCCGGCGTCGCCTTCCAGGCCAGGTCGGGGGTGAGCTTCTCCGCCGCCAGGTCCTGCGGCGGGGGCGGCAGGTTCCGCACATAGGACAGCCGCACAAGGACGAGAAAGAGGCAGAATCCGGCCAGCGCGGCGAGGATCGCAACCGGGGACACCGGACGGGGCGGGTGGGACGGCGCGTCACTCATGGTGCATCAGGCTTTCGGCTATCCGCGGATCGCGGATGGGAATGAGCCGGGCGGTCGCAAAGCTCCGCAGGTAGGCCCACACGCAGACGCCGCCGACGCCGATCGTCGCCGTCACGGCCCATAAGAGCCCCAGCGAGAAGAACGGAACCGGCCGGCCCTGGACGTCCTTGATCGCCGGCAGGATGTTCCAGCAGAAGTCGACGAAAATGACGGCGAGGATCCAAAGCGCGATCCGGCTGATCGGTCCGCGCGTCACCTTGTACCGGTAGGAAAGCAGCGCGAGGAACGGCACCAGGAAGTGTCCGAAGACGAGCACCATCCCGACCCCCCACCAATCTCCGTATTCGCGCAGATTATACCAAAAGGTCTCCTCCGGCACGTTGGCGTTCCAGATGAGGAAGTACTGCGAAAACGCGATGTATCCCCAGAACACCGTGAAGGTCAGCATCATCTTCCCGATGCTGTGCCAGTGGTCCTGGGTCAGGACGCCCTTGTAGTCGCCCCGGTTCCACAGCCAGAGCATGATCAGGACCCCGAGCGAGTAGGCGCCCCGCATGCAGTTGGAGAAGAACCACACCCCGTACATGGTCGAGTACCAGTGGTACTCCAGGCTCTTGATCCAGTAGATCGACGCGAACGTGAGGGTCAGCGCGGTGAGCGGAATGCCCATCCCGGAGGTGAACCGGTTCTTGACGGTCCATTTCGGGTCGCCGTCGGAGTCCTGCGCAAAGGAGGCCCTCCTCAGGCGCGCCGAAAGCCAGATCCAGATGCCGAAGAAGACCGCCGACCAGACCGTGAATGCATCCAGGTTCAGGAAGGCGGACTTTTTCGCGTAGTCGAGGTCCGTGCCGACGGTCTTTCCCACTCCGGGGATGATGTGCGCCGGATTCATCCAGGGCCACACGATGTCGCGCGGCCCGATCCACGAGGCGATCACCAGCGGGAGGAAGAGGAGCGCCAGCCACTTGAATGCGGCCAATCCGTGCTCGAGCTGGCGGCGGAGCACCGTGGACCACATCGCGTCAAATATGTGGTGGATCAGGACCAAAAGCAGGAATCCGATCGCCATGGCCGTCCAGAAGCACACTCCGACGAGCCATCCGGTGGCGACGACGCGGGCGGGCGAGATGAGGAACCCGAGCGCTGTGGCGGCGGTTCCCGCGATCCCGATCCCGATGGCCCTGGCGGCGGCCGAAGTCGCATCCGGGGCTGCGGGAAGCGCCGAGGGAACCGTGGCGGCGGAAGTGCTCATTTGATGCCAAGCTCCTGTCTATGCTCCGCCGGGACGTCGTCCACCGTCCCCATCTGCGCCCGCTGCAGCGCGCGCACGTAGGCGACGACGGCCCAGCGGTCCCCGGGATCCAGCTTGTCGGCGTAGGGGCTCATGTTGAAGACCGGAGCCTTTCCGTTGGTGATGACATTGAAGATCTCCCCCTCGGCCATCTGGCGGAGCCGGTCGTCATGATAGCTCGGAGTCGCCCCCATCCCGTAGCGCTTGGTGACCCCGTTTCCGTCGCCGACCGCGCCGTGGCAGGGGGAGCAGTAGATCGTGTAGCGGTCCCGGCCCCGCTCGAGGAGACTCGCGTCGACCGCGATCGCCGCCGGAAACCCCCTCACCCACGACCCGTCGGGATTCTTCCCCAGATAGAGGGCGTCGTCGTCCCTGAGGGGCTGGCTGTGCGGCACCGTCCCCGGAGGCGGGAGCCGGTCGGCCCGTCCGTCGGCGAAAAAGGCGCTCGGCCCCTGCGGCTTGGGCTTCGGCTGGCGCTTCATGCCGGGAAAAAGCTCGTCGGGAAACACCTCGAAGGGCGGGCTCGTGAACAGCGCGCCCCTGAATCCGAGGATGGAAATCGCCGCGACGACCAGAAAAGCGGTGACCAGATAGACCGTGCGCATGGTGCGTTCAGGCCTCCAGCTCCGATATGTCGAGCCCGCCCGCACGCTCGAGGAGCGCGCGGGTCTCGTCCGGCCGGTAGGCCGGGTCGCCCGATTCGATCACGATGAAAAAGCTGTCGTCGGTGGCGCGCCGGATGTTGTCGTACTTGAGCACCGGGTGGTACAGCTTGGTCAGCCCGTTCAGGAAGAACATTCCGCCGATCGTCGCAAAGGCCGTGAACAGGATTGTCAGCTCATAGGAGATCGGGAAGGCGAACAAGGGGCTGAAAAGCGGCTTTCCGCCGACCGTCAGCCTGTAATCGTACGCGTTCATGTACCAGATCATGGACATGCCCGTGCAAAAGCCCGTGATTCCCCCCGCGAGCGAGAAGCGCGGAACGATCGACCGCTTGACGCCCATCGCATTGTCGAGGCCGTGGATCGGCATCGGGCTCAGGCAATCCCAGCGCTTGTAGCCGGCGTCGCGGACCCGCTCCGCGGCGCGGTAAAGCGCCCCGGGGGTCTCGAAACGCGCTATGATGCCGTAGGGTTGATCAGCCATGCGGGTGGGAGCTTCCGGAGTGCGCGTCCGCCTGCGGCGTCACGGCCTTGATTTCGGCCATCGCCATCAGCGGCAGGAAGCGGATGAAGAGGAGGAAAAGGACGGAAAAGACCCCGAATGTCCCGAAGAAGGTGAAGATATCGACCACGGTCGGGCTCAAATACCCCCAGCTCGTGGGCAGGAAATCGCGGGCGAGCGAGGTGCAGATGATGACGAAGCGCTCGAACCACATGCCCACGTTGACGAAGAGGGACAGGATCCAGACCATCGTCGTGTTCCGCCGCACGCCCTTGAACCAGAAAAGCTGCGGCGTGACGACGTTGCACGTGATCATGATCCAGTAGGCCCAGGCGTAGGGGCCGAAGGCGCGGTTGATGAACGTGAAGCCTTCGTTGGGGTTCGCCCCGTACCAGGCGATGAAGAACTCCATCATGTACGAATACCCGACCATCGACCCCGTGGCCAAGACGATCTTGCACATGCAGTCGATGTGGTACTGCGTGATCAGGTCCTCGAGCCTGTAGACCGCGCGAAGCGGCAGCATGAGGGTCAGCACCATTCCGAAGCCCGAAAAGATCGCCCCGGCGACGAAGTACGGCGGGAAGATGGTCGTATGCCAGCCCGGGATCAGGGAGACGGCGAAATCAAACGACACGATCGTGTGAACGGAGAGGACGAGCGGCGTCGCGATTCCGGCCAGGATCAGGTACGCCATCTCATAGTTGCTCCAGGCGCGGGCCGAACCGCGCCAGCCCATCGCGAAGAAGCCGTAGATCCGCGCCCTAATGGCCCGCCCCCGGGCCCCGAAGCGGTCGCGAAGCGAGGCCAGGTCCGGAATCATTCCCACGTACCAGAAGAGCACGGACACCGTCCCGTAGGTCGAAACGGCGAAAACGTCCCACTCGAGCGGGGAGCGGAACTGCGGCCAGACCGAATTGTACCACGGGATCGGGAAGAGAAACCAGGCGTACCAGACGCGCCCGACGTGGAACACCGGGAAAATCCCGGCGCAGACGACGGCGAAGATCGTCATGGCCTCCGCGGAGCGGTTGATCGAGGTGCGCCACTTCTGGCGCAGGAGGCACAGGATCGCCGAGATCAGCGTCCCGGCGTGCCCGATGCCGATCCAGAAAACGAAATCGACGATCGGCCAGCTCCAGTTGATCGGAGTCCGGTGGCCCCAGACGCCGATGCCGGTCGACACGACGTAGGTGATGCCGGCCACCGTGAAGCTGGCTATGAAGCAGGCGACGCCGAAGCACCACCACCACCAGGCCGGGGTTTCGCCCTCGACGATGCCGCAGATCTTGTTCGAGATCCATGCGAAGTCCCGGTGGTTGGCGACCAGCGGAGGGCGCGGCAGGACCGCCGGATTCACCTCCTGGAGGATCGCCGGCGCCGCAAAGGTCTGCTCGCTGGTGTCCGTCATCAGGCGCGCCCTCCGGCCTTTTCGGCGTCGCCCCCGCGCGCCTTGCTTTCGTGCTCTCGGCGGCTCAGCGGAAGCGCCTGGTAATCGGGCATGCGGGGATTGGGGTTTCGCAGCCGCGCGAGGTAGGTTGTGCGCGGCCGGGTGTTCAGGTAGCCAAGGAGCGGGTAGTCCTGCGGCCTCGCCTTGGCGCGGGACACCGCGCTGTCCGGATCGAGGATGTTTCCAAAAACGATCGCCTCGACGGGGCACACCTGCTGGCAGGCGGTCTTAATCGTGCCATCGGGGACGACCACGTCGCCGGGGCGGCCCTCCCGGGTCGCCTGCACCTTCCAGCGGATCTTGCCGTTTTCTATCCGCTGGACGCAGTACGTGCACTTTTCCATGACGCCGCGCATCCGGATCGTAACCTCCGGGTTCTTGGCCATCTTGACCAGCTCCGGCATGCCCTCCGGCCCGAGCGGGCCCATGTACAGGGAGTCGATGCTTCGCTGGTTCCAATCGAAGAAATTGAATCGGCGCACCTTGTACGGGCAGTTGTTCGCGCAGTAGCGTGTGCCGACGCACCGGTTGTAGGCCATGACGTTGAGCCCCTCGTCGTCGTGCACCGTGGCATTGACCGGGCAGACCATTTCGCAGGGGGCCAGTTCGCACTGCATGCAGGTGACCGGCTGGAGCGACACCTGGGGGTCCTCCGGGATTTCCCGGTTGCCCCCGCCGCCGAACGCAGCGCCGTCGATCCGGCCGTCGGAATAGTAACGGTCGAGCCGGATCCAGTGCATCATCCGGCCGCGGACGACCTGGTCCTTCCCCACGATCGGGATGTTGTTTTCCGCCTGGCAGGCAATCACGCAGGCGTTGCAGCCGATGCACGTGTTCAGGTCGATGCTCATCCCCCACTGGTGGACGCCGTCGAACTTCGGCGTCTGGTAGAGCGAGTTGGACCTCGGAATATCGGTCGCCCGCTGTGCGGGCGTCATCGTCGCGCCCTGGTCGTCGATCGCGGGCGGCGTTTCCGCCTCCAGGCCGAGTTCCCTCACAAAGTCCGGCTTCTCGTGGTATTCGTCGATGTTGGCCTCGCGGACAATGTCCCGCCCCTCCATCGACCAGTGCTCCTGGACGTTGGCGAGGATGGCGCGGCCGTCCGTCACGGCGAGGGTCGCCCCCGAGGCGAAATGGGGCGCCTTCGACGAGCGCAGCGGATAGGCGTCAAAGCCCACGCCCTGCCCCACGCGCCCCGATGCCGCGCGCCCGTGGCCCAGGGAAAGGACTATCGTGAAGTCCGAAAGGCCCGGCTGAATGTGGAGCGGCCCGCGGAGTTTCCTCCCACCAAGGGTCACTTCGCCGACGAAGGCGGTTTCGATGCCCTTCTCAAACTGGTTCGTGTCGTCCCGGGCCACCTGCAGGAGCGAGCCCTTCGAGTCGATTCCGAGCGCCTTTCCGAGCTTCGGGCTCACGAGGATCGCATTGTCCCAGGCGATCTTCGTGATCGGATCCGGGCACTCCTGGAGCCACCCGTTGTTCGCAAACCGGCCGTCGTCCAGCTTGTAATCCGCGATGAAGCGCACCTCGAGGTTGTCCCGGCCCAGCGGCGCAGGAGCCGGCGCCTCGGATGCGAGGCGGGCGATTCCGGAACCGTCGAAATCGACCGGCGCCCTGGGGTAGGCCGAACCGGCGAGGAGGCCGTCGTGCAGGAAGCGCCGGAAAGACGCCTCCGGATCGCCTCCGGCGACCGCGGTCACCGTCGCGTACACCAGGGCGTGCGGGTCCGGATTGGATTCGCCGGCGATCCGGGCGATGACCTCGATTTCGGTCAGCCCGCCGAAAAGCGGCAGGATCATCGGCTGGACGGGCACGATCGTCCCGTCGAGCGTCCGGGCATCCCCCCACGACTCCAGGTAGTGCGCCGCGGCGATATGGGTCCCGGCGAGCGCCGATGTTTCATCGACGCAGGCACCGAAGCGCACGACCTCCGCCACCGAGCGCTGCAAGTCCGCCCATCCGAGGTCGGACGGCGCATTGTAGACGGGGTTTCCCCCGAGGATGACCAGGGTCTTGACCGCGCCGCTCCGGATCCTGCCCGCGAGTTCCGCGATGGAGGCCGCGCCCGTCTCCTCGACCTCCACGAAGTCGATCGTGCGCCCGATGTTGCCCAGCGCCGCATTGATCGCGTACGCGATCGCATGCACGGCGGCGGGCAGGTGGGAGCCGGCCAGCACAAGGCTCTCGCCCTTGCTGGCGGACAGGTCGGCGGCGCACTCCTCGATCCAGCTCTCCCTGCCCTCGAGCTGCCGCCCAAGCGCGCCGTAGGAGTCGTCCCCGGTGATCCTGGCCGCAAGCGCCGCCGCGAAGGGCAGCATGTGGCTGCTCGCCAGGCGCAGCCGGTGGTCGGCCATGCTCCCCGTGAGCGTGAATATGCTTTCCGCCACGTACAGGCGGTTCATCGAATCGTCCTCGTTCGCGACGCGGCGGCCCTTCGCAAACTCGCGCGCATACGTCAGGCTCCCGGCTTCCGAATGGAAAAAGTCCGCGTCGATCGAGACGATCCGCTTCGCCTTCGCGAAACGGTAAATGGGCTTCACGGGCCGGCCAAACGCTGACCGGGCGGCCTCCGGCGCCGGCTCGTCGCTCACCGGCTCATACTCCGCCCATACCGCCTGCGGAAGCTTGCGCCGCAGCTCCTGAACCAGCCGGGAGCGCGTCGGCGACGACGAGGATTCGGCGAGGAATGCGAGCCCGGCCCCCTTGTTTTCGAGGTGGGCGCGGCCGATGCCCGAAATGACCTCCCCGGCGGCCGCGGCGTCGAGGACGGCGCCGTTCCGCGTGTGGGCCGTGGCCCGGTCCGGATCGTAAAGGTCGAGGAGCGAAGCCTGCGCATGGATCGAGCTGGATCCCCCCAGGGTGGCGTACGTGGGATTGCCCTCCAGCTTGGTCGGCCGGCCCTCGTGGGTTTCCGCTAGGAGCGGCAAGGCCGTCCTCCTGAGCTGCATCGCCGTCGCGTAATAGATTGGCAGTCCTTGAATGTAGCCCTCGACCGACTTTCCGAACGGCAGGATGTGCGCCTCCGGGCGGCGGCAGCCCGCGAGGCCTGCGCCTCCGAGCGCAAAGGAGGCCGCCATGATCTTCAGGAATTGCCGCCGGCCCACCCCGTCAAGCTCCGATGCGCCGTCGGGAAACTCCCGCTCGAGCTGGCTTCGGAATCCCGGCGAATCCGCGAGCTCACCGAGGCTTCGCCAGTACCGCGGACCCTGCAGGGCCCGTTCGGACGGAGAGGGATGGATGATTTTCCTCTTCATCGATGGCAGCCGGAGCAGCTCTGCGGCGGTTTGACCTTCCAGTCCCGGACAAGCCTGGATCCGATGGCGAGCTGGGCCTCGGCGCTGGGCGCCTTCCAGTCCAGGTTCGTCACCTGGTCGAGCGGCCGCAGGTGGGCCGCCGGATCGCGGTGGCAGTCGAGGCAGAAGCCCATGCTCAGGGGCTTGTCGTGGTGGACCGTGTCCATCGTGTTGATCGGCCCGTGGCACTCGACGCAGCTTACGCCGCGCTCGACGTGGATCGAATGGTTGAAATAGACAAAATCGGGCACCTCATGGATCTGGACCCAGGGGACGGGCCGGCCCGTCGCATAACTCTGCCGGACGACGGCCAGGAGGGGGCTCGTCGGCTTGATCTGGCTGTGGCAATTCATGCAGGTTTGGGCCGTCGGGAGATTGGCGAAGCCGGACTTCTCCACGTTGCTATGGCAATACCGGCAGTCGATCCCGAGCTGGCCCGCATGCAGGGCGTGGCTGTAGGGCACCGGCTGCACCGGGGCATAGCCGACCCGCGTGTATTTCGGCGTCATGTAATAGGTTGCGCCGGCAGTCGCAACTCCCGCGGCCACGAAAATGTAGACGATGATCTGCAGCGGCAGGCGGTTGACGGATTCTGGGAAAAACTTCGACATGAACCTGGTGCCGCGGTTGTCGTCAATATTCCATTCGCCCCTCCCAAGTCACGACGCTCCCAGTTTAAGCGGCAGTGCAAATGGACTCGGATCTGGCAATCGAACTAAGGTCACTTGTTGGAAAGAAATTGCCGGCAAGGGAAGGGTGCCGTCTTTCTGTTGTAAACCAAAATTTCTTATGAAATGACGATTGTAGCCGGATTTAGAGTTTTCGCTAATGACGCGCGGATTTCTAATTATTCCACGAAAATTCCGTCCCGCATGGGCCGCCGATAGTCGCACCGGCTGGCGATTTCGGGGTTGTGGGTGACGAGGACGACGGCCTGGCCGTTTTCCTTGGCCAGCCGGGTCAGCAGGTCGAAAACGATTGCGGAGTTGTGGACGTCCAGGTTGCCCGTGGGTTCGTCCGCGAGAATGATGGAAGGCTGGTTCGCGAGCGCCCGGGCGACAGCAACGCGTTGCTGCTCGCCGCCGGAAAGGTGGGTGCCCAGCCGGCCGATCTTGTCGCCAAGGCCGACGGAGCCGAGCAGACCGGCGGCGCGCTCCTCCATTTGGGAGGTGGTGAGCCCTCCGAGCTTTCGCATCGGCATCATCACGTTCTCGATGGCCGTGAATTCCAGCATTAGAAAATGAAATTGAAAAACGAACCCGATGTGCTCGCCGCGGGCGGCTGTCCGGGCGACGTCCGCGCCGTCCGACATCAGGTTGCCGTTTATCCAGATCTCGCCGGCATCGGGCCGGTCCAGGAGCCCGAAGAGGTATAGCAGGGTCGATTTTCCGCACCCCGACGGCCCCACGATCGCGTAAACATTGCCGCGCCGCGCCTCAAAGGAGACGCCTTTCAGGACGTGCACCCTCCCCTCCGCCTGGCCCAGGTAGCGGTGGAGGTTGGAGCATCGAAGCGCGATCTCGGAGCCGGCCGGACTTGCAGCGACGGCGCTCACTGGGCGGTCCCCCGGATGATGTCTCCCGGCTCCAGCCGCGCAGCCCGTCGCGAGGGGATGAGGCTTGCCACCATGACCATCGCGATCGATATCGCAACCGCCTCCGCATAGTGCCACGGGTTCCAGGTCACGATAAACTTGTCCGTCTTGAAAATCGTGTGGATCGGAAGCGGGACCTGCGAGACGGCGTAGGTGCCCGCAATTCCGAGAAGGCAGCCTCCGATGGAGCCGAATGCCAGCACGATCACGGCTTGCCAGAGGAATATGCTCGAAATGTCCCGCCGGGTGTACCCCATCGAACGCAGGATCGCGATCTCCTTGGTCTTTTCCATGACGATCATGGCCAGCGTGTTGAACATGGCCAGGCCGGCTATGAGCGTGAAGACGCACACCGTGATTCCCGTGGAAACCCGAAGAGCCCGGAAAACGCCGAGCCATTCCTTTTCGCGGTCCTGCCAGGCGGCGACCCGGTGATCGAGGATGTCCTCCATCCATGGGGATGAGTCCGCATGCGCCCGATCCTTGTCGTGCAGGCTGACCTGGAGATAGGAGGCGCCGGTTGGTTTTTGGAGAAGCGAGCGCGCCTGCTCCATTTTCAGGTACAGCCGCACCTTGTCGATGTCTTCGACTCCCGTTTCATAGATCGCGCTCACCCGGAACACCCTCGTCTGCCCGTTGGCCTCCAGTTGGAAGGTGTCGCCCACGGACAAGTGCTGCCGGTCGGCCATCATCCGTCCGATGAGCGCCCCGTCCGGAGCCGTCCGGAAGTCGTAGATCGAGCCCTCCGAGATTTGGTTTCCGAGGTCCGAAACCCGGAGCTGGTCGTCGAGGTTGATTCCAAAGACCTGCACGGTGTCGTCCTTGAAGCTGCTGCGGATCGTCACGTTGGATCCATGCAGCACCTCCGAGGCTGCCGCCACATTCGGAAACGTCAGCAGCGTCCGCATGAGCTCCCCCGGATAATCGATGCCCTCGATGTACTTGCCGCTCTGCGCCTGCACTTCAAATGGCGCACCATAGCCGACCGTGCTGACGCTTTGAATCGTCGATTGCCGCTTGTCCTCGACGCGCATGGCTCCGTCGGTCCCCAGGATCGTCTTTATGAAAAAGCCCTCGAACCCCCGCGTCGTCGCCTGGGTCACGACAAAGAGGCCCACCCCGAGGATGATGCACGACAGGCTCATCACCATCGAGCGCTTCTTGGCCGTGAGGAACCGCAGCGCTATCCTGAAATTCGGCGACATGGGGGCTTCGGGTCCTTACTTGGCCGCTTGCATGGCATCGGAGGGCATCACCTTGACGTTCACGGGCTCCCCCTCGTGGAAATTCTCAAGCTCGTCGACAATCACCTGCTCGCCCGGCACCAGGCCGTCGGTGACCTCCACGCCTGTTTCCCACATGAATCCGCGCTTCACTTTCTGCTCCCTCACCACGCCTGAGCGAACCACCCAGACCGCGTCCCCGCCGTCATTGAACAGCGCACGGCGTGGAACGATGGCCTTGGCCGAACGCTTGTCCACGACGATGCTGACCTCCCCGTTGGTTCCGGGCACAAGCGGGTGATCGGCATCCACGGGCACATCCAGATATATGAGGTGGCGCTGGGTGGCCGGGTCGGCGGTCGGCAGGATTTGCGTCACCTTGGCCGGGAAAAGCTTCGAGCCCCAGGGAATGAACATGACCGTGGCCTCGTCTCCCACCCTCACCTTCGCAAAATCCTCCTCGCTGATTTTCCCTTCGACCCTTTTGTTCAGGGTGATCAGCTCGGCGAGGGGATCGCCCTGGCCGATCAGGTCTCCCGGATGCTTGTAGACGATGGAGATCACCGCGTCAAAGGGCGCCGTGATTGTCATTTTCTCCAGTCTTCGATTGTCCATCTTGAGCTGGTTTTCATCGTCCGCGATCAGGTGCTGGCCGTCGATCTTGTCCAGCTGCAGCTTCTGCTCCAGCGCCTTGACGGTGCGCTCCTCGGTCGCCAGATCCGTCGCGGCGACCGATCCCAGGGCGTTCAGGCGCCGGAGGTTGTCCAATTTGACGCGCTCCCCTTCGAGGTTCAGGTCGTCCGTGTGGTCGGCCTCAAACCTGGCCTTCGCCGCGTTGTAGTCGTTTTGATCCTTCTCCCTTTCGATTATGAGGTCCGCCGGATCCATCCGCCCGAGCACGTCGCCGAACTTGACCGCCCTGCCCGGATCGAGATTGAAGTCCTTGTTCATCAGGCGGCCCGAACTGTCGCTCTTGAGATCCATTATGTACTCGGGAATGACCGTGACGCTGCCGGGCCGCACGTCGATCGCCTCGGACGATATGACGGCCTCCACCAGCGCGACCGGCCGAAACGACCTGAGGACGGCGACCGCTGCGACCGCCGCGACGGCGACGGGCACGGCGATCTTCAGAAAGAGGCGGGATCTAGGGTTTGGCGCGGGCATAGCTGGCGGGGAGTTTGTTCATGACCGGGTCGGCGTCGACCACCGACAGGAAGTCGCACCAGGCAATCAGGAACCCGTTTCTTGTCTGGGCGTCGGTGATTTCAGCGCCGTTGCAGTTGTACTGGCTCAGGTCGGCGGCGTCCTGGGAGATATTGCCGAGCTTCAATTCCGACTGCTGCTGCTGGTTGCTGTAGGTGGAATACTCGAAGCTTCGGTCGGTGACTTGAAGCTGGCGCCAGGCGATATCGACGCTGCGCTGCGAGTTTTGGGCCTCGTAAAGGATCCGATCGGTGGTTTGCTCCAGGTCGTTCTCGGCCTGGCGCCTCCGCAAGAGGGCCTCGCGCTTGTGCCCGTGGGTCTCGAATCCGTCGAAGATCGTCCAATT
The DNA here is from genome assembly GCA_050015855.1 of Opitutaceae bacterium. Taxonomy (GTDB): domain Bacteria; phylum Verrucomicrobiota; class Verrucomicrobiia; order Opitutales; family Opitutaceae; genus Palsa-1447. Next base: position 28,344 of record JBEKAO010000023.1, on the reverse strand, counting down.
CACCTGCAAGGAGACCTGCTCATTCAGCAGCGCGGTCTGGGTCACCGAGCCATTCTGCACGTTGCTTTGGTTCCACTGCTGAAGCGACGCCTGAGCTGAAAAATTTGGCATCAGGCCAAGGCGCGCATTCTTGTATTGGAGTTCTGACTGCGCGACCTGCAGCTTTCCCTGTTGGAACTGGATCGTGTCCCGCGCCCCGGTCTGGAGCAGTTCGGAGACCAGCCTTGACGACGCAGCCGATGAATACTTTGGCGGCGGAATTCCCAGGGGAATCGAATCGTCGGGGATGTCCTTGACGCCCACTTCCCGGGCAAGCGCGTGGCGCGCGAAGTCATAGGTTTGGCTGTCGCGATCGTAGTTCACCTGCGTCGAGTCGAGGTCGAGCTTCGCCGAATCGAAACTCGTCTGCGGGATCGACCCGGACTTGAGCTGGACGGTGGCCAAGTCCATGGCCTTCTGCTTTATCCTGAGGTTCAGCAGAGAATTGCGAAGCGCCATTTTCGTGATTATCAGCCCCTCGTATTGCTTGCGCACCGAATTGGCAAAACCCAGGTAGCCGAGGGCGAAATTCTTCTCGGACAAAAGCACCCCGATCTGCTGCACTTCGAGCTGGTTGCGAAGGGCGCCCCAGCGAAAGACGGGCTGAGTCAATGTGACGGAGTAGAAGCTGCCCGCCGTGCGGCTGGTTGCCTGGGGATTGTTCGCGATCGAGGTTTCATAGTCGCCGTACTGCGCATTGCCCCCGAGGCTTGGCAGCAACGGTCCGTAGCCGTTCCAAAGCCGCTGGGCCTCGGAAATTGAGATATTGATGCCCTGCGTGATCATCTCGGGCGCCTGGCTGAGTCCGCCCTCAATGAGCGGCCGAAGTCCCGGCATCAAATCCTCCGGCATCGTTCCGGTCACCCCGGTTTCCTGGGCGTGAACCGCGCCTGAAAACGCCAGGGCGATGCTCCCCAAAAACCGCAGGATGCCTGATGACGGAGGAACGCGCAACAACATTGGCAAAAGCGAATATGCGAAATTTCAGACCGCGGCATTTCGGGGGCGATGGCAACCCAGAAAAATGCCGGGGCGCAGGGTTGAGACACAAGGATCGCCCAACCGTTGCAAAAAACTCAACCCTGATGAACGGTGGCTACGCCCGGCTTGCCTTGCCTCTCCTCCGCGGGCGGCCGCGGAGGTTGCGCTCGGAAAGGAGCACGAAACGCTGGACGATGGCGGCGCCCCTCCAGGCGTGTCCCGCCATCAGGTCGAGATGCCGCTGCACATCCGGGTCGGATATCTTGCGGCGAAGAACCTCGACCGACATGAGAATCGGCGCGAGCGCATGGCTGATCTCGTGGATCATTTCACCGGCATCGCAGCCGGCCGGGGGTGTGCAGAGGGACGTGTCGGAGTGGTTGAAGTCTGGCATGATGGGGATGGGTGGGGGGCCAAGGTTCCCTTCGTCCGTCCCTAATGCAAAGATTTCGACTACCGGATTTCCGGTATGTCTACCGCCGCGGAAATAGGAGCTTTTCAGCGTTGCCTCGGAGGAGGGCGTTCAACTCGCCTTCAGCGAGGCCAGAAGATCTGACTTCGGATACGAGCCTCCCGATTTCCGGCTCCACGGCTAGGGCCGGATAAAGGTTCAGCGGATGATCCGAGCCGAAGAGCACCCTGCCCTGTCCCGCCAGGGCTGCGAAGCGGCTCCAAATCCCGGCATCGTAGAGGAGCGGGGAGGCGGCGGTGTCGCAGTAAAGATTCGGCAGCGCGGCGGCCTCGGGATTCCGCAGCGGAAGCAGGCCGCCCCAGTGGGCCAGGATGAAATTCGTGCGCGGGAATCTCCGGGCGATTTTCAGGAAGTCATCGAGGGGTGTCGCAACGCGGCCCGGATGGGAGCGCCCCTCGGGATCGGAGACGTGCAGGGTCACCGGCCATCGCATCTGCCCGGCGAGTTCGAGCGCCTCGCCCCAGGTCCCGTCCTCGGCGGCAAAACCCTGGGAATGGGGCGACAGTTCGCCCAGGCCCGAAAGTCCTTCGGCGCAGGCCTGGCGCATCTCCGCCCGAATTGCGACGGGTCCTGCGGCCGGATGGACTGTCGCAAAGGCGGACAAACGGTCCGGGTGAAGGCGGATGCACTCCCCGTAAAACCGGTTCTGCCGCGAGCAGCTGGCCGGATTCTCCCAATACCAGCCGAGCAGGACCGCGCGCTCCACGCCGGCTTGGTCCAGCGAGCGCAGCAGCCGGTCGACGGACGGGAACGACTGGACGGCCCGCCCGTCCCGGCGCCGGCGTGTGCAAAGCTCCGACCAGCGCCGCTCGCCGTTTGCATCCGCCCAGCCCGCGGGATCCGCGCTCACCTCCGGCGGGTACAGGTGCACATGGCTGTCGACAGGGCGGACCACGAGGCCTAGCTCACCGCCGGATAGCTCCCCAGCCACTTCACCATCGGGCAGAATTTCTTGAGCTCGCCAAGCGCAGCCTTCATCTCCGGGTCGTCGTGGTGGCCCGTGACGTCGAGGAAGAAATAGTATTCCCACGGCTGCTTCTTGCTCGGGCGGGACTCGATCTTAGAGAGGTTGATTCCGCGCTCGGCCAGCGGCCTGAGCATCTTCAGCAGGGCGCCCGAATGCGAGGCCGCCTCGTCGCCCAGCGATATGAGGATGCTGGTCATGTCCTTTCCGCCTCCGACCGGTCCCGCCGGCTTGCGGCCGAGGACGAAGAACCGGGTTGTGTTGTCCGCCTTGTCCTGGATGCCGCGCGCCACGATGGGCACCCCGTAATGGGCCGCCGCGAGCTCCCCCGCGACCGCGGCGGCCTCGGCGTCGTCCCGGGCGATCTCGACCGCGCGGGAAGTGCTCGGCGCGTCCACGAGCTGCGCGTGCGGCAGGTGCCGCTGCAGCCAGTTCCTGCATTGGGCAAGGGCCTGGTCCTTGGAATGCACGCGCCTGATCTTCTCGAGCGGCGAGCGGCTGATCAGGGCGTGCGCGATCTCAAGGTAAATCTGGCCTACTATCTTCAGGTCGCTCTCCACAAAGCTGTCGAGCGTCTCCCGCACGCTGCCCTCCGTCGAGTTCTCGACCGGGATCACCGCGAGGTCGGCCTCGCCCTTTTCGACCGCCGTGAAGATGTCCCCGATCGTCGCCATCCCGTGGTAATCGACGCTCGCCCCGAACTTCCTCATCGCGGCCACGTGGGCGTTGCTGGCCTCGGGCCCGAGGTACGCGATCAGCAGGGGTTTTTCGAGGGCGATCGCGGCGGACATGATCTCGCGGTAGATCGCGCGCAGGGCCTCCTCCTTGATGGGCCCCTTGTTGAGCCCGACCACCTTTCTAAGGACCGCATCCTCGCGCTCGGGAACATAGATCTCCCCGCCCGTGCTGCGCTTGATCCGGCCGATTTCGGCGGCGAGCGTCAGGCGCTGATTGATCAGATCGAGCAGCTGGCGGTCGAGCGCGTCGATCTTTTCGCGAATCGGAGTGAGGTCCATGTGCGGGAGGCGGCCGGGCTTCAGGGCTGCGCGGCCGTCTCGGAGTTCTGGAGCGGCAGCTCGTCCTCCAGGCCCATTTCGACGTCCCCGAGCTTGTGCGGATTTGCGGCCGCCTTCAGCCATTCGTCGATCTGGCGGGATGTCAGGATGTCGGAAGCCGGCAATTCATCCAGGGAGCGGATCCCCACGAACTCGAGAAACCGGTCCGTGGTGCCGTATTGCAGGGGCCGGCCCGGCAGTTCCGCCCGGCCCGTGATCGTGATCAGTTCGCGCTCCAAAAGCCGCGTAAGGCCTGCGTCGGCCGACACCCCGCGGATCGTCTCGATCTCCTGGCGCGTCACCGGCTGCCGGTAGGCGATCACCGAGAGAGTCTCAAGCGACGAGGGGCTCAGCTTCACCGGCGGCGGCTCGCGGCGGAGGATGCGCACCCACCGGGCGAAGCGCGGATGGGTGACCAGGCGGTAGCCGCTGGCTCCCTCGATCAGCAACAGCCCGTCTCCCGAAGCCTGCAATTCGGCCGCAATCTCGTCCATCGCCTCGCGTATCTGGGCTCCGGTCACGAGCGAGGGCACGTCCTGGTAGAGCTCCGGATCGTCCGGCGGCTCCGCGGCGAGTTCCGCCTCCTCCACGGGAAGGACCGGCGGCGGCGCCTCCCCGGACGGCTGCGCCGCGGAGGACGCGGCATCCCGCCCCGCCCCGGCCGGCCCCTCGCCTGCGGGCGCGGCGGGCCGGGCGCCCGCCTCGTGAAAGCGCGCGAACAGTTCCTGGATGTCCTTCGCGTCGAGCGGCTGGCTCGTCGAGAACAGCAGGGCCTTGAGCACTCTCTTGAGATTGAACGCCATATGGAAGACAGCCTCAGTGAATGAGGTGCGCCCAATTCGAGGCAACCCTGAAAAATGGCCCCCGGGGGGAGTCTGCCCCGGGATGACGATGGCGCTTGCCCGGTCGCGCGGCGCTGGTTTTATGGAACCTCTTCCGCAATCGCCCATGAACTCCAAACCGGACTCCACCCGCAAGTATTCCTCCATCGTTGTCGACGGCGCCGACCGCGCCCCCAACCGCTCCATGCTGCGCGCCGTCGGCTTCAAGGACGAGGACTTCGCAAAGCCGATCGTCGGCATCGCCTCGACCTGGAGCATGGTGACGCCCTGCAACATGCACATCGACGAATTGGCGAAGGTGGCCGCGGCGGGCGCCGACGCCGCCGGCGGCAAGTCGATCATCTTCGGGACGATCACCGTCTCGGACGGGATCAGCATGGGAACCCTCGGTATGCGCTACTCGCTCGTGTCCCGCGAGGTCATTGCGGACTCGATCGAGACCGTGGCCGGATGCGAGGGTTTCGACGCGCTGGTGGCGATCGGAGGATGCGACAAGAACATGCCCGGGTGCGTGATGGCGATGGCGCGCCTGAACCGGCCCTCCGTGTTCGTCTACGGCGGAACGATCCTTCCCGGGATCCATCCGGTGTCCGGGAAGGAGTGCGACATCGTCTCGGTCTTTGAGGCTGTCGGCTCGCATGCGGCGGGAAAACTCGACGATGCCGGGTTGAAAGCGATCGAAACCTGCTCAATTCCGGGCGCCGGCGCATGCGGCGGGATGTACACGGCAAACACGATGGCCTCGGCCATCGAGGCCCTGGGCCTGTCGCTTCCGAACAGCTCCGCGCAGATAGCGATCGGAAACGAGAAAAAGGAGGATTGCCGCCGTGCCGGCGAGGCCGCCCTGGCCCTTCTCAAGGGGGGCATCCGACCCCTCGACATCCTGACGAAAAAGGCCTTCGAGAACGCGATAACGGTCGCGATCGCCCTGGGCGGCTCCACGAACGCCGTTCTCCACCTCCTTGCGATCGCCAACACCGCCGGAGTGAAGCTTTCCCTGGACGACTTCGAGCGGGTCGGCCGCAAGGTTCCCGTTCTCGCCGATCTCAAACCCTCGGGCAAGTACGGCATGGCCCACCTGTCCCGGATCGGCGGGCTGCCGCCCCTCATGAAGATGCTCCTCGACGCCGGCCTTCTCCACGGAGAGTGCCTCACGGTGACCGGCAGGACCGTCGCCGAAAACCTGAAGGGTGTAGGGGCCTATCCGAAGGATCAGGACGTCGTGCGGACCCTTGCAAACCCGATAAAAGCCGACAGCCATCTCAGGATCCTGCGCGGAAATCTCGCCCCGGAGGGGGCCGTCGCGAAGATCACGGGAAAGGAGGGCACGCGGTTCTCCGGGCGCGCAATCGTGTTCGAATCCGAGGAAAAGGCCCTCCCCGCCATCCTCAGCGACAAGATCAAGCCCGGCCATGTCATCGTGATCCGGAACGAAGGCCCCAGGGGCGGACCGGGAATGCGGGAGATGCTTTCCCCCACCAGCGCCATCATGGGCAAGGGCCTCGGCGGCGTTGTCGCGCTCATCACCGACGGGCGATTCTCAGGGGGCAGCCACGGATTTGTCGTCGGACATATCACGCCGGAAGCCGCCGCCGGCGGTCCGATTGCGATCCTGAAAAACGGCGATCCCATCACGATCGACGCGGTCAAAGACGAGATCACCCTGGATCTGCCGGAAAAGGAAATCCGGTCCAGGCTCCGTGCGTGGCGCCCGAGGGCGCCGCGCGCGACGCGGGGCGCCCTTGCGAAGTACGCGAAGCTCGTCACCAGCGCCTCGCAGGGAGCCGTCACCGACATGGACCTCTGATCGCGCGCACCCGCCATGACTTCCTGGCCGCGGTTCAAGAAATACTACTACCAGAATCCGGACCTGGGTGTCTCGCTGGATATCAGCCGGATCCCGTTTTCCGACGGGTTCTTTGCGGCCATGGAAAAGCCCATGCAAAGGGCGTTTGTGGCGATGGCAGCCCTGGAGAAGGGGGCGATCGCCAATTCCGATGAGCAGCGCATGGTGGGGCACTATTGGCTTCGGTCCCCCCAACTCGCGCCCGACCGGGCCATCACCCTCGAGATAACCAGGACGCTTGCGGACCTGGCCGCTTTTGCAGGAAGAGTGCATTCCGGCGCAATCGCGGGCCCCCGCGGCCCGTTCACCCGGCTGCTCGTCGTCGGAATCGGCGGCTCGGCGCTGGGGCCCCAGTTTGTCGCCCAGGCTCTCGGCCGCCCCGGCGCGGACAAAATGGCGGTCAGCTTCTTCGACAACACGGATCCCGACGGCTTCGATTCGGTGCTGGCCGCGATTTCGGGCCGCCTTGCCGAGACCCTCGTGGTCGTCATTTCGAAGTCCGGGGGCACGGTCGAGACCCGCAACGGACAATTGGAGGCGGCCAGGGCCTTCCGTTCGGCCGGCCTCGACTATCCGCGCCATTTCGTGGCGGTGACAGGCGCCGGATCGAAGCTCGACCAGACGGCCGCCAAGGAGGGCTGGCTCGCCCGATTCCCGATGTGGGATTGGGTCGGCGGCCGCACCTCGGAATTCAGCGCGGTCGGGCTATTGCCGGCGGCATTGCAGGGCATCGACATCCAGGCGATGATCGCAGGAGCGGCGGCCATGGATGTGGCTACCCGCCGTCCCCTCCTGTTCGAGAATCCCGCGGCGCTCATGGCCCTCATGTGGTACTCCGCCACCGACGGCCGCGGGGCGAAGGACATGGTCGTCCTTCCGTACAAGGACCGCCTCCTGCTTTTCTCCCGGTACCTTCAGCAGCTGGTGATGGAATCCCTGGGGAAGGAGCTCGACGACACCGGCAGGGTCGTGCACCAGGGGATATCCGTCTACGGCAACAAGGGCTCGACCGACCAGCACGCCTATGTGCAGCAGCTTCGCGACGGGGTGAGCAACTTCTTCGCCACCTTCATCGAGGTCCTGAAGGACCGCGACGGCGCCCCGTTCGAGGTCGAGCCCGGCGTCACCGCGGGCGATTTTCTCCAGGGTTTCTACCTCGGCACCCGCGAGGCCCTCACCGAAAAGCACCGGTCGTCCATCACGCTCACCCTGCCCGACGTCTCGCCGAGGTCCGTCGGCATGCTGATCGCCCTTTACGAGCGCGTGGTCGGATTGTACGCGTCGCTTGTCGGCATCAACGCCTACAATCAGCCGGGCGTGGAGGCGGGGAAGAAGGCCGCCACCGAGATCATCGCGTTGAAGAACCGTCTGGTCGCCGCCCTGCGTGCCGCAGGAGGCGAGCCCCTGACCGCCGAGGCCCTCGCGCAAAGGGCCTCCGGCGATCCCGAACTCGCCTTCAAGGTGCTCGAGCACATGGCGGCAAACGGCGAGGCCAGGAAGCAGGCCGCAATGCCGTGGTCCGATTCGGCTTACACCATTTGAGCCATCGCTGGCTTGCCACTTTCAGGCAAATCGTTAATGGTCCATTAAACATGCGTTCGCTCAAGAAGTCCCTGATTGGCGCCGTCCTTCTCGCCGCCTTGGCTCTTTGGGGCGGTTGCTCCATGCAATCCCAGCGCGATTCGTCCATCCCCTGGAACAAGCCCGCCGATTGGGAAGGGCAGATCCCCGGGATGGGCTCGGACAACATCCACTGATCCGGAACCGCGCGGTTCATCGAGTCGATCCATCGATGGACAATGGTTCGCTGACGCCGAAGCCCGGCCATCTGTACGTGGTGGCCACCCCTATCGGCAATCTGGCGGACCTGTCGGAAAGGGCCCGCGCCATTCTCGTATCGGCCGATGTCATCGCCTGCGAGGACACGCGGACGACCGGCGCACTGATGGCCCGGCTGGGGCGGCGCGGAGAACTCGTCTCGTATCACGAGCACAACGAAGCCGAGGCCGCCGAGCGCCTCGCCGGCCGGATCCTGGGGGGCGCATCGGTTGCGCTGGTCAGCGACGCCGGGACGCCGGGCCTCAGCGACCCGGGTTTCCGCCTCGTTCGCGCATGCCGCAGGCGGGGCCTGCCGGTCGTCCCCGTCCCGGGCCCGAGCGCCGTGGCGGCCGTCCTGAGCGCAAGCGGCCTGCCGACCAACGGATTCCTTTTTGCCGGCTTCCTTCCGCCAAAGGCCGCCGCGCGGACGGCATTTTTTGAGAAACACCGATCCTTTGAATTCACGATCGCCCTGCACGAGAGCTGCCACCGGATCGCGGCGGCCGTGGACGACATCGTGAGGGTCCTGGGCGAAAAAAGGACCCTTTGCGTGGCCAAGGAGGTGACGAAGCTTCACGAGACCTTTATTGTCGGAGCGGCGGCCGATGTGCGGGAGCGCCTTTCAAAAGCGAGCCTCCGCGGGGAGTTCGTCCTCCTGATAGCGCCGGCCGATTTCGAATTGTAGCCGCGCCTCCATGACCTCCGCCGCCGTCATCGACATCGGAAGCAATTCGATAAAGATTCTCGTCGCCGAAAAAGGCGAGGGCGGGCGCCTGGTTGCCCGCCGGATCCGGACGATCGAGGCGCGCATAAGCGCGGGCATAAGCCGGGAAAATCCTTGCCTGGCGCCCGAAGGCGCCGCGCGAGGGATCCGGGCCGTCGCGGAGCTGGTGGCCGACGCCCATGCCTTCCGGGCCGGGCGGATCATCGTCGTCGCCACGAGCGCGGTCCGCGACGCCGCGAACGGCCGGGAGTTCTGCGACAGGATCCGGTCCGAGACCGGGCAGCCGGTGCGGATCCTGACGGGCGAGGAGGAGGCAAACCTCATCGCCAGGGGGCTTTTGTGCGATCCGGCCCTGGAGGCTCTGCGCGATTTTTACGTCTTCGACCTCGGCGGGGGGAGCCTCGAGTGCCTGCACTTTCGCGATCGAAAGGTCGCCCAGGCGGCGAGCCTGCAGCTCGGATGCGTGCGATTGACCGAGATGCTCGTCGCCGACCCCGCCCTGCCGTTCACCGCCGGCGAACTCATCGCCGCAAGGGTCGGGACGGCGGTCGCCGCGGCCGGCTTCTCGCTGGCCCATCGAGCCGCGGCGGTCGGCACCGGCGGCACCCTCACGACGGCGCGCGCCGTTCTCGGCGCCCGGGCGGGCCGGACGCTCGAGGAAACCGACCCGCGGATCACCGTCGGCCAGCTGCGCGGCATGCTCTCGCAGGTCGGAGGGCTCGCCCTCGCCGACAGGAGGAAGGTCGCGGGGCTGCCGCCCGCCCGGGCCGACATTTTCCCCGCCGCCCTTTCGATCCTGGTCTCCCTTGCCGAGCTCGGCGGGTTCGATGCGTATCAGCATTCCCTGTACAACCTGCGGTGGGGCGTCGCCGCCGAGGCGCTGGAGTCCGGTGGTGGTGCGTTTTGAGAGGGAGAGCCTTCAGACCATAGGCCCATGCCAATCCCAGCCCAAGTGAAGGTCCGCCGCGGGAAGGCCGTGCTTCCGACCTACGAACCCAGCCGCCCGGACCCCAATCCGATGTTCCTGGAGAAGCGCGTCTACCAGGGGTCGAGCGGGAGGGTCTATCCGCTGCCGTTCACCGACCGGATCGGCGTTGATCCGCACCCGCGCGCATGGGACGCGATCTGGATCGAAAACGAGTTCATCCGCGTGATGATCCTGCCCCAGCTGGGCGGCCGCATCCACCGCGCGCAGGACAAGACCAACGGCTACGATTTCGTCTATCACCAGCCGGCCATAAAGCCCGCCCTTGTCGGGCTCGCCGGGCCGTGGGTCAGCGGCGGGATCGAATTCAACTGGCCGCAGCACCACCGGCCGTCGACTTTCATGCCCGCCGACGCCGCCGTCGAGCGCCACGCCGACGGGTCGGCCACCGTCTGGCTGGGCGAGCACGATCCGATGGCGCGGATGAAGGGCATGCACGGGGTCCGCCTGCACCCGGGAAGATCGTGCATCGAAATCGTGGCGCGGGTCTACAACCGCACGCAGCACGTGCAGACCTTCCTCTGGTGGGTCAACGCGGCGGCGCGGGTCCACGATCTCTACCAGTCGTTCTTTCCGCCCGATGTCACGTGCGTGGCGGATCACGCGCGGCGCGCGATGAGCGCCTTCCCGCTTTGCGCCGGGAGCTATTACGGCGTCGATTACGCCGCGCGGGCGCGCGACCGGGCCGCCGCACGGAGCCGTCCCTTCCGCGCGCCAAACGACTTGTCCTGGTACGCGAACATTCCCGTGCCGACCTCCTACATGTGCCTGGGCTCGAGCGGGGACTTCGCCGGCGGCTACGACCATGCGGCCCAAGCGGGCCTGATCCATGTCGCCAACCACCACATTTCGCCGGGCAAGAAGCAGTGGACCTGGGGAAGCCACGAGTTTGGCCGCGCCTGGGACCGCAACCTCACGGTGCCCGACGAACGGGGTGAATTCGGCCCCTACATCGAACTGATGGCCGGCGTCTACACCGACAATCAGCCGGACTTTTCATTCCTCCAGCCGGGCGAAACAAAGACCTGGAGCCAGTTCTGGTATCCCTTCCGCGGAATCGGACCCGCGCAAAAGGCCAACGCGGAGGCGGCCGTGAGCCTGGAGATCGCCCGGGGCGTCGCCCGGATCGGCGTGGCCACGACCGCGGCGCACACCCCCGCAGTGGTCGAGCTCAATCGCTCGGGCAGGGCCCTCGGCCGGTGGAGGCGCCCGATCGGGCCCGACCGGCCGCTCGTCCTCGATGCTCCGGTTCCGCGGACCGCCGGGGCCGGGCCTCTCACGCTTCGCGTCCGCGCGGCCTCCGGCCGCGGGTTGATCGACTATACGCCGGGAAAATCAACGGCGGGCAGGATTCCTGCGCCCGCAACCGAGCCGCCCGTACCGAAGAAGGTGGCCAGCAACGACGAACTGTTCGTGATCGGCCTCCACCTCGAGCAGTATCGCCACGCCACGCGCCGCCCGGAGGCCTACTGGAGGGAGGCGCTGCGCCGCGACAGCGGGGATGCCCGCTGCAACCTGGCGCTCGGCCGCTGGCACCTGGGCCGCGGCGAAATGGCCGAGGCCGAGCGGCACCTGCGGGCCAGCGTCGGGCGCCTCGTCTCTCGAAACGCCAATCCGGCCGACGGCGAGCCGCACTACCAGCTCGGGCTGTGCCTGCGCCAGCAGGCGTTTGCGTCCGCCCTCGATCCGGCCGGGATGGAGGAGGCCTATTCGGCTTTTTACAAGGCCTCCTGGAATCAGGCCTGGCAGCCCGCCGCGTATCACGCGCTTGCCGAAATCGACTCGCTGCGCGCCGACTGGCCCGCGGCGCTCGATCATCTCGACCGCGCGTTGCGCGGGAATGCCGACAATCTGCGCGCCCGCGACCTCAAGGTGGTCGTCCTCCGCCGGCTGGGCCGCGCGTCCGAGGCCGACACCCTGCTGCGCGAGACCCTGGCGCTCGATCCGCTCGACTGGTGGGCGCGCCGTCTCCGCGGAGAGGATCCGGCCTGCGACGCCCAGGTGCGGCTCGACCTCGCGCTGGACTTCGCCCGCGCCGGATTGTTCGCGGAGGCGCTGGCGCTTCTTGAATGCGGGGGGCCCGCACCCCGTCCGGCGGGCCGGCCCGGGGCCGCCGCGCCCGACATCCGCCTCCCCGACGCCTCGCTCGGAACCGGGCCGCTCGTTTGCTACACCCGCGCCTGGCTCTCGGATCTGCTCGGCGACGCCCCCGCCCGGCGCCGGCACCTCCGCGACGCCGCCAGGGCATCGCCCGACTACTGCTTCCCGGCCCGGCTTGAGGAAATCGACATCCTGGAGCGGGCAATGGCGGTAAACCCGCGGGACGCCCGCGCTCCCTTCTACCTCGGCAACCTTCTCTACGACCGCCGGAGGCACCACGAGGCGATCCGCCTTTGGGAGCTGGCCGTCAGGCTCGAGCCGGGCAACGCGGTGGCGTGGCGCAACCTCGGAATCGGGTACCACAACATACTCCGAAACCGGCGGTCCGCGCGCAGGGCCTACGAGCGCGCGTTTCGCGCAAGCCCCCGCGACGCCCGCCTTCTCTACGAGCGCGATCAGCTGTGGAAGCGGCTGGGCGAGTCGCCGGCCAGGCGCCTGCGGGAACTCCGGCGCCACCCGGGGCTCGTGCGCCTGCGCGACGACCTTTCCCTCGAGCTTTGCGCCCTGCTCAATCAGACCGGCAGGCCGGAATCCGCCCTGGCCGTCCTGGCCGGCCGCCGGTTCCAGCCGTGGGAGGGCGGCGAGGGCCAGGCCCTCGGCCAGCACGCGCGCGCGCACCTTGCGCTCGGAAGGCGCGCGCTGCGCGCGGGCGAGGCGTCGCGCGCGGCCGGCCATTTCAAGGCCGCGCTCGGGGCGCCCGAAAACCTCGGCGAGGCGAGGCACTTCCTGGCCAACCAGAGCGACATCCACTACTGGGCCGGCAGGGCCCTCGCGGCCGGCGGCGACGCCGCGGCCGCCCGAGGGCACTGGATCGCAGCCGCGCAGTCCAAGGGCGACTTCCAGGCGATGAGTGTCCGCGCCTTCTCGGAAATGACGTATTACTCCGCCCTGTCGCTCCGCTGCCTCGGCCGGAAGGCCGAGGCTCGCAGGCTCCTTCGGGGGCTGCTGGGCCATGCCCGCGCCCTCGCGCGAAGCCCGGCAGGGATCGACTATTTCGCGACTTCGCTGCCGACGATGCTTCTTTTCGAAGACGACCTCCAGTCGCGGCAGACGACGACGGCCCTGTTTCTCGAGGCGCAGGCCCGCCTCGGCCTCGGCCAGGAAGCCGCCGCGCGCAGGCTCCTGAGGACGGTCCTGCGCCGCGATCCCAACCACGCGCCGGCGGCCGACCTTTCCGGCCCATAGCCTCTCCATTCCCCAAAAAACAACGCCCCAAATGACTTCAACATTGCCCATCGGAACGGGCGACCCGGATTCGCACGGCGAATTCAACCTGCGGTACATCTGGCTCATTTCCCTGGCCGCCGCGCTCGGGGGCCTCCTTTTCGGCTGGGACTGGGTGGTCATCGGGGGCGCAAAGCCGTTTTTCGAGCGGTACTTCCAGCTGAAGGATCCATCGCTCGTGGGCTGGGCGAACAGTTGCGCCCTGGTCGGCTGTCCCGTGGGGGCGCTCCTGTCCAGCGTCCTGAGCGACCGTTGCGGGCGCAAACGGCTTCTCATCGCCTCGGCCCTTCTCTTCGCCGTCACCTCGGCCGGCAACGCGCTCGCATCCACGTTTTCCGTGTTCGTCCTGTGGCGCATCGCGGGCGGCGTGGCCATCGGCCTGGCCTCCAGCCTGTCGCCGATGTACATCTCGGAGATCGCGCCGGCCCGCATGCGCGGGAAGCTCGTGTCGCTCAACCAGCTCACGATTGTCATCGGCATCCTGCTTGCGCAATTCACGAACTGGTTTCTCGTGCGCGATCTTCCGGCCGGCGCCACCGACGAGTTCATCCGCAACTCGTGGTTCGGCCAGCAGGGCTGGCGCTGGATGTTCGGCGTCACGGCAATACCCGCGTTGTTCTTTTTCGTGAGCATGTTCTTCCTTCCCGAGAGCCCGCGCTCGCTGGCGAAGCTCGGCCTCGGGGAGCGGGCCCGCGCTGTCCTCTCGAAAATCGGCGGCGCCGCCTACGCGGAGGCCGCCGCAAGGGACATCGAGTCCACGCTCGTCGTCGAGCGGACCCAGCGGGTCCGATTCGGCGAACTGTGGGCTCCCGGGCTGAGAAGGGTCATGGTGCTCGGCCTCACGCTCGCCGTTTTCCAGCAGTTCTGCAGCCTCAACGTGATTTTCAACTACGCCGAGGAGATCTTCCGCGCCGCCGGATACGACCTTTCGAGCGTGCTGCAGAACATCGCGTGGACCGGCTCGGTCAACATGGTCTTCACGTTCTTCGCGCTGGGGGCGGTCGACCGGCGGGGCAGGCGCCCGCTCCTCCTGTTCGGCGCCGGCGGCCTCGCGCTGATCTACATCGCCATGGGCGCCTGCTACGCAGGGGGCGTCCAGGGACTTCCGCTGCTGCTGCTCGTCCTCGCGGCGATCGGCTGCTACGCGATGTCGCTGGCCCCGGTCACCTGGGTCGTCATCTCGGAGATTTTTCCCAACCGGATCCGCGGCGCGGCCATGTCCGTCACGGTCACGGCCCTGTGGATCGCGTGCTTCATCGTCACCTACACGTTTCCGCTCCTGAACCACTCCTTCGGCGCGGCGGGCACGTTCTTCTTCTATGCCGGCATCTGCGTCCTGGGCTTCGTCTTCATCCTGGCGAAGCTTCCCGAGACCAAGTGCAAGACGCTGGAGCAGATCGAGCGGGATCTGGTCACTTGACGCACTCCACTGGTCGAGCGGGTGAATTGGACGGAATAACCCCCTCCGCGGCTCGAGTTGGCCAAGACCCAGAACCCACGCCAATCAGGCTGGGGGAACTTATGGTTCTGCCATAAGTTCCCTCCGCGCCACGGAGGCGTGGAAGCAGGCCAACAAGAGCCGCTTCGGGGTCATTCCGTCCAATTCACCCGCTCGAGGAACGCAGCGCCTTCAAAATTGCAGTGAAGTCGGCCGGAGGGGGCGCGCGCAGGTCGAGGGCCTCCCCGGAGATGGGATGGGTGAAGCGCAGCCGTTCGGCGTGGAGCATCACCCGGGGAACCGGCGGAAACCGAGGATCCGCCTTGAAGCCATAGGTCGAGTCGCCGAGCAGCACATGGCCGATCGATTTCAGGTGGACGCGGATCTGGTGGGTGCGCCCGGTGTGGATCACGCATCGCAGGAGGGCCGCGCGCCCTCCGAATCGCTCAACGACCGTCCAGTCCGTGTGGGCTGCGCGCCCGCCCTCCCCCGGCTCAAAAACCGACATCTTGTGCCTTTGGCGCGGATGACGGCCGACCGCCTTGCGAATGGTTCCGGCCGAAAGCGCCGGCTCTCCCGCGACGATGGCCAGGTACTCCTTGCGCACCGAGCGCCCTGAAAACTGTTCCGCGAGCCCGCGGTGCGCCGCGTCGGTCTTCGCCGCCAACAGGAGGCCGGAGGTTTCCTTGTCCAACCGGTGCACGATGCCGGGGCGCTCCACCCCGCCGATCCCGCTCAAGCTCCCGGCGCAGTGTGCCAGAAGCGCGTGCACCAGCGTGTCCCCCCCGGTGCCGGCGCCCGGGTGCACGACCATTCCGGCGGCCTTGTTGACCGCGATGAGCTGGCCGTCCTCCCAGACGACATCAAGGGGTAGCGGGTTGGGCAGGAGGTCGAGGGGGCTTGTCTCCGGCAGGCTGAATTCAAGCGCGTCCCCGGCCCTGACGAGCTCGCTCTGGCCGATCGGGGCCCCGTTTCTTCGGACGAGCCCCGCGCCGAACGCGCGCTGGATCGCCGAGCGGCTGTGCTCGGGGAATTCCGCGGCGAGCGCCTTGTCGGCCCGCTGGCGGCGGGCGCCGGATGCGACGATGAAGCGTTTGTTCACGGGCCGGCCTGTCCGGACCCCTTGGCCAGGCGCTCGATTTCGCCCAGGGCGGCGGCCCGGACCGGGGCCGGGACATCCGCCACCTCCCAGCCGGATGCGGCGATCGACGCCAGTTCCGCCCGGGTAAATCCGCCCTCCCTGGCGAGCGCCGCGTACTCGTCGGGAATCGAATTGGCGAAGCACAACGGGTCGTCGGTGCTCACGGTGCACCGGATGCCGGACGCGCGCAGGCGCCGGAGCGGATGCTCGCGAATCGATGGGACCACTTTCAACCGCACGTTGCTGATCGGGCAGACATCGAAGGTGACGCCCTGGTCCCGCGCGAGGCGGACGGTGTCCGGATCCTCGATCGAACGCACGCCGTGCTGCACCCGCGTCACGCCGAGGAGCAGGATCGCCTCCCGGACGCGCTCCGGCCCCCCGAATTCCCCGGCATGGCACTTGGTCACCTTGCCCGCCGCGCGGAGCCTCTTCCACACCGCGGCGCTCCACGGCTCGGTCGGCATCTCCTCGAATCCATGCAGGTCGGCGCCCGCGAGATCCCGCCAATTCTCCAGGTCGTCGATGACCGCGCGCAGGGGCCCCTCATAGGCGTTTCGCGGCATTCCCGCGAAGACGCGAACCTCCAGTCCCCGCGGCGCAGCCGTTCGGATCGCGGCGAGGATTTCCGGGCCGGGAACGCCGATGAAGCCCGACACCGGAAGGTGAAAACTCGTCTCGACGTATCGGACGTTTGCGGCAACGTGCCGCGCAAAGATCGCCTTCGCCGCCTCGTGGTAGCGCTCCGCCGAGGTGAACCAGGGAAGGGCGTGGTCCAGGAGGATCCGTTCAAACTCGGGAAAAGTGGAGTAGCGGAACTCCGCGCGCCGGAAAGGCGGATCCTCCGGGTACCTGTCCGGGCGCCAATTCCGCAGGAGGTCGTACGGAAGGGCGCCCTCGACATGGAGGTGCGTCTCCGTCTTCGGGAGCGCCTGGATGAAGGAGCGAAGTCCGCCGTCGGCCGGCATGAATGGCGCGGCGCTATTTCCCCGCGAGCAGGTAGCCGGGATTGAGCTTGTGAAGGGATTTTGGAACGAAGAGCCCGTCCTTTCGGATCAGCTTGCCGTCGAACCAGATTTCACCGCCGCCGTACTCGGGGCGCTGGATGCAGACCATGTCCCAGTGCACCTGGGACTTGTTTCCGTTGCCGCATTCCTCGTAGGCCTGGCCCGGGGTGAAGTGGAACGAGCCCGCGATCTTTTCGTCAAAGAGGATGTCCCGCATCGGCTCGAGGATGTGGGGGTTGAAGCCGATCGCGAACTCGCCGATGCTCCGCGCGCCCTCGTCGCTGTCGAGAATCTCGTTGAGGCGCTTCGTGTTGTTCCCCGTCGCCTCGACGATCCGCCCCTTCTTGAATGCGAGCCGGATATTGTCGAACGACGTGCCCAGGTAGACGGTCGGGGCGTTGTACTGCACGAAGCCCTCCACCGAATCCTTGACCGGGCAGGAAAAGACCTCGCCGTCCGGGATGTTGCGCAGCCCCCCGCACGCCTCGGCGCCGATTCCCCTGATCGAAAAGCGCAGGTCCGTGCCGGGGCCCTTCACCCGCACGCGATCGGTGCCGCGCATAAGCGCCGCCAGCGCCTTCATGCCGGGCTCCATGCGGCTGTAGTCGAGCGTGCACACCCGAAAGTAGAAATCCTCGAAGGCCTCCGTGCTCATCCCCGCCTGCTGCGCCATGGCCGGGGTCGGCCAGCGCAGCACCACCCACTTTGTCTTCCCGACGCGGTGGTCGAGAACGGGCTTCATCAGCCGGCTGATCAGCTGGACCCTTTCGGAGGGAACGTCGGACGATTCGAAGATGTTGTTCGAACCCCTGAGGGCGACGTACGCGTCCATCTTTCTCATCCGGGCGAGCTCCACCTCCGCAAGCGGCGCCACCTGGGCCTCGTCGGCCTCCAGCGCCAGTTCCCGCGCGATGCGCGCCCGGTTCACCTGGACGTACGGCTTGGCCCCGAGGCTCCGCGCCGCGCGAATCAGCGCGACGACGATCTCGTCCGGGACATCGAAGGCGTCGATGAGGACTCGCTCGCCCTTCTTGAGCGCCATGGAATACTCCGCGAGCCCCTTTGCGAGGGTGCTATAGCGTGGGTCTATAATCATATAGCAAACCCAATCCCGGGGCGCGCGCGACCGCAACGCAATTCAAGTAGTGGAACGCTTTGACAGGGAGAGCCCCGAAAGAGGCGGAGCTCGCCAAGACCCAGCATGCCCGCCATGCCGGGCCAGGCGGGATCCCAGCCCGTCCTGGCCCCCGAGGCGGGCAGGCAGGCTCGCAACGCCTCTTTCGGGGCTCTCCCTGTCAAAACGTTCCGCCACCAGAATTCAGGCCTGGCGGAGGGCGTCCTGGGGGAAGCAGATCCGCCCGACGGCCTCGTCGAAGTCGGCCGCCCCGCTGATGATCTCGATCTCGAGCCGCAGATAGTATACGGGCAGCGGGCCGCCGACCGTCGGGGGGAGGCGCACGGCGTCCTTCTCGGTCGTCAGCAGGCATTCCGCCCCCTCCTGCCGGGCCCATGCGACCAGGGCCGCCAGATCCTCGGGCGTGTACCGGTAGTGGTCGAGAAACCTTTCCCGGCCCATGACCAGGGCCCCCAGGTCCCTCAGAAACTTCTCGAAGCTCTCCGGGGTCGCGATCCCGCTGAATGCGAAGACGCGCCGGCCCTTCAGCCACTCGAGCGGCTGGCGGGCGCCGGGGCCGTCGCCCGCAACGTCGCAGCGCTGCAGGAACTTCGGCCTGTGGGCGCACTCGATGATATCCGCCTCGGGATTGTTGCGCGCGATCAGCGCCTCCAGCTCTGGATCGCGCCGTCCGTTGGACTTGGTGAGAAACACGTAATTGGCCCGCCGCAAATGCTTGACCGGCTCCCGCAGGATCCCGCGCGGAAGCAGCCGTCCGTTCCCGAACGGGTTTGTCTTGTCGACCAGAAGGAGATTGAGCCGCCCCTTGAGCGGCAGATACTGGAACCCGTCGTCCAGGACGAGGGTGTCGCAGCCGAAGCGCTTGATCGCATAGGCGCCGGCCTTGACGCGGTTCTTGTCGACCAGGACGACGACGCCGGGAAGGTTGCGGGCGAGCATGTACGGCTCGTCTCCGGCCTCCTCGCTGTCGAGCAGCACGTCGGTCCCGTCGCTCACGATCCTGGGCGGGGGCTCGTCGGTGTGCGAAAGCCCGTACCACAGTTTCTTCCAAAAGGGCGGCGCCTTGCTCTTGTATCCGCGGCTCAGTATGGCCACGTTCCGGCCGCGGTCGCGCAGGGCACGGGCAAATTTCTCCACCACGGGGGTCTTTCCCGTTCCTCCCACCGTGAGATTGCCGACCACCACGACCAGGCAGCCCAGCGGCTGGTCGTGGAGGATCCTGCGCCTGTACAGCCAAAGGCGCATTTGGACGATCCCGCTGAAACCCCAGGACAGGGCCTGGAGGAGGGCGCCGTAGATCGTGGCCCCTGTGTCGGCGCGGCGGCCCAGCACGACATCGACCGTGTACAGCTCGAACGCTTGGAATTTCTTCTTTAGCCAGGATGGCGCCATGCAGGGAGGGACAAACGGTGGTTTACCTGCGGAATCTCAGGCAGTGGTGCGGCCCGGCCAAGAAGGGAGCCTGTTTGGCCAAACTGCATTTCCATCAAATATCAATGAATGTTGACGCGCAAGCCCGGGTAAACTGTTTTCAGTTGCCTCCACGCGCACACTCATGACGTACAAACTGTTCATTCCCGGCCCGATCGCCGTTTCGGAAAAGACCCTGCGGGCCATGGCCCAGCCCATGATCGGGCACCGCAGCACGGACTTCGTCGCGCTTTACCAGTCCGTCCAGCCCGGGCTGCAGGCGCTCTTCGCGACGAAGGACCCGGTCTATCTCTCTACGAGCAGCTCGTGGGGCACGATGGAGGGCGCGGTCCGAAACGTCACCCGGAAAAAGGTGCTGAACTGCATGAACGGGGCCTTTTCGGACAAATGGAACGACGTCGCCCTCCGCTGCGCGCGGCCCGCCGGCGCCTTGAAATTCGAATGGGGCCAGCCCGTCGATCCGGAAGCGGTCCGCCGCGAGCTCGCGACCGGCGCCTACGACGCAGTCACGATCATCCACAACGAGACCTCCTGCGGCTGCATGAGCGACATCCACGCGCTCATGGCGGTCGTCCGCCAGTTCCCGGATGTCATTTCGGTCATCGATGCCGTCAGCTCGCTCAGCGCATTGCCGATCCCGAAGGACGAACTGGGGATCGACGTCCTCATCACCGGCTCGCAGAAGGCGCTGGCCCTGCCGCCCGGGCTTTCGTTCCTGTCCGTGTCGAAGCGGGCGCTCGCCCGGGCGGCAGAGACCGAAGGGCGCGGATACTATTTCGATTTCCAAGAGTTTCAAAAAAACCACGAGGCCGGAATGACCCCCAGCACACCGGTGATTCCGCTTATCTTCGCCCTAAAGTCCAAGCTCGAGGATATCGCCGCCGAGGGCCTTCCCGCCCGCTACGCCCGCCATGCCCGCCTGAACCGGACGGTTCGCGAGTGGGCGTTCGCGAAAGGGTTCAAGCTCTTCCCGAAGGAGGGCTATGGTTCGGTGACCTTGAACTGCTTTGCGAACACCCTCAATGTCGACCTGCCCGCGCTCAACAAGACGCTCAAGTCGAAGCACCACTTCGTGATCGATGGCGGCTATGGAAAGCTGAAGGGCAAGGCCTTCCGGATTTCCAACATGGGCGACGAAACCGACGAGACGATCGGGGAGCTTCTGAAGGCCCTCGACAGCACGCTGGCCGAAACGCCAAGGCTGTAGGATCGAGGGCAAGCCGGAAAACCACCCGACCGCGCATTTCCCCCTTGCATACCTCTTCCCGCTTCAAGTTCGCGTCCTTCGCCATGAGCGCGCTCGCGGCCGTCGCGCCGCTGCGCGCACAGGGGCCGACCGTCACCGGCGACCGCGTGGTCATGCTTCCGCCTTTTGTCGTGCAGGGAGTGACATGGCGATACGCCCACCCGCCGGGGTTCGAAGTGCTGTCCCGCTGGTCCGACTCCAGGACCGAGGCCTTCGCCAATGCGGCGCTGACCGCCGGGCAAATGTTTGACGCCGTCCTTCCGCCCGATTTTCAGGCCAAGCTGTCGGTTCCGACCGTCTACCTGCTGGTTCCCGACAATGGGAACGACGCACTGTCTGCGCCGTTGATGGCCCAGCTTCTCGCCCACTCCCCTGGGGCGGGCGCGGGGTCCGGCCAGCAACCCAAGGTCCTCTTCCTGCCGAACCTGCTGCTTTGGGACAGGGATACCCTGGCCGTCTTTTTTGTGCAACCCGGCCGGTCGATCGACGTCACGCGCATGGTTTATTCCGATGACCGGGTGCGGCTCGCGCTCGAGCGCCGGGTTCCGGCCCTCCCGCGCTGGTTCATCGACGGATTCTGCGACTTGTATCGCGGGATGCAATTCTCACGGGGCGCGGCTGAAACCGGCATGGCGAGGTGGGTATCCCAGGATCAGTCCGCCAAACTGGCGGCGGACCCGGACTCGCCCCGGCAATTGCTTCCCCTTGCGGAAGTGTTCGCCGATCCAGCGGACGGATCGACCGAAACGCAGGCCCACGCCGACCTGCGCCTGGCGGAAACCTCGCTTTTCATCCGCTGGTCCCTCGACGGCGAGAACCATCCGCGGCGCGCGGCGCTCTGGAAGCTGGTGGACGATGCCTCGGCCGGCCCCGTGACGGAGCAGCACTTTGCGGATCTGTTCGGCGAGGACTACTTCTGGGCGCTCAATGACCTCAGCGATTACCTGCCCTGGGCGCTGACGCACTCCCTGCCCATATCGCCCCCCCTGGCACCGGCCGACTCGGATATCAAGCTCCGGGACGCAACGCCCGCGGAAGTCGGGCGGATCAAGGGTGATTGGGAACGCCTGGAAATGGACCAGGTCGCCCTCCAGCATCCCGAACTCAAGCCCAGGTATCTCGAGCACGCGCAGGAGACGTTCAATCTCGCGCATCAGGATGACAAGACCGACCCGGGCCTCCTCGGCGCCATGGGCCTGTTCGAGCTTGATTGCGGCAAGCCCGCGCTGGCCGATCCGCTTCTGAGAGCGGCGGCGGCCGGCCACGTCGTCCGCCCGCGCGTCTATTACGAGTTGGTCCGTCTTTTGTTCAACGAACTGATCAGCGCACAGTCGGGCGCCTCCAAGGCGCAAGCGCAATTGAGCCCCATCCAGGCGGCCACCCTGCTGGGACTTCTGGACCAGGCGCGCAAGCAGTCGCCGCCCCTGCCCGAGGTATACGGCCTCTACTCCCAAATCGCGCTTGCGGCCGGCGCCAATCCCACCCCCGCCGTGATGCAGGTCTGCCGCGAAGGCGCGCGGCTGTTCCCCGGTGATCCCGCGTTGTTGTACGACGCGGCGATCGCGCTGGCGAGCGGAGGCGACCTGGCGTCGGCCCGGGACATCCTGAAAAAGGGCCTCGCGACACGTTCGGATCCGCAGCTCCGGACCCGCATGGCCGGCCTGCAGGGAAGGCTGGAGGTGGCCCTCCGTGCGCAAGGCGCGAATTGATTCCGTCGACGTGGAATAGCCGGGGGTCGCGGCCGGCTCGCGCCAGCCAAAGGGGAGCCGTTTCTCCTTGAAAATCAAGGCGCGCGCGCCTCTTCTGCGCCCCTTCGCCCAGCCCGTGCTATAGTTGTCCTGCCGGCCGGGCAAAGCGGGATAGTGCTTGCACTTCCGCCCTCCGAACCCTAACCGCTCCCCTCTTCATGAAGTCACTCATCATTGCCGAGAAGCCGTCCGTGGCCGCCGATCTCGCGCGATCCCTGGGGAAGGTGCCCAAGAAGGGCAATCACTTTGAAAATGACGAAACCGTCATCTCGTCGGCGGTCGGCCACCTCGTGGAACTGGAGATGCCCGAGGACATCGACAAGAAGAAGTACGGATTCTGGCGGCTCGAGGTCCTGCCGATCATCCCGGAAAAATTCGGCCTCAAGCCGATCGAGGACTCAAAGGAGCGCTACGAGCAATTGAAGAAGCTCCTCGCCCGAAAGGACATCGAGCTGGTCATCAATGCGTGCGACGCGGGGCGCGAGGGCGAGCTCATCTTCGCCTATCTTTACCAAATCACCAAGTGCAAGCTGCCGGTGAAGCGGGCGTGGATGCAGACCATGACCTCCGAGGGGATTCGCGAGGCTTTCCGGAATCTGCGCGAGGGCTCCCAGATGGCCGGGCTCGCCGACGCGGCCCGCTGCCGCAGCGAGAGCGACTGGCTGATCGGGATCAACGGCACGCGGGCCCTGACCAAGCGCATGTTCGGATCCCGCGCGGGGAACGTCGCGTCGGTCGGCCGCGTCCAGACCCCCACCCTGGCGATCGTATTCGCGCGCGAACTGGAGATACGCAATTTCAAGCCCCGCCCGTTTTGGCGCGTGACGGCGCTCTTCGAGGTCGCAAATGGCGTGTACGAGGGCGTCTACCAGAGGGCCGGCTTCAAGAAGGCCGAAGGCGACGAGCACGACCGGATCGACCGGATATGGGAAAAACCCTTCGCCGAGACGGTCTTTGCCTCGTGCCAGGGCCATCCGCAGGCCGAGGTCACCGAGGAGAAGAAGGCCAGCTCGCAGGCGTCCCCCCGCCTCTACGATCTGACCACCCTCCAGAGGGAGGCCAACAATCGCTTCGGTCTCCCGGCCCGCCGAACGCTCCAGATCGCCCAGGCGCTCTATGAGCGGCACAAGATGATCACCTACCCGCGAACGGACTCGCGGGCGCTGCCCGAGGACTACATTCCGACCGTGCGCCAGGCGCTCGGCAATCTCAAGGGAGACCTCTCGGGCTTTGCCGCAAGGATCCTCGACGAGGGCTGGCTCGGCCCGAACAAGCGGATCTTCAACAACGCCCAGATCTCCGATCACTTCGCCATCATCCCGACAATCACCGAGCCGAAGCATCTCGAGGACATGGAGGCGAAAATCTTCGACATGATCGCGCGCCGGTTCGTCGCGGTGTTCTACCCTTCGGCGGAGTTCGACATCACGACGCGGATGAGCGTCGTCTCCGGCCACGCCTTCAAGACCGAGGGCAAGGTCCTGACGTTTCCCGGCTGGCTCGCCGTCTACGGGAAAACGGCGGTCGATGACGACTCTCCGGACTCGAAGGCGCTGCCGGCGCTGGCCCCGCAGGATGTCGTGAATGGCGTCGCGCGGGCGAAGACCATCGAGGCGACCCTCCACGACGAGACGACGAAGCCCCCGCCCCGGTACACCGAGGCGACGCTTCTTTCCGCAATGGAAGGCGCCGGAAAACTCGTGGACGACGAGGAGCTCGCCGAGGCGATGAAGGAGCGCGGCCTCGGAACGCCGGCCACCCGCGCCGACACGATCGACGGGCTCATCAACCAGAGATACATGGACCGGGCCCAGCGGGAGCTGATACCGACGGCGAAGGCCGAGCAGCTGCTTCAGTTCCTGGCGGCCGTGAAGGCCGAGGCCCTCACGAGCCCGGCCATGACGGGGGAATGGGAGTTCAAGCTCCGGCAGATCGAGCACGGAAAATTCACGAGGCCCGAATTCATGCGCGAGGTGGCCGACCAGACCCGCGGAATAATCGAGCGCGTGAAGGCCTTCGAGGAGGACGACACGGCGGCCCGCGTGACCGACATCCTGTCGCCGACGGACGGCAAGCCGATGCGGGAAACCCTCCGCGGATACAAGTCCCAGGACGGGGAGCTCATGATCTACAAGGTGATCGGCGGCCGCCGGATGGAGGAGTCCGAGGTTCGGGATCTCCTTTCGAAGGGCCAGATCGGCCCGCTCGACGGATTCCGCTCCGCAAAGACCGGCAAGCCCTACCATGCCATCCTGCGGTACAACGCCGAGGAGAAGAAGGCGGAGTTTGTATTCGACGGGCAGCGCGACGCCAACGGGGCGGTCAAGATCGACTTCACGGGGCTCCAGCCCGTTGAGCCCGCCCCCGAGCGCTTCGGCCCGGACGCGCAAATCTACGAGACGCCCCAAAGCTACGTCGTCCGCCGCGTCGAAAACGGCGAGGACAAGATCCTCGCCCGCTGTTCGAGGCGCATCCTCTCCCGCGACATCCCGAGGGAGCAGTTCGTGAAGATGCTGAACGTCGGCAAGACCGATCTCCTGGACAAATTCTGGAGCCAGAGGACCCGGCGCCCCTTCAGCGCGCATCTCGCGCTGAAGCCGGACGGAACGACCGCGTTCGAATTTGCGCCGCGCCCCCCGAAGGATCCCAACGCGCCGAAGCGGAGGGGTTTCACGCGAAAGAAAGCCGCGGAACCGGCCCCCGCCCCCGATCCGAAAAGCGAGGGGACAAAAGGGACCGGTTCGCCATGACGAACCATAATGGGGCCAAGATGGCCCGCTAAAAAGCGGGCCCAAAGCCCCCGTGTCCGCCAATTCGCGCTTGTGGCCTCGATGCGCCGGGCCGTAGTGTCTACGTTCCTACCGAATCTTTCGCCATGATCATCACCACCGCCCAACTCTTTAAACATGCCTATGGCAACTACGCCGCAGGCGCGTACAACATAAACAACGCCGAGCAGGCGATGGGCCTCTTCAGGGGCTGCATCCAGTCGCAGGCGCCGTTCATCATCCAGATCTCGAAGGGGGCGCGGAAATACACCGACAAGCTGATGATCGAGGCGATCATCCGCGCGGCCGCACAGCTCCATCCGGACGCCATCTTCGCGGTCCACCTCGACCATGGGGACGAGGAGACCTGCTATGACTGCATCAAGTCCGGCTTCTACAGTTCGGTCATGATCGACGCGTCCCACGAGCCGTTCGACAAGAACGTGGAGATCACCAAGCGCGTCGTCGCCGCCGCCCACGCCAAGGGAATTTCCGTGGAGGCCGAGCTCGGAATGCTCGGCGGGGTCGAGGAGGACATCAAGGTCGACGAGGGCAACGCGTGCCTGACCAAGCCCGACGAGGCGCAGAAATTCATCAAGCTGACCGGTTGCGACTGCCTTGCGGCCGCGATCGGCACGAGCCACGGCGCCTACAAGTTCAAGGGCCGCCAGTCGCTCCATTTCGAGGTGATCGAGGGGATCAGGAAGCTCGTTCCCGGGTTCCCTCTCGTCATGCACGGCAGTTCCAGCGTACCGCAGGAGGAGGTCAGGCGCATCAACGCGGCCGGCGGCAAGCTGGGCAGCGCGGTGGGCGTCGACGAGAACGAGTACCTGCCCGCGGCGAAGCTCGGCGTCACAAAGATCAACATCGACACCGACGGCCGGCTCGTCTGGACGCGCGTCCACCGCGAGTTCTTCCGCGACAAGCCCGCCGAGTTCGATTTCCGCCCGCCGGGCAAGATCTTCATGGACGAGTACGCGAAGTTCATCGCGCACAAGAACGAAAAGCTCGGATCCGCCGGCCAGCTCGCGAGCTTGCGGGCCAGCCTCGGCAATTAGCCGCCCCTACGGAAGCCAGGGAAACTTGGAGGCATCCGGCCGGCGCTTCTCGCGCTGCGCCCGGTGAAACTCCTTCGCCTCCCCGCTCATGTAGTAGAGGAGGGTCGCGTTGCCGGCCAGTTCCTGAAGCCCTGCCTGGCCGTCCACGTCGGCGTTGAATGCGCTTTTGAGGCAGCGGATGGCGAGCGGGCTGTTACCGAGGATCTCGCCGGCCCATTTGACGCCCTCCTTCTCCAGCTCGGCCACGGGAACAACGGCATTGACAAGCCCCATCTCCAGCGCTTCGCGGGCGCCGTACTGCCGGCAGAGAAACCAGATCTCCCGGGCCTTTTTCTGCCCGACGATCCGGGCGAGGTAGCTGGAGCCAAACCCGCCATCGAAACTTCCCATGCGCGGCCCCACCTGGCCGAAGACCGCGTTGTCGGCGGCTATTGTAAGGTCGCAGACGACGTGCAGGACGTGCCCTCCCCCGATCGCGTACCCGGCCACAAGCGCGATCACCACCTTGGGCATCGAGCGGATCAGCTTCTGCAGGTCGAGGACGTTCAGCCGGGGCACGCCGTCCGATCCGACGTATCCCGCCGGCCCGCGGACGGACTGGTCTCCGCCGGAACAAAACGCGTACTTCCCATCGGAATGCGGACCCGCGCCCGTCAATAGCACGACCCCAATTGCCTGGTCCTCGCGCGCATCGGTGAAAGCCTCGATCATCTGCGTGACGGTTTCCGGCCGGAACGCATTGCGCTTCTCGGGCCGGTTGATCGTCACCTTTGCAATGCCACCGGCCTTATGATAGAGGATGTCGGTGAAGGTCCTTGCGCTTTTCCATTCGGGAATCACGGCCCGAAATTGAACCGCCTTCGGCCTCTTGTCGAGGTCACGCGCCGAGTTTTGACACTGCGGAATACAGGCTCTTCCGCGCGGCCGCATCGTGCTTGCGATCGGTGCACAGCTCAAGGACCCGAACCCCGGACGACGGAAGGGTCGACACGAGTTCGGTGAACTGCACCCAGTCATGGACGCTTGCGTGCTCGACGCCGTGCGCCGCGGCCAGCGCCGAAAAATCCACCGACTGCGGCGTCGCGAACAGCTCCTCGAACGGCGGCTCGAAATCGGCCACCGGCAGGTGCTCGAATATCCCCCCGCCCCGGTTGTTGATGAGAACGATGGTCAGGCTTCCCCGGAGTTTCTTCGATGCGAGGAATCCGTTTGAATCGTGCAGAAGCGCCAGGTCGCCGGTCAGAAGAACGGCCGGACGATTTCCGTGCGCGACGCCCAGCGCGGTCGAGAGGGTGCCGTCGATCCCGTTGGCGCCGCGATTGAAGAACACCCGGATGCGCCGGTCGCCCGCGGGCCAGACGCTTTCGACGTCCCGGACCGGCATGCTGCTCGCCACAAAAAGGGGCGTCCCCTCCGGGAGATGGCGGGCGAGAAGCCATGCCGCCTTCGGCTCGAAAAACGCGGTCTCCATCTCCAGCCGCCGGTCCAGCATGGAGCGGGCCGGCCCTTCGAGGGCGCTCCACATCTGCTCGTAGCCGCCCGCACCGGACGATTCCGGCAGCCCGTTGGCAAAGACCTTCAGGGAAATCGGAATCTGGCGGGTCGAGCCGTGGAGGGCGTCCCGGTTGTCCGGCCGGACGCTGATGAGCCAGGTCGCGGCCCGGCTGCTTTCGAGCCAGTTGCGCAGGATTTTGCTCGTCGGCCAGCCGCCGAGGCAGATCACGGTCTCGGGCTTCAGCTTTCCGGCCACCTCCGGGTTTCGGAGGATCGCATCGTACGCCGTAACCAGGTGCGGAATCTCCCTCGCGTAGTTGCGGGCGGGAGAGAGTCCGTCGGCTAGGACCGGCCAGCCCAGCTTTCGCGCGATGTCGCCCACCGAGGCCGCGTAGGCCGCCGGATCCCGCGGCAGCGCCGGACCCGCCACGATCACGCCGTGGACATCGGCTGGGATCGACGGGGCCCGCGTCAGCGGTTCGACACCCTGCGAGGGCGCGATATGGGCGAAGAATTCCTCCCAGTCGAGCCCCCCGAGGGTCTCCGCCGTCCGGTCGGGAATCGGCGGCAGGGGGTCGCGGAATGGAACGTTCAAATGGACGGGGCCCGGAAACGGCAGACTCGTCCGCGTGCATGCATGCGCAACGGTCTGGCGGAGGTACCGGAGGAGCCCGTCGGAGGTCTCGGGCAGGGCCAGTTCGTGAAAAAAGTTCACATGCCGCCCGAACATCCCCTGCTGGTCGATCGTCTGCCCCGAGGCGCAGAACC